>NZ_JBIBGL010000011.1:0-389836 GCF_042956465.1 Embleya sp. NPDC008237
GCGTCCACTGTGTGGTTCCCGAACCGCAATCGGTTTCGGGGAACCCGTTTGATAATTGAATCACCGCATGTGATTTCTGGTTCACCGAACGACCCGTGATTGTCGGGTTCGATGGTTTTCCGGTGGTCTTGGCGGAGAGGAAACGCCCGGTCTCATTCCGAACCCGGAAGCTAAGCTCTCCAGCGCCGATGGTACTGCACTCGAAGGGGTGTGGGAGAGTAGGACGCCGCCGGAATCTACGTGTGAAAGGCCCATCCCGAACAGGGATGGGCCTTTTGCGTTTTTCGAGTGCGGTATGGTCGTGCGCATGCCTGACAACGAGATGGATCCTGCAGCCAGTACTCAGATGTTCCGGGCTTTCGTGAACGAGGATCGCCCTGCGGCCCCCGGTGAACCGGCCCGGCGCAGCACCCCGCCGGTGATGTTGATCGCCGGGGTCGTGATCGCGATCATCGTCGTCGCGGTGGCCGTACTCATTGCCGTCAGCTGACATACCGACGGGCGGGCCCCAATTGTTCGGGGACCCGCCCGAGGTATGCGGTGAATCGGTGAAACGGTATTCCCCACAGCGGTGATCACCGCGCGGGTGGGCGCCTCAGTCGGTCACGTCGACGGCCACAGGGCGACCACACAACCGTCGTCCTCGCGCAGGCGAAGGCCCTCGTCCACGTCGCGCAGGTAGTCGAAGAGGGATGGCGGCGTGCGCCAATCCTCGGCGAGACGTGGCGCGAGTCCGGCCGTGGGCTGACCGAGTGCCTCGGCGAAGCCGCCGGTCATCATGACCAGAACGTCGGTCGGACGCCACGTGGTTCGGCAGATGCGCAGCTGGTCGTCGCCCGCCTGGTCGGGGATCGCCGCCGGGGCGGTCTCCACGGACGCGTCCCGGATGCCCAGCGGCGCGCGCCAACCACCCTGGGCCAGGCGGAGCACGGTGCTGTCGCCGAGCACGGCCATGTCGACCCGATCGTCCTCCAGCGGATCCGCCGCGGTGACCAATATCGCCAGGCGCGTGGCAGGTTCCGAGCGGCCGAGTTCATGCGCCCGGTCGGCGGTTCCGGCGAGCCTGGTGCGCAGGTCCTCCTCGACCTCGGCCTGCACCCCGGCCCAGTCCCAGTTCTCGTGGCGTTCGCGTGCGACCATCCTGGCGACCGTGCGGTAGGCGCTGCGGACCGCGATCTGCGCGGCGAGTTCGGACGCGTGTGCGTTGTCGACGCCGTCGCAGACGATCGCGATGGTCCACCGCGCGCTCGGGTCCGGGCCGACGGCGAAGCAGTTCTGCCTCGGCAGGCCCTGCTGCTGGTGCAGTTCGCCGCGGACGCCGGCGGCGCGAACGTTCAACCGGCCCAGTCGGCCACCGTCGACGACCATGCCGCCGCCGTCGGCGAGCGCGGGTGGGGGCAACATGCGCAACATCCTTCGCGGTACCTCGTCGACCGCGTCCGCGGCCGGTCCGGGGCGGTAGGGCACGCGGGGGGCCGCGGGCACCGGCACGAACGAGGTGCCGGGCCCGTCGTCGTCGTCCTGATCCGGTGTGGTGCCGGCGTCGAACCGGCGTCGGTCGTCGGGCTCGTCGTCGAGGGCGGGCATCGTGTCGACCGTCGCCCGATCGGACTCCGCCGCCGGGGCGGGCCTGCGCTTGGGGATCGGCGGGTAGGTCGGGCGGCGCTCGGACGACGGGCTCGGTCCCGGGTCGAGCGGGTCGACCGGATCCATCGGATCGGCGGGTTCGATGTCGTCCTCGGGCTCCGGCTGCCACTTCGGCGTCGGTTCCTCGCGGCGTCCCGGACGCGAGGTGCCGCGGGACGGGGGCAGTACGCCCTGCGGTTCGCGGTGCAGCCGGTCGGGCGGCATGGTGTCGCCGGGAATGCTGTCCGACATCGGTGTGCCGGGGGACGGCGAGGAGCCGAGCATGACGTCTTCCCAGTGCGAGGAGCCGGTCCGCCGCCGGGTGCGTCCCGACGTCGGGGGCGGGGCCGCGTCGTAGTCGGCGTCGTACTCCGGGCCCTGGTCGCGGCCGTAGTCGTAGCCCGCGTCGGCCTCGTACGGATCGCGCCGGCCGAAGCCGGGTCGGCGGTCGTAGGGATCCGGTTCCTCCTCGGCGGGTGCGCCGAAGCCGAACCAGTTCGCGACCCGGCGCGCCCGGCCGGAGCGGCGTCCGCCCTGATCCGGTGCCAGGTCCGGGTAGGCCGTCGGCCCGTCGGGCGCGACGCCGTTGCGGTCGTACTCCGGGTCGGGGCGACGGTCGTAGTCGGCATCCGGCCGACGGTCGTAGTCCGGATCGGGACGTTCGCGACCGGTCGGGCCGGGGCGTCGTGGACCCTGTGCTCGCGGGATGGGCTCGGCCGGCGAACCATCGCCGGGGGTGTGGCGCTTGCTGGTACCGTCCGGCACGGCTTCCTCCTTCGCGTCGGGCCGGCCGGCGAGCCGGTCCCGTCGTGTCGCCGGTGGGCGTACCATCCCCCACCCGTGCGACAGGTATCAACAGGTATAGCGTGCACGGCCCGTGCCCGTGTGCGCACGCGCGCGCATTGGCCACCACTTTGCCGCAGGGCCGTCCGGATCACCGTGCGGATGGCGGGCTCCTACCCGGAATCCCCGTGCTCGGTACCTATTTGACGGCGTATCAGGGAAACTCTCGGACACCGTGCCGGCGTTCCCCGTCCGGGCCGCGGATCCGGCGGATCGAGCGGGTCGACGGCCGTGGGCGAAGTGGCCGAAAGATACGGGTGGTTGCTGTTCCGGCCGGCGGCCGACGCGAGTATCGGGTGGGTCGCCGGGCCGATGCGCGATCCCTCCCGGGTGATGTGTTCGTCGCTCTCCGCAGATGCGCCCGCCCCGTCGCGGTGATGCGTTCGTCTCTCCATACGGCACCGTCTGGAGCAAGTGCCTGGTCGTCACTACAGTGGTGCTCGTCGCGCGGTAGCAACGACCGGTTGTTTTCCAGGTGGTTCCCGCGCGCTCACGAACACTTCCTCTTCGGGAGCACAACCGCATGCGCATACGCACCACCCGCCTCGCGACCATCGCCGTCACGGCGGCGCTCACGCTCGGCGGCTCCGTCGCGGTGACCTCGTCGGCCGCGGCCGACGAGGTCGGCAGCGACGCCAACGTCTCGGCCCGAGGCGGTCTCGGCATCGTCACGAGCGCGTCGGCCACGGTCGACGCGGCCGGTACGTACACGATCACCTGGACCGACCGGTGGCCCGGCCCGATGCGCGTGTACGCATCCACCGACGTGGATCGCTTCACCCGGCTCGTCGGCACCACCAACGGCACCTCGCTGACCGTGTCCGGCCTGGACCCGGCCCAGCGCTGGTACTTCAACGTCACCCCGGTCGGCCCGTTCGTCGGCGTGGTCACCGCACCGCGCTCGCTGGGCCTGCAGAGTGCGCCCAACGCCCGCGACATCGGCGGCTACCGCACCGATCGGGGCCTGACCGTCAAGTACGGCCAGGTCTTCCGTACCGACGCGCTCGGCAAGGCGACCGACGCGGACGTGGCCCGGCTCGCGAGCCTGGGCGTGGACGTGGCGGCGGACTTCCGTACGGACACCGAGATCGCCGGCAACGGCGTGAACCGACTGCCCGCCGGCACCCCGATCAAGAACCTGCCGATCGCCGACGGCAACCTGACCAACATCACCAACGCCGCGGTGGGCAGCCGGGATCCGATCAAGCAGCAGGAACTGCTGGGCGACGGCAAGGCCGCCGCCGCGCTGGAGAACATCTACCGCGGCTTCGTCGACGACCCGGCCCAGCGCGCGCAGTTCACCACCGTGCTGCGGGACATCGCGGACGGCAAGTCGGTGATCTACAACTGCACGGCGGGCAAGGACCGCACCGGGTGGATGACCGCGATCGTCCTCAAGGCGCTCGGTGTCAACGACGCCACCGTCTACGCCGACTACCTCGCCTCCAACGACAACCTCCGGGCCCGCAACGAGGGCACGAAGGCCGGCCTCAAGGCCGCCGGTCTGATGCAGGACCCGAGCCTGATGGACCCGCTCCTGTACGTGCAGAAGTCATACCTGGACACGGTGTTCGCGCAGGTGCAGACGAAGTACGGCTCGTTCGACGACTACCTGCGCACGGGTCTGGGCATCGACCCGACCACCGAACTCAAGCTCCGGGCACGGCTGCTCACCCTCTGAGCACCCGGTCGACCCCGCGGACGGCCTCGACCTGCCGCCCGGCAAGGGCTCTGACGGTTCGTCAGGGTCCTTGCCGGGCAGCGGTCGGGGCCGGGCCGCTCAGGCGGACAGATCGGCGCGCAGGCGCGCCAGCGCACGGGCCAGCAGGCGGGACACGTGCATCTGCGAGATCCCCAGCCGCTCGCCGATCTGCGACTGCGTCATGTTGCCGAAGAAGCGCAGCATGATGATCTGCCGGTCGCGCGGACTCATCCGGGCCAGCAGCGGGCGCAGTGCCTCGCGGTACTCGACGCCGTCGAGTGCCTCGTCCTCCTGTCCCAGCCGGGCGATCAGCGCGTTGTCGCGATCGTCGTCGAGGTCGTGTGCGTCCAGCGACGCGGGCGAGTAGGCGTTGGCCGCCTCCATGCCCTCGAGGATCTCCTCGACGGTCAGGTTCAGGTGTTTGGCGAGCTCGACCACCGTCGGGGCGCGGTCGTATTTGTGGTTGAACTGCTCGGTGGCCTCGGCCAGCGCCAGGCGCAACTCCTGGAGTCGGCGCGGTACCCGCACGCTCCACGAGGTGTCCCGGAAGAAGCGCTTGATCTCGCCGATGATGGTCGGCACCGCGTAGGTGGGGAACTCGACGCCGCGATGCGGGTCGAAGCGGTCTATCGCCTTGATCAGCCCGATCGTGCCCACCTGGAGCACGTCCTCGTACTGGTCCGTGCGACTGCGGAAGCGGTTGGCCGCGAAGCGCACCAGGGGCAGGTTCAGCTCGACCAGGGTGCTGCGCACGTAGGCGTGCTCGGCCGATCCCTCGACGACATCGGTGAGGCGGAGCAGGAGGGTTCGGGACAGCGTGCGCGTGTCCTGAGGGGTGTCGGTGCCGGAACCCCTGACCGCGCGAACGCGGGGGATGCCGGTACGGGGAAGGCGCGCGGGCGCGGCCCGGTCGGCGGTCGAGCCGGCCGTGCCCTCGTGGGAAGCATCTCGCAGCAGCACTGGAGAGCCCACCTCCTCGTCGGTCCTGGAGCGGAACCTGGCCGCTGCCGGCCATGGTGGAACGGCAGCCGTCGTTCGGTACCCCCTTACCGGCGCGGGTCACCGCCCCAAACCCCTTGCGACATCCCCGATTTGTCAGGTGATGCGGGTGTATCTAGCGGCATGTCGACAGTACGAAAGCCGCAAATCACCGCAAAGAAAATTCGAGGTTTTACCAGCTGTTTCGTGTTACTCGCCGGTCATGCCGATTAGTCGACGTCGGGACCGAACAGCTGATCGCACACCTTGAGGTAGACGGCGTCGGGCCGGGGCACGAAACCGACCTCCTTGAGTGGTTGATCCTGCCCGGCGGACTCCATCACGAACGTCCCGTGCCCGAGTATTCGGCCGCCCGGAGTGCGCCGGTAGCTCATGTCGGTCACCTTGGTCAGCGGCATCATGTTGACCCGCTTGGCGAAAAGCCCGCCGGCCAGGATGATCCGCTTGTCGGTCACGATGAAGTAGTCGTTGCGCCAGGTGAGTACGTGCCCCGAGCACCACAGCAGGAGTCCCGCCCCGATCGGCCACACGCCGTAGCGCACGGCCAGGTTCTCGGCCGGGAAGTACCACAGCAGCAGGAGCAGCAGGGCCGTCCCGAGGGCGGTGATCGCCAGCGGGCGCAGGATGATGGCCCAGTGCCGACGCACCGCTATCGCGCAGGTCTCGGTGGGCAGCAGGTATCTGCGTATCGCGTGTGGGTCGACGGTGGAGCCGGTGACCGGTCCCGCCCCCACCTCTCGACGTGCCCGCCTCAGCTCGTCCAGCCGCTGATCTGATCGCCGCACCACTTGGCGGCGGACGACATCGCCTGGAACCACTGCGCTACCAGGTCGGAGGCCTTTTCCGGCGTGGCGATGATCGTGTAGATGACGAAAACGATCAGGAGCAGCGTCAGGATCCTTTTGGTCTGCGCCTGCATCTCCCCGCCTCCCCGAATGAGGTATCGGGGAGAAACAATAGGGGAGAGGGAGCAGCCGCGGGGGGACCGGCCACTTCCTCTCCCCTGTGGGACCCCCGCCGGAGCAAAGGTGGGTCGTACCTTCGCAGCATCGGCAAACAGTCCCGGGGTGCCTGCGGGGCTCCTGCCCAGCCCCGGGCACCCTTCCAGCATGCGCCGAGGTGTGCCGCCGCGCATCCGGCGTTCGGCCTGACGTGGAAGGGCCTTGGTCCCGCTTGGCGTCCGCGCTCGTGAGCCGCCCCCGAACGGCCGAACCCGCAGGTGGGTGCCGGGATCGGCCGGATGGGCCGAGCGGCGCTCCGGACCCTTTTCGGCGGCCTGCCCTAGCCGGCGGTGCCGTACAGCCGGTCGCCCGCGTCGCCCAGGCCCGGGACGATGTAGCCGTGCTCGTTGAGCCGCTCGTCGATCGACGCGGTCACGACGGTGACGTTCGCCTCGGTGTCCTGGAACGCCTCCTGCATCACCTTGACGCCCTCGGGCGCGGCGAGCAGGCAGATTGCGGTCACGTCGTGCGCGCCGCGCTCCAGAAGCAGCTTGGTGGCCGCGATCAGGGTGCCGCCGGTGGCGAGCATCGGGTCGAGCACGTACGCCTGCCGGCCGCTGAGGTCGTCCGGCATCCGGGTCGCGTAGGTCGACGGTTCGAGGGTGTCCTCGTTGCGGATCATCCCGAGGAAGCCGACCTCGGCCGTCGGCAGCAGCCGCACCATGCCGTCGAGCATGCCCAGCCCGGCCCGCAGGATCGGCACCACCAGCGGACGCGGGTAGGAGAGCTTGACGCCGGTGGTCTCGCTGACCGGCGTGCTGATCGCCACCGGGTCGACGCGTACGCCTCGGGTCGCCTCGTAGGCGAGCAGCGTGACCAGTTCGTCGGCAAGCCTCCGGAAGGTCGGCGAGTCGGTGCGCCGGTCGCGCAGGGTGGAGAGCTTGTGGGCCACCAGAGGATGGTCGACGACGTGAATCCGCATGCTGCGACATTAGCCGTTTGGCCTGGCGGCGACCCTGCCGGGTTGTCGGATTCGAGGCGTGTTCGGTGGCATTCGCCGGCCGGCCGACCGGCCCGACTCGTGTGTTTGCGGGAATGTCGGGCAAATTGCGATCGTTACACCGATTTGCGAACACACATCCGGTGCGACCTGCCGGTGTCGATGACTGAGCCGGCGCGTCCCGGGAACTACTGCCACGTCGGTTCCGGAGGCATTTCGAGCCCAGGGGCGTGGTGATGGAGAGTCGGGAACCTCGAACGACGGCGGCCGAGCGCCGCGAGGAGGAGGCGGCGCGCCGCCGCCGGCGCACCCTCTTCCTGCGCGAACTGGCCGAGGCGCGCGAGCTGCGGGCCCGCATCCAACCGCGACGCGTGCGCAATGAGCGGCTACGGCAGATGATGCGGATGCGTACGTTCCGTTACTGAGTCCGACCGATCCTTGATCGTCTCGGTGACCTTGTTCGTCAACGTGCGCCAATTCCCGTCGTCGTGGTCCGGTATCTGCCACGATGCGAGGGACAACGCCGAAGCGAACGATCTTGGAGAGTCCCGTGGCGTACTTCGCCGCAGTGCTCGTACGTACAGACGAGCAGTGGGAGGCCCGTGAAGCCGACCTCGACGATGTCGAGGACTCGGCGGGGATGACCGCGCTGGCACGGTCGGCGGCGGTGGACGACGAGCCGGTGCTTTTGTTCGTCGAACAGGAGGACACCTGGTTCGCGGTCGTCCGGGTGGACGGTGAGGAGGATCCGCGCATCTACGTCTCCGACGTGGCCGCGGTCTCCCGCAGCGCCTACGCGGACGCGTTGCTGACGGCCGACGTGCTGGACGGCCTGGAGGAGGACGACGAGGCCGTGCTGCCGCCCGGCCCCGCCGGCGACGAGACGGTGCTCGTGGACCTGGGCGTGTCGGCCCAGCTGCTGGCCGACCTCGCGGGCGAGGCGGGTCTGCCGGCGGACGCCATCGCGGTGATAGCGGAACGTCTGGGCTGCGCGGACGAGTTGGAGACGGTCCGCTGAGCACGATGCCCCCACCGGTGCCCGAGCCCCCGTTCGACCCCGCGTTGCGCAGGTGGGAGCTGGCCATGCGGCTGGCCCTGGCCGAGGCGGCCCTGGCGGTCGACACCGGGGATGTGCCGGTGGGGTGCGTGGTGCTCGGCCCGGACGGCGCGGTGCTCGGCCGCGGCCGCAACGAACGCGAGGCGCACGGCGACCCGACGGCCCACGCGGAGATCCTCGCCCTGCGCGAGGCCGCCAAGGCCGTCGGTGAGTGGCGCCTGTCCGGATGCACCCTGGTGGTCACCCTGGAGCCCTGCACGATGTGCGCGGGCGCCCTCGTGCTGGCCCGGGTGGACCGGGTGGTTTTCGGCGCATGGGACCCCAAGGCCGGCGCCGCCGGCTCCCTGTGGGACGTACTGCGCGACCGGGGCCTCAACCACCGCCCCGAGGTGGTCGGCGGCGTCGCGGCGGCGGACTGCGCCGCCGTCCTGCGCGACTTCTTCACCCACACCCGCTCCCCGGAAACCGGTTACGAAGCACACCCCGGCATCCGGTAAGCTCTCTCTCGGTAGCGTGTCCGAGTGGCCTAAGGAGCACGCCTCGAAAGCGTGTGATGGTGCAAGCTATCCGTGGGTTCAAATCCCACCGCTACCGCTCTCGAGCAGTACGAATGAAGGACCCGACCGAATGCGGTCGGGTCCTTTTTCGTGTCCGGGCCCGTTTCGGCTGCTCAGGCGGGGAGGCACTCCAGGGCGGTGCCGTCGAAGGGTGGGTAGTTCTCGCCGCCCGTTCGCTCGGCTGCGTCGATGTAGTCGGCGAGGGCGTCGCGGGATCGGGCGAGCAGGTCCAGCTGATCCTCCAAGCGCCGCAGGCGTGAGCGCATCGCGGCGAGCAGTTCGGGACACCCGGGCAGCTCCGGGGCCTCTCCGACCGCGCAGGGCAGCAGGTACGCGATGTCCTCGGAGGACAGCCGGGCGCCGAGCAGGTGCCGGATCTGTTTCACGCGCAGCACGGCGGTCTCGTCGTACTCGCGGTAGCCGTTCGTGCCGCGGTCGGCCGTCAGCAGGCCCTGGGCCTCGTAGTAGCGCAGCTGATGGGCGTTGACGCCCGTCCGACGACTCAGTTCCCCGATTCGCATCGAACCTCACTTGACCTTCACACCGGTATCAACGTTGACGATGCTGCCATGAACAAGACAAGCGATACACCCGTGGCCGTGAGCGTCATCGGACTCGGACTGATGGGTCGGGCGCTCGCCGGCGCCTTCCTCGAGGCCGGGCACCCCACCACCGTGTGGAACCGTACGACCGCCAGAGCAGACCGGTTGGTGGCCGGAGGAGCCCGCCTGGCGCCGACGGTCGACGATGCGCTGAAGGCCGGTTCGGTGGCGATCATCTGCGTCACCGACTACCCGGCCGTGTACGAGCTGCTCGGTGCGAGTGCCGGCGCGTTGCACGGCACGATGTTGATCAACCTGACGTCGGGCGACTCGGCCCAGGCCCGGGAAGCCGCCCGGTGGGCCGAGGAGCGCGGCGCCCGATACCTGGACGGCGCCATCATGGCCATTCCGTCGGCGATCGGGACCGCCGAGGCGGTGATTTTGCACAGTGGGCCGCAGTCGTATTTCGAGGCGCACAAGTCGACACTCCAGGCCCTCGGCACCGTCACCCACCTCGGTGCGGACCACGGACTGGCGGCCCTGTACGACGTGGCCGGCCTGGCCATGATGTGGAGCGTCCTGAACGCCTGGCTCCAGGGCACCGCCCTGGTCGGGACGGCCGGGGTCGATGCCACGGCGTTCGCGCCGTTCGCGCGGCAGATCGCCGCCGGGGTGGCCGAATGGCTGCCCGGCTATGCCGAGCAGATCGCCCGCGGCTCGTACCCGGCCGAGGTGTCGGCCCTGGAGACCGACGTGCGGGCGATGGCGCACCTGATCGAGGAGAGCGAGGCGGTGGGCGTCAATGCCGAACTGCCGAGGTTGATCAAGGCCATGGCCGATCGCTCGATCGCCGCCGGACACGGCGGGGAGCAGTACCCCGTGCTGATCGAGGAGTTCGGCAAACCCGGCCGAAACTGATCCGTCCCGTCCCGTCCCGTCTCGTCCCGCCCCGGCCCCGAACCCGGGAGCCGACCGCTCCGAGGCCCTCTCACCGCGAAGCAGCGGGCAGTGGGCAGCGGCCGGTCGGGCTCGGCGTGCCGCTGCCGCCTCCGCGGGGGCGCGGGGCGGCAGCGGGTGGGGTCGTTCGGCGGCTCAGCAGCCCGGGGGAAGGCTCGCAGGCGGCGGGGGCGGCGGGGACAGGATCGCGGCGGCCGCCTCGGGGGTGGCCAGGTCGGTCCAGCCGTCGCCGATCACCAGGTCGACCGTGCCGTCGGTGCGCTGGTCCTCCTTGTCGGTGCTCGCCGCCACCTGGGCCGCGACCACCTTCGCCGGAGTGGCGCCGGGGAAGCCGTGTCGGATCTCGGCGGTGGCCGCGATCGGCTGGTTCAGCGGGTCGTTGGTCACCTTGCCGATGGTGAAGCCGCGCACCTTGAGCGCCTCACTGACGGTCTTGGCCAGACCGCCCCGCTTGGTCGCGTTGTAGACGTTCACCGTGATCGTCTTGGGATCGGGCAGCGCCGCGGGCGGGGCGGCCGGCGGGGCCGAGGCCGTCGGCGAGGGGCACGCGGCGGCCTTGTCGCCGCTGTCGTCGGACGTGAAGTGGTACACGCCCCAGCCCGCCGTGGCCAGCACGACCAGGCCGACCACGATCGCGATGACGACGGGCATGCGTCGCCTGCGCCGCGTCATCCGCGGATACAGCTTGCCAGTGATCTTGTACTGGCCTCCCATGCCGCGGGGAGTGAGCATGCTCATCGGTGTGCCCCCGTCCTCCTCCTGCACGGCATGGCCGTGATCCCGGTCGCCATGGAGTCGAGGTTAGCGCCGACGCGGCACCTTGCGTATCCGGGCACGGCCGTACGCGAGACGACCACCTGATCGGGCCGCCGGGGTTGCGTGCTCAGCCGAGTTCGAGCACGCGCGCGTGCAGCACCTGGCGCTGTTGGAGCGCGGCCCGGACCGCGCGATGCAGTCCGTCCTCCAGGTAGAGGTCGCCCTGCCATTTCACGACGTGCGCGAAGAGGTCGCCGTAGAAGGTCGAGTCCTCGGCGAGCAGCGTGTCGAGGTCGAGTTGCCGCTTCGTCGTGATGAGTTGGTCCAGACGCACGGGCCGCGGGGCGATGTCGGCCCATTGCCGGGCACCCGACCTCCCGTGGTCCGGGTACGGTTTGCCGTCACCGATCCGCTTGAAGATCACAGGCTCAGCCTACCGGGATCGCGGTCGCCTAACCCCCACCCGGCACCGAAGAGAAGCAGCGGGGGTGCGGATCACGCCGGCTCGGATGGCCGATCCGGCGGGGCAATCGGGATATTTCTCGTCCTATCGGTGTATTCGTCCTTCGCATCTCGGCAAGCGGAGGAGCGCATGAGCGAGCAGGACGACACGATCGCGGCCATCACGGCCGGATACGCCTTCACCGGGCCCGCCCTGGAACTGGGCGCGGCCGTGGTCGAGGGCGCCGCGCGTCCCCAGGCGCAGGTGCGTGTCCCGCTCGCGGTGCTCAACCGGCACGGCCTGGTCGCGGGCGCGACCGGCACCGGCAAGACCAAGACCCTGCAACTGATCGCGGAGCAGTTGTCCGCGCAGGGCGTGCCGGTCTTCCTTGCGGACGTCAAGGGCGACCTGTCCGGCATCTCCGCACCCGGTGTACCCGGCGACCGGGTCGCCGCGCGGGCGGCCGAGGTCGGTCAGGACTGGCAACCGGCCGGCTGTCCGGCCGAGTTCCACGCGCTCGGCGGGATCGGACCGGGCGTGCCGATCCGGGCCACGATCACCGACTTCGGGCCGACCCTGCTGGCCAAGGTGCTGGACCTGAACGAGACGCAGGAGTCCTCGCTCGGCCTGATCTTCCACTTCGCCGACGAGCGCGGACTGGAACTGGTCGATCTCAAGGACCTGCGCGCGGTGATCCAGTACCTGACGGACGATGAGGGCAAGGCGGAACTCAAGCGGATCGGCGGCTTGTCCGCCGCCACCGCCGGGGTGATCCTGCGCGCGCTGATCACGCTGGAGAACAACGGCGGCGGGGCGTTCTTCGGCGAACCGGACTTCGACACCGCCGACCTGTTGCGCACCACCCCCGACGGGCGCGGCGTGGTCTCGGTGCTCGAACTCGCGGCGGTGCAGGACAAGCCGCAGTTGTTCTCCACCTTCCTGATGTGGCTGCTCGCCGACCTGTTCCACGATCTGCCGGAGGTGGGCGACCCGGATCGGCCGCGCCTGGTGTTCTTCTTCGACGAGGCACACCTGCTGTTCACCGGTGCCTCCAAGGCGTTTTCGACCGCGATCACCCAGACCGTGCGGCTGATCCGGTCCAAGGGCATCGGTATCTTCTTCGTCACCCAGACGCCGAGGGACGTGCCCGCCGAGGTGCTGTCCCAGTTGGGCAACCGGGTGCAGCACGCGCTGCGCGCCTTCACCCCCGAGGACGCCAAGGCGCTCAAGGCCACCGTGTCCACGTTCCCGCGCTCGGCCTACGACCTGGATCAGGTGCTCACCCAGGCGGGTACCGGTGAGGCGGCGGTCACCGTGCTGGGCGAGAGCGGCGCTCCGACGCCGGTGGCCTGGACCCGGCTTCGCGCACCGACGTCGCTGATGGCGCCGATCCCGACGGAGGCGATGCAGGCGGCGGTGGCCGGGTCGCCGCAGTTCGCCAAGTACGGCGCGGCCGTGGACCGCGAGTCGGCGTACGAGAAGCTGACGGCCGCTCAGGCGCCGCCCGCGGAACCGGACGCGGCTCGCGAACCGGCGCCCGAGCGTGCGCACGAGCCAGAACCGGGCGTGGTCGACCGCATGATGGGCAACTCGGCGGTGAAGTCCGTGCTGCGCTCGATGGGCACCCAGATCGGCCGGGAGATCACCCGCAGCCTGTTCGGCACCGCCCGCCGCAGACGCTGAACGGGCGGGCGGGTGCCGGGGACTTCGTGCGCCGGGGCCCGGTCTACTTCCTCGGCATCTTCGCGAACGCCTCGATCCAGAACCGCTGTTTGTCCACGGACTGGCCGACCAGGTAGCTGGAGCGCAGCTTCGGCGGCAGGCCGGCGAGCAACTGCGCCACGGTGTCCAGATGTTCGCGCAGCTGCGACAACTCGGCGTTGGCCAGCACCTGGTGCACCACATCGGTGTCGTCGGTGCCCTCGGCGGACTCCTCGTTGGCCGCCTCCAGTCGGCGCACCCACTCGGCCAGATTGGCCGAGATGTCGCCGAGGCCGGTGGCCGGGTTCTCCGCGAACCTGGCCTCCAGCGCGTTCAGCGGCACCGGTGCGTATTCGCCGTCGCCGAGGTAGACCTTGGCCATTTCCAGCGGCAGGTCGCGCTTGTGCAGCTTGATCAGCCGCTCCAGGGTGCGCTTGGTGATCCAGTCGCGGCCCTCGTCGTCGATGTCGTTCTTCCACCACTCCAGCACCGTCTCGGCGACCGGGCCGTAGGTGCTGATCAACCACTCGTTGGCGGGGATGTCCTCGGGACGGATGGTCAGGGACGCGGTGAAGCGGGTCGCCTGCGCGATGTTGTTGCGCGAGACGAGCATCTTGCGGCCGAGGTGGTACGGCGGGTTCTGCAGTGCGATCTGGGCACGCAGGCCGGGAATCGGGCGGCCCGCGATGGACCACTCCTGGGTGACCTCCATCAGCTTGGCGAAGGTGGACTTGTCCTTGGGCCGGTTGTACTCGTCCCAGACGATCACCTTGGCGCCGGGATCGGTGAACTTGGCGGCGAGCAGGTTCTCCAGCGAGCCGTCCGGGGTGGGCACCGGCGCGCACAGGTCCTCGACGTTGGTCACCGGCAGCGAGAAGTAGAGCGGTTCGCGGCCGAGTTCGGTGCGGACCACGTCGCGCACCACCTCGGTCTTGCCGCAGCCGGGCGGGCCCTGGATCAGCACCGACCAGCGACGGTGGATCGCCTCGCGGACGATCCGGCGCACCGAGTCCGGCGTCTGGTCGGGGTTGCGCACGTTCAGGCCCGCGGCGATCCGGTCGAGCACCTCGTCGGTGCGGTCCGGGCCGGGGGAGCCGTCCTTCTTGGTCTCGGTGAGCGCGAGCCGGTCGCCGTTGACCAGCGGCAGCCCCCACACCAGGGGGAAGCCGGCCAGCGCGCAGTCGATCACGTGCTCCAGGGTGCGTGGGGACACCAGTTGGCGCAGTGCCGGGGACAGGCTCGTCCAGACCTGGAAGACCGGGGTCAGGTCGGTGCCGGCGAAGCGCTCGGCGAGCTTGTACCGCCACGCGGTGTCGGTCGCGGTGATCTTGACCGTGACCATCCGGTCCAGGATGGCCAGGTCGGTGCGCCGGGTCGCGGTCTCGGCCAGCGACTCGTTGTCGGTGAGGAACACGCCCACGCAGCCCAGTTCGCGCAGGTCGTGCTCGCCGAGCGTCCAGTTGCAGGCGACCTGCATCAGTTGCGACTGGATCGTCTCGCCCGCCTGCAAAGCGTCGTCGATCAGCAGCACGAACCGCTTTCCGGGCCGCAGTTGACGCATGATCAGCTGACGCAGCACCAGTTCACCGGTGCGCTCGTCCCGGACGGGCGCGTTGATCAGCAGATCGTCGGGAGTGAGATTCGCGGCCGGTACGAAGACCAGGACCGTGTCGTCGTGCCGGTCGGGGATGTGGCTGAAGAACGTCGCCGTCTTGCCGATGCCGTGCTCGCCGAAGATCTGGCCGGTCTGGCCGAGGTCGATCATCGCGTCGATGAACTCCTCCAGCTTGGACACGCCCTTCCAGCCCTTGGGGCGTTCGGGGTAGGTGGCGGTGGCCTTCCACTTGGGCTCGGCCGCGGGGCGGCCGGCGCGCGTGGTGTCAGCGGTGATCGTCATGGTTCCTTCCGGGTGCTGCGCACGGCGTGCTGCGGAGGGCTCTTCGGCGAGGCGCGTCGGCATGGACGGCCCCGATCAGTGGTCGCCGGTGAGGACGCGGTGACAGTCCATCGGCGGGTGGTGCCGTTCCGGCCAGTCGTCCCCGCCCTCGGTGATCAGCCAGATCCACTTGTCCGGGTCGGCGGGGGTGATCGGTGGCGCGTAGCCGTCGGTGAGCATCACCACCGCGTCGACCGATTCGTCGAAGCGGCCCGACCCTTCGATCTCCAGTCGGCCCTCGACGTAGTCGGCCACGTTCTGGAAATCGGTGCCGCCGCCGCCCAGCACCCGTTCGCCCGGCTTGAACGGCATCACGGTGCCGTCGAAGCTGAGCCAGTGCGTCTCGACGCCGTCGGCCTTGCCGACCAGTTCGGTCAGCCAGCTCACCACGTGGTCGGGCATCGACCCCGAGGTGTCGTAGGCGATCACCACGACCTTGGTGCGCTCCAGACCGCGCCGGGCGAGCATCGGGTCGTGACCCAGCGCCGCCAGCAGCGCGCCGCGCTTCTTCGGATAGACCAGGCGCTCGCCCTCGCGCAGCTTGGACGCGAGCACGTCCACGAGCCACTGCTGCCACCACTCGACCCGGCGGGTGCGCTGGGTCTCGCCGCGCAGGAAGCCCGCGCCCAGGTCGCCCCACAGCTTGGTGGCGCGGTCGGTGGCGCCGTCGGTGCGCGAGAGCAGGTCGAGCAGTTCCTGCCGGGCCAGCCGCTCCCCTCGGCGGGCGGCGAGCAGGACGCTGCGCAGCACCTCGGAGGCGACCCGGCCGACGGTCTCGCCGTCCATGCCGTCGTTGTGCCCGGTGCCGCCGCCCAGGATCACGTGCACGCACAGCGGGGGCGGCACCGGCGGGTTCTTCATGCGCTTGAGCTCGGCGTAGACCGTTGCGTCGGTGTCCACGAAGTCGCTGTAGGACAGCGCCGCCAGGCCCTGGTCGGTGAGGTCCTGGACGTACGAGTGGTGAACCTTGCGCGGGTCGATGCCGGTGGGGTCCTCGATCGAGGCACCGGTGTCCGGGTCGAGCCGGCGCAGGATCGGCAGCGTGCTGCGGCCCAGGCGGGTCATCGCGACGTGGTTGATGGTCACCTCGGCCGCGAGCGTGAACACCGGGTCGGCGCGCAGCTCGGACTCGGCGAACAGGTGCCGCTGGATCAGGTGTCGCGCCTCGTGGAAGAGCACGAACTTCACGCCGTCCAGGCCCAGATCGCAGAAGAACTGCGGGTTGTACAGCAACAGGCAGGTGCCGTCGCCGGAGGCCATCACGGCCGCGGTGTCGATCGCGGTGGTCGGGATGTGGTGGTGGCACTTGGTGTACAACCACGAGGCGATGACCGACAGTTCCATGCCGAAGTCGAGCAGCGCCTCTTCCTTGAGTTTGCGGGCCCGCGCGATCACTTCGTCGTCGGCCGGTCGCCAGGCCTCCAGCGCTCGACGGTCGGTCAGACTCACGATCGGCGCCTGCGGGGCGCGTTCGCCGTACGCCACGTCCGTCACCTCCCCTCGGTGTCGTTCGATGATCCCAGTGCCGACCGACAGCGGCTCGGCCGGCCCGGGGCGCTCCCGGCCACCGCCGTCGCGGTCGCGGCCGGCTCGGTCGGGCCGCTCCCACCCCTGTCGCTCGGTCCGCCGGATCCACATTGTGTGCCGCGGCCGGGCCCGGGGTCAGGGGGTTTTCCCGCGATCGGCGGGCGGCGCTCGCGGCGGGCGGCGGGCGGCGGGCGGTGGGACCGGCGGGAAGCGGATCGTGTTTGTTTTCCGTCGTTCGATCGGGGTGGACGGGTCGCCGCACGCGCGGACGCACGTACGGACCGGAGCGGCGGGGGCGGGCTCGCGCCTCAGTGGGCACACCGGCCGGCCTGGCGAAGGGAGGGCGGGCATACCGCCGGCGCACCGCCCCGGGAGGGCGATGCGCCGGCGGTGTGGATGTGGTCAGCGGGCCAGGAGGGCGTTCAGGTCGCCGTAGGGGATCGAGTCGGTGAGCGTGCTGTACGTGCCGGTCTCGAACAACTCCCGGGCCGAGCGGCGGACCACGGCGTACGCGGCCTCGGCGATCGCGGAGCCGAGGCTGACCCGGGCCACGCCGAGCTTGCCGAATTCGGCGACGGTGGGGGCGCCGGGGCCGGCCAGCACGTTCAGCGGGGCGGGCAGGGCCTCGGCGAGGCCGGACACGGTGGTCGGGTCGGTGACGCCGGGGACGAAGATGCCGTCGGCACCGGCCGCGAGGTAGGCGGTCGCCCGGTCGAGCGTTTCCCGCAGCCGCTCGGCGTCGTCGTCGCCGATGCCGCGAAGGTAGGTGTCCACCCGGGCGTTGATGAACAGCGGGATGCCGGCGGCGTCCGCGGCGGCCCGCGCCGCGGCGATCCGCTCGCCCTGGTCGGCGACCGCGCGCAGCGGCACGGGGCCGGCATGCAGGGCGTCCTCCAGGTTGATCCCCACGGCGCCGGCGGCCAGCACGCCGCGGATGGTCTCGGCGACTCCCTCCGGGTCGTCGCCGAAGCCGCTCTCGATGTCCGCGGTGACCGGCACGTCGACCGCGGCCACCACCCGCGCGACGAGTTCGAGGGCCCGCTCGCGGCCCAGCCGATCGCCGTCGGCCGCGCCCAGGCCCCAGGCGACTCCGGCGCTGGTGGTGGCCACCGCGCTTGCTCCGGCGTCCGCCACGAGTCGGGCGCTTGCCGCATCCCAGACGTTGGCGAGGGCGAGGGGCGCGGCACCGGTGTGCAGCGCCCGGAAGGTCAGGGCGTTGTCGTGAAGACTGGTCATGCCCCTACTCCATCATCCGCCCATCGATCGGGCCGGCGGTTTTGTGCCGGCATCCCCCGGGCCGGGAGCCCCCGATCCGACCTCTCCCGGCCCGGGAGCCTCGGGCGCGGAGCCTCGCCCCGGCAGGCCCGGCTCATTCCCGACGAAGATTGCGGCCGGCTCTTCGCGGACCCCGGCGGACGCCGCCGCTGGTGCAGTCTGGCCACCTGCGGCAACCGCTGCCGAGACCAGAGCTTCTCCCGAGTGACACCCCACGGCCGGGCCGTGCGACCGGTTCGCCGGCGCGGGGCGCGGAATTGCGCCGCCGTGTACTCGGCGAGAGGCTGGAGGGGTAAGCCCTGCGGCGTTCGGTGACCGTGCAGGCCACGGCGGCGCCGGGCACCGGCGCACGATTGCTTCCCGAGGGCCGGTCGGCGAGAAGGCCGGGCGGGTTTGCGGTCCGCGTCCCGTCAGGGAGATGGTCATGGACGGCAAAACCCTCGAAGACATGCGCGGCGCGCTGCGCGGCCCGGTGATCGCACCGCAGGATTCCGACTACGACCCGGCACGCCGGATCTACAACGCGATGATCGACAGACATCCGGCCGCCCTGGTGCGGTGTGCGGACGCGGGGGACGTGATGGCCGCGGTCGACTTCGTCCGCGAGCACGGCCTCGAACTCGCGGTTCGCGGCGGCGGACACAGCGGCGCGGGCCTGTGCGTGATCGACGACGCGGTCACCCTGGACCTGGCGCCGATGCGCTGGGTACGCGTGGATCCCGTGGCCCGGACGGCCCGGGTCGGCGGCGGCAGTCTGCTCGCCGACCTCGACCACGCCACGCACGCCTTCGGGCTGGGCGTACCGGCCGGGATCATGTCCACGACCGGTGTCGGCGGCCTCACCCTCGGCGGTGGGCACGGCCACCTCACCCGCAAGTACGGCCTGACGGTGGACAGTCTGGTGGCCGCGGACGTGGTGTTGGCGGACGGCAGCTTCGTCACCGCGAGCGAGTCCGAACACCCGGACCTGTTCTGGGCCTTGCGGGGCGGCGGCGGCAACTTCGGTGTCGTCACCTCGTTCCGCTTCCGTCTGCACCCGGTGGACACCGTGGCCGCCGGAGTCACCCTGTGGCCGGTCGAGCGGACCCGCGAGGTGCTGCGGTGGTACCGCGAGTTCCTGCCGCAGGCGCCCGAGGACCTGAACGGGTTCTTCGCGGCGCTCACGGTCCCACCGGGTCCGCCGTTCCCGGAGGAGATCCACGGGCACAAGATGTGCGGCGTCGTGTGGTGCTGGACCGGGGACCCGGAGGCCGCCGAGGACAACCTCGCCGCGGTGCGCGAACCGGCCCCGCCCGCCTTCCACTTCACCGCGCCGATGCCGTATCCCATATTGCAGACCATGTTCGACGAACTGATCCCCGCCGGCCTGCAGTGGTACTGGCGCGGCGACTTCTTCGACGCGATTCCGGACGACGCGGTCGACGTACACGCCAAGTACGCGGAGAGCCTGCCCACCGCGCTGTCCACGATGCACCTCTACCCGGTCGACGGAGCCGCGCATCGGGTCGACGCCGCGGACACCGCGTGGGGCTACCGGGACGCCATGTGGTCCGGCGTGATCGGCGGCATCGACCCGGACCCGGCCAACGCCGAGGCCATCCGGCAGTGGTGCGTCGACTACTGGCAGGACCTGCACCCGCACTCCATGGGCGGCGCCTACGTCAACTTCATCGGCGCCGACGAGAGCCACGATCGGGTGGAGGCCACCTATCGCGAGCACTACGAGCGGCTCGGTGGGGTCAAGTACAGGTACGACCCGCACAACCTCTTCCACGCCAATCAGAACATCAAGCCGAGGGGTTGAGGCGGCGACGGGTCGAGAGGATGCGGGAGAGGGGATGGATCGGTTCGGCGGATCGGTTCGGCGGCTCGACCGTTTCGGCCCGGGTTGATTCGGCCCGGGTTGCTTCGGCTATCGGGTCGTTTCGGTCGTCGGGCCGGTGGCTTCGGCTGCCGATCGGTATGGGGGTGTGCCCTACCCTCGCCACCGGGAACGCCGGCTGGGCGCGGCCGTTTCCGGCGGGGAGGATATGGCCATGACCGAGACGACGACATCATTCGAGCCGATACCCGTCCCGGTCGCGGCGCCGGTCTCGCGCGGCGGCCGGTTCGGTCGGCAACTGGGCTATCTGCTCGCCGGATTCCCGCTGGGCGCGGCGGCGTTCGTGGTCGCGATCGGCGGCCTCGCGGCCGGGGCGGCGAGTTTCGCGGTGCTGCTCGGCGTACCGATCCTGGTCGCCACGCTGGCCGCGGCCCGGGGTTTCGCCGAGCTGGAGCGCCGGCGGGTGGTTGCCGTCACCGGGCGGGAACTGCCGCCGCACGCCTACCGGGAACGGGCGGGCGAGGGGTTCAAGGGGTGGTGGCGGGCGCTGCGCGAGCCGCAGTCCTGGCGCGACCTGGCGCACATCCTGGTGTCCTTCCCGCTGCGGGTGGTGAGCTTCTGCATCGCGCTGACCTGGACCTTGGGCGGTCTCGGTGAACTGCTCTACGCCGCGTGGTCGTGGCCGATCCCGCGCGACCCGGGCAAGCAGGGCCTGCTGGACCTGATGTTCGGCATCTCCTCGCGAGCGGCCGAGATCGCCTTCAACATTGGCATCGGCGTGCTGCTGCTCGCGACGGCGGCGCCGGTGGTGCGGGCGCTGGTGGCGGTACAGGCGGCGCTCGCGCGCGGTCTGCTGACGAACGAGCGCAGCGCCCTGCAGGTCCGGACCGAACAACTCGCGCTCGGCCGGCGCAGCGCGGTGGCGGCCGAGGCGCAGACGCTGCGCCGGCTGGAGCGGGACCTGCACGACGGTCCGCAGCAGCGACTGGTCCGGCTGACCATGGACCTGGAGACGGTTGCCCGCCGGCTGGACGACGATCCGGATCGGGCCAGGCCGCTGGTGGCCGAGATGATCTCGCAGAGCCACGAGGCGTTGTCCGAACTGCGCGCCCTCTCGCGCGGGATCGCGCCGCCGATCCTGGCCGACCGCGGCCTGGCCCCGGCGCTGACCGCGGCGGCGGCGCGTTGTCCGATCCCGGTCGAGCTGACCACCGACCTGCCGCCGGGGCGGCGGTTCGCCGCGGCGGTGGAGAACACGGCGTACTTCGTGGTCACCGAGGCACTGACGAACGTCGCCAAGCATGCCCGGGCCGAGCACTGCGCGGTGTCCGTGCGAATGGACGAACGGGCGTTGTTCGTACGGGTATGGGACGACGGGTGCGGCGGGGCGCACCCCGGCAAGGGGCACGGTCTGGCCGGCCTGATCGATCGGCTGGCCGCGGTCGAGGGTCGGATGGACGTGGACAGCCCGGCGGGCGGGCCGACCACCCTCGCCGCCGAGGTTCCGTTGAGCGGGGTGGGGGAGCGTTGATGCGGGTGGTGGCGACGGGGGGTCGGTGGTCGGGTGGGCTGCTCCTCGGGGCGGCCGGGGTTTTGTCGAGTGGACTGGGGGAGCGTTGATGCGGGTGGTGTTGGCCGAGGATTCGCTGCTGCTGCGCGAGGGCCTGGTGCGGTTGCTGGAGGAGATCGGCGCGGAGGTGGTGGCCGCGGTCGGCGACGGTTCGGCGCTGGTCGAGGCGGTTGCCGCGCACCGTCCGGATGTCGCCGTGGTCGACGTCCGGATGCCGCCGACGTTCACCGACGAGGGCCTGCGCGCGGCCCTGCGGATCCGCCGCGAAGTACCCGGGACCGCCATTTTGGTCCTGTCCCAGTACGTGGAGGAGGCCTACGCGGAGGACCTGCTCGCCGACGGCGGCGGCGTCGGCTACCTGCTCAAGGACCGGGTCTCCCGCCTCGACGACCTCTCCGACGCCCTGACCCGGGTCGCGGCCGGCGGCACCGTCCTCGACTCGGAAGTCGTCTCCGCGCTGTTCACCCGTCGGCACCGGCACGACCCGCTGGCCGCGTTGACCCCTCGCGAACGCGAAGTTCTGGGTCTGATGGCCGAGGGCCACCGCAACAGCGCCATCGGCCGGCTCCTGTCGCTGACCCCGGGCACCGTCGAGAAGCACATCTCCGCCATCTTCGAAAAACTGACCCTCCCACCGTCCGCCGACGCCCACCGCCGCGTCCTGGCGGTGCTGACCTGGCTCCGGACGACGACGACCTGAGCACTCGGCGGCGGGACGCAGTGGGCACGATCGCGCGGGCCGAGGACGAGCCTGGTGGGAGCCGACCGGCTCTCGGGCTCGGATTCGTGCCCGCCGACCGGGTCGTCCTTGCCGGGCGTCGGTAGGCAGAGGGATGCGGGTGAGGGACTCCCGGCGGACTCGGTCGGTGCGGTGCGATGAAATGATCGCCTGTCACGGGCGGTTAGGGGACCTCGGCGCCCTGACGCCCCGGCGGACCGCACGTCGCCGACGGGCGGGAAACGCGGGAGCCTACGGGGGAGCGGGGCATGTGGGGTTTGGGCACGGTGCTGGGCGGCCGGTACACGCTGGCCGAGCGGCTGGGCGGCGGCGCCATGGGCGAGGTGTGGCGGGCGGACGACCGCGTACTCGAACGGCAGGTCGCGGTCAAGCTCCTGCTGCCCGCGCTGCTGGCCGACGTCAAGTTCGCCGAGCGCTTCCGGCGCGAGGCCAAGGTGCTGGCCGCGCTCGACCACCCCGGCATCGTCGACGTGCACGACTACGGCGAGAGCGGGTCGGAGCCGCGCGTCGCGTACATCGTCATGGAACTGGTCGCCGGGCGGACGCTGGACGCGGTCATGGCGGAGGGTGCGGGCGACGGCGGCGGTGCGGTCATGCCCGTCGACCGGGTGCTCGGCATTGTGGTCCAGGCGTTGGACGCGCTGCACGCGGCGCATCTGCGGGGCATCGTGCACCGCGACGTCAAGCCGTCGAACCTGATGATCGGCGCCGACGACCGGGTGACCGTCACCGACTTCGGCATCGCCCGCTCCATGGCCGAGACCAAGCTCACCGCTTCGCACGCGGTGCTCGGCACGGCTCGGTACATCGCTCCGGAACAGGCCCGCGGCAGCGGCGCGGTGCCTGCGTCCGATCAGTACGCGATCGGCGTGCTGTGCTACGAACTCCTCACCGGGGAAGCGTTGTTCTCCGGTGACGCGGTGTTCGAGGTGCTGCTCAAGCACATTCGGGAGCCGGCGCCCGTACTCCCGGCGGCGTTCCCCGAAGCGGTCCGCGCTTTTGTGGCGAAGGCGTTGGCCAAGGAGCCGGAGGAGCGGTACGCCGACGCGGCCGAGATGGCGGCGGTGGCCCGCGCGGCGGCGCGCGAGGCAGTGCGCGGGGTGGCGGCGGGTGGGTCGGAGGCGGCTGTCACGGCGGTGACGGCGGTGACGGTGACCCCCGTCGGGGATGTGGGGGTGGGTGGGGCGGATTCGGGCATCGCGGGTGCGGCGGCTGTCGATGTCGAGACCGGCTTCGGGGCGGCGGCTTCGGGGTTGGGCTCGGGATCGGGCTTGGGGGGTGTGGCTTCCGGGGGCTCGGTTGGTGCGAGTTTGGGTTCGGTTGACGGCGGCTCCTCCGGGCCCGAGCCCGCTTTCGACTCCGGTGGCGGTTCCTCGGCGTCCGAATCCTGCGGCGGCTCCTCCGAGCCCGCGTCCGGGTCCGACTCCGGCGGCGACGGCGGCGGCTCCGTGGGTGCGGTGGCGGGCAACGCGGCTGCCGGGGCCGTGGCCGCAGGCAACGCGGGTGGGGTCGAGCCGGGTTCGGGCAGGACCGACCTTGCGAAGGCGGCGGCGCCCGGCGGTTCGGTGTCGGGAGCAGCGGCGGACGGCGTTCCGAGCGCGCCCGGGGGATCGGCTGCGGCCGCTGCGTCCGTCGCTGCGCACGTTTCGTCGCCCGGCGTACCGGCGTCCGCTTCGGTTCCTGCGACGGATGCCGGATCTACTCCCGCTCCCGCCTCCGGATCCGCTCCCGCCTCCGATTCCGCCGCTGCCGCTGCCGCCGTTGCTTCCGATTCCGTTTCCGCTTCCGCCTCCGAGGCGATCCCCGCCCCGGCGTCCCCTTCGACGCCGCCGGAAGCCACTTCCGCTCCGCGCGACGCAACAACAACGACACCCGCGAACACTCGGGCCTGGAAGCGGCACGGCATAGCCGCCGTCCTGCTGGTCCTGGGCGTCATTGCCGGGGTCGTCGCCACGGTCCTGTTCGTGAAGCCCTTCTCCGGCCGATCCGACGCGGACCGCAACGTGCCGAACGCGCAACCGGCCATAACCGAGAGCCGGACCGCCGGAGGCGCGGCGGCCGATCCCGGACCGGCCTCGGCGCCGCCCTCGACAGCCGCCACCGGCACCCCGAGCACGAACGCGAGTGCAAGCCAACCCCCGGGCACCGCACAGGGCAGTGGCAACGCGGGCGCCCCGGTACCCCCTCCCGGCGGCGCGAACGGCTCCACGTCCGCGGGGGCCGGCGGCTCACCCGGTGGAGGCGGCAGCAATCCCGGCGGCGGCACGCAACCGAAGCCGCCCGCATCCACCTCGCCCCCGGCCCAGAGCGTCCCGCAGGGTTGCGGCGGCGACCGCTGGGGCGCCATCACCAGCGTCGCCGACGGACGCAGGATCGGCCTCGCCGCCGACAGCCCCACCCAGGGCAAGGAGCTGATCATGGGCGGCAACTCCCAGTTCGGCTGGGTGCACTCGGTCTCCACCTGGGACACCTTCAACACCTGCAGCCTGAGCGGCCCCGCCCTCGGCCAGCCGTACGGGAACGCCACACGCCCCGAACTCGCCATCACATTCGGCTACTCGACCAACTGGCGGCTGTCCGACGCCCCCACCTCGGGCGCGGTCTACATCAAGGACTACATGGGCCAGAACTGCCTGACCAACAACGGCCCCGGCAAGGCCCTGTCGGTGGCCGAGTGCACCCCCGGCAACAAGTCCCAGCAATGGCGCATCCCCTGACACCGGCCCGGCCGCACACCGCTTCGCGGTAGCGGGCCCGGAGGAAGTGCCCTCGACCCCGAACCACGGGAACGCGCGGGAGGGCCGGGCCGACGCCCGCGTGGAGGGGCGCACGCGGGCCTGACCTGGGCGACCGAGCATCGCTTGCGCCCGTCCCGCCGGGCCGTCCCGGCCGCGTGCTCACGGCTCCCCGCGTGCTCACGGCCACCGGTGTGCTCAGGGCTCCCGGAGGCCGACGGCCACCCATGTACGCACGGCTACCCGCCCCCGGCCGGCTCGGCGGTGAGGTAGCGGGTGAGCATGGCCACGAGCTCGTTCTCGAACCGGGGGATGTCGATCGGTTCCGGTGCGGCGATGAGTTGGTGCACGACGAGTTCGACCGTCGAGACCACGAGTCGGGCCGCGGTGTGCGTGTCCTCGATGCGGACCTCGGGGTGGCCGTCGAACAGTTCCCGCACGAAGGTGACCCGCACCTGCTCGTGTCGACGGATCTTCTCCAGCAATTCGGGGGATCGGGGCGCCTGTTCGATCATGACCCGCAACAACTGCGAATCCTCGCGGTGGTTCTCGATGGCGATGCGCACGAAGACGCGGATGATCTCCTCGATCGATTCCGGCAGTTCACCGGTCTGGCGGCTGTGGGTGGCGACCATGCCGCTGTCGAGGTGGCGGCTCATCAGCTCGACCAGGATCGCGTCCTTGTTCGGGTAGTACTGATAGAGCGAGCCGATCGAGATCCGGGCCTGTTCGGCGATCCGGTTGGTGGTGCCGGCGGCGTAGCCGTGTTCGGCGAAAACGTGAGCAGCCGCCGTGAGGATGCGCTGCCGGGTGAGCTCGGCCCGGATCTGACGGGGCTGTTTACGTGGTTGAAGCCGGCGTCGGTCCGATGTCATGCCACCTCCTGGTCGACCACGCCAAAAGCGAGTAGCGCGCGAACTGAATAATTGCTCACAATAGTGCCCTGACCTGCCTCGGAGCGAGAAACGACGATCGCAGGAAGGTACGAACGCGCGCCCGCCGCCGGCCCGGCCGGCGGGCCGTTCGCGCCCACCATCGCTCGACTCTGGAGAACCTGCAGAAGGAGCCCTCGATGACGCCTGCCCGCACGCGCCCCCGACGGGTGCCACCGGACGAGGTCCGCGCTCGGCTCGGGGAGCCCGAGGCCATGACCGAGGCCAAGATTCTCGACCGCATCGACGAACACTTTCACCGCTTCATCGCCCATTCCCCATTCCTGGCGCTGGCCACGGCGGACGCGGCGGGCCGCGCCGACTGCTCACCCCGCGGTGACTATCCGGGCTTCGTAAAGGTCCTCGACGAGCACACGCTCGCGATTCCCGACCGGCCCGGCAACAAGATCGCCGACTCCTTCCGCAATCTCGCCGAGAACGACGGCATCGGGCTGCTGTTCCTCATCCCCGGCCTCCGGGAGACGTTGCGAGTCAACGGCCGCGCCTATCCCACCGACGAGCCGGACGTGCTCACCCGCATGCAAATCGAGGGCAAGGAGGCGGAGTTGGCGCTCGTCGTCGAGGTGGCGGAGGCCTACTTCCACTGCGGCCGCGCGCTGATCCGATCCCGGCTGTGGGATCCCGCGAGCCAGGCCCTCGCCGCGGAACTGCCCTCGACGGGTGAGGTCGCCGTAGCCCAACTCGGACTCGACATCGATCCGAACCTGATCGAACAGGGCCTCGAACTCGGCTACCGCAACCTGTACTGACCGAGCGCACCGAGGGGACTTCCCGGGGCCCACGGCAATTTCCCTGGGTGATTTCCGCGGGTGACTCCCCAAGGCGACTTTCCTGGGCAGCTCCCCGAGGCGACCTCCCCAGGCAACTTCCCAAGGCAACTTCCCAAGGCAACTTCCCAAGGTGACTTCCCAAGGTGACTTCCCAAGGTGACTTCCCAAGGCAACTTCCCAAGGTGACTTCCATGCAACAGACCCTGCTCGACCGCGTGGACCGGGTGGCCGACGACGTCGTCTCCCTCGTCCTGCGCGCCACCACAGAGCCGCTCGCCCCCTGGGAGCCGGGCGCGCACCTCGATGTGCTCCTGCCGAACCGCCTGACCCGGCAGTACTCGCTGTGCGGAGACCCGGCCGACCGGGAGAGCTACCGCATCGCGGTACGCCACGAGCCGCTCAGCCGAGGCGGATCGGAGTACATCCACCTCTTCCTACGCTCCGGACGAGCCCTCGAAGTCTCGTTGCCACGAAACCACTTTCCGCTCGTCCCGGCCCCGGAGTACCTGTTCCTCGCCGGCGGCATCGGCATCACCCCCATCCTGCCGATGTTCCGGGCAGCCGTCGAAGCGGGCGTCCCGGCAACACTCGTGTACACCGGCAAGTCACCTGCCACCATGCCCTTCGCCACCGAACTCCGCGCTTCCTACGGCGACCTGGTACACCTCGTCGCCACGCAGGATCGGCGCAGACTCGACCTCGCCACCCTGGCGGCCGACCTGAACCCCCGTGCACTGACCTACTGTTGCGGCCCCGCGTCGATGCTCACCGCAGCCGAGGCCGCGTTCCCCGCCGGCCGCCTGCACGCCGAGCGCTTCCGGCCGGCGGCCCGCACGTTCGCACCCGACACGGCCTTCGAGGCGACATGCGCCCGCTCCGGCCGGACGATTCAGGTCGCCCCGAACGAAACCCTGCTGGACGCCCTGCACCACGCCGGCCACGCCATCCCCTCCGGCTGCCGCGAAGGCGTCTGCGGCAGCTGCGAACTCACCGTCCTCGCCGGCACCCCCGACCACCGCGACGACATCGGCGCCCCACCGGACCGCATATACACCTGCGTCTCCCGAGCCCGTTCCCCCCGCCTCGTCCTGGACCTCTGACCCGATCGGGCCCGGGACCGGTCCATCGCAGATGGGAGGGGCCGAAGAGGTGAAGGCCGGAGAGGCGAAGGCGACGATGGACGCGGCTGGTCCGAACGGCCGTCAAATCCCCTGTAGGACGCAACTTTTGACAGGTTCGGGTGGGTGGGCGGAGCTCTAGCTTTTCCGTGACGCGCCGTCGAGGGCCGCAGTGCGGGCCGCGCCCATTGCGGTGGTGTCCTCCTCATTCGTTGCCGATCACGGATGCGTGATCGCTCGTCAGGAAGGCTCCTCGTGCGCTTGCTTCGCGTACAGCACGGTGTATGGGCGGCGGTAGTCGCCCTGTTCGCGTCCCTCCTCGTGGCGGTGCCGATGGCCGCGACTGCCGGCGCAGCCCCGACCGGCACACCCGCCGGTCCGAACCCGACCCACGTCGCGCTGCTCAAGAGCGGCTGGGCTGCCTGGAACGATTGGCGGCGGCAGAACCCGACCGTCGTGCCCAACCTCGCCTTCGCGGATCTGGCGGGGATCGACCTGGAGTACAGCTCGTTGGCCGGCGTCGACCTGTATGGCGCCGACCTGCACGGAGCCCATCTGCTCGGTGCCGACCTGACGGATGCCCGCCTCGCCGCCGCCGACCTGCGGGGCGCCGACCTTCTCAGCGCGGGCCTCAACCACGCCGACCTCACCAACACCGACGCTCGCGGCGCCAACCTCTCGCACACCGGTCTGCTCGGTGCCAACCTGCGCGGCGCCAACCTCACCGACGCCGACCTCACCCGCTCCGGGCTGGTGGGGGCCGACCTCGTCGGCACCAACCTCACCCGGGCCACCGTCGTCGATGCGGACCTGTCGTACACGAGCATGGTGTTCACCGACTTCAGCGACACCAATCTCTACTACTCGGACCTCAACGGTGCCGTCGTCTACCGCTACATCTCCACCTGGCGCACCAACTGGATGTGCAGGAACCACCCCGTGTGCCATCTGGCCGGCTGAGTCCGCTCGGCACGCCGGGACCACGCCCCGCCGGCCGTGGTCCCGGTGACCCGGACCGCAGCCGCGCAGCTGGACACGATCCCGACAGTTGGCGGTAGCGCTCACTCCCCGTGCAGGGCACGGCGCATGCCCACCCGGCTGCCGAGCATGCCGCCGTCCACGGGGAGGGTCACTCCGGTGATCCAGGCGGCATCCCGGGAGGCCAGAAAGGCCACCGCCGCCGCGATGTCGTCGGGCCGGCCGACCCTGCCGAGCGGATAGTGCGGGGCGGCGGCCTCCAGGGCGGACTCGCGCCCGACCCAGACCTCGGTGTCGACCGTGCCGGGGGCGACCAGGTTGACGCGGACGCCGCGAGATGCCGCGTGACCGGCAAGGGTGCGGGTCAGACTCGCCAGACCCGCCTTTGCCGCGCTGTAGGCGTGGTTGCCGAAATCCTGCTCGGCGTTCACCGAGCCGATGCTGACGATCGCCCCGCGGTGGTCGGGGGCGACGGCGAGGTGCGGGAGGGCGGCGCGGGCACAGCGGTAGGCCCCGGTGAGCGTGATGTCGAGGTCCCGGTGCCAGACCTCGTCCGTCTCGTCCTCGAAAAGCGGCGCGTCCGGGTGACAGGAATAGGCGTTGTTGACGAGTACGTCGAGCGTGCCGAAGCACTGGACCGCATACGCCACGGCCGCCTCGACCGAGCCGCGGTCGCCCACATCGCAGGCCGACGCCTCGGCGGCACCCCCGACCGCCCGGATACCCGCCGCCGCCTTCTCGGCCCGCTCCCCATCCAGGTCGGTCACCAGCACCCGGGCCCCCTCCCCGGCCAACCGACGGCCGACGGCCTCCCCGATGCCCCGCCCCGCACCGGTTATCAGCACGCCGTACCCCTCGAAACGTCTCATGCCGCCTCGCTACCCAACGCCCACCCCCAACAACCGGTCCCACCAACGACGTTCCCCCGACCGCACCACAACCAGGGGCGCCGTCGAACCTGTTCAGGTCGGCAGAGGGCGCGAGATTCGAACCCGTAGGGGTGTGAACCCGAGACGCGGCGTGGAGATGCTTCGATACCCGCCAACGTGGTCGGGCGGTGGCGAACTCCGGGACTACGACGCCATCGCAGGGCGCGACGGTCCATGGAAGACCTGTGTGGCGTGCCAGGACCGGTGGGCCGCGGCTATCGAGGGTGTCCCCGGCTGGGGGCCGAGCAGCGGGCGCCCGGCCAGGGAGACGACCTGGTCCTGTGCTGCCGGGCTATGGCCGACGAATCGCTGCGCGACCATGACTCGGTGTTCGTCGCTGACCCCGAGGACGCCCTTGTCGAAGAGCTTGTGGTGGAGCGAGCACAGGCACAGCGCATTGTCCACCTCGTCGGGTCCGCCGAGCGCCCACCAGTACACGTGCGCGGCCTCCAGACCTACGGGAATCGCGCCGATCCGACCGTCGTAACCGCAGAACGCACACCGGTATTCATAGGCGGTCAGGACCAGTTCGCGCAGCGCCTGGCTTCGCGGCCGGCGTCCCGGAATCAGCGGCTGGGTCTCGGCGTACTCGAGTTCCAGGCCGGTGGCCTCGCACAGCTCCTGATGAAGCGAGGGCGGGAAGTGCAGGTCGAGCAACGTGCGCGCCATCCGACCGAGCAGAGAAGGGTCGCGGCGCAGCGCGGCTCGCAAGTCCGGAGTCAGCCGCCCGGCGGCTCCGGAATCCCGCAGCTCCCGAACGCCGCTCCCGGGGCTCCCGGCCCCACGACGCGTGCGCACCTCCCATACCCCGTCGCTGACCAGGTGGTGGAACGGATACGCGGGCGTGCTCCGGTTGCCCGGTCCGTACTCTGCGAGCAGTCGCTTGAGGTCCGCTTCGATCGCCCTGTAGACAAGCTCCTGATCGGCGTCCTGCTGGTAGCGGCCGAGCGCGTACAGAAGCAGAAGCGGCTTGTGAGGAGCCCGGACACCGTTGTTCGTCCACTGCCTCAGGTTCGCGGCTCGCGCCGGCCAGTCCATGCGCAGGATCATAGGGGCCGTCCGGCGGAACTCCGCTCCGGCCGCACGCGGGGTGTCCCGCTTCATGAAAGCGCAAGGCCAGGATCGACCGTCCAGCAACCCTGCGCGCGCAATCCCTCCGCCTCCAACACTTCGCCGAGTAGGTCCAAAGCCTGTCCCCAGGCGTGCGGCGCCGGTGTGGCGTAGCCCAGGACGAGTGCGGCCGGGGCCGACGCGTCGGGAGGATGGCGGTAACCGGAGGAGTGCAGGCCGTGCAACCGCAGCCCCACGTACTCGCCGGCGGCGATCAGTCGACGTTCGTGCTCGGCGGAGGGCAGAGGCAACAACGCGTGCAGGCCGGCTGCCGCGCCCACGAGCCGCAGCCCGCTGAACGTGCCCACGCAATCGGCGAGTTCGGCGCGCCGTTGCCTGTACGCCGTACGCACACGGCGCACGTGTCGGTCGTAGTTCCCTCGCGCGACCATGTCGGCGAGCGTCAATTGCTCGATCACGGACACGCCGCCGCCACTCTCGCGCATCGCCGCGCACACCGGCGCGCGCAGCGTCGGCGGCACGACGAGCCAGCCCAGACGCAGCCCCGGAGCGAGGGATTTGCTGACGCTGCCGGCGAACACGACCCGCTCGGGATCGAGCGCCTGGAGTGCCCCCACCGGCCTGCCGTCGTAGCGGAACTCGCCGTCGTAGTCGTCCTCGATCAGGAAGCCGTCACAGCGTCCGGCCCAGGCGACGAACTCGGCGCGGCGCGCGGGCGACAGCACGACACCACTGGGGTGTTGGTGCGCGGGCGTAAGCAATGCGGCCCCCGTCTGCGGGGTGAGGTAGGCCGGATCGGCGCCGAACTCGTCCACGCGCAGCGGTACACAGGCCAGACCCGCTGCCGTGAGCAGTTCGCGATGCCGCGCGAGCCCCGGGTCTTCGGTCGCGGCGTGCCTTACCCCCAGGCCGTGCAGTGCGCGTGCCAGCAGGGCGAGTCCGTGAGTGAAGCCCGCGGTGATCACGACCGCGTCCGGGGTGACCCGCGCACCCCTGGCCCGTGCGGCGTACGCAGCCAGGCTCGCGCGCAGGGTCGCCGTCCCCTCGAAGTCGCCGTAGTCGAGGACCCCCGCCTCGACCCGGCTCAGGACCCGGCGGACACTCGTCGTCCACGCGGTACGGGGAAACGACGTGAAGTCGGGTCGACCGGGCCGCAGATCGGCCCGCCAACGACGTTCGGTCGGCGCGGATTCCGCGAGGTGACCGGCGCCGGAGGGTTCGGGAGCGCTCACGTGCGCAACACGCGTGCCGGAGCCCGGCGATCCGGTCAACCAGCCCTCGGCGACGAGTTGGGTGTACGCGCCGACAACCGTGCCGCGGGCCAGCCCCAGGTCCGCGGCCAACGTGCGCGAGCCCGGTAGGCGTGTCCCCGCGGCCAGCCGACCGGACCGCACGGCCTCGCGCAACGCGTCCTCCACGGCGCGACCGGCTCCGACGCCACGTGGCACGAGGTCGATGTGCAGATCGACCCCGGCGACGACGGGCACGGCTCGGACGCCGACGCGCCGGCTCGGCGAGGCTGTCAACGGGGTGCTGAGGAAGCGTCGAAGGCCGGGTGGTGCGGTGATAGGAAGACCGTGGTGCCCGATGCATCGGTGCCGAGTCGGTGCCATCCGGCGCGTTCGTAGAAGCGCACGGCCAGGTCGACGTGCGCGGAAGTCAGCAACCAGCACCTCCCGGCCGGGGCGTCGTCGGTGACCGCCGCCAGCAGCGCTCGGCCCACTCCCGAGCCACGGACGCCCGGGTGCACCGCGAGTTCGTCCACTTCCCGCGCGCCACACAACCACGCCTGTGTACGAGCGGCCCCCACAATCGACTCGACCCGCGTATAGCTGCGAGTGGTCGGGAACACGGCGGGTGTCGTCCAGGCGACGGCGAATCCCACCACCCCGCTGTGATCCTCGGCGACGGCGACGGTGAACCCGTCGCGTTCCTTGTCGGTATCGAGTCGGCGCACATAGCGCTCGGCCGCAGCCTCGTCCTCGTTCCAGGGCTCGGCGGAGAACACCGCCTGGTACACGTCGCGCACGTCCTTCAGGTGCGCGGGCAGGTCGGCGACGAGGATTCGCCGGACCTTGATGTCCGACGGGCGGTCGCGGTTGCGGTCGCGTTCGTTCATTTCTGCCGCACTCTCCGCACTCCTCACTCCTCAATGCTCATCCCTATTGCTCATTGCTCATTCCGTGGACGACTGCCTCGGGCGTGCGTGCCGCCTGACGGGCCGGCGCCGGCCTATATGGTGTCGAACCCGGATCGCCAAGAGAGGTGGGCAGGGGTCCAGTTCAGGTGCTTGCGGGCGAAGTGGTTGTCCGCGCCTCGGGCCCAGTGGGCATGTGGGGCGTGGACGGCTCCGGCAGACGAGGCACCCACCGCTCGGGCGAACGCCGGCACCCACTCGTCGGCAGTCGCCGGCTCGTCGTCGACCACATTGACTACGCCACTCGGCCAGTCCAACGCGGCCACCGCCGCTGCGGCGGCGTCGTCGACGTGCACGAAACTCGACACGTCCCGGCCGACAGGCAGCCGAAGCGCCCGCGCGTCGGCTGCCTTGATCCCGTCGACCGCGAACCAGGTACCCGGGCCGTAGAACAGGCCGTAGCGCAGCACCACCCACTCGGGAAGTTCGCTTGCCGCCCGTTCCAGGGCGATGACGCCATCGACCGTGCCGCGTCGAGGTCCGGTCGCCGCGTCGTCCAGCGGCGTCGTCTCGTCGGCAGGGTCCTCTCCCGCCTCGTACGCCCACGCGATGCTCTGCGCCACGATGCGACGAACTCCCGCGGCGCGGGCGGCATCGACGAGATTGCGAGTACCGACGTCACGCATCCTCGCATTGGCTGCCAGATCGGCCGTGGACAGGTCGGTGAGTTGATGCATCACGACATCGGGCCCGGCCTCGGTCACCACACGGATGAGCGCCTCACGGTCGTAGACGTCCGCGAACGCGACCGCGACGCCCTGTGCTCGCAGACCCGCCGCGGCCTCCGCCCGGCGCGTCAGCGCGGTGACGCGATGCCCTGCGGCGACGAGCGCGGGTACGACCCGCCGGCCGAGAACGCCGGTCGAGCCGGCAACGAAAACATGCATGGGTGGCACTTCGACCTTCGGTCGGGGTCGGCTGAGTGTCGGTGTCGGTGTCGGTGCCGGAGCAGGGCCGGAGCCCGCGTCGGCGTCGGGGCAGTGGACAGGCCTGATGCTCACAAAACCGCTCGCACCGCTCGCACCGCTCGCCGATCTCGCCGCTCGAGCAACTCGCCCTCCTCGACGAGCGTGAGCATGGGCTCGCCGGGCACGCCGACCATGACCACCACGAACCGGCTCCACGCGTCCGCGAGGTTGTTGGCCGCCTGATAGTGGATGACGTCGCCGCCCGGCTCCCAGAACGCCTCACCGGCCCGAATGATCCGCTCGGGCTCGCCTTCCAGCTCGAACACCATCTCGCCTTCGAGCATGTAGCCGAAGACCGGCCCCGAGTGCCTGTGAGGCGGCGTACCCGCGTCGCCGGGCGGCAATTCGACCGTCATCGTCATCACTTCGGCGTCCGTCGGCAGAAGTGGCGGAGTCTGGTGAAGGAGGGTGGTCAATACAGCCCCACCACGCTTTTCGATCATGCCCGAAACGGTAAGCACGAGCCGGCCCAAGCGAGTGGTCCACTCGACCCCGAATCAACTGGACCGGTTGCCCGACGCGACACCCACAAAAACCCCCGCAGCCCCGCCACATGGCCGGCGGCAATCGACACACTCCGTGCCGTCAACGTGCACTTGCCAACGCTGCCCGTCCGACGGCATGGAGAGCGCCCGGATGAGATCGCGATGACAGGACGCTGCTCACCCTGGTCGTGTACCTCAGGCCGGAGCGTCGGCTTCTCCGCCTGCCTGTCATTGATGGTCCGCGCTCCATGGAGCCGAGGGGGATCCATCCGGGTCCAGTCCGTGCTGCCACCTTTCCATGCTGAGTGAGCGGAGATGGCCGGCGTCGGCGGCGTGCCGGTAGAGGGCTTCGACGCCCTCACGGTCCCCGGCCTCTCCCCGCATCCGCGCCAGGTCGCGCAAGACGTAGAAATCGCCGGCATCCGCAGCCTTCAGGGCAACGGTTTCGGCGCTCGCCTTGTCGCCGGCCTCCTCCCGCACCCACGCCATTTGGGCGACGGTGAGGCCGCCGTTGGCGTCCGCGGCCCGCCGGTAGGCAGCTTCGGCACCTTCTCGGTCTCCTTCCTCCTCCCGCATCCGCCCCAGTTCCAACAGGGCGTTGGCATCACCGGCGCCGACGGCTTCCAGGGCGAGAGCTTCGGCGCTCTCCCGGTCCCCGGTCTCCTCTCGCATCACCGACAGGTTGGAGAGGGGGAATGCATCGCCGGCATCGGCGCCCTGCCGGGCATAGGCTTCGGCCCCCTCCCGGTCTCCAGCCCTTTCTCGCATAAACACCAGGTCGGTAAAGGCGTTGGTGTGACCGGCGTCGGCAGCCTGCCGGTAATAGGCTTCGGCACCTTTTGAATCTCCGACCGCTTCCCGCAAACGTGCCAGGCCACGCAGGGCGTCGGCTTCACCGGCATCGGCAGCCTGCCGGTAGAGGGCTTCGGCGTTCTCTCGGTCCCCGACACCCTCCCGCATCTGCCCCAAACGGCGGACGGCGCCGGGATCGCCGGTGTCCGCGGCCCGCCGGTAGAGCGTCTCGGCGGCCTCCCGGTCCCCGGCCCGTTCCCTCTCCCAGCCCAGTTCGATCATGGCGCCGGTGTGGCCGGTTCGGGCAGCTCGGAGGCGGAGGTGGTGGGCCCACTGCAAACGGCCCCTGTCCTTGGCGGCTTCGGCGAGGTTGTTCAGGTCGCCGGACTGGGTGAGGTGGATGTGAGCGGCGTGCCAGAAGGACGCGGGGGGACAGATCAGACGCCGGGCGGTGCGGCCATGCTGTTCGAGGTAGTCGGCGAGCCGGATCATCGGACCCGCGGGTGGGGCCGCAGCAGTGGCTGGTGTCGGACCGATCGGGGGACGCCGTGTGGGCCGGGGATTGGTCCGGCCGAGCGGGGCTTGTTTGCCGTGGACGGGACGGGCGAGGTCGGTGTAGGCCATTTCGACCCAGTCGTCGGTGAGCTGGTTCCAGTCGTGGTCGGCGAGATAGTCGGTGGCAGCGTCGGTAATGAACGCCTGGGGAAGGCGGAGACCCAGCCCGAGACGGCGGGCGTCCATCGCGGCCTCCAGGAGAGCCCGGACAGCCGGGGTGCCTTGCCGGTAGCGGCGCAGGAGTTCCGGGGCACCCGCAAGATCTTGGGCGATCCGCCCGTTGGTGCCGGCGCGGGTAAGAGCCTCCGCCAGCAGCCGGTCACCCTCCTCGGCAAGGGTCGCGGCAGCGCCGAGCGCGTCCTGGTCGAAGGTGTCGGGAACAGTTACTGTGCGGCCGGCCAGCAACTCGCGGACGCGGCTGTGGGGGTCGGGACCGCCGGGTCTGGGCATGGCGGTGTATTGGGCCTCGTACTCGGGCCAGAGGGTTCCCAAGATGAGGACCGGTCCGCGGCTGGGGTCGGTGAGGAGGCTGTGCAGGCCGGCGGCGAGGCGTTCGCCGACCTGCGGATCGCCGAGGTAGTGCTGGGCCTCGTTGAGCCACACCACCGTTTGCGGTGCGACGCGTTCGAGTTCGGCCAGCGCGTCTTCGGCCCGGGTCGGGTCGAACGGATGCCACAGCTTCCATGCCTGGGCCGCGAGCGGTTGGACGGCCTCCCAGCATGCCCTGGTCTTGCCGGTCGAGGACGAGCCAACCAGGACCAGCATTCGGCTCCGACCCATCTCGGCGTCCCCTGCGGTGTCGGCGAGGATCCGGTCGTGAACGCGGTGCACGTAACCGGACAGCATCCGCCTTGACTCTGCGGAGCCGGAGCCGGGGGTGACTCCGGCGGGATGTACCTCCAGATCGTGCGGGTCCCACTCGGCGATCGGCTTTCCCGGGCCTTTCTCCGGTACCGGTGCCGGGGTGGCTTCCTCGGCCGCGGCCCGCTGGAGTGCCAGCAGTTCCTCCACCGGCAGACGCAATGCGGCTCCCAGAGCCGCGACCGTTTCCGCTGAGGGAACCGGCCTCCCGTCCTGGAAGGCGGTGTGGACGGTGGTGCGGCTCAATCTGGCCCGGGCCGCGAGCTGGGTCATGTTCATCCCGGCGAGAACCCGCCCGTAGCGCAACCGCTCGCGCAGTTCCGCGAGAGCGGTTCTGCCGCTGTGCTCCTTGACCACAGGACCCCCAGCTCCGTGTTCACCGGTGTTCGTCTTTGTCCGGCCGAACCATGGTGAACACCGTTCCCGGGAAAGTGAGTTCGCCAAGTCCCGCCCCCTCCTGGGAGATTATCGTGACCCACCTCGCACTCGTTCTCGTCGCCGTTGCTCTCGTTGTTGCGTTCGCGCTGCTTGCCGCAGTAGCTGCGGGCGTGCTCGCCCGTCTCGACGGCGCCACCCGCCCCACTGCTCTCATGCGAGCAGGAACCACCTTCGCCGCCGGCGTCACGCTTGCCGCAGTGGTCACTCAAACGCTCGCCCTCGTCCTCGCGTGAGCCATGGGGCACCGCAGGCCAACGGCCCGGCGGTGTGCGTTCCGCGACGGGCGTGACCGGCTGCTCGACGGCAGGCTCGACGACGTGTACCTCTACCGCTTCCCGCCAGGCGTCGGCGCGATCATTCGACTTTCACGTACGCGATCTCCCGTTCGGCTATGCCGCTGCTGCGGCCGAGGCGACGGCCGAAGCTGTGCGTTGGGGCCCGTGCCCAGGACGCACTCAGCATCCGAAAGTTTGATCATCGCGACTTCTTCGGTCTGTGGGCCGTGGTGTGATCCGAACGTTGCGAGGCGTCCCAGACGAGTTGGCCCATCAGGGTCGCGGCCTCGGCCTGCGGGATGCGGAGTTCGCGTTGAACGCGTCCGACTCGGGCGTGGTCGGCAGCCATGGTGACGCGGGTCAGGAATTGATCCGTGTCGGCGAGTGATCCAGCGGAAGGTGAGTTGTCGTAGCGCTCGGCCACCTCCAAGAGGTCCGTGCGCAGCGCGATGTCATTACCCGCAGACCACCACACGCGGCGACAACCTCGACCTGGAAAAACCCCCGCACGCCCGAGCAAGCCGAATTCTCGGCACCTGACCTTTCGTCCCAGAAGCGAAGCCGACGGGACCGGCTCAGGTGTGAGCGGCGGCGCGTTGGCTCCCTGCCCGAAGAACCGTACAGACCGCGCGTGAGCAGGCCGCAGCCAAGGCACGAGTCGGCGGCGCCCACGAGGACGACGTCGCCGAGGTGATCAGCGAACCACCGACGTCTCTGTCCACGGCCACCCGACAAGCGCGGTCCTGGTGACCACCCACACGGCCGACGCCCGTTCTGGGTAATCGTGCCGGCCCGCCAACACTGCCGCAGCCCGTCGAGAACCGGACGCCGAATTCGGACGGGGGCTGCTCCTGTGCCGCACCTTGACGACCGAATCCCGATGCGAGTGCTGACAGAACGGCTAGCAGGCGTTCATCACCCGATTCGCGGTGCACCCGTGATCGGCCGATTCGTCAACGGCCTGCCTGTTCCGAAGGTCAACTGCAACCAAGACGACGTCAGCCCCGATCGGCGATCCGATCGGGGCTGACGTTTTGCCTGTTCAGGCTGGCGGAGGATACGAGATTCGAACTCGTGAGGGGGTGAACCCAACACGCTTTCCAATTCTGCGCAGCGTTGTCCTGCGGGGTGCATCCACCTTCTGACCTGTGCCTCTCCAGTCTCCGGGTAGGCGATTGAACCGGCCTGAACGACGATGAATGAGACCAGAACCGAGACCGCGGCAGGACCTCAGGCACCTTCTCCGGCGGAGTCCATGAGGCGGCTCTCCCAGGCCCAGGCGGCGATCTCCACGCGGTTGCGGACGCCGAGTTTGTTCTGGATGGTCGCCAGGTGGCTCTTGACGGTGCTCAGGGTGATGAAGAGGGCGGCGGCGATCTCCCGGTTGGTGCGACCCCTCGCGATGGCCCGGATCACCTCCGTCTCGCGGGCCGAGAGCGGCTGGGCGGGTCGGGCGAGGGGCGTCGTACGGGTCGGGGCGAGGTTGCGAAGCAGTCGCAGGGTGATGGAGGGGGAGATCAGCGCGTCGCCGGCGTGCGCGGCGCGGACGGCTTCGACGAGCAGCGCGGGCGCGGCGCCCTTGAGGACGAATCCGACCGCCCCGGCGCGCAGTGCGCCGTGGACGTACTCGTCCAGGTCGAAGGTGGTGACGACGACCACCCGCAGCGGGTCGGTGACGCCGGGGCCGGACAGGGCGCGGGTGACGTCGATGCCGTCCAGGCAGGGCATGCGGATGTCGACCAGACACACGTCGGGTCGCAGCCGGCGGGCGAGTTCGACCGCCTCGGCGCCGTCGGCGGCCTCGCCGATCACGCTGATGTCGTCCTGGTCCTCCAGGATGAGGCGCAGGCCGCCGCGGATCATCGCCTGGTCGTCGGCGAGCAGGACGCGGATGCTCAACGGGGTTCTTCTGCCGGAACGGGTAGGGCCGCGCGGACCGACCACCCGGTGTCCGGCCCGGGCCCGGCGGACAGGTGGCCGCCGAGTGCCTCGACCCGCTCGCGCATACCGATGAGGCCGTAGCCGCCATGGTGCTTGCGCGGAGTACGGCCGGGCGGGGCGTCGTCGGTGACCGTGACGGTCACGGTCTCCGGACCCTCGACGATGTCGACGATGGCGGTGCGAGCGTATGCGGCGTGGCGGGCGACGTTGGTCAAAGCCTCCTGGACGATGCGGTGGATGGTGGTGGCCACCTCGGGCGGCCAGGGCGCCGACTTGGCGGGCAGCCGCATGCTCACCTCGGGGCCGTGCCCGTCGAACCGCCGGACCAGTTCGGCCAGTTGCTCTGGGCCGGGCGCCGTGGGGGCTGTGGTGGCGACGTCGTCGGTGTCGCGCAGCAGGCCGACCACCCGCCGCATCGCCGCAAGCGCTTCGCCGCCTGCCTCCTCGATACCGGCGAGAGTGGTGTCCAGGCTCTCGGGCCGACGCCTGGCCACGATCCGAGCGGCCTGCGTCTGGACGACCATGCCGGTGATGTGGTGGGCGACCACATCATGCAACTCCCTTGCCAGGGCGAGACGTTCCTCCTGACGAACCGCCTCGGCGGTCGCCCGGCGGCGGTGGTCCAGGAAGCGCAGGCCGAGCCCGGCACCGAGCGCGAGGGTCCAGACCTCGATCCCCACCCGGAACGGGGTGCTCGGCGCCTCGACGGTCAGCAGGCCGGCCGCCATCAGGGCCAACCCGGCCACCGCGACGGCGGCCGCCTGTCGCCAGGCGAGCGCCCGGACGGCGGAGCCGCCGAGGACGAGCAGCCCCAGCACCGCGGCGGCTCCGGGTTCACCGGGCAGGTGGGTGAACCGGGCAACGACCGCTGCCGCGCCTGCCATTAGCAGCCCGAAGGCCGCCGCCCAGCCGCGGTGTCGCCCGCGGCCGAGCGCGATCAGGCACACGACGGTGCCGACCGCCGCGTCGAAGGCCCAGACCCGGTCCTGGGCCGCGTACTGGGCGGCCATGGCGACCAGGGCCAGGGCGAACATCAGCCCCAGTGCCGTGTTGACCAGCGCCGTCGGGCGCTTCGCTGAACTCACCCGGGCCACGCTAGGCGATCTCCGCAGGCCTCGAACCGGCCGAAAGTACGACTCGGCGACCAGCAGACCGTACCTTCGGCTGCTGTGGCGGTCAGCGGGGTTCCGCAGGCTGGGCCCCATGGTTGATCTCATCTCCGCACCCACCCTGCTCGCCACGGCGGCCGCCCAAGCCGAGAAGACCGAGCGGAGCCCGCTGCTCTACGCCTGGTGGGCGCTCAATCTGGCCGTCCTCATCGCGTTCGGCTACGGCGTGTACCGCCTCGTCCTGGGGCGGCGCACGAAGCGCGCCCGGCGCGGCTGACCGGGGGAGCACCATGACACCGGTACTCGAAGCCGTGAAGTTGGGCAAGCGCTATGGCCGCCACCACGCGCTCGCCGACGTCGACCTGAACGTCCCGCCGGGCCGGGTGATCGGGCTGGTCGGCCCGAACGGCGCCGGCAAGTCGACCCTGCTGCAACTGGCCTGCGGCCTGATCGGGCCCAGCTCGGGCACGATCCGCGTGCTGGGCGACACCCCCGCGACCGGGCCGGCCCACCTGGCGAAGGTGGGCTTCGTCGCTCAGGACACCCCGGTCTACGCGCACCTGTCCGTCGCCGACCACCTGCGGATGGGTTCCCGACTCAACCCCGGCTGGGATGCGGCTCTCGCCCGCCGCCGGCTCGCCCGGATCGACCTCGACCCCCGGCAGAAGGCCGGCCGGCTCTCCGGTGGCCAGCGTGCCCAACTCGCCCTGACCGTCGCCGCGGCCAAACGGCCCGAGTTGCTGATCTTCGACGAGCCCGCCGCCGCTCTGGACCCACTGGCCCGGCACGCCTTCCTGGACCACCTGATGGAGTCCGTTACCGAACTCGGAGCCGCCGCCATCCTCTCCTCCCACGCCCTCCCGGACGTGGAGCGGGTGTGCGACCACCTGATCGTGCTGGCGGGCTCACGCGTCCAACTGGCCGGTGATGTGGCGGACTTGCTCGCGGGCCACGTCCGGGTGACCGCCCGTCGTACGGACTTCGCGGCCCTGCCCGTCGGTGCCGAGATCATCCTGCGCACCGACCGGACCGAGTACGAGAGCACCGCCGTCGTGCGCGCCGACCGCGCTCTGCCGGCCGGTGGCCCCTGGACCACGGCGGACCTCGGCCTCGAAGAACTGGTCCTCGCCCACCTCGGCAGGGCCGAGCAGTCCGGCCCCCAACCCACCCCGATCGGTACAGAGGTTCACCGATGATCTGGATGACCTGGCGCCAGTTCCGCGCCCAGGCCCTCGTGGGCCTCGGGGCACTCGTGCTCCTGACCGCCTATCTCGTCGTACTCGGCGGGCAGATCCACGACGCGTACGACGACACCCTCGCCCACTGCGCCACCCGCGACGCCTGCGCGGGACCGCTCGGTGCCTTCGCCGACCACTACAGCCTCCGGACCGACCTGCTCGGCTACCTGCTGCTCGCCGTCCCCGGTGCCATCGGCGTGTTCTGGGGCGCGCCCCTGATCGCTCGGGAGCTGGAAGCCGGCACCCACCAGCTGGTGTGGAACCAGAGCGTGACCCGGGGCCGGTGGCTCGCGGCCGAACTCGGACTGGTCGGCCTGCTGAGCGTCGCCACCACCGGCCTGTACAGCCTGCTGCTCACCTGGGCGACCGGGCCGGTGACAAGCGTCCTCAACAACCGCTTCGAGCCGGCGCTCTTCGCCTCACGCAATCTCGCCCCGCTGGGCTACGCCGCCTTCGCCTCCGTCCTGGGCGCGACCCTGGGCCTGGTCCTCCGCCGTGCCGTGCCCGCCATGGCCGCCACGCTCGTGGTCTTCGCCGCACTCCAGATCGCCGTCCCCGCCCTGGTCCGACCGCACTACGAAGCGCCGGTCCGCACCTCGGTGCCGCTCACCGCCGACCTGATCGGCCGGCTGACGAAGATCGGCACCTACGGCGACATCGGCGGCCTGCGCATCCCCGGCGGGCCCTGGGTCGTCGAGACCAGCCCGATCCTCGACTCCGCAGGCAACGAGGTCGGCCACACCGCCTGGTTCCAGGACTGCATGGACCACAGCTCGCTCTCCGAACTGCCCACCTGCCTGGCCAAGGGCGACGTCCACGTCGAGATCGCCGAGCAGCCGGCCGACCGCTACTGGACCTTCCAGTACCTGGAGACGGCTCTCTTCGCCGCCCTGACGGCCGTCCTGGCCGCCATTGCCTTCTGGCGGATCCGCAGGCATCCGGTCTGACCGAACACCACCGCGCCCCGCTTCCGAACACGACGAAGGCCCGGGCCGCCGTGCGGTCCGGGCCTTCTACCGGCGGAGGATACGAGATTCGAACTCGTGAGGGGGTGAACCCAACACGCTTTCCAAGGGGTCATCTGCTGATCCGGCGACGCTCGCCAACGTGCTGACCTGTGGTGGAGTACACGGCTGGCAGCCTCGCGAACGCCGCTGTACGCCGGTGAATGCAACCAGAACCGCAACCAGGGTGGTGGCTCTTGATTGCAGTTGATCAGGCTGACAGCCTCTCCTGCGCCCCTGAGGTTCTCGGGGCCGCGCCCTTACGGCTCGGTGATGCTGCGGGCGGTCTGTGGCAGCTCTGGGAGGAAGGCGCGTACAGCGCCACTGCCGGCGGATGAAGACGGCCGCCGCGCCCAGCGGGCCGAGTCTCCCCAAGCCCGTCTCGGACAGCCCCACGCCGGTGCACGTGAGCGCGTATCCGGTTTGGTCACGTCGCCTGGGCGAGCAGGACGGCGTCGGGGCCGGCCGGGAAACGCAGTTGGCCGGTCGTGTCGTGGGCGGCGCGCCAGACCGTCTCGGCGACGTCGCTCTCCTGAGTGAACAGATCCTGGCCGGTGAAGTCGGCCATGGCCTTCCTTGCGAACGGCGTGTAGGGCGACGGGACCAGCTCGTCCAGCGGCCCGCCGTCCATGGCCTTTCCCGCGAAGTTCGTCGTCAGACAGGCGCCCGGCTGGACCGTCTTGGCCCGTACGCCGAAGGGTGCGAGTTCGAGCGCGAGGGACGAGGTGAACCCCTCGACGGCCGCCTTGCTCGCCTTGTAGACGGCCGAGAGGGGCATGTGGCCCAGCACCACGCTGGAGGTCACGTTGACCACCACGCCGGATCCGCGCTCGCGGAACTGGGGCAGCACCGCCTGCGTTGTGGCCATCACGCCGAACGTGTTGGTCTCGAAGACCTCCCGCACGCGGGTCATCGGGGTGCCCTCGAACACGCTGATCGAGGGGACGCCCGCGTTGTTGACCAAGGCGTCGATCGGCCCGGCGAGCTCGAGCGCGGTGGTGATCGTGTCGGGCTTGGTCACGTCCAGTTCGACGATGCGCAGCCGGTCCGACTCGGGCAGGACATCCGGACGCCGGCTGCGCATCGTCGCGATGACGTTCCACCCCTGCGCGTGGAAGTGGAGGGCGGTCGCGCGGCCGTAGCCGGACGAGGTCCCGGTGATCAGAACGGTGTTCATGCTGTGCCCCTTGCGATGTGGTGGGATCCGCAGGCTGGAATGTTCATTCCTGCTCGGCGGTGCTTTCAGTGATCCCATTGAATCGCTCTGAACTGGGAAAACAGTAGAACTATCCTCGCTCTTCCTTGCATGATTCTCCCGTTCTGCCCAACCGTGCTTACAGCATGATGCTTGCCGGGGTGCGGGCGGCGTTACGCAGGCGGACCGCGTCCCGGCCCGGGGGCGCGCCGAACCGGCGGCGGTACTCGCGGCTGAACTGCGACGGGTTGTCGTAGCCGACGCGCCGGCCGACCCCGGCGACGTCGCCCGGGTGGGTGGCCAGCAGCAGTCGTGCCTCCTGGAGCCGGATCTGCTTCTGGAACTGGATGGGGCTCATCGCGGTCACCGCCTGGAAGTTGCGGTAGAACGCGGAGGCGCTCATGCCGGACAGGCGGGCCACGTCCTCGACCCGGAAGGGCTCGGCGTAATGCTCACGGATCCAGCGTGCGGCGCGTGAGACATGGCTGAGGCCGCTGTCGGCGATGCCCAGTTGGCGCACCGTCGCACCCTGCTCGCCGGTGATCACGCGCCACAGGATCTCGCGTTTGATCAGCGGGGCCAGTACGGCGCGGTCGCGGGGTTCGTCGAGCAGGCGCAGCAGCCGGACCACCGCGTCCAGGAGGGCGGGCGGGGCATTGCTGACGGCGATCCCCGACGGCGGGCCTCCGCCGGTGCGGGGCATGTCTCCGGGGCCGGCCTGCAGCAGGAGCTCGGCAACGGCGGACGGTTCGAGGACGAGCCCGAAACCCAGCGCCGGGCGGCCGGGGTCGGCCTGGGTGAACTGTCCGGTGACGGGCAGGTCGACGGAGGCGACCAGGTACTGCCCCGGGCCGTACTCGTAGACCCGGTCTCCCAGCGCGAGCCGTTTGGCGCCCTGGGCGATGACCGCCAGGACCGTGCCGGACATGGAGGGCGCGGGCGGGTCGGGCCGGTCGACCTTCGAGATCAGGACGCCGTCGACGGCGGTGGTCCAGTCGGGGCGGGCGTGCCGGGCCAGCAGGTCGCGGAACTCATCGAGGGGCATGCGCCCATTTCAGCAGCAATGCGCGAAAGCATTCCCAGGTTCGGGAGGATCGTGCAAGAGCGGAAGAGAATCCTTCTAACGTTTCCACAGGTCAGGGGCATTGAATGGAAGCGGTCCACTCCACCGAAACGAAGAAGGCTCCCCATGATTGCCAACTACGGATTCAACGCCACTCTGACCGCCGCTCCCGGGATGGGCGACCGGCTGGTCGATCTGCTGTCGACCGGCCTGGACGAGGGCAGCCCCGGCGCGAGCGAGTACTGCGTCGTCTACCTGGTCTCGCGTTCCGCCTCCGACCCCGACGTCGTTCACGTCACCGAGGGATGGACCAGCGAGGAGGACCACCACCGGACGTTCGCCGGCGAGGCCGCCCAGGCGATCGTGGCGCGGATCGGCGGACTGCTGGCCAAGGAGCCGGAGAACACCGACTACGTCCCGGTCTGCGGCAAGGCCGCCTTCTAGGCCCGGGGAGACCGCCCCGGCGCTGCCGAGGCGGCCCTCGCTCCACCCGAAATCCCGCCCGAACGCCCCCGCACCACCCCGCGAAAGGCCGACGACCATGACCACAGCGCGCCCCGCCCTGGACCCCGAACTGCGCGACCTCCTTTCCGACATGCCGCTGATGCCCGAGCTCACCATGGAATTGCTCGCACAACTGCGGCAGTACCCCTCGACGCCGGTCGAGTCCCTGCTCGCCGACCGGCGGGTCCACCGGTGCGAGGTCACCGTGCCCGCCAAGGACGGCACTCCGATACCCCTGTCGGTCTTCACCCCCGGCAGCGCCGACCGCACCACCGCCGCGCCCTGCGTGTACTGGATCCACGGCGGCGGAATGGTGATGGGTGACCGCTTTTCGCAGATCGACATCCCGCTGGAGTGGCTCGACGAGTTCGGCGCGGTCGTGGTGTCCGTGGACTACCGGCTGGCACCCGAGGCCACCGGCACCGTCCCCGTCGACGACTGCTACCAGGGACTGCTCTGGGTCGCCGAACACGCCGAGGAACTGGGCGTCGATCCCGCCCGGATCATCGTCGCGGGAGCCAGCGCGGGCGGCGGCCTGGCGGCCGGCGTCACCCTGCTGGCCCGCGACCTCGGCACTCCGGCGATCGCCGCGCAGATACTGACCTGCCCCATGCTCGACCACCGCAACACCAGCACCTCCAGCCGCCAGTACTCCGGCGGGCCCGGCGTCTGGACTCGCGAGATGAACGACTTCGGCTGGCGCTGCGTTCTCGGCGACCTCGCCGACGACGACGTACCCGCGTATGTCTCACCCTCGCTGGCCGACGATCTCTCGAACCTGCCGACCACCTACATCGACACCGGCTCCGCCGAAGTGTTCCGCGACGAGGACACCGACTACGCCACCCGGATCTGGGCGGCCGGCGGACAGGCCGAACTCCACGTCTGGGCAGGCGGTTTCCACGGCTTCGACGCCCTGTATCCGCAGGCTCACATCTCGGCCACGGCCCGCCGCACCCGCACCGACTGGCTCGCCCGGCTCCTGCACGCCGCATGACGCCGCAACCCGCGGTGCCGCAGGCGCGCCCGGCGCCGGCTCGGCGGGCGAAGGCCGGGGACGGAAGCGAGGGGGTGATGCGCTGCAAGCGAGAGCAGAACCGAGACCGACAACGACGTTGCCCCCGGCCGCAGAGCGACCGGGGGCAACGTTTTGCCTGTTCAGGCTGGCGGAGGATACGAGATTCGAACTCGTGAGGGTGTGAACCCAACACGCTTTCCAATGGTTCATCTGCCGGTTCAGATAGCCTCGCCGACGTCCTGACCTGCATAGGAGTGCCCAGCCTGTCGACTGGTGAACGCTCCCGTACGGCGGTGAATGCAACCAGAACCGCAACCAGAACCGCAACCAGAACCGGGTCGGAGTGGTTGCAGTTGAGCGGCCTAATGCGGAGCATGAGACGCCCCGCAGGTGCGCTGGTCGACGTTGCTGCCTGCGGTCGCTGTGTGGGTGAACCTGTGCCGGTCGATCCCGAACATGAGCATCGCGGCACCTTCGGACGGGACGGCGCGGGAGGATCCGCAGCTGACACGCCGACGTTCGGAACCAGACGAGCTGGGATCACGCCTCTGTTGAATACCGGGCCGTGCCAGCTACCTCGACATGGCGCACGCCGAACTGGTTGGACTCATCATGGCGCCCATGGCAGTCGGATCAAGGGACCGTTCGCTGAATTCATCAGGGTCCTGAAGTGATCGACGAGACTGGCGACAGCTGTGGGGTCGCGGATGACCGCGCCGATCTCCAGATTGTCGCTGTACGCGTTGTCGGTGAGGTTCGCACTGCCGATCAGAACGGTGCCGCGATCGGCAGCAATGACTTTGGCGTGCATGCTGCCGCGTCGGCCGCCGGGACCCTGGCGCTCATTGTTCGCCCACTGCCAGAGGCGCACATCCGGATGGAAACGCAAATCGTGGAAGGCGGTGCGGCCGTCATCGCCCCCATGCAGTCTGCCGCCGGAGGAGCGTGCGGTCTCAAAGACCAGGTCCACACTGACACCGCGGTCTGCCGCCGCCCTGATCTCGCTGACGATCTCCTGGATGCCGAACGCGGCGTAGCTGGTGACCAGAAGCGTGCTGGTGGCCGCCCGTATCACCTGGATCGCGACGGACGCGGTCAGCCTGATGGGAACCGCGTCGCTCACGGGGCCGGAGACGGCGATTTCGACATGGTGAACGGCCAGGTCCGTCTCGTACCGGGTGCTGGCGGCTTCGAGGGCCAGGGCTAACGCCTGGCCTGGAGGTTGAGGATCACTGGCCTTCCAAGATGCCAACAGCAGCGCAGCACGCGGTGCGAGGCCCGCGCCGGGGTGCGCAGCGACGAGGTGGGACTCGGTCCATGCGTCGGGGTGGCCGACCGTGCGCAAAACCTTGATCCAGGCGGCGAGGTGCGTCTCCGGGAGGCTGGCGACGAGCTCGGAGAGCACTTCGGGCAAGGAGGCCGCGACTTGATGCGTATCGTGGCCGGTCATGTCGTGAAGAACCCGCCTGGTCGACCGCTGAACGTTTCGACGAGTAGTTCACGATCCAGGAAGTGGTTGCCGCGTTCACAGGACGTCTCCGCGGCGAACAGGCAGGCGTGGCAGGCCGCGCCGTGCAGCCGGCCATGGGCGATCGGGTTGTGGTCGGCACACAGCGGATCCGAGCCACACAAGCGCGCGGCTTCGAGCGCTTGCTCGATCAAGGCGCCCAGCCGGTGCTGACCGCCGAGGCTGACCAGGCCGCCGAGGGTTCCCTCGCTGTCGGGGGCTGCGGTGTACAGCAGGATCCCGGCCATTGGGTCGTCCCCGGAGCGGGCGTAGATCCGCTCGCCGATTCCGGAGGCACCGTACCCGCATTCGAGGGCGAACTCGCGGATGAGGACGTGAGCGAAGGTGTGTAGCAACAGGTAACGGATGCCCGGCCAGTCGGCATCGGTTCGGCGTTGGGCGCACCACTTTTGGTGTGCCTCCATCAGAGTGTTGGCGCGCCGGATGACGTTCAGGTCCTGTTCCCAGGTGGCGACCCGCTGCTCGTCGAAACGTAGGAGTATCCCCTCGCCGCGGGTCTCCGCACACGGCACCCAGGTCGGTGCGCCGCTGGACAGGGGTGCGCGGTGCTCCTCCACTACCAGGCCGCCGCTGGTCGCCGAGCCCCATTCCGGTGCATCGATCCGGCTGAACCCGTAGAGGGCTGATACCTCACGCAACCGCTTGACGAGTCGTACTTGGGTCAGCCAATCGCGATGCGCGGTTGGCACGGCTTCGTCACTTACGTTGAAGTCGGGGTGGTTTTGAGGTCGCCCGGTGAACGCGAGCCATTCCGGCCCGGCGATATCCAGCGCGTCGGCATCCTCCGCCTGAGCGGCCTGGTTCGCGTGCTGGTGGCGGACGATTGCGTCCAAGACCTGGTCGGTGCCGAAGCGCTCAAGCTGGGGCCACACGGTTTGGGTGGGCAGGAGCTCGCGCGCGGTCTCCCGGGGCAGCGGTGCCACCACCCGTAGGGCAGCCCAGTGTTCGGACACAGCGCTGTCCACCGGGTCGTCGGCGCGCGGGAGGGAGAAGACCCGCAGTTGCATCGCGAACCAGCCGTTCGTTGCGCCGAGCGCCATGGTGCGGGTCTGTTCGGTGCACGGTTCGAAGGTTCCAAGGTGCGGGTGTCGGCCCCGGCAGGCCGGGAGTACTTGCTCACTGCGCGTCCCGATCGCCTCGGCCATGGACCTGGCATTTACGTCGCAGGAGCATTCGACGAAGATGTTCGCCGCCTCGCCGGTAGTACCGCGCTCGACCAGTTTCAGCGTGTGGTCCGCCCCGTACTGCGCGCCGCGGTGGACGAAGTACATCCAGGGGAAGTCGTCCACGTGTCCGGCCGGGCAGGCGGACACGAACCTGGCCGGCACCGCGGTCGGCCGCTTGCGCCCGGAATCGCGGCACGAGTGTACGTAGCGGGTTTGGTCGGGCGCGAAGTTGTTGGGCAGCAAGTGGAACAACCCGGAGTCGGCCGGGGCGAGCCGGTTGCACCGGTTGTCGGTGCAGCGCAGCCAGCCGGGAAATACCGCTACCGGTACTCCGACCCGAGTCCAGGCTCCGGTGAAATCGGTCGAGTCTTCCGGCGTGTACGGCGGCATGCGCAGGTTCCGCACCTGAGCACCGATCTTGCTGCGCACCGCCGCGAGGAGCCGCTCCTCCGGCACGATCGCGGCTTTGTCCAACTCCCACTCGTCGAGCCCCAGGATCATCACCGAGAGGTTCGGCAGGTCCGCGACCGCGCCGACCCCGTAGGTGTGCAGTAGTTGGCTGGGCCTCAGTTCCCCAACGCGCAACTCACTTGCCCGGGAACCGTCTGCTGCGATGTTCATGCGGGGTCCACTTCGTGTCCGCCATCTTCGGCGTCCGGGTTCTGGCGCGGGAGGAACGGATGCTCGTCATGGTCGTCGGCGCCGCCCGGCGCATTCCGCAGTACCAGCCGAATACCCGGCTCGACTTCGCGCAGCGACGTCGGACAGGTCGTACGCTTCCACGGGCCGGAGTCAGGGCTATGGAGCAGCGCGACGATGTCGTCGGTCTTGCCCTTGGCGTCGAAGGCCAGTCGCGACGCCGGGCGGCGCTGTTCGCGCGCCCACAGGTCCAGGATACTGTCCAGTTCCTCGCGTACCCGCGTCGCCACAGCGCGATCGGTGGCTACGTCGCCCGCACGGCGCTCCAGATAGCGCACGATGTGGTCGGCTTTGCTGCCACGCGTATCGAAGGTCTGCGCGCCGAGGTTGCCGTTGTCTCCAGCCGTCAGGTTGCGGGCCAGCGCCACCAGCACCCCGGTCAGTCCGCGGTCTATGGCGCGTTCCGCGAACGGGGTGACCGAGAGGGCTTCGACGTGCCGGTACACGGTGGCGTGGAAGTGTTCGAAGGTCTCGTAGTGCGACAGGTCCCGCGGGCGGGCCCAGTTGAACACGGTGAAGACCAGGCCTGGGGCGGCCCGGCCGACTCGGCTGGTGGCCTGGATGTACTCGGCGGTGGATTTTGGCTGATTGGCTACGACCATGACCCCGAGGCGGGATACGTCGACGCCGACGGCGATCATGTTCGTGGCTAGCAGCGCGTCGATCGGCGTCAGCTTGTTTGCCCGGGGGAAGGTGTACTCCAGCTGCTCGAGGATGTCTGGGATCTTCTCCGAACTCAGGCGCGAGGTAAGCTCCTCGAGCCTGAGGTCGTAACGCCGCGACAGGCCACGTTCGTTGATGCGCTCCAGACGGGTGGAGACGTCGTCTTCGACCGAAAGGCGCATGCCGCCGAGGTCGCGCAGGCTGTTGAAGTAGCCGACCAGCGTCATGTACGGGTCGGTCACCGAGTTTCGCCCGTACTTTTTGTGTACGGTCTGAGCCGCGGCGAGCACGGCGACGTACACCCGGATCATCGTCGACTTCGTACGCACCCCCTGAGCGCAGATCCCGATGTAGCGACGACCCGGATGCGAATCGGTGGGCCGCTGCCGGGCGAAGAAGCTGTCGTCGATCTCCAGGCCCTGCGGCGGGAAGACCTCCGTACGCCGGTCGAACAGGGCATGGATCTGCCGTTCGGCACGCCGCACGGTGGCTGTCGAGGCGATCACCTTCGGCCGTGCCGACTTGCCCGGCGCGCACTCCCAGGTGGCCAACCGGTCCACGGCGGCCTCGTACAGACCGGTCAGCGAACCGAGTGGACCGGAGATCAGGTGCAGTTCGTCCTGCACGATCAGGTCCGGCGGGCGAAGTTCTGGGGCTGCGGTGAGCGTCGCGGCAGGATGGCGTCCCTCCGCCAGATGCCTGCTGGCTTCCCAGTCCTCATCGGCAATCTGGGCCGTGACGTACCCGTGCCGAGAGCAGCGTCGCGAGGCCCGGCCGAACAAGGCCTGGGTACGTCCGTTCCAGGTCAACTGTGCGAACTTGTCGACGGTTGCGATCACCAGGCTCGGCAGCAGCCGGTAGATCTCCTCGTCAACCACTACGACTGGCAGGCCCTCGCCGTTCGGGTCGCCGCCGCCGAACGGGCAGACGAACAGGTCCGGGCAGCGCAGATACGTGCGGCGAAGGGTCATATCGACGTCAACGTCGCGGCCCTTCTCCAGCTTCGTGCCGCACCACGGGCAACTAGTGAGCTGATATGGGGAGCCGGAGGCCTGCGCTGGCCGGCCACTGGCCCGGCGTACGTCCTTGACCCAATCCTCGGCCTTCTTGGTGGTGTTAGGGCTGACCTTCCCGCCGACCCACAGACCGATCCGAAATGGCACGTTGCCCCATTGCGCTTCGTCCTGGCGGCGCAGCACCTCAGAGGCGCAGATCAGCGCGGTCGCACGTTGGAACTGTTGGATGGTCAGAAGTCGCAGCGTGTACCGCATCAGGACCGCGACCCCGTCGCGCGCATCCAGCCCGCCAAGGTCCGGCCGCAGCCTGCGGATGGCAAGGGTGTATGCGGTCAGGCCAAGGTATGCCTCGGTCTTGCCGCCACCGGTGGGGAACCACAGCAGGTCCGCCACCGCCTCAGCCCCGGTACTTCGTTCCGGGTGTGCCGGATCGGTCAGCGCGGGCAGGTTCAACAACAGGAACGCCAGTTGGAACGGACGCCAAGACCTGTTGTGCGGTCTATCTTCGTCGCTGAACACCACATCGACGTCGAGGGTTTGGTCACGGCGGCGAGTGGCGGCAACCCGTGTGTGGACGCGCTGCAGGTGCATCGCACTGTTCGCGAACCGGAACGCGGCCAGGGCGTGGGGATTTCCGAGTATCAGCTCGATCCCCGCTTCAATCCGGTCGGCCGCCTTCTTCGCCTCGGTCAGCGTGTCCCTTGCCTGATCGGCGTACTCGTCATTGAGGTACTGACCGTCCTGGCCGATCCGTGCCTCGGCCCGCTCGATCCACGCCCGGTAGCCGGCCACCAACGGCTGTAGCCCCGCCCGCAACTGCTGTGGTTCACGCTCGGCGAGCAGCTTCATATCCACCAGCAGGTCGGCCAATTCCGGCAGGTCCGGATCGCTGTCGAACGACGGCGCATCGGTCTGCGCAATGTCATGCGCCGGCGCGGCCATCGTTTGGACCGCAACCGCTGTCATCGGATCGGCTTCACTCGCCGTCGCATGCACCCCAGTCGCGTGCCCGACCACGAACTCGGGGCTGAACCGGTACGCCATCGCCAGCCGACGCTGCTCGCGCCGGTCTGCGCTATCTCCGCCAGAGCCTGGCTCGTGTCGAGGCAGGAAGACCGCCGCACCGTTGACCCCGGCCGCCGCGAGTTCGGCTTGGAACACCCAGTGCAGTGCGGACTTGGAGTCGGTCTCGGTCGCGTTTACCAGGAACAGTGTGACCAGCCAGTCGTGGTGGAAGCGGCGTACTCGCCCACGCAGTACGACGTGCTCGTCCTTGGACTCGTCGTTGGAATCGAGCACCACCGGGTCGACCAGGCCTTCGACCAGCTTGACCTGGACACGGCCGGAGTGCGGCTTGCGCCGCCAGATCAGCTTCTCGACGCTCGGATCCGTCGAGTGCTCACGGACATAGCGCGCCCAGGTCCCGGTCACTTCCAGGTGATCGGTATCCCCACGCACCCGCGCGGTGAACCCGACTGAGGAGGGGCTCAGGCTCGGCACATTAGGTGCATCCGCATCCGGGGACCCCTCGTCCGCACTCTGGTGTTCGCTGTCACCAAGCGAGGCGTCCAGTTCCTCCGGAACGATCGTGGTGCCGTTCGGCGCGAGCCGACCGAGCACGTACCAATCCGTCGGCGCGTCTCGAACCTCTTCCTCATCGCCGCCCACTGGTCCGAGCAGGTCCCGAACCACCAGCTGGGCCAACTCGTCGCGCACCGCGCCCGGACCGGGGACAGCGAGGACGGGACTGCTCGATGTCGCCGACGGGAACTCATCACTCATGCGTCACCACGATAGGGCGCGACACCGACAGGGCGAGTAGATCATCGCCAGGACACGAGCCATACGCGAGCTGGAATCGGTGATCGGCGCTACCAGCGCCGATCACCGACTCGCGGACAGCTAGAACAGTGCGCCATCGGGGGTCTCTGTGGGGGCGGCGATCATCTTGATCTTGGCGCTGCCCTTCTTGTTGTGGAGACCGCGGCGGACTTCGTCGTTATACAGGGCGTGGTTGAGCTCGAGCAGCCGGTCGTTCATCTCGATCTGGACGTCCGGATCAACGGTCCAACGCAGACCATGAGTTGTCTCGTGGAATTCGTAATTCAGATCGAGTGGCGTCCACCCGAACTGCACAGCGAGGGCATGTGCGAGGTAGGACTCGGCGACGGCTTCATCGATCTCGACATGGATCTCACGCAACCGCTGGATATCAGAATCTCGGTTCGCTGGGTTATGGACCTCGTGATATAGATCAGTCATCCCGAGCTGTGGTGTCCGCGCCAGCTGGATGCTTCGACGTTGGGTGTACAGTTCTTTGCCAGCAGTACGGATACGGAAGGTGAGATCCGGCTGTGCGAACGTGTCGAATCCGGCGGAGGGAGTGTACCGCGGGTCCGATTTCATCGTCGACTCACCCTTGACGGTCCACCAGTTGAAGTGCCAAGTACTGGTCAGAAGCGCGAGCATGGCAGCTGAGTCGGATGTGAAGAAAACGACCAGCGAATCGGAGTAGACCTGACCATTCGCGACGATGCTCGGAAGGCCGTACTTGCTGTGGCGGCCAATCACGAGGACGTGGTCATGGTTCGCGATGGCTTGGCGCATCTCAGGGCGCCGCCTGTGATGCTGCCACCAACGTGTGGCCGCTCCCGTGTCAGATGCGGGCGATGGTTGAACACGACTCTCTAGAAGGGCAAACACCTCAGGGAAACCCCGAGCGCTAGCGAGAGACATGTCGTTGAAGTCGATCGCCCAGCGCGTCGCCGACGAGTCTGGGCGATTGTTTACTTCATCGTTGACCAGATAAGGAAAAATGACCTTGGCGTTGCGTTCATTCCTGGTGATCAGAGCTTGTGCCTCTACTGGTTCGAGAAGGAAATCTTTGGCGCTCAATGAGCAGCCTTGAGAGGATTTCCCCGCGAATGAGCTAAGTACACTTGGATTGCCAGAAATCCGCGATGGCCGTGTCAGATTCGGATCGATACCTACTACATTCGTGCCGTCGAGAACAGATTCTTCATTGCCTCCTGTCTTGCCGAGCCAAACCAGCGCAACATGCACTGCCGCCTCACCCGGCCATGGCTGTGACTTGATTGCCCGATAAATTCTTATGCCGCTTTTGACTGCCTGATCGAATCCGACCTGGCGAGTCTCGTTCTGCGCGATGGTCTTAGTTGCGATCATTCCCACACGTCCACGCGGCGCGAGAGCAACTTCCCGCAAGAGGAAGTAGGCAACCAGGTCGGCACGTCCACCCGCTGTAAAACCCCGCGACACGACCTCGCCAACGTAGGCGTGCGCGTCGGTACCAATCCGGCCGCCGAGCATCTTGCCGCCCGAAAACGGTGGGTTCCCGACCACGGCATCAAAGCGAAGGTCGCCGCGAGTGGGGTCGGCAATGATCTCCGGGAATTCAAGTGGCCAGTGAAGCGGACGCAGGGGGACAACGCGGGATCCGCCGCTGGGGCCAAGGAGCCAGCCGTCGATGATGCCGCGGGCCTCGATTTCGGCAGGCTTGTCTCCTAGCAGGGCCTGTTCAACGAGGTCGGCAATGGCAGCGAGTCGGTCTGCGTAGTCCTCATCAGACTTGGCCGTCGCGGTAGACAGCTTCGCTGCAACTACCGCATCCGCCGCAAGCCGTAGCTGATCGGTCAGCGCTTCGGCCTCGGCGAGCTTCGCAGCCTTTGCCTGCGCGTCGCGGATGTCGAAGACCTCGTGTTCCTCGATGTCACGGCGCAGCTCCGCAGCCCGGGAGAGCAACGGTCCGGTGATCTTGTCAATCTCCCCGGTGAGACGGGCATTGAGACGATGGCCTTCACTCGGATTGAGATGGAACGACTCGATCTGATCAGCAGTGAGGCACCCGATCAGCGAGTCGCCACATCGCAGGGCGTGGTCGACGAAGTTGAACGGGCGGCCCTTGGCGAGAGTGACTAGCCAGAGGCTGAGTTTGGCGAGTTCTACGGCCATTTCGTCGATGTCGACGCCGTAGAGGCAGCGGTCGGCGACCAGGCGGCGGGCTTCGAGGAGCAGCGCGTCACGATCCTCTCGTTGTTCCCCGAGGCGTATGTTGACCGCCTTGGGCAAACCGTCGCGCTCCCAAGCCTCGACGACGCGTTCGGATAGGTACCGGCACGCGGACACTAGGAAGGCCCCGGAACCCATCGCGGGGTCAAGGATCTTGAGCGCCAGGAGTTCCGCAGCCGAACGCACTTCCCACGTGGCGGGCTGCATGCCATTGGATGGCCGGGGGATGCCATCCGGGGATCCGGGTGAAAAGCACAGCGGGTCGAGCGTGTGCAGAACGACCTCTTCGGCGAGGGCACGTGGGGTGTAGTGCGTACCCTGGTCGCGCCGGTCGCCGACCTGGGTGACGATGACGGTCCCAGCAGGGTGGACGATCGGCTCTTCGCGCAAGTCGGAGCGCAGCAAACCAAAGAACGGCCGGACACGGGCGGCAAGTTCTGGATCGTTGTCGCAGGCTGCGTCGAGCTTGCCGACATCGGTGCTCGTCGGTTCGATTACGAGTGCCGACGCGAACTGTCCTGGTGTCAGCCCCGCTGCCTTGACCAGTTCGGCTTGGAGGCGCCCGGTGGCCTGCCAGGCTTCGAGGTCGGTGAGTTTGGCGTCGAGGCCGGCTTTGCCCTTGAGCCCGAGGCGCGTCTCTTCGAGTCGGAGAGCGGAGTGTTCGAGGAGGCCCTCGTAGACGTGGCCGATTTGTTCGACGTCGAGGCCCTTGTACGACAGACGTTCCGTCGAGGTGACCTTGCCGGACGGCGAGGTGCGCTTGAGCTTGATGAGCGCGTCGAGCATGGCGTAGGCGACGCGGTCTGTGACCTTCAGCCGTTCCAGCCATGGGAACCGAGCCGGATCGAACAGCGATCCGCCATACGCCGGGATCCACATATCCGGGTGCCGAGCGCCGCCGTGGATGGCCCTGAACGTGGCAAGCAATGTAGGCCAGGCGGCCTGCCCGCGGTCCGCGATGGTCGCGTCGTCCTGGTCGAGTCGGTCATAGAGCTTCGCGACCGAGTAGGAGTCCGCGTACAACTCGTCGTCGGCGGGCAACAGGCTCTGTTCCTCGGCGTAGAGGAGGAAGACGATGCGCATCATCACGGTCAGCGTGGCGCGGTAGACGGTGCGCGGGGCTACGCCGTCCAGGACAGCGCCGTCGGCCTCCCGATCGAGGCGGGACAATTCCGCGACGAGCAGTTCGACGGCTGCGCGGACCTGCTTGCCGAGCGTCTTGGTGACGGCGGTGGTGTCGTCGGCGGTACGGGTGAACAGGGCGGCCAGGGAGTCAGTGTCCTTGCCCTCGCGGTCCCTCGGCGCGATCGCGGCACAGCGGATACCCAACAGCGAGGCGAAGGCTCGCAGAAGTAGCTGTTCTTCGGACCAGGTGTCCGCGTCGAAGACCGCGACGGAGGTCGGTGTGGTGGGTCGAGCATGGACGAGGACCCACTGGCGGCCGTTGCTGAGCAATGCAAGCGGAACGGCGCGACGGCGGCACAGCTCGGCAGCCTGCTCGGCCAGCGACGGCATGCCCTTTCGCGCACGGGTGAGGGATTCCTCCCAAGGCCGCCGGTAGATCAGGGCGCGTTCGGCCGCACCCGGTAGGCCGCTGGTCGGGTCGGCCGGGCCCATCAGCAGGGCGTCGGGAGTTGTGCCTGGACTTTGGGTCAGTTCGCTGGGCAGCATCGAGCCCTGACGCAGCGCTTGGCTCTGGTAGCCGAGCAGTTCCTCCAGCACCAGATGCTGCCAGGCGGAGCACAAGGTCGCCGGATCAGCCTGTAGCTCGGCCCACGCCTGGCGGATGCGGGCGCGCAGCGCGGTCTCTACGACGCCAAGACCCTGGGGGAACGCTTCGGCGAGGATCTTCGCGGAGAGGAAGGGGCCTTCCGGGCGCAGCAGGTTGAGCCATTCGGCGTGCTGGTCAATGGGGGCCTGCTGGCCCGACTTCGGGAAGCGGGTACGTGGCGGCATCAGCGTCCTGCTTGGGTTGACGTAGCGCCCACGGTCAAGGATACGGGGACGAGGAAGGTGACTGCGACGGGGAAGCGGCGGGCGACTGGATTGGCGTAGCGGTGGCGCAGCGCGGCTGCCTCGGAATCGCGCTGCGCCGGGATGGCGGCGAGTCGTTCTTCCAGCTCTGTGTGGTTCTTTCTGAGCTGCGCGCGTTCCGGATCTGTGAAATCCGTGAACAGCGACTCCTGCTGCCAGTGCGGGTCCGAGTTCAGCGACTCGAGGATGTTGCGTTCGAGTTCGGTCAGAACCGCCTGCATCGCCGTGACATCCTCCTCGCAACGCTTGTCCAGGACTTTGCCCTGCTTGCGTGCGATCTTGTTGGACTGACTCGCCAAGGCCTTACCGAGCGGGGCCTCCACCACTCCCCACATTCCGGCAAGCCGGTCGAGGAGTTCGAGTGGCGGCGCGTCCTGCGACGCGGCAGCGAGCCAGCGTTCCAGAACCTCAGGGTGCTTCTCCACGGTCAGCTTGCCGTGTTCGATCAAGCCGCCGGCCAAGGCGATCTCCTCGTGCAGGCGCACACCGCGGTTTCCGGTGATCACGACGCGGCCGTGCGCGATCACCGCCGGGTTGCGCAGCAGGTCGCCGGGCACGATCCGCGCGGTGACACGGGTCAGGTGAGCACCGCGCTCGTCCTGGGACCACAGTTCGGCACGCAGCAAGCGCAGGCACAGGTCGACCAGGCGGTGGTTCAGGTGCAGCAGTACTACGTCAGTGCGTCCGGCGTAGTACTGGTCGAAGGTGACCGGGCGCTCCTTGTCGCTCACCGGGTGGCGTAGGCCGTCGTTGCGGGCCTGTGCCCATCCCTCCTTCAGATTCGGGAGCTTGAAGCAGCGTGCCTTGACACCTTTGGGCGAAGGCGTGTCGATCAAGTCCTTGTTGTGGGCCAGGCGCAGGGCGGTACGCACTACTCGCTCGATGGTCTCCGGGTTCAGGTTCAGCTCGGTTCGGGTCTGGGTGAGCTGCTCCTGCGCCTGCTGCAGGTCGTGCGCCAGATTCCGTTCGATCTTGAGTACGGCCTTGCCGGCCAGGCTCTTGATCTCTTTGTCGGTGGTCTGCCAACTGGAGCGCTTGCCGAGCATCTTCTGCTCGACCTGGCTGGCGATCACCTCTCCCGCGCTGCCGAGGTCAGTGCGGATCTGGTCGACCTTGCGTACTGCAACACCGAGGAACGCCATGGCGTCCTCCAAGGTTCCCTCGGCGAAGCCGGTGTCCTCCTCGCGGTTCCCGTCCCACCCCTGGGGTACGAAGTGCACAATCTCGACCTTCGAGGCGGTCTGACCGTGTCGGTCCACCCGGCCGTTGCGCTGCTCGAGCCGGTTCGGGTTCCACGGGATCTCCCAGTGCAGTACCCGGTGGCAGTGGTTCTGCAGGTTGATACCCTCGCTCGCGGAGTCGGTGGCGAGCAGGATCCGTACCGGGGCGACCTCGGGGTCGTCCTGGAAGACGTTCTTGATCAGCTCCCGTTCGTCGCGGTCCTGTCCGCCGTAGAGCTGTGCAATGGACTCGCTCGGGACCCCGGCGCTGATCAGTCTTTCGTGCAGCCAGCGTTGGGTGTCGCGGTACTCGGTGAATACGATGACCCGGTCGCCATCCCAGCCGCCCTGCATCCCGCCGGGACCGTTGCGCTGCACGATGCCTCGCAGCCAGTCGAGGAACGCGGTGAACTTACTGTCGGCCCTGTCCGAGTTGCGCAACCCCCAGTCACGTAGTTCCTCAAGCAGCTTCTGCTCGGCGGAGGAAAGGGGCGGGGCGAACCGGCGGGCGGTAGCAAGAGCCTCCTGCGCCGCATCCTCGAAGGCGGCATCGTCCTCGGCCGTCTCATCCAGCTGATCGATCATCCTGGCGAGAATCTTCTCCGCCGCTGAGTAGGCACTGCGGTCGTAGTCCCGCTCAGCTTCGTTGTGTCGCTCCCGTGCGCGCATCGTCGTCAGGTGCGCCTCCACCGTGTTGGCGAACGCCTTCGGGCTGGACAGGAAGCGGCGCTTGAGCAAGGTGACGACGAAGTCCGCGGCCCGGCTCGGTGCGATGCCGTGCAGCGCGACCTGCCCGGAGATCGTCTCTCTGCGCGACTGCGCGTACTGATCGAGTTTCGCGTACGCGTCGCGCGTAGCGGCGTCGTAGGCGACCTCCAGGGGATGCCCGAGATCCCGTTCCGGGAATCGTGGGCTGCCGTCCCAGTTCGGCGGCAGCTCCCTCTTCAGCCGCCGCACCATCACCTGTGCCTTGGCTTCCTCCGAGGGCTCCAGAGTGCGGGCGAAGCGGTGGCTGTCGAGCAGTGCCAGCAACGCGGTGAAGGATTCCAGGTAGCCGTTGTGCGGGGTCGCGGACAGGAACAGCCGGTGCTCGGTGTGCGGGGCAAGCGTCTTGATGGCAGTCGTGCGCTGCGAATCGACCGCGTACTTCCCGGTGCCCGAGGGTGCGCAGGTGTGCACCTCGTCGACGACGAGGAGGTCGAACGTGCGGGGATACTGGGGCACGGTCGGCAGAACCGAGCGCAGCAGCGCCAGGGGCCGCTCCCGCTTGAGCCAGTCGATTGAGACGATCAGCCGCGGGTAATGCGTCCATGGGTTCGCGTACAGGCCACGTGACCTCCGCAGTTCCTTCAGCAGCTCCGCATCCACAATCTTGAAGAGGAGGCCGAACTTGTCCCGCATCTCATCGCGCCACTGCAAGGTGAGCGATGCCGGGCACACGATCAGCATCGTGCGCGCCCGGTGACGCAGCATCAGCTCCTGCATCACCAGGCCCGCCTCGATGGTCTTGCCGAGACCGACATCATCTGCGATAAGCAAATTCGTGCGAGGCATCTGCAGCGCCCGCACCACCGGGTCGAGCTGGTAGTCCTCCGGCTTGACCCCGGACCGGAACGGCGCCTGCAACAGCGTCTTGTCCGCCGTCGCCACCGAGCCCCAGCGCACCGCATCCAGGAATGCGTCCAGCTTCGCTGGGTCATCGAATCCACGCTCGGGGGTGGGCAGGGCGTGCTGTTCGCGGGCCGTCGCACCGGGCTCAAGTTCCCACAGGACGCGCAGTTCCTCGTTGCCGGCATCGCCGTCCACGGACACCAGGGAGACCAGGTGTTGCGCTTCGGCGAGCAGCGGGCTACCCGGCTGCTCGACCGCGATCGAGGAGCGTTCCACCGCCGTCGCTACCCAGTTTCGGTTGCGCACCGTAACCAGCTGACCGACGGTCGGCACTGTCGCGTCCTGCACGAACGGGTCTGTCTCGTTGAGCTCGTCGGCACTCACCCGTGTCAACTTCTACCCCCGGATCGCGTGTCGTTGCCTGAGTATCGTGTCACGAATCCGACGCCTTCCCGAGGTTCAATTGAGTGATGAGCGCGCCTCGAAGCCGTTGCTCTATTTCGCCCTCGAAGCGCTGTACGTGACGGTGGCCAGCGGCGAGACGCAGCCAGCGCCACCGGATACCGGCTTGAAGTCACTCGGACACATCGTCAGTCCGCGAAGCAGTTGAGGCGAACCAGTCCAGGTACCCTTGCCCCTGGTCAGGTTGGCGGCGTGGTCGAGACGCTGAGCACGACTCGCGAGTCCGTCCGCGCGGGTGAGGATCTCTGCGGCTCCCCAGGTGCGGGTGGCTGCGATGCGCTGGTTCATCGCGAGGTGTCTGCTGGCCAGGAGGTCCTGCTTGCGCCGAGGACCACCCGGTACTCAACGTGGAGATCGCCCACATTCCAGGTCACAGATCTGCGCCGTCGCCGCCTTCCCGATGAGGACACCGTACGGATGCTGGTCTACGCGGCGGACCGGCTGGGTCACCTTGAGGACAGCGCGAGTGAGCTCCGCAAGGCGACCAAGACCTTGGCGCCTTTGGCGGACCAGGCCAGTGAATGGCAAAGGGCGGCTCGTGCCACTCACGAGGCTGCCGACGCCATGCTCGAAGCCAAGCACGCCCGCTGACACACGTCCTGCTCTCGACTGCCTAACTAGGCAGGGGACTCGAGTGAGGTGAGGAGTTTGTGGAGTCCGGGGACGACTTGGCTGTACAGCGTTTCCTGTTCGCAGCCGTCCCCACCGGCTTCGACAATGGCCTGGGCGAGGTCGCGCAGGGCCGACGGGCCGGTGACGGCGAGTTCAGTCGCCAGCTTGAGAGAGCCCTCGCGCGCCTCTGGGTCCTGCTGGTACTTCTTGCCGCCGGTGTAGAGATGGGTGTCCATTCCGACCGGGATGATCTGGCGGCCGACACGTTTGGTGAGGTTGTTGACGATGTTGACGCCGTGGGCGTCGAGGTCGCACCAGGCGGCGAGCGGGAGCGGGGCCATGGCCTGGAGGAATTCCACGACGCCATGGGTGGCGTAGCCCTTTCCCCAAAGCAGCAACCAGTCCTCGGCCAATTCGGGTTGCCGGCAGAGAAATTGGTGGGTGTCGTCGTTCTCGACGATGAGGATGCCGCGCGCCGTGCAGGCGACTGAGCCCATCCGCCACAAGCCGTGGGCGGGCATGGCGATCCATGGACGGCTGGTGGCGGCGTCAGCGACGACAGTGCCCATGCGCCATTGCAGGGGACCGCGGATGCGCAACGCCGTGTCCGTCCGGTCGACGGCGAGGTCGAACGGGACGCCCACCAGGTTGGCGAAGGCCTGCTGCAGGGAAGCGGTCCACTCCTGTTTGGAGTTCCGCAGTGCCTGTGCGGCCAAGGCCTTCGCCGTGAGTCTCGGTTGGCCGTCGCCCTGTGCTGTCCACCAGGTGCACGCAGCCATCACAGCGTATTCGTAGACGCGCCAGTTGTCGGTGCCTGCGGTGGTTCCCGAAGGGACGCGCAGTGCTCGTGCGCCGGGCGCGGTCGCCGCGAGCAGGCGGTGCTCATTGGCGAGTTGGGGGACGTCGGCCAGGACGCGGAGCAGGTTCGCGTGGACCTTGGCGGGGTCTCGGTGCCCCGTCAGTTCGGCGAGCTTGTCGTCCGCGACCTCGAGCCAGGTGTCGCTCAGTCGCCAGTGCCGCGGTGTGTAGTGGCGGGCTTCGACGACGTCACAGCGCAGGACGACAGCCCCGTGGCGGAGCAGGTCGACAGTGAGGGACCAGGCGCGGTCACCGAAGTCCGCCTGGACGGTGGACCATTGTCTGATGACGCCGGTGCGCAGGACCTTGACCAAGTCGCGGTGGGTGATTCCGGGGGGCGGCTGGTAGGCCTCGATGGGCTGGTCGGCGATCAGGTCGACCTGTTTGGGATGCAGGCGTCGTCGCGGATCGCGTGGAATCCGGGGGCTGTCGTCCGGTGTCGAACCTTTGCGCGGGATAGTGACGGCGCGTACACCGTCGGGCACGTCACGAAGTGGTACGACGACGCGTCCATGCGCGGGGCCGATCAGCAGAGGGCGCCGGGCGGGCGGGGTCTGCCGTGGGTGAGGTGTGGTCTCATCACTGGTCATGGTCCCGCCCTGCCTGGATCCAGAACGCGGTCAGCTCCGTCTCGCCGCTGTGAGGGGAGTAGCCCCAGGCCTGGGTGGGGCGGTTGAGGGCGAACGCGGTGTCGGGGTGGGAGAACCAGATGAGCTCGCCGCAGACGTCGGCGGCGTCGCTGAGCACGCTGTCCTGGCACGTGCCCAGGACGGTGATCTGGTGTTCGCGGGCGACGTCCCCAAGCGAGGTGAGGACGTCTTTGCGGTTGACCTCGCCGAGGCTGTTGCCGAGTTCATCGAGGATGAGCAGCCGACCGTGGGAGTCGGAATCGGCGAGGAGGGCGGCCAGGACGAGGCCGATCGCGTTGACCTTGACTTGGGCGCTGTTCGCGACCTCACGGTAGGAGACATGGGGCCCGTGCGCAGAGCGTTTCCACTGTGGTGTCACCTCCCAGCGCCATTCCCCAGAGCCGTCGGGACGTTCGCGGGAGACCGCCAGCGTGGCCCCGTCTTCGCCGCGGCGTCGGGACAGGCTGTCGAAGGCGGAACTGATTCTCGCGAAGAGCGCGTCGAGATGGCGCTCGATCATGTCCTGGAGACTCACCAGGTTGTGTGTCGCAGTTGTGGCGCTGTCCGCCAGGGCGTCAATGGCCCGTTCCCGTTCCACTCGAGCTTCGGTGACCCGCGTGGCAGTGGTGCGGTCACGGTCGTGGGCGCTGTCCAGAAGCGCCGTCAGCGGGGCACAGCAGTCATCGAAGGCGGTGGCGGCGGGGGGTCGCTTGCCGTCGCTGTCGGCGAGACGATCGCGCTGTTCGGCAGCGTCGAGGAGGATCTGAGGCTGGACTTCCGGTGGCCCATAGTGGCGTACGGCGTCGCGCAAGTGCTCGAGCGCCCCGCGACGCAATGACGCAGTGAGCGACTGGCTCTTGGACGGCAGCACGCCGTCGATACTCGCCTGGTCCAAGGCCGCGGTTGCTTCGGCGACGCTGCCACCGAAGCAACCGAGCCATGCATTCAACGCGACGGCTTCACGGTCCCGGTCCATAGCTGCTGCCTTGTGCCGTTCCTCGGTGTGCGTCTTCTCCGCCACCTGCACCGTGAGTCGCAGCGTCTCGACACGTGCCACGTACGAGGCCTGCTCGGCCTGAACCTTCTCAAGCGTGTCGCGCGCCATCTCCTCGGCCTTCCGAGCCAAGACGACCGCTGTTCTGGCCTTCTCCAGAGTTGTTTCCTCTCTGTCGATCTCGCCCTTGAGCTCGTTGAGCCGTTCGACTGCCTGCGCTGCCTTGAGGTGGGCTTCGGCAAGCATGCGTGCCGTCGCTGCCGTGGTAGCGGCGGACTCAGCGCCTGCCAGTGCGATGCGGGCTTGATCGACGTCCTCCTGTGCGGCACGCAAGCGGGCCGCACGCCCGGCCACAGGCTCGCGAAAACCGCCGACTTGTGTCAGGTCGAGCCCAGGATCGTGGGCGCTGTCCGGGGCCGTGAGGTGATGTGTTCGCTGTGCCAGGGTGTTCAGGAACCCGGTAATTGGCCAGTCGCTGCCCACGCCCGGCGGGAGTGGCTGCACGCAGGCGGTGTCGTCGGCGGCGACGACCTGGACGCCGGGGAGAACTGCCAGCTCGGCCCGAGCCGCCTCGGCGTCACGGGGTGCTACGACCACCGCGTCGCGCCACGGCCACAGACGTGGCTCCCACATCCCCCGTGACTCGTCCGCGAGTTGAATCTGGTCCAACAGCGCCGCTGAGAACACTCCGGCCTGTTCGAGGATGTCCACGCCTTGACCAGCAACCCCTGCACGCCCCAAGCGGACCCGCTCCAGGACGGCTTCCACGTCACGGATTTTGTTCTGCGAGGCCTGGAGTTTGGTCTGTGCTGCGACGAGGCCCTGTACGCAACATTCGACGTCGCTTTGGGCTTGGTCCACGGTCGTCCCGTTCCATCCGTCGACCTGTGGTGTGGTTCCTTCGTGGTCGATCCTCAGATTGTTCAGGCGCGCCTCGGACTGGGCTAGAGACCGTTCACGGTCCTTGAGTAGGTGCGCTTCCTTGCCCCACTCGGTCCTTGCGGCGCGAGCACGGGGTTCGATACTTTTTTCCGCCTCCAGAACCATCAGTTCTCCGCGCGCGTCCGAACAGCTTTGCGAGGCCTCCTCGACCTTGGCTTGCTGGATGGTCACGGCCTCGCCGATCTCCGAGTCCCGGACGTATGCCCCCTTGACCGCTGCGGCCAGGTATAGCCGCCAGGAGTCGCGCGCTTGGTCAACCGCGTCACGAGCCCGGCCGCGTGCGGCGATGTCGTGCAGCGTCCGGTCCTCTTCGATGCGGGCGCTTTCCGCCGCAGCCTGGGCTTCTTTCAACTCGCTTGCGGCCGTCAGCTGCTTGCCGCGCTCCCTCGCCTCGTCCTCCAGCAGGTGACGCATCCCGGCGAGAGAGATCAGAGAGGTACCGATGGCCGACGGCTCCAACTCGGTCATCTGCTGGCTGAGCAGGGACGGCACTGGTGACCTGAGTGCGGTGTCCAGGTACGTCAGGCACCGCGGGGCGTTGCCGTACAGGGTCTCGGCCATTGCGCGCGCCGACAGTGTCCCCGCGCTTGGCAACCCTTTCCACAGATCGTCCGCCTCCAGGCTTCGGGTGACGTCGTCCTCGGAGGTCGCAACGTGCAGCCCATCCGTCCACCTGGCCTGCACGAACGGTGGGCTGCCCGATATGCGCATCCACACCGTCAGCGCAGTGCCCTCCGGAGCGTCCGGTTGTGCGAACACCCCGACGATGTACCCGTGCCGGATTGACGCCGCCTGCTCCTGCTCCAGGCCTGCGGCCTCCGAACGGAACAAGATGCCAGCAGCGGGCTTCCCGCCGTTGACCTCCATACGCCACTGCGGGTCGCACAACAGCAACGACAGTGCAATCAGGAAACTCGTCTTCCCCGACCCGTTCGAGTCGCCCTTCGGTCCCTTCCCTGAAATCGCGACGAACGTCCCGGGGACAAGCGGGACGGCATGGGTCGTCAACCGGGCGATGTCGAAGAACTGCACCGCCAGCAATAACCGATCCCCGACGACCCCCCGAGGTTGACCCACCGACGGAGGCCCTGCGAGCTCAGGTGTTGTCGTTGTCATCGTCCGCTCCGTTCTGCCCACCCTCTTCCGGTACGGTCCACGAGATCCCCGCGTCGCGCCGGCGCAGCGCCTCCGCCTGCGCGCCTTCGGGCTCCGCGAGCAGCACCAACTGCTCGAACAAGTGCCGCATCATCGCCGGTGTGAGGCGGAGAAACTGCGGTCCGGGAATCAGGCCCCCGCTTCGCCACTGCAACACGTCAGCGCGCACTAAGATTTTCACGGCCTCGTCGATTTGCGTGTCGGACAGGGCACTATGCCGCAGCTCTTCCCTGGGAACGGCTATGCCGTCCGTCCACAACACCCCCCGGGGCACGCGCCCGTCGGCGCGGGGGATCGCGACACCGCGCAACAGCACCAGGGTGAGCACCGCCCGGCACTCACGAGGCAGGACGCCCGTGCCCTCCTTAGCCAGCCGAGCGGCAATCGGGTCGCTATACCCGGACAGGTAGCCGCCCCTCACGGTCACCAGCACCCGCCCTGCCGCCGCCAGCTCCTCCTCGACCACCAGACGCAAGGTGGGCTCTGCCAGAGCACGAAACGTGGACGCGGGAACCGGCCGCCGAGCCGTTTCGACCGCGCACACCGCGGCGTGTACGTCGTCCTGACGCGCCTGAGACAACCCCACCATCGATTCCCTCACCGGGGGTCCCGCCCGACGTACGGCAGTCGGTCATGACACTCCCGCAGCACCGCGACGTCCGCGCGTGACCATAGCGCCACCTGCGGCCCAAGCCGAACCATCCGGTCGCCCCCATCGTCGGCCAGTAGACCGCACACCCTCAACGTCCGTACTGCGCCACGCGACGACGCCGACAACCCGAACCCGGAAGGAACCTTCGGGGCCAAGGAGCGAAAGGCGGCAACAGCCGCGTGGATCGCTTCCACATCAGCCGGAATACCCGGGTAGAGCGGGAACGTCGGGTCGGGCCAACATCCCCGAACGCAGGCAGCCATCGTGAGCAAAATCGACGGGGACCCGGTCCGGTGCAACTCCAGCTCGGCCGCCGCGCCTCCCGCCGGATCCGACTCCTCGGGCCAGCACACCGTCAGACCGCGCCCACCGTCGCCTGATTGCACCTCCATCACCCGCCGACCCAGTGGTCGGGCGATAGCATCCAACCCCGCTCGACCACCCGGCTCTCCTGCGGCGGGAACAACACGCAACGCCCGCGCCCGCGCCAGCCGATACGCGTCATCCACCCCCGCCACTTTCATCCCCCTTCCGGTCCCTCCGTCTCACCACTATCGGCGTCACGTAGGTCACCGGTCCGTGTGGCGAGACATCGATACGGGTGCCCAGCTGCACCTCGTAGGGCATATCCGGGTCGGCGTCCGCTTGAAGTAGGGTCACGACCGACCGGATGGTAGACCTCCAGCCTCCCGATTCCCACCCTGAAGACAGCTCTGCCTCCGACCGGCCGCGCATCAGCAACTCCATCTCGGCGACCCGCCGCTCCCGGGCACGACGAGCGCGATCTTGGGCCACTTCAACTGGGTGCGATCCAGGGGGAGTGTCCGGCGCACGGTCCGGCCGGCGGCGCGTCGGTGGCGGGCGGTGTCGATCCACCGCGTCGACCAGATCGGTTGGTCCGACGAAGAGCGTTCCAGGATCGAACACCGTCTCGGCGAACACTCCGGCCAGGGCATCCACTGACGAATGACGCGCCGCTGTGTCGTACTGCTCGGGTGCCAGTAGTGTGAAATCCCGGTGCAATCCAGCGTAGTCGGCCAATCGGCGGTAGAACGCATGACATGCTGCCGAGTACCGCATCGCCTCGCTGATCAACCGGGTGACCGCACCTGTCAACGACTCGAACTGATCCGCGACCAGGTCCACCAGTTCCTTGGCCACGCTCAGCAACCGGTCCGCCGTACGGTGACCTTGTCGTTCCGCGAGCAGATCGGTGATCGTTCGCCACCGCACCAGATGGAAAAGATGGTTCGCCTGGTGCGCGAAGCCGCGGCGGGCCTTGACGATGTGCGCGGCGGTCGACTCCAGTGACAGGAAGCCTGTCCGCAACCCATCGCTCGTCCGGTCGAGGAGCGACAGCAGTTCATCCGCGCCGTTGATCTCGCCCAGGCGCTCGAACACCAAGAGCGCGACGCTGCTCTTCGGATTGAAGATGTACCGCGACTGGTGCCCCTTATCGACCACAGGGCGGATCATGTCCATCTCGACGAACAGTGAGAACCGGGCGTCGAACACCTCCCGAGAGGCGATGTGTTCGCACCGGCGTGCAACTTCACCGCGGGTGAGCCCCCTCTCGGTCGACGCGTCGCCGAAGGCATCGTGGACGGCTTCGGCGAGTTGCAGCGCCACCGGATCCTGTGTCACGGCGCTTCGGGTCGAGGCGATCGGGGCGACAACAGGTCGAAGCCCGTGGAGGAACCCGGATCCATCGTCATCCGGGGGCGTGAACAGGTCGAGCCCGCCGTAATCCAAGTCGACCTCCGCGTAGCACAGCGCCAAGCGGAGCCTGGCATCCCCCCACCTGGCCCTCGGGCCGGTGACCTAGTCTTACGTGGCCTGCGTTCCCCATTCCGTGCTTGGTGTTTATTGCACCCTGCCAGAAGAGCGGTGCCCGGCGGGTGCGAACGCAATGGCTTGGCGAGATAGTCCGCCAGCCATATGCAATCGTGCGACCAGCCCTCGTGAGTGGGCTTCGGATACGGCCGAACCGAAGTTCAAGCGAGAGGTTAGTCCGATATGGCATCTCTCAGATGCGTTTGCTCAACCCGCCATTTGCCCAAGAGGCTCGCAGAGCAAGGGCGGGAATCTGGGCGATCTTCTCCGGCGTGAGGTGATCCCAGAGGATGCCCGGGGGACGATGCGTCTCGGTCGTCCTGATGACTTCGTCAGGGGTGATGATCAGGTCCACGGTGACGTCGTGTTCGGTGGACGGGATCGGTTCGTCGATCACTTGAAGTGCGTGGACCGTGGTGACGATCAGAGTGTTGGGGCTGATGAGGCCGGCCTCGGTGAGCAGGGCAAACTCGATGTCGGAGTAGCCGGCGCCCTTGCCGATGCGGACGCCGGTGCGGTTCACCGCGACGCTGCCGAGGACGACGATGTCGATCGGTTGGAGGGTGTCGGCGTCGGCGGTCGGGGCGATGGTTGCCGCGATGTGACTGGTTGCCGCCTGCTCGGGTGGGGCGGTGAGTGTCGCGGGGTCGAGGACGTAGAACGGCTTCGGCGTGGCGAGTTTGGGGACCGCCATGTACACGATCTTGCCCTCGGTCAAGGCGTGCACGCGGACGGGTAGCTGGGCCTTGTCCGGCACGGATTTGATGACGTCAGCGGTCTTCCACCGGGCGAGTGCGGCGAGGCGTTCGGCGGCCTGCTCCTTGCCGCAGAAGTCCGGGATCCTGCCGTGGCTGGTCGCGTCGTGGACGGCGTCTGCGGCGTCGAGTGCGTCCCATACTTGTTCGCGGACGCGTTGTTTGGCCTGTTCGTGCTCGGTGGGCACCGCGCGCTCCTTGGTGTTCAGGTGGCGGTCATCAGGGTGAAGAGGCGGTCCTGGACGTCTTGTACGTCGACGCGGCGATGCCATGGGCGTAGTTCGCGGCCGGCGGCGAAGATGACGTTCATGCCCCCGCCTCCTCGGGTTTGTTCCAGCTCGTCGATGGCCTGGCCGAGCACGGACACGGCGTTGTCGAGTTCGCCTTGCCTGATGAGGGCGAGTGTCAGGTTTCCGAGGACGATGGTGCGCGACTTCCGCCTGGTGAGCAATTGTTCGGCGGTCGACTGCAGTTGCTGCTGGGCACGATGGTTCTGTCCGAGGTTCAGGTAGCACGAGCCGGCCAGGCGTCCGAACTGGGTGGGGGAGACGAGGTCGGCGGCGGCGTCGACGGCGGTGACCCGGTCGAGATGGCGTTCGGCCTGGGCGAGGGCTCGTTCGCAGTCGGAGGCGTGTCCGAGCATCGCGTGCGCTTCTCCGACGTGGAGGAGGGCGACGGCCAGTAGCGCGGGGCTGGTGGTCTTGGCGGCGTCGGCTGCCCGCAGCGAGTAGTCGAGGCCCTGTTGTGGTTGGCATGTGCCGTAGAGCGCGAGGTATCCGGTGCGTAGTAGGGCTCGGCCTTCCAGGGTGCGGTCGTGCAGGTGGCGGGCGAGATTGATGCCCTGTGCGTAGTAGGTGTGGGCTGTGGTGTGGTCCGAGCGTTGCGAGGCGTCCCAGACGAGTTGGCCCATGAGGGTCGCCGCCTCGGCCTGCAGGCTGCGGAGTTCGCGTTGGGCTCGTCCGACGCGGGCCTGGTCGGCCGCCATGGCGACGCGAGTCAGGAGCTGGCCTGCGTCGGCGAGTAGTCCTGCGGAAGGCGAGCTGTCGTAGCGTTCGGCGACATCCAAGAGGTCCGCGCGTAACGCGGCGCCGGTGGCCGGGTCACCGTGGCCCAGTCCGATCACCGGCGACCGATTGCAATCGCCGACATCGCGCAGCAGCGTGTCGAGCTCCTCCTGGGACAGACCCAATGCACTCGCAAGGCTCGGACGCATCCACGGCTGCGGGCCTTTGCCGTTTTCCCAGCGGGCGATGGTGGTGCGGTCGACGCCGAGCCGCTCGGCGAGTGATTCCTGAGTGAATCCCTGCGACTCGCGGCGCCGCACGAGTCGATGGCGCTTGAACGTCATGGCGTGGCCTCCCGATTGCCATGGTCCGCCGATTCCCCAGGTCATCACCCACAGTGCCGCATGGATGCAGCATGTGTGCGGCTTTGGGGCCCTGTTCCACAGCCGAGCAACGCGATTCGGTGGGTTCACGCGAACGGACCGGGACGTGAAGTCCCGCTCACCGTGACGCATCGGGGGCGGCGGTAGTCCGCCCTCGCAACCGAAAGGGAGGAATGCCATGCCTGAGATCGTGCCCACCACGGCCAAGGCGGAGGACGGCCTGCTGGTCGCCCGCCGCCGTATCGTGGCCGCCCGCTCGCGCGCCGAGCAGCCGTCCGACGGCGGTTCGACCGGCGTCAGCGACACGAACGACTGACGGCCCGACATGAGGACCGCCGACACCTCGGTGGTCGCGCGCCTGGGCGGGGAGACCTTCCTCGCCCGGGTGTTCGGCCGAGAGTTCCGTATCGCACGCGGGGACGCCGCCACCGTCGCCGGCCTGCTGGGCTGGGAGGACGTGAACGCCATCCTGGCCCGGCACCGCCTCGAACCCCCACGCCTTCGCCTGTGCTCGGGCGGCGACATGCTGCCCCAGCACCTGTACACGCGACCGGTGACCACCCGCCGCAACACCGTGTGGAACCGCATCCAACCGGCGGCACTGCACGAGCAGTTGGCCGCCGGTGCCACCCTCGTCCTGGACGCCGCCGACGAACTCCACGCCCGCATCGGCGACCTCGCAGCCCAGTTGGAACGCGACTTTCGCACTGCGGTGCAGGCCAACCTTTACGCGTCTTGGACCGCGAACGAAGGCTTCGGCACCCACTGGGACGACCACGACGTCGTTGTCGTCCAGGTCGACGGCGCGAAGCGGTGGCGCCTGTACGGTCCCACCCGTGTCGTGCCGATGCACCGCGACGTCGAAGCCCCCGAACCGCCGCCCGACGACCCGATCGCGGACCTCGTCCTCACCCCGGGCGACACGCTGTACGTGCCGCGCGGCTGGTGGCACGCCGTCGCCGCCGAGGACGGCGGGCGGTCCCTGCACCTGACCTTCGGCCTGCAGAGCACGACCGGCGCCGACCTGATCGGCTGGCTCGCCGACACCCTGCGCACCCATCGGGCGGTGCGCGCCGACGTGCCGCGGCTCGGAACGGCACAACAGAAGCGGGACTTCGCCGAGACCCTCCTCAAGCTCGTCACGGCCGAGCTCGAAGCCGAGGGCGTGGTCGATCGATACGCCGAGTTCCGGGACGCGACCGAGCAGCCTCGGCAGGCCCCTTCGCTTCCCTATGTCGACGGCGTGCCCGCGTCGCCCGGGCTGCCGGTGAGACTGCTTGTCTCACGGGCATCGGTGACTCGTGACCCGGACGGCCAGGTCGTACTCACGGCAGGGGGTGAGGAGTGGATCTTCGCCCCGCAGGTACACGCGATGCTCACCCTTCTCCTGGACTGCCGTTCCCACCGGCTCGGCGAACTCGCCCAGGCGTCGGGGGTGCGAGTCGAACAGGCCGCCGCCGTGGTCACCGAGCTGGTGGCCAGCCAGGTCGCGCACGTCGGGACGGTGACCACGTGACGGCCACGCTCGCCTTGGGCACCTATCGCTGTCCCGACGTGGCACTCGCGGCGACGGTCGCGGTGGCCGCCGGGGTCGAGTGGATCGACACCGCGCCGAACTACGGCGCCGGGACGGCCGAGCCCGCTCTAGCACCGATCCTCGCGGCATACCCCCGAATCCGGGTATCCACGAAGGTCGGCTTCATGACCCGGAAGATCGCCGCCGACGCACTCACCGCAGGGGTACTCCACCGACGCGAAGCGGGTATCCGGCACAGCTTGGCGCCCGAGTTCGTACGTTGGCAGATCCACCGCAGCCGCTCCGACCTCGGGCGACGACCCGACGTCGTTTTCCTGCACAATCCCGAACACGCCCCCGAGGGCAGCCGCGAGGCCCAAGCCGCGCGACTGCTGTCGGCGATTGCAGCCCTCGAAGAAGCGGCGGCCGAGGGCACGATCGGCGGCTACGGCATCTCGACCTGGACCGGCTTCTCCACCGGCCGGTTCGACGTCGGGACGCTGCTGTCCATGGCGCGGACCGTCGCCGGTGACAGGCACCACCTGCGGGCGGTGCAACTCCCCGTTTCCCTGGTCCACCTCGAACCGCTCGCCGCCGCAATGGCAGGCGGCGGCGTGCTTCGAGACGCCCTCACCGCGGGCGTCGAGGTCTTCGCATCGGCCCCACTGCACGGAGGCGAGCTGCCCGCGATGCTCACCCCCGAGGCCGTCGAACTCGTCGGCGACGGACTGACGGCCGCTCAGGCCGCCCTGATCGTGCCGGCATCCGCACCGGGAGTGTGTCGTGTCCTGCTCTCCAGCAGCGACCCGCAACACTGGAACGACGCCATGAGAGCCTGTGCGCGTCCGCCGCTCGACCCGAGCCGACTCCGAAGGATCAGCGATGTTTTCGCCGCCTGACGACCCGCGCGAAGTCGCCTTGATGCGCGACGCCTACCGGCGTTCCGCCACCGCTCTCACGGTCCTTCCCGACGACGGCACCGAAGTGTGGGGATGGCGCGGCAGGACCCTGAGCGGGCCCGTCACCGGTGACCACGGCCTCGGGTGGCTGCGACTCGTCCGCGCACCTGCCGACAAGGCCGGAGGCCGGTTGTGGCTCGGGCCGGAGGACGCCGAGAAGGCCGTCCCGGATTCCGTACCGAGGCCCCGGTTGCGCGGTGTCGAGGACTGGGCCGACGGCGACCACGCCTTCCGAGCCGAACTCCACGAACGCGTCACGGCCCGCCCGATCACCACCGCTGGCCCGGTACTCCGCGAGGACCCCTGGCTCGACGACACGTGGTGGCACGATCTGCGCCGGGCACTCGACCACATCGCCCCCGTGACCACCGACCGCATCGCCCTGCGCCAGGCATACGTCGACCGCGCCATGCCCGAGTACCTCGGATGCCCGATCGACACGACCGTGCCCACCTGGACCACCGCCCACGGCGACCTGCACTGGGCCAACCTGACCGCACCCCGGCTCGCCATCCTCGACTGGGAAGGCTGGGGCGCCGCCCCGGCCGGCTACGACGCCGCGATGCTCCACACCTACAGCCTCCTCGTCCCGGACGTCGCAGCCCGAATCCGCAGCGAACTCGCGCACGTCCTGAACACCCCCGCAGGCCGATACTCCGAACTCGCCGTCATTACCCAGCTCCTCCAGACCACCACACGCGGCGACAACCTCGACCTGGAACAACCCCTCCGCGCCCGAGCAAGCCGAATTCTCGGCACCTGACCCTTCGCTTCCTCCCAGGAGCCAAGCCGACGGGATCGGCTTTAGGTGTGGGCGGCGGCGCGTTGGTTCCACACCCGGAGAACCCCTGAACGAGGCTCCGCCCGTTCCACCGTCCTGAACCTGACACTCCCCCGAAGCGGAACACAGTTCGCGCACCGGTGTCGCGATCCCGACCGGGGTTGATCGCGCGCTCGCTCATGCGCACATATGACTAGTTTTCACCACGAATCCCGAGAAGTCTGAGGACAACTGTGCCCAGCGATACTCTCGAACTTCCCTCCGTCCTGCGGCTACGAGGACCTCGGCCTGTACGGACCGCGCGTGAGCACGCCGCAGCCAAGGCACGAGTCGCCGGCGCCCACGAGGATGACGTCGCCGAAGTGATCAGCGAACTGACCACCAACGTCTTCGTCCACGGCCACCCGACGAGCACCGTCCTGGTGACCACCCACACGGCCGACGGCCTGTTCTGGGTAACGGTGCTGGCCCGCCAACGTGCGGTGACCCTGCCGCAACCCGTCGAGGAACCGGACGCCGAATCCGGACGGGGACTGCTGTTGGCCCACGCCCTGACGACCGCCTTCCGATGCGAGCGTCGACAGAACGGCTACCAGGCGTTCATCGCCGGATTCGCGATGCACCCGTGATCGGCCGATTCGTCCAACGGGCGGACGCAGGGGTCTCCCACGGTGTCGAGCAGGACATCGACAACGTTCCGCACCCACCGCGGCTCTCCACCTTCGAGCGGGTCCGCGCCGGTTGCTGGGCGGCAGTGGAGTGGTGGGACGTGCACGTGCGTTACCGCGACCTGCACCGCCGGCTCGATGGCGTGCGTGCGGACCTGGGCGGCCTGGGCCTCGACTCCCGAGGCTTCGCCGCCTACGCGGACTCGCTCCGAACGAGCTTTGACCCACGGCTCGCGGGCGACGCGCCCCACACGGCGAGCAAAGCGTCCGATGAGGACTGGTGCGACATGGAGGCGTCCTTCGAAGGCTTCGCCCGGGAGTACGCGGCGTTCCAGGTGTTCCGCCGTGGCGGGATGGCCGAGAAGGAGGAGGCGATGCAGCACTCGGTCAGGCGTGTGGGCACCTACAACCTCTTGGACGGAGGGGGCGATCGCTTCCCCTCGCAGATGGCGGTCCTGCGGGCGATGGACCTGGACCTCGTTGCCCTGCAGGAGGTCCAGCACGGTACTCGGGACGATCACGCGCTGGAGTGCGCGATCGCCAACGAGCTGGGCATGCAAACCATGCTGGCCCCGTCCGCGAGTCACGGCTGCCATCTGGTGCTCGCGTGGAACCCCGCCAGGCTCCGGCGCGTCGGCTACACCCCCGATGCCGCCGAGGGGAAGTTCCACCACACGCTCCAGCGCGTCGAGTTCGTCGTCCCCGACAGCGGCGCGCCCCTCACCGTCCTGCACACGCATCTGGACCCGTTCTCGGGCGACGACCGCGAGAGCGAGGCCCGGTGGCTCACGGAGTACGCCGCGCCCGGTCGGCGCACGCTGCTGCTGGGTGACCTAAACACGATCGGGGCGTTCGACCCCGAACCCGACTGGTCGACCCTGCCCGCCCACCTCCACTCGCGGCACCGGCTGTGCCGCGAGGACGGGACCCTCGGCCTGACCGACCGGCGGGCGATCCGCCTGCTCGACACGGCCGGGTTCGTCGACCCCTTCGCGAACGTGCGATCAGGGCGCGAGACGGTCGGTCACTGGGACGAGAAGGAGGACGGCATCCGCCGCCGGAGCGACCACATCCTCGGCAGCGGACTCGCCTTCCGCACCGCGGGCGTCATCGACGACCCGGCCGTGCGCCGACTCTCGGACCACCTACCCGTCTACGCGGTCGTCGAGGTCTGAGACCGACACTCGCCCATGGCGGTGAGCCCCGCTCCGGTTGCGTGAAACGTCCGCGACCGAAACCGCCACCCCTCGGCGCAGGGCCGCGCCGAGCTCCAGCACCCCGCCCTCGCGCGTACACCCCCGGCGCGGGGGCGGGGTTCCCGCAAGATGGCTCCGGTGACCGGCGTTGACGGTTCCGGGTGTGGCCATCGGTCATTCCATGAGAAGGACCTGGTGACGTGACGTACCTCTGTGCTGCCGTTCTGGCCTGGGTTGGCCGGCTGCTGTTCGGACCGCCGGATGGTATCCACGTCCGCCGGCACGCGCCGACGGCCCACCGCTTACCTCCTGCCGCTGGCCCTCGGAAGCCGGCCGCAGGCGGGCGGACGCTGGCCCACATGCGCGAGTGCGGGTCGGCAACAGGCCACCCGGAAGGCAAGGGGCTCAAGACCTTCCCCTCGGACCATGAGGCTCCGACGGTGCGGCCGTATCTCCGGGAGGCGGAGCGTCACCGACGAGCACACCCGGCTGCGGCACCGCACGTGCTCAAGGGCGACTGCGATCTGCGGGTCGCGACGGTGTGCCCGTGAAGCCCGCCGACGGAACGAGCCCGGAACCCGAACGCCGGCCGGACCTGCGGGAGCTGTCCGCGTTGCTGGAGCGGTGGCGGATGGAACCCTGGGCGGAGATCGCCGAGGCGGCCCGTACCGCCGGAACGCTCATGCGGGACCGTCTGGTCGCGGGCGGACGGTGGGAGGCGCTCCCCGCAGGCGAACAGGCCGCCGTGCACTGGGCGATGACCACCGGCCACGTGCTCGTGACCAACCCGCAGCGCCATCGGAACCCGGACGAGGACGGCACTCGTCTGCATCGACTCGCCGAAACCGCCAGCCACGTCGCCGACCTGTGTGACGGCTGGACACACGGGAAACATGCGTGTGACGCACGCCGTGCCGAGGACCTCGGCCGCACGATGGCGGCGCTGCCGCACGGGTGGCGCGGGGAGGCCATGCGCCGGGTGACGGACGGCGAAGACCCGTCGGCGGTGTTCACCGAGGCACACATCGCCCTGAACATCTTGCGCAACGTGTATGGCATCGACGCCCGCACACCTTGACCCACGAGGCGGAGCTTGCCGGCCCACGAACCGGCGGCGGCGCCGTGTGGGAACGCTGCCCGGCGCCGCTCATGCGGATCAGACGTACGTACCGGCGAGCAGCCCGTCGAAGCCGAGACTGACGAGGGCTTCGGTGTAGGTGGGCCAGTAGCGGTCCGGTGGTCCGGCGGCGAGGGTCTCGAAGTCAGCGGCGCCGAGGTTGGGTTCGTGCCATTGGTGTGCGCAGCGGCAGCGGATGAAGGTGTGGCCTCGGTGGCGGACGAGGAGCCAGTCGCGGCCAGCGTCGCAGGCGGGGCAGCGCACCGGGATGCCGGTGACACGGAGCTCGTCCGGGTACTCGGTGCACGTCACCAGGGCGGCCTGGTCGTAGGTCCCGGGTTCGGGCATGGGGTGCAGGTTCGGAACGGGCGGGAGCTCGGGTCGGTCGTCGGGGTGGGGTTCGGGCATGGTGTCCTCTCCGGTCGGGGACGACACACCATGCCCCCGACCGGCTCTACAAGTCCATCGTGTTCGGCGGCCCTTTGGAGCCGCGTTCGCGCAGGTCACAGAAGTCATGGCGGGTTCTGTGGTCAGCGTCTGCGGCGACGCTCCTCCGTGGTGGGGCGCATCGGGGTGGGGGCGACGGGCCGGGCCGGTGCGGTGGCCGTGCGTGTGGTGCTGCGGGTGGTGGCGGCTCGTGCTTGGGCGGTGGGTTGGTGGAGTTGGCGGCGGATGCGCCAGGTGAGGACTTCGGCGGGTGAAGCGGCGGTGTCGAGTTCGCGCTGTCTACGGCTTTGAGCAGGACGGTGGTCGGTGCTTTGCCGGTGCGGGCGGCTTGGGCGAGCGCGGTGTTGAGGGCGGGCCAGGCGGGGTCGGTCAGGATGTGTTCGGCGTGCTCGGGCAGTACCTGCCACAGGGCGTCGAGGAGTTCGGGCGTGGCCGGTGGTGCCTCCCGGCGGCGTGCTTGGGGCGAAGTGTCGGGTCGCGTCGGGCGGGTGGCCGTGGCTCGCGGGGTGGTGGTGTGGCGGTAGGCGACCTGGAGGTGCTGGAGCGCCTGGTGGGCTGCGGCTGCCTGCTGGTGGTGGTTGCGGGCTCGGTGCCAGTGGGCGGCGGCGATCGCGGCCAGGACGAGGGTGCACAGGATCATGGCGGTTGCTCCGCCGTCCTGTTCGCCGCGGCCGGCCCACAGGAGGTCGCGGGCCGCCGAACGCAGTGCGTCTCCGGCGCGTTGGTCGGCCTTGATGCGCGAGCGGGTGGCGCGTTCGAACGCGATCGAGGCTCGGCGGACCTCGATGCGGGTGGGGCCGGTGGTGACGACGACCATGGCGGCGAACGCCTCGCCCAGCGCGCAGAGTTGCCCGGCCGCCGCTTCGTCCTCGCTTTGGCGGAGGTGCCCGGGGACGGCGTCGAGGGTGGCGGCGGCCCGGTACCAGGTTTCGGTGGTGGGGGTGCCGCGGTCGGGGTCGGGGTGGAAGCGGGCGCGGATCTTGGGCAGGGACAGGTCCGGGGCGAGTCTGGTGCCGCTGAACCAGATGGGTTCGCCGTGCGCGTTGGTGTCGTCGGGGAGCGCGACGTTGTAGCCGCCGACGTCGCCGGAGGGCAGGACTCGTTTCCTGATCTGGACCCCGAGCCGATCGAGAGCGGCGAAGAACTCCGTCTCGTTCGAGGCCGCCGCGACCGCGGTGCGGACCATTTCCCGCAGCTGTTCGCGCGGGGTGGTGGTTCGCCCTCGGCGTTCGGCCTTGCGGCGTTCCGCGTCGGTGGGTCGTCGGGCGGCGGTGCGGTCGGGGCGGTCGACCCGGACCAGGCCCCATTCCTCCTCCATGCGGGCGCATTCGGCCCCGGCGCGGAAGACGTCCCGGTAGTTGTCGGGGCGACGCAGGTCGGCCTGGACGAGGGTGGCGAGGATGTGGATGTGGTCGTCGGCGTGGCGGACCGCGATCCAGCGGCACCCGTTGGGGTCGCCCTCGGCGGCGATGCCGGCGGCGGCGACGACGCGGCGTGCGGCCTGGGCCCATTGCTCGTCGGTGAGGATCGGGTCGTCGGGGTGGTTGCGCAGCGAGCAGTGCCATACGTGCTTGTCGGGGGCGTTGGCTCCGGCCTGGTCCACGCGCACGTCCAACAGGCGCGCGAGTCGGGTCATGGCGGCGGTGTACTCGGGGGTGTCGGGGGCGAGGTGTCCGGGGTCGGGGAGGAAGCCCTCCCACGCGGCGACGATGTGCTGATCGGTGTGCGGGCTGCTGCTCTTGCCGGGGCCGAACAGGTAGTGCAGCGTTCCGCGGGTCCTGGTCCTGTTGACGATCTTGACGATCATCGGGTGGCCGTCCGCCCCAGGCGCAGGTCGGTCGCTGCCTCGACCTGCTCGACGACCCGACGGCAGTGGTCGATCCCGTCGGTGACCGCAGTGGCCAGCGCGGTGTCCTCGGGGCGGGTCGGCCCGCCCGCGTTGAGGCGGTGGGCGACCTGGTTGAACTGGGTGCCCGCCCGGACCAGGGCGGTCCGGGTGCGGACGAGTTCGTCGAGGAGGGCGTCGTCCGCACCGTTGACCCGGAAGCCGGTGGCGCGGGACCGGGCGAGGGCGGCGTCGGCGATGTACCGGGCGAGGGTGTGGCGCTCGGAGGTGGCGGCCTCTTGGAGTTCGGCGCGCTCGGAGACGGACAGGCGCACGCTCACGGGCCTGCGCTGGATCTTCTTGCGCTTGCGGATGCGCGGCTTGACGGGCGCGACGGCGGAGGCGTCGACGAGCGCGTGCGGCGGCGTGTCGGCGACGGTGTTAGGCAGTTCCCCCTCCCGTCGCGCCCCCCGGCGCTGCGGGCCGTGTGCGCCGTCCCCGCCCTCGGGGATCGGCGCACACGCGTGGGACCGGCCGACGGACGGTCCCACGCCTTGCTTGCTCGCCCCGCCGAGGAGGTTCTGCGTTGTGGCGAGGGGGAGTTCGTCGCTCAAGATTCCGGCTCCTGACTGGGGAAGAGGTCACCCGCCCGGAACGTCCGGGCGGGTGTGGGTCGGTGACGGGCGATCAGGTGCGGGCGGGCGTCTTCGAGGCGGCTTCGGCCTCGTTGCGTAGGGTTCGCATCAGGTCGGTGAGGCGCTCGTTGGAGACACGGCGGCCCTGGTCGCGCAGGGCGTTGGCCACGATCGCCCGGGTGATCCGGCCACCGTCCGCGACGGCCTGCCGAGCGGCCGGCAGAAGGTCGTCCCCGGCCGCGGAGGGGTCCGGCTCGGCGGCCCACACGGTCGCCTTCGTTCCGGCGAGGGCGAGTTCGGTCTGCTCGGCGTCCCTGGTGACCGTCGCTGTGGGCATCCGGTCGGTCACCAGGTCACCGGTCCGGGATGGGTGTCCGGGCGGGGTCGGTCGGCTCGGCGCGGTGGTGGCGGGTGCCGGTTGGCGGGCGATGAGGATGTAGAGGTGGACCGCTCCGGCGAGGGCGAGCGGCGCGAGGGTCGACAGGACGCCGACCGTGGTGTTGCCCAACCGCAGCCCGGGGTCGCTCGGGTCGGTCTGCTGGTTGATGCGGACGGCGTGCAGGGCGTTGGCCCAGATACTCGCCCCGGTCGCCGATCCGAACAGCGCCCACACGTACACCCGGGCGGCGGGTGGTGCGGTCCGCAGGACCAGGAGCGCGCGGATGCCGTAGGCGATGAACCCGTCGATCAGCAGCGGGAAAAGGAAGCTCAGTGCGCCGCGCACGTGCACGGCCACGGCCATCTGCCGCAGCGCGTCGTAGGAGAGGGCGAACCCGGCGAGGCCGAGGCCGGCGATGGCAGCCCGGTCCCAGGCCGTCACCCGGGCGTGGCCGGTGGTGGTGTCGGTGATCGTGGTCAGGGTCGCTCCTTGAGGGGTGCGGGTGGGGTGGGCAAGGATTCGGGCAAGGGGCAGGCGAGGGCTGGCCGCTGCCCTTGCCTGCCAGCGGGCGGAGCTGAAGCCCCGCCCGCCCCGCCCATTTCCTGATGGTGGGTCAGTCGGTCGGTCGGCGACGTCGGTCGGGCCCGGTGAGGATGACGCGGTCGGTCATCTCGGCGAGGCGGGAGGCGACCCGGTCGCCGAGGATGTCGCGGATGCGGGGGATCGGCAGGTTGGTGGTGAACAGGGTCGGCAGCATGTGCTCGTAGCGGTGGTCGACGAGGCGGTAGGTCAGTTCCTCGGTCCACTCGGAGGTCTTGGCGGCGCCGAGGTCGTCGAGGATGAGCAGCGGGCAGCGGCTCAGTTCGCGCATCTCGCCTTCCGTGTCGTGGCCCTGACGGGGCCTCAGTGCGGCGTACAGGTCGGCGGTGGTGGCCTTGTGCCAGCGCAGGCGGACTCCGGCCCGGAGGAGGCCGCGGACGGCTCCGTACGCCTGGTGGGTCTTGCCGGTGCCGGTGGTCCCGGCGATCAACAGCGAGGGTCCGGTGGCGATGCCGAACGTCCCACCCGGTCCGGGTCTGGCCTCGTTGACGATCCGCCGCATCCACCCGGTGATGCCGGGGTGGTCGGCGACGGCGGAGCGGTAGCGCGGGGGGATGCGCTGTTCCGCCATGGCCAGGGCGTCGGCGATGCGGTCGCTCTCGTCGTCGGTGTCGAGCGGGCGCGCGGGGTCGAGGCCGCGTTGGGCGAGGATGCGCAGGACACGCTGCTCGGAACCGGTGCCCACCCGTTGCGGGTCGGCGGGTCGGCGGAGGCCGGTGGTCACAGGTCACCGCCGTAGGCCGCCTCGGGGTCCTCGGGGTTGGTCCACGGCCGGTACGCCGTTGGGGCGCCGGGTCGGTCGGCGTTCATGACCTCGTTGACCAGCCCCGGCAGGGCGCTCGGGTTGAGGCCCTTGGCCCGCAGCCGCTCCAGGCCGGCCCGGATGTGCTCAGTGGACACGCCCTCGTCCAGGAGGATCTTCGCCTCCCGGCCGATCCGGCTCAGGACGCTCTCCGGCGGCCGGGTGCGGCAGGCGTTCACGTACTCGGCGACGAGCGCGGGAGTGGTGTCGGGCGCGTGGGCGCCCGCGCCCCCCGGAGGGAAGATCCTAGGTCCAGGATCCAAGATCCTAGATCCGGGCGTTGAGCCCTCACCGACATCTCCGTGAGGGTTCACTGAACCCTCACTGAATGCCGTCCGACCTGCGGATTCGCGATTCACGGAGTCATCCGTGAGCGTGCGGTGAACCTTCACCGAGCCCTCACTGAGCCCTCCGTGAGGGCTCGGCGAGTCGTCCCCGAAGGCTCCTCCGGCCTTCTTGCGCGAGGCGTCGTGATCCGGGCAGGCGGGCAGCCGAGAAGCGCTCGGCCGGTTGATCTTCTGGTGCTCGTGCCAGGACACGATGTGCAGGTACCGCTTGCCGTCCGGGGTTGTGTAGCGGCAGAGAAGTCCGGCCTCGGCGAGCTGCTGGAGGTCGTTCTCGACGTCGAGCGGCGTGTGCTCGGGACGCAGCGGCCACAGCACCCCGGCGATGATCGCGGCGTGGTCTCGGTGGCGTCCATGGTCATCCGCCTGGGTGAAGAGGCCGACGAAGGTGCGCTCGGCGGTCACGCTGACCGAGGCCAGACTCTCGGAGCTGAACAGCTCCGGCTTGATCGTGCGGATGCGCGCCACGGCTATCGCGCCTCCGTCCGGGTGGGACGGCGCGTGGCGGATGCGCCCCGGAGGGCTGTCGTCGTACGCTTGCTCAAGGCATTTCCTCACTCGGCGGTCCGGGGGGCAACCCGGTTCCACCGTGGTCGAGCGTTCAGGGATGGGCGGTCGCGAGGTGTGTTGTGGGGCTCCCGGCGTTCGTAGCGCCGGGAGCCTTTTGCGTTCCCGGTGCTACCCGGGCCGAGCCTCCGTTAATCCCTGGAGGATCGTTTGCATTCTGTCCTGCATCAGGCTACTCTCCAACGGCGGTCGATGCAATAGGGCTTGATCGCATTGCAAGGAGGATCGGATGAGCGGATCGGTGCCCGGCCCGCCGGGCGGCCCGCAGTCGATGTGGAGCGAGGACAACGTCGCCGAGCGCGTGCGCCTGGAGCGCGAGGCGCGCAAGTGGAGCACCGCGACACTGGCCGAGCGCATGTCGGACGCGGGCTTTCCCATCAACCAGTCCGCGATCTGGCGGATCGAGAGCGCCGAGCCCCGGCGGCGGATCAACCTCGACGAGGCCATCGGCTTCGCCCAGGTCTTCGGCATCGACCTCGACAACCTCCTCGGCCCGCCCCAACTCGCGATGCACGAACGCGCCGTCCAACTGATCGACGACGTCCGCACGTCCTACCGCGCCATCCGCGCGGCCAACGACCAGCTCGCCGCCGCCCAACAGGCCCTTGAGACCTACATCGACGCCCACCCCGAGATCGAGGACGAGGTCGGCGAAGCCGTGAGCCAGGTCATCGCGGAGGAACTGGTCACCCCGGGCCCCTTCTCCGGGCCACGCCTCGTCCACTTCGGCCATCCACCGACCGTGGACGAGGACCCAACCGACCCACCGGGCGAGTAGCCGCCCACCCGAAACCCCGCCGCCCCGGTGCTACGAACACCGAGGCTGCGGCCGGCACCACGTCCCGCCCATCCCTGAACGGAACGACCCGGCGGCCTTTTGCCCAAGGCGCCGCCGAGTAAGGACCTGCCTTGTCCCAGATCCGCCCGAACACCGCCGTGCCCGCCGAACCGACCGGCGACCCCACCCTCGTCGCCCTCACCGTCGAGGAAGCCGCCCGCCGCCTCGGCATCGGCCGCACGACGATGTACGCCTTGATTGCCTCTGGCGACATCCCCTCGGTCACCATCGGCCGCCTGCGCCGCGTCCCGGCCGAAGCCCTGGGCGCGTACGTCGCCGGCCTGCTCGTCGCCGACCTGCCGCTCGCGGCCTGAGCGGGGGCGATCGAATGGCCGACAACACCCGGCAGCCCAACGGCGCCTCGTCCATCTTCCAGGGCAACGACGGCCGCTGGCACGGCTATGTCACCGTCGGCGTCAAGGACAACGGCCGACCCGACCGCCGCCACGTCTCCGCCAAGACCCGCGCCGAGGTGACCAAGAAGGTCCGCGCGTTGGAGCGCGCCCGCGACGCGGGCACCGTCCGCAAGGCTGGCCAGGCGTGGACGCTCACGGCGTGGCTCCGGCACTGGATCGACAACATCGCCCCGCTCGCCGTCACCGAGAACTCCCTCGCCGGTTACGAGGTCGACGTCCGCGTGCACCTCACCCCCGGCCTCGGTGCGCACCGTCTGACCAAGCTGGAGCCCGAACACCTGGAGCGCTTCTACGCGAAGATGCAGGCCGGCGGCAGCAAGCCCGCCACCGCCCACCACGCGCACCGCACCTTGAGCGTCGCCTTGGGTGAGGCGGTTCGTCGCGGGCATCTCACGGTCAACGTCGCGAAGATCGCCAAGGCCCCGCGCCTGGACGAGGAAGAGGTCGAGCCCTACTCGGTCGAGGAGGTCCAGCGGATCCTCCTCGCCGCCGTGCAACGGCGGAACCAGGCCCGCTGGGTCGTCGCCCTCGCCCTCGGCCTACGACAGGGCGAAGTCCTCGGCCTGAAGTGGTCGGACGTCGACCTCGACTCGGGCTTCATGTGCGTCCGGCGCGGCCGACTGCGCCCCAAGTACGCGCACGGCTGCGGCGACACCTGCGGTCGCAAGGCCGGCTACTGCCCCTCCCGCGAGCAGATCCGCCGCGAGACCAAGGACACCAAGTCCCGAGCGGGCCGCCGCACCATCGGCCTGCCCGACGAGCTGACCAAGATCCTCCGCCGACACCGCGAACTCCAGGACGCCGAGCGCGCCCAGGCCCGCCAGCTCTGGACCGAGACCGGCTACGTGTTCACCTCGGCCACCGGCGCGATCCTCAACCCGAACACCGACTACCACCACTGGAAGGAACTCCTCCAGGAGGCCGGCGTCCGCGACGCCCGCCTCCACGACGCCCGCCACACCGCCGCGACCGTCCTCCTCCTGCTCGGCGTCCCCGAGCGCATCGTCATGGCCATCATGGGCTGGTCCTCGACCACGATGGCCAAGCGCTACCAACACGTCACCGACCCGCTGCTGCGCGACACCGCAGAGAGGGTCAACAACCTCCTGTGGGGGATCGGTAGCAGCGAAGTCCCGGAGTCCGAAGGGGTAAAACCGGCCGCGACGTGACTGCCTGGTCCGGGGGCTCGGCCTTGAACGGGCCGAGCCCCCGGACCGGCGGACAGAGGGGACGCCCCTCGGCGCAGACGCGCGGATCAGGGGTGTGTCCCAGTTCGTCCCACCCTCTTGGATGGCGCGAACGCCGGTCGGTGGGGTTGGTGTCCAGCGTCAACTGTCCCAGGGTGCGGTGTACTCGTCGGTGATCTTGATTCCGATGAGGGTCGGCAGGCCCCAGTAGTGCAGGGCGACGGCCTTGAGGTGCGTCGGGTCCTGGGCCAAGAGCGTGCCGGACCGCGCGGCGTCTTCGAGCATCCCCAGCAGCACGCGGTCGAAGCCGCAGATGTGGCCAAGTTCGTCGGGAGCTCCGCAGGTTACGAGCAGGATCTCGTTCTCGGGGCGATCCTTGTCACGCACGAGATCGCGCAGCGCTTCGACCGCTTCATGGGGGTAGATCGCCCGCGAGACGGTCGCGATGACCTGGACGCTTCCCGGGTGCCCACCGCGCTCGACTCGCGTGGCCAAGGCGCCGATCAGTGGGTAGAAACCGGCATGACCGAGGCTGCTCGGGAGGCCGTTGCTCATGTCGACGCCGTCGAGCCAGCATCCCCGGTCGGCGGTGAGCGCGTCGGTGATGTCGGTGAGCAGGGAGCGGTCGTCGCGCGGGAGGCTCGCCTCGCCGAGGAGGGTCAGCATGACCGTGTTGCCCACGAGGTGGGGGTAGCGGGAGAGGTTGTCGGTGAGGAGTGTCTCCAGGCGCCGCCCGAAGGCGCGGATGCGGGCGAGATCGATCCGCACGCGAGGGAGAGTCAGTTCGGCGAGTTCGATGTCCCAGGCGCGCCCCGATGCGCCGGTGAGTCGTCGGTCGGGTGGATCGCTGCCGGGACCGACTGTGAAGGGCGCATCGACCGGCGTGTGCACGGTGAGCGCCATGAGGAAGGAATAGAGCTGGGAATCCTCGCGGCTGGCCTTGCTCAGGTGGCCCAGCGCGGAGATCCGCACATCACGAGGAGCCCCACCGACGGAGTACGTACTTTGGGCGTCACTGGCGGAGTTCGTCGCATTCATGCCTGACGAGGCTCCTCCGTCACACACCCCGGTCGCAACCACATATCGCCACGAGGCGATCGGATTCGGGCCGCCAACCTGGGACAGCCCTTCCGAAGAAACGACGAGCGACGCGCGATGCGGTAGCCGTCACTCGTGGAGCGGTTGGCGTGATCGACCGGACTATGTCGAGCCGCTCTGAACCGCACCGAACGGCGACGGACGGTTGCCTGCGAGATTACCCCTAACCTGGGGATTCTTCGGCCCAACTGCAACCAGAACTGCAACCACAACGACGTCAGCCCGGATCGTCGGAACGATCCGGGCTGACGTTTTGCCTGTTCAGGCTGGCGGAGGATACGAGATTCGAACTCGTGAGGGGGTGAACCCAACACGCTTTCCAAGCGTGCGCCCTAGGCCACTAGGCGAATCCTCCGTGCGGAAGCTTACAGGAGGTCGGCGGGTGCTCGCGCACCCCTATTCGAAGGGGGCGGAGGGGTGGGCCGGGCGGGGTGGGGAAACTGTGAACCCCCCGTGCACCCGGCAGAGCCTCCCTATCCTTGCTGCCTTCCGGCCCTGGGGAGGTTCAGGAGGATACCGCCGCACGGGGGGTCCGGGGCCTACAGTACCCGACCGGGGCAGGTGCTCGGGTACGGGTGGGGTTGGTGTTCGGGCAGGGATGGGGCCGGTGTTCGGGCACGGGCGGACGGTGGGAGTCCGCGATCGTTCGGGCACGGGCGGACGGTGGGAGTCCGCGACCGTTCGGGCACGGGCGGACGGTGGGAGTCCGCGACCGTTCGGGCACGGGCGGACGGTGGGAGTCCGCGACCGTTCGAGCACAGGTGGGCGGTGTGGGTCCGCGACCGTTCAGGCGCGGCGGACGGTGGGGGTCCGCGTCCGTTCGGGCACAGGCGGGCGGTGGGGGTCGGCGGCTGTTCGGGTGCGGGCCGGTGAAGGGAGTCCGCGACCGTTCGGGCGTCCGTGGGTGGTGAGGGGCCGCGTGTGTCCTTCCGCCCGGCTATCGTCGGGGGCGTGTCGCTCGCCCTCTACCGTCGCTACCGCCCCGAGACCTATGCAGAGGTCATCGGGCAGGAGCACGTGACGGAACCCCTCATGCAGGCCCTGCGGAACAACCGCGTCAATCACGCCTATCTGTTCAGTGGGCCGCGAGGGTGTGGCAAGACCACCAGCGCGCGCATTCTTGCCCGGTGTCTCAACTGTGAGCAGGGGCCCACGCCCACGCCCTGCGGTGAGTGTCAGTCGTGTCGGGACCTCGGTCTCGGCGGGCCCGGCAGCATCGACGTGATCGAGATCGACGCCGCGTCGCACGGTGGTGTGGACGACGCTCGCGACCTGCGGGAGAAGGCGCACTTCTCGCCGGTGAGCTCGCGCTACAAGATCTACATCATCGACGAGGCGCACATGGTCACGTCGGCGGGCTTCAACGCGTTGCTCAAGGTGGTCGAGGAGCCGCCGGAGCACCTGAAGTTCATCTTTGCCACCACCGAGCCGGAGAAGGTGATCGGGACCATCCGGTCCCGGACGCACCACTACCCGTTCCGGCTGGTGCCGCCCGGTGTGCTGCGCGACCACCTCGCCTCCGTGTGCGAGACCGAGGGCATCAAGGTCGAGCCGGCGGTGTTGCCGCTCGTGGTGCGGGCCGGCGCCGGGTCGGTGCGGGACTCGATGTCGGTGATGGACCAGTTGCTCGCGGGTGCCACCGACGACGGTGTCACCTACGCGATGGCCACCTCGCTGCTCGGGTTCACCGATCGGTCGCTGCTGGACGACGTGGTCGAGGCGTTCGTCGCGCAGGATGGCGGGGCCGCCTTCGAGTTGGTGGACCGGGTGATCGAGGGGGGCTACGACCCGCGCCGGTTCGTGGCCGACCTGCTGGAGCGGCTGCGCGACCTGGTGATCCTGGCCGCAGTGCCGGACGCGGCCGACAAGGGCCTGATCGATGTGCCCGCCGACCAGCTGGAGCGCATGGTCCGGCACGCCGCCGAGTTCGGCCGGGCCGGGCTCACCCGCGCCGCCGACATCGTCAACACCGGCCTCACCGAGATGCGCGGCGCCACCGCGCCCCGGCTCCAGTTGGAGCTGATCTGCGCGCGGGTACTGCTGCCCGCCGTCGACTCCGGCGAGCAGGGCCTGCAGACGCGCCTGGAACGCCTCGAACGCCGCGTGTCCGTCGGCGGCCTCCCCACGGGGCCCGCCGCCCCCACCACCCCGGACCAGGCCCGCACCGACGCCGGAGCGGCCCCCGCGCAGGCCCGCCCGCAGCAGACCGCTCCGCCCCAGCCCCCCGTACCGGCTCCCGCGACCCACCCGCAGCCGCAACACCCACAACACCCACAACCTCAGCAGCCGCAACAGCACCAACAGCAGCCCGCCACCACCCCCGGCGCCTGGCCCCAAGCCCGCACCGCCGGCTCCGGCCCACCCCCCGCCGCCCCCCAGCAGCACCCGCAACAGCCCCACCAGCCCCACCAAGCACCCCCCGCCGCCCCCGCCCAGGCCACCGGCCAGGCCACCGGCGACCTGGCCCGCGTCCACGAAATGTGGCCGCAGATCCTGGACGCCGTGCGCGGCCGCAACCGGGTGGCCTGGATGATGTTGCAGACGGTGACCGTGGCCGGATTCGACGGCACCACGCTGACCCTCGCGTTCGAGCAGGCGGGCACCCGTGAGGGCTTCCGCAGCAGCGGCCGGGACGAGATCGTCCGGCAGTCCGTGCAGGACGCCTTCGGCTTCGACTGGCGGATCGACTGCGTCGTCACCGGCGAGGCAGGCGCCGCGCCCGCCCGCCGCCCCGGCGGCCCGGCCCCGACCCCGTCCACAGCCCCGGCCCCGGCTCCCGTCCCGACCGCGACCCCGCCCGTCGATCGCGCGCCCGCCGCCCCGCCCCCCGGCGCTTGGCCCGGCGCCCCGGCCCCGACGGCCCCGGCCCCGACCCCTCCGGTCGCGACCCCGCCGCCCGCCCAGACCCGCCCCGCCACCGCCCCGTCGCAGCCGCCGCCCACCCGCCCGCAGCCCAGGCAGGCACCACCACCGCCGCCCGAGCCGGACTTCGACATCCCCGAGGACATCGGCCGCTACGACGACGAAGACTTGGCCGACGACGGCGGCCTGTCCACCCACGAACTGCTCACCCGCGAACTCGGCGCGACGATCATCGACGAGTCGCCCACCACCTGACGCACCCACCGCCCCGGCACCGACTCCACCCGATCCGGCACCCGGTACCGACCCCAACCCGCCCCGGTACCGACCCGGCACCCCCACCACCCGACCGCCGGCGACCGGCACCCGACCCACCGCCGACCCACCGATGCGTGCCGTCGCCGCGCATCGGCCCCGCCCGGAGCCGTAGGCTCGACGGAAGGACGGCGGCCGAGCGGGCGCCGCCCCGAGGCGGTGCGAAGCCGCGTCCGAGCGACGAAGGGTGTCCAGTGTTTCCCGGTGGTGGCCAGCCCGACATGCAGCAGCTGCTGCAGCAGGCGCAGAAGATGCAGCAGGACCTCATGGCGGCGCAGGACGAACTCGCGCGCACCCAGGTGACCGGGAGCGCCGGCGGCGGCCTGGTGACCGCGACCGTGTCCGGCGCCGGTGAGCTGCTGGCTCTGGAGATCTCGCCGTCCGCGGTGGATCCTGAGGACACGGAGACCCTCGGCGACCTCATCGTCGCCGCGGTGCGCGACGCCAACCGCGCGGCTCTGGAGATGCAGTCCCAGTTGATGGGCCCGCTGGCCCAGGGCATGGGCGGCGGCGGTCCACTCGGGCTGCCCGGCATGTGAGCCGAGCCCCCACAACCGAAAGCCGAACCCACCGAAGACCCATCGCAAAGCCCGTCACAAGGCCCGGCAAGAGAACCCACCGAAAGAACCCACCGAAGCCGAAAAGCCCACCGAAAGCCCACCGAAACACCAGGCAGCCCACAAGCAGCCCACCAAGCAGCCCCCGAACAACCAAAGCAAGCAGGGAGACGGTAGGTGTACGAAGGCGTCGTACAGGACCTCATCGACGAGCTGGGCCGACTGCCCGGTGTAGGGCCCAAGAGCGCGCAACGCATCGCCTTCCACCTCCTGGCGGCCGACCCGGCCGACGTCCGGCGCCTCGTGCACGCGCTCACCGAGGTCAAGGACAAGGTGCGGTTCTGCGCCACATGCGGCAACGTGGCGGAATCGGAGCAGTGCCGAATCTGTCTCGACCCGCGACGCGACGTCGCGGTGATCTGCGTGGTCGAGGAGTCCAAGGATGTCGTGGCGATCGAGAAGACCCGCGAGTTCCGGGGCCGGTACCACGTGCTCGGTGGCGCGATCAGCCCGATCGAGGGCGTGGGGCCCGACGACCTGCGGATTCGTGAGCTGATGACCCGGCTCGCGGACGGTGTGGTGACCGAGTTGATCCTGGCCACCGATCCGAACCTGGAAGGAGAGGCGACCGCGACGTACCTGGCTCGCCTGTGCAAGCCGATGGGTCTGCGTGTGACCCGGTTGGCCAGCGGGCTGCCGGTGGGGGGCGACCTGGAGTACGCCGACGAGGTCACGCTCGGGCGTGCCTTCGAGGGGAGACGACTGCTCGATGTCTGACGACCTGAACGAATTCACCAGTGAGATCGCCGACCAGATCGACAGCTTCGTCCTGGCCGTCACCGAGGTGGCCAAGGGCGAGGAGCCGGAGCAGGCGGTGTCGATGCTGCTCCTCGAGGTCTCGCAGCTCATGCTTGCGGGCGGCCGGCTCGGCGCGATCGCCGACGTGGTGCCGGACGACCGCTTCGAGCCCGACTCGGGTCCCGATCCGGACGTCGACGCGCTGCGTTCGGCGCTGTCCCGGTTGCTGGAGCCGATCGACGTGTACTACGAGGTCTTCGACCCGTACGTGCCCAAGTCCAAACCGGTCGCGGCGCGGCTGTCGGACGACGTCGCCGGCGTCGTCGCCGACCTCGCCCACGGGCTGGCCCACCATCGGGCCGGACGCAGCCGGGAGGCGCTGTGGTGGTGGCAGTTCTCGTACATGTCCAACTGGGGCGCGACCGCGAGCGCGGTGTTGCGTGCGCTGCAATCGGTGGTGTCGCACGCCCGCCTGGACGATCCGATCACGGAGAGTCTGGACCCGGACGGACAGGCGCTCGCCGACGAGTTGGTCGACGAACTCGCCGAGCAACTCGACGACGCCGTGGTCCTGGGCGGCCCGCACACCTGATCGCCCCGATCGCGCCCCGATCGCGCCGAACTCCCCGACCGCTCCGAACTTCCCGAAACCACGCGATTCGGCTGGTTCGCAAGCGAGTCTCGGCGCCGGGTAGGGCGTTTGGTGTTGTTGGTGCCGAATGCCGCTCAGTGATGCGTACGTCGCACAATCCCGCCTACTGATACGTACGTCTCACAATGTGAATAAAGCTTTGACCACCGAGCGGCCTAGTTAGACTGTGCCGACCGCACAGATATCAAGCGAGGAGCGCACGTGGGCCTTGTCGTGCAGAAGTACGGCGGCTCCTCCGTCGCCGATGCCGAGGGCATCAAGCGCGTGGCCAAGCGAATCGTCGACACCAAGAAGCAGGGCCACGAAGTGGTCGTGGTGGTGTCCGCGATGGGCGACACGACGGATGAGCTGATCGATCTGGCGCAGCAGGTGAGTCCCATCCCTTCCGGGCGCGAGCTCGACATGCTGCTCACCGCGGGTGAGCGGATGTCGATGGCGCTGTTGGCGATGGCGATCAAAAACCTGGGCGTCGACGCACGGTCGTTCACCGGCAGCCAAGCCGGTGTGATCACCGACGCGGTCCACAACAAAGCGCGCATCATCGATGTGACGCCGGGGCGGATCCGCTCCGCGCTCGACGAGGGCGCGATCGCGATCGTGGCCGGCTTCCAGGGCGTGTCCCAGGACACGAAGGACATCACCACGCTCGGCCGCGGGGGCTCGGACACCACCGCCGTCGCGCTGGCCGCCGCGCTGAACGCCGAGGTCTGCGAGATCTACACGGACGTGGACGGCATCTTCACCGCCGACCCCCGCGTGGTGAAGAAGGCCCGGAAGATCTCCCGGATCAGCTACCAGGAGATGCTGGAGCTGGCCGCGAGCGGATCCAAGGTGCTGCACCTGCGGTGCGTGGAGTACGCCCGCCGCTACGACATGCCCGTGCACGTGCGGTCGTCCTTCTCGGGACTCGTCGGCACTTGGGTGACGGATGAACCCGAAGGGGACGACATGGAGCACGCGATCATCTCCGGGGTCGCCCACGACACCAGCGAAGCGAAGATCACGGTGGTCGGGGTCCCGGACAAGCCGGGCGAGGCGGCCAAGATCTTCCGCCTGGTGGCGGACAACGAGATCAACATCGACATGATCGTGCAGAACGTCTCCGCGGCCTCCACGGGCCGTACCGACATCTCCTTCACGCTGCCGATGTCCGACGGTCAGAGTGCGATGACCGCGCTGACCAAGGCCCAGGCCGAGATCGGCTTCGAGTCGCTGCGCTACGACGACCAGATCGGCAAGATCTCGCTCGTCGGCGCCGGCATGCGCTCGCACCCGGGCGTCACCGCCAAGTTCTTCGAATCGCTCACCGGCGCGGGGGTGAACATCGAGCTGATCTCGACATCCGAGATCCGGATCTCGGTGGTCTGCCGCGCCGACGGCGTTCCGGCCGCCGTACAGGCCGTGCACACCGCGTTCGGCCTGGACGACCAGTCCGGCGAAGCCGTCGTCTACGGAGGTACCGGCCGATGACCCGCAAGGACAAGCCCACCCTGGCCGTGGTCGGCGCCACCGGCGCGGTCGGCACGGTGATGCTCGAACTGCTCTCCACCCGCCAGGACGTGTGGGGCGAGATCCGGCTGATCGCCTCCGCGCGCAGCGCGGGCAAGAAGCTCGTCGTGCGCGGCGAGGAGGTCGAGGTCATCGCGCTGAGCGAGGAATGCTTCGACGGCGTGGACGTCGCGATGTTCGACGTGCCCGACGAGGTCTCCGCGCACTGGGCGCCGATCGCCGCGAGCAAGGGCGCGGTCGCGGTGGACAACTCCGGCGCGTTCCGGATGGACCCCGAGGTCCCGCTCGTGGTGCCCGAGGTCAACGCCGCCGCGGCGCGGGTGCGTCCGCGCGGCATCATCTCCAACCCCAACTGCACGACGCTGACCATGGTCGTAGCACTGGGCGCGCTGCACGCCGAGCTGGGCCTCAAGGAGCTCGTGGTCGCGTCGTACCAGGCCGCGTCCGGCGCCGGGCAGCCCGGTGTCGACGCGCTGCGCGAGCAGATCGGCAAGGTCGCGGGCAGCCAGACGCTGGGCACCCAGCCCGGCGACGTGCGCCGTGCGGTGGGCGACTTCGGCCCCTTCCCGGCGCCGCTCGCGCTCAACGTGGTGCCGTGGGCCGGTTCGCTCAAGGACGACGGGTGGTCGTCCGAGGAGCTCAAGGTTCGCAACGAGTCCCGCAAGATCCTGGGGCTGCCCGACCTGAAGGTGCACACGACCTGCGTGCGCGTCCCGGTGATCACCACACACTCGCTCGCGGTGCACGCCGTGTTCGAGAACGAGGTCTCGGTCGCCCGCGCGCACGAGATCCTGGACGGTGCTCCCGGCGTCGTGCTGTGCGACGACCCGGAGAACGGCGAGTTCCCGACGCCGGCCGACGTGGTCGGTACCGACCCGACCTGGGTCGGCCGGGTGCGTCGTTCGATCGACGACCCGTTCGCGCTCGACATGTTCATGTGCGGGGACAACCTGCGCAAGGGCGCGGCGCTGAACACCGCCCAGATCGCCGAGGTCGTCGCCGCGGAACTGGTCGAGCGCGACTAGTCGCGGACCGCGGAGCGTTGCGGCAGCCGGTGTTCCCCGAGTGGGGACACCGGCTGCCGTGCGTGCGGCGACCGCTTCCCGGACCCGAGCGACCGCCTCCGGACCCGAGACAGCCGCTTCCGGACCCGAGCACCTGCCTGTCTCCCGGACCCGAGACAGCCGCCTCCCCGACCCGAGCAGCCGCCCCGGACCCGAGACAACCGCCCCCCCCGGACCCGAGACAACCGCCCCCGGGACCCGAGACAGCCCCTTCCAGGACCCGAGTAGCTGACTGCACATCACCCGGCCCACTACGGTGGGCGGATGTGTGGCTGAGCCGACGACCGTCCCCGGATCGCAGGCGTATACAACCTTCCCGGGGGGTCGAGTGTCCAACAGTCGTGGCAGAAATGGTCGTGAGGGCGGAACCGGCGCTGCGCCCGGTCCGAATGCCTGTGGTCGGCGCGCTGGATCAGGGCGTTTCGGGAGTTTCCGTGTCCTCTGACGCGGGCGTCTCGATAGACGTCCTCACCGAGACCTATCGCGCCCACTATGGTTCGTTGTTGCGCTTGGCTTCCCTGTTGCTCGACGACACCGATTCGTGTGAGGACGTGGTGCAGGAGTCGTTCGTCCGGGTGCACACCGCCCGGCATCGGTTGCGCGAGGCCGACAAGACGCTGGCCTACCTGCGGCAGACCGTGGTGAACCTGTCCCGGTCGACGCTGCGGCGGCGGATCATGGGCATGCGCCTGCTGTCCAAGCCCGAGCCGGAATCGACGAGTACCGAGGACGGCTCACGGCACGTGTTGGAACGCGACGTGCTGGTAAGGGCGTTGCGCGAATTGCAACGGCGGCAGCGGGAAGTGATCGTGCTGCGCTATTACGCTGATCTGACAGAGGCTCAGGTGGCCGATCTGCTCGGACTGTCGGTCGGCTCGGTGAAGGCGTACGCCTCACGCGGACTGGAAGCCCTCCGGGCCCGGATGGAGACGCCGTGACGAACGACCCGGGGACCCTTGGTCCCGACCCCGACGACCTCGCGGCAGAGGTGCGCCGGCGACTGCATGCGGCGGTGGCCGACGTACGGCCCTCGTCGGACGCGTTGGACCGGCTGCGGGTGGCCGTGCCGGCCCGGCGCAGACAACGGCGGGTGGCCACGCTCGGCGCCGCCGGGCTGGTGGCGGCGCTGCTGGTCGGCACACCCGTGTTGCGGACCGCCGTGGACGGCGGCGGCGACTCGAAGTCGAATGTCGGCGGGATCCAGTCCTCGTCGTCCCCGGTCAACGTCACGGAGCCGTTGCCGGGGCCGAGCGAGGGGATGAGCGCCGGGATTCCGGGCGGGGCCGGACAGTCCCACCCGCCGACCCGAGGCGGCACCCCGACGAACGGATCCGGCGCCTCGACCGCGCCGACGAGCGGGCAGAGCGCGGGCACCGGACAGAGCGCGCCGCCCGCGAGCAGCGCGCCGCCGAGCGAGACCGCGCCGCCGGCCAAGCCGACCCCCGCGTGTCTGACCACCGACCTGTCCGGGGAGGACGCCCGGCTCGGACCGGTCGGCGCCGACGGCCTGGCGTACGGCGTGCTCCAGGTGCGCAGCAACGCGCGCAAGGACTGCCAGGTGACCGGCCCCGGAGTGGTCTCGGTGGGCTCGCCGCCCGGGAACCCGATCGTGCAGGTCACCGTGCACCAGCACACGGCCGGCGACGGCGCGGCCGGGTTGCCGCTGCTGCCCGAGTCGACGGGCACGGTGATCACGCTTCGACCGGGCCAGGCCTACGAGTTCCAGTTCGCGTGGCAACCGCAGGTGCCGGCCGCGGACGGCAGGTGCGCCCCCGATGCGCCCAAGGCGCCGGTGCCCGCGCTCGGCTACGCACTCGTCGCCAACGACTTCAACGTGGCCAAGGTGGCGCTGACGCCCACGTGCGGCGGCACCGTGTTCCGCACCGACATCTATCGGACGGGGGACTACCCGCGCGCGAGGTGACACCCGCGCTCGGATGCCGTCGGCCGACGGTTACCGTTGGGGGGTGTACCGGTTCCTGCTCCAGCCGCGCTGGCTGGTCTTCCACATGATCGTGCTCGTCGCGGTCCCGGTGTGCGCGGCGCTGGGGCTGTGGCAGTTCCACCGCTACGGCGAGCACAAGGGCGGCGGGAGCACCGGGGAGAAGGTGTCCACGGCTCCCGCGGTGCCGATCGGTGACCTCGTGCCGCCGGGCGGCCGGGTCGAGGGTGCCGATCGCGGCCGTTCGGTCACGGTGAGCGGCACCTACGACGTGAGCCGCCAACTCGTGGTGCCCGGGCGCCGACTCGACGGGCGTACCGGGTCGTACGTGGTCACCCCGCTGCTGGTCGCCGGGGCGCCGGCGGTCGTGGTCAACCGCGGCTGGGTCGAGGGCGACAACGTTCCTGCGCCGCCGGCCGGACCGGTCACCGTCACCGGTCGGCTGGAATGGTCCGAGGCGGAGCACACCTCGGACGCGGAACGCGCCACCGACCTGCGGCCGGGGCAACTCTCCATGATCAGCACCCCCGAGCTGGTCAACATGCTGCCGTACCCGCTCACCGACGGGTTCGTCGCGCTGACCGCGCAGACCCCGGCCGCCGATGCGGCCGCGCTGGCGCCGATGCCGGCGGCGAAGAAGACCGAGGGCGGCGGGATTTCCGGCCGGGCCTGGCAGAACCTGGGCTATACCGCGCAGTGGTTCGTCTTCGCCGGCGCCGCCGTGTTCGTGTGGTGGCGCGTGGTCCGCCGGGAGGCGGACGACCGGGCCGAGGAGCGGGAGGCGCAACTGCTCGCGGAGCTGGGCGTCGAGAGCTGACACCCAGCCCCGTCGTGCGGCACGTGCGCAGCCGGTTCCTGACCGGCGGATCGCGATGGCCGGCGGCGCGGCCGCCGAGATTCGCCGGCCGGGGCGGCCTACGCCGGGTTCGGGATCGGCAGGCCGATCACCTGGTCGACGAAGGCGAACTCCTGGCGCATCTGCCGGATGCGCTCCTCGACGACCAGCGAGCCGTGGCCCGCGTCGTAGCGGTAGACCTCATGCGGCTTGCCGAGTTCGGCCAGCCGCGCGACGTAGTTCTCGATCTGCTTGATCGGGCAGCGCGGGTCGTTCTCGCCGGCGCTGATGTACACCGGGACCCGCACCTTCTCGACGTAGGTCAGCGGCGAGGACGCGGCCCAGCGCTCGGGGACCTCCTCGGGCGTACCGCCGAGCAGCGTGCGGTCCATCGCCTTCAGTACGTCCATCTCGTCGTGGTAGGCCGTGACGTAGTCCGCGACCGGCACCGCGGCCAGCCCCAGCGCCCACGCGTCCGGCTGCACGCCCAGGCCGAGCAGGGTCAGATAGCCGCCCCACGAGCCGCCGGAGAGCACGATGCGCTCGGGATCGGCCAGGCCCGACTCGACGGCCCACTCGCGGACCGCGCCGATGTCCTCCAGCTCGATCAGGCCGATCCGCACCCGCAGCGCGTCGGTCCAGTCCTTGCCGTAGCCGGTCGAGCCCCGGTAGTTGACCCGGACCACCGCGAAGCCGTGGTCGACCCAGGCCGCGACGTCCGCCGCGAAGTGGTCGCCGTCGTGCGCGGTGGGCCCGCCGTGGATGTTGAACACGGTCGGGAAGGGACCCTCGCCCGCGGGCTTGGACACCAGCGCGTGCACCTTGCCGCCCGGCCCCTCCACCCACGCGTCGGTGACCGGGACCGACCCGGGCGGACGCTCGCCGGGCGGGGTGAGCAGTACGTCACCCGTGGTCGAGCGCAGTTCGGAGGGGGTCGAACCGCTCGACCAGTGGTACTCGACGCTGCCGTCGGGCCGGGCGCCGGCTGCGCCGATGGTGCCCGGCGGGGTGTCGATCCGGGTGAGCTCCTTGCTCGCCAGGTCGTAGCGGTACAGCTCGGAACGTCCGTGCTGCTCGTGGTCGATCAGCAGCGCCCGGCCGTCGGGATACCAGTCGGCGGACAGGTCGCCGGGCAGCCCGAGGTCGAGCTCGGTTTCGATGCCGGTCAGCGGCTCCCACAGCAGCGGTTCGTCCCGGCCGCGGCGCTGGTGGATGACCAGCACGCGCTGGTCGCCGGCGACGGGGGAGAAGCCCATCGCGGACAGGTCCGAGTCGGGTTGCCCGCCCTCGGGGCCGTCGTGCAGGTCGGCCACGGGCGTGCCGTCCAGGCGCAGTACGCGCAGCGAAGCGTGCATCGCGTCGCCGTGCTCGTTGTGCGCGACGACCAGGTGGGTGGCGTCCTCGGACAGCGCGGACAACCACGCCGACTCGGTGTGGCGGTACACGGTCACCGGGTCGGCGCCGGGGCGGGCGACGTGGATCGTGGAGCCCTCGTCGTCGGTCATCCGGCCGACCACGACCGTGCCGTCGTTCGCCAGACCGAGGCCGCCGGGGTAGGACGGTGCGAGACCGGGAACGGCGACCTCGTCCGGGCCGCCGTCGAACGGCTGGCGCATCCAGACGCCGAGTTCGTCGCCGTCGGTGTCGGCGAACCACCAGATCCAGCGCCCGTCCGGGCTGATCCGGGACGACGAGGTGCCGTTGGGCCGGTCGGTCACCTGACGTTGTGCGCCGCTGACCCGGTCCCAGGCGTACACCTCGAAGGTGCCGGAGGCGTTGGAGACGAAGACGGACTTCGCGGGCGCGTGGTCGGCCCAGCGCGGCAGGCCGATCCGGGCCGCGCGGTAGCGGCGTTCCCAGGCCGGAACGGGCGGCGGGGGCGCATCGGACGGGCTCTGGGGTTCGGTGACGGAGGTGGAGTTCAAGGCGCTGTTCTCGGGAGCGGGCATGTCGCAATTCAACTACGGGAGGGGGTGGTTGTGTTCCGTCACCGGGCGGCACCGTTTGACTCCGAACAGGCGTGCGTAGCCGGGGTGGGCGGCGAACTCGGCGTACGACCAGACGGCCGGCCGACCGACCTCCCGGCACAGGTGCAGCACCCGGTCGGGGCCCAGGTGCACCCCGATGTGCGCGGCGTAGCCGGGATCGCGGTCCGGGCGCGGTCCGGCGTCGAACAGGAGCAGGTCCAGCGGCGCGGGTTCGGCGACCCGCACGGTGGCGGTGTCGTCGGCCCACAGCTCGGACGAGCGCAGCGGAGGGACGTGCAGGCCGTGATGGGCGAGGAAGGCGTACGCGTACAGCTGGCAGTTGGCACCGGCGCTCAGGTCACCGGCCGCGACGGCCTGCGGGTGGCGGGCGTAGACGTACGGGACGCCCCGGAAGCGGGGCGGGAGGGCGGACAGTGCCGGGGGGACGGACGGTGACGGATGCTCAGGGGTGTCGGGCATGCTTGGGATCCAACCCGAGCGAGACCGCGAGTTCCACCAGGGTCATCGCGAACAGCACCGCGAACACCGCGGTGTAGTCGCCGGTCAGGTCGTGGATCGTGCCGAACACGATCTGCAGCGCGGCGGCGATCGGATAGCCGATCAGGAACGTCATCGCGGACAGCCGGCCGGCCGCCGCCGGGCTCGGTGCGAAGCGGACGAGCATCACCAGCATCAACGGGAACGCGCCGCCGAGTGTCAGGCCGAGCAGCGCGATGGTGGGCCACGGCGCCAGATCCGGCGCGAACGCGAGCAGGCCCATGCCGACCACGGCCCCCGCGACGGTGACCGCGAACAGCGGCCGGGGATCGGTGAAGCGGTCCGCGAGCAGCGGGATCACCAGGCCGGAGACGATCCCGGTGAGGCCGAACACGGACAGCAGCAGCCCCGCGCGCTCGGCGCTCCAGCCCTGCTCCTCGTAGGCGGCGGGCACCCAGCCGACCACGCCGTAGTAGGCGGTGGTCTGCATGACCAGGAAGACGGCGAGGATCCAGGCCACGGGGCGTCGCCAGGGGGAGGTGTCGGGCGCGGCGGTGCCGGGTGCGGGTGCGGGTGTGGGCTCGGTGCGCCGGGCCTCGGTTGCGTCGGTGGTGCCGGTGCCGGTGCCGGTGCCGGTGCCGGTGCCGGTTCGGCTCGGGTCGGTCCGTACCGGCTTCGCGCGTCGGATCACCGGGAGCCAGGCGAACAGGCCCAGCACCGCCGGGATCGCGACCACGCCGAGGGAGAGCTGCCACGACCCGAAGCCGTCGGACAGCGGTACGGCGAGCGCGCTCGCACCCGCCGCGCCGACCCCGACCGCCGCGCTGTACAACCCGGTGACCGCCCCCGCATGCTCGGCGAAGTGCGTCTTGACCACACCCGGCAGCGCCGCGCCCAGGACCGCGATCCCGGCACCGGCGACCAACGTGCCCAGGAAGAGCAGGACGACCGAGGCCCCACCCAGCCGGATCAGCACCCCCACGAGCAGCACGACCACCGACGCGGCCACGGTGCGCTCGTACCCGTACCGAGCGGCCCCACGGTGCGCGAGCGGCGCGAACACCCCCATCGACACCACCGGAATCGCGGTCAGCACCCCGGCGGCGGCCCCCGACAGCCCGAGATCCTCCCGAATCGAGGTGAGCAGCGGCGGCACATCGGTGATCGCCCCACGCAGATTGATCGCCACCAGGAACAGCGCGACCAACGTCAGGACGGCCCCGGGCGCCCGCTCGGCTCGCCCACTCGGCATCGACTCGGCGACAAGATCACGACGCACCTGCGCACGGGCTGACGGCATGGCTGTACTACCTCGTTCGTGAAGACGACAACGGCTGCGCTCGCCGCCCCCCGACCGGACGAACCGAAGCTGACCAACCGGCCAACCATAGACACCGGCCGCTTGATTCCCGCCGGCCGGAGCCGCGCACGGCTCTGACCCCGACTGCGGCTCCACCGGGCATCACACAGCGTGCGTGCCCACCTGCGCGAATGCGCCGTCGCACTACTGACTTCGGCTTGTCGGGGTGACGTTGGGGTGGCGAGGGTCAGGCCGGTGCCGGCTATGAAACCGTCGAGGGTCTCGGGCCGGTACTGCAGGCGTTTGAGCCGGTTGCGGACGAGGGCCTCGAGTCGGTCGAGGGCGACCACGGCGAGGTTCGCCAGGCTGCGCTTGACGTGTGCGCAGACCCACTCCACGGGGTTGAGGTCCGGCGAGTAGGCGGGCAGCAGGAACACCGTCAGCCAGGCACGTTCGGCGATCAAGTCGCGCATGGCGTGGGAGACGTGGGTGTTCGGACGGTCCCAGACCAGCACGATCGGCGCCTTGACCAGCTGGTGGACGCCGTCGATCAGCGCGATGAAGTCGCGCTCGCCCATGCTGCGGCGCTTGCCTCTGCCCGCGGGATGGGATCGCAGACGGTGGCACAGCCGGGTACGGGAGCCGGGCCGCATGGCGATCAGCCCGGCCACCGACAGACGTTCCGAGCGCCGGCCGCTGACCGTCACGACAGGGGTGCGGCCCCGTCGGCCCCAGGTGCGTCCTTTGGGCGGCCGGCGGGTGAAGCCTGCCGCGTCCTCGAAGCAGATGTAGCCCCCGCAGGCCGCCCGCGCTCTTTTACCTCCGCCCAGGTCGCCTCCTTCCACGCAGTGACGGCCTGCTCGTCGCGCTCGGCGACCTTCCGCGCGGGGACCTGCGGGCCGAAGCCGAGCCGGTGCATCAGCCTCGTGGCGCCCGAGACGCTGTAGGAGACGGGGAACTTCCGGCTGATCAGCGTGGCCACCCGCGCCGCGGTCCACACCTGGTCCTCCACCCGACCGTGTTCTGCCGGGCCCTGTTCCAGGTACACGGCCGGTTTCTCCAGGCAGCGCGGGGACAGACGGCATCGAGATCCGCTCGGGCCGCGGGAGGCCAGTGCCCCAGCCCCACCCTCCCGCCCCAATTCGTGCCACTGGTAGGCCGACTTCGGGCTCACCCGCAGTCGTCGCGCGACTTCCGGTGCCTTGACTCCCCGCTCGAACAGCTCGGCCGCCTGGATCCGTACCACTTCCCGACGCTCACGGCCCGCGGCGGTCAGCCTTCACCCTGACGAGCCGAAGTCGGGTAGTCAATCGTGATGGTTCGGGAACGGCGGCGGAGCGGTGTGGCCGGCGGGGAGGTTCCCGGTGAACATGAACTCCTCCAGGGCCGTCACGAGCGCGGTCCGGCTCCTGGTGGTCCAGGTGCCGAGAGGGGTGGGCTCGCGGGTGCTCCGTCCCTTCCGTCCGAATCCGGCGAGCCGGAGGAAGTCGACGCCGTAGGCCCCCTTGGGATCGCCCTCCGGCTCCCAGCGCGCGTCGAAGCAGAGCCCGTCGTGCACCCGGTGGCCGCTCACCAGCGCGGAGCCGTAGAACCACTCGATGGTCTCCGGTGAAGGGTCCACGGCGTAGAGGCTGTTGATGTCGATCCGCCAGCCGGGTGCCACGCGCAGGGGCTGCAGCCCTCGCCAGACCTCGCTCACGCCGTCCGCCGTCCGTTCGTCCGGCGGCGCGTTCGCGGGCGTCCGCCGTGATCGTCCCGTCCACGGGGACCAGCCTCGCATGGTAGGCCGACTTCGGGCTCACCCGCAGTCGTCGCGCGATCTCCGGTGCCTTGACCTTCCGCTCGAACAACTCGGCCGCCTGCCGCCGTACGGCCTCCCGACGCTGCCGCCCCTCAGCGGTCAGCCCACCCCCATCCGCATATCTCACACAACACGAGATACAGCCCGCACCCCAGGCCCATCGGGCACATCGACAAAGACCACCCTGACGAGCCGAAGTCAGTAACGCCGTACGGTGAAGAACGTCAAGCCCTGCTGGTCCGAGTCCTGTGCCTGGCCGCTCGCCGCCACGATCGCGAGCTGGACGCCGACTTTCCTGATCCAATCGTCGTCCGGGATGACGGCCTTTCCGGAGAACGAGCCATCCGCGGCCGCGCGGAACTCGCCGAGCTGCGGATTCATCGGATCCTGGCAGATCACCTGAACGATTTTGCCCGGCTGGAACCCGGTGCCCGAGATCCGGATGGGCGTCCCCGGAGGACCCGAGCTCGGCTCGATGGTGATCTCGGTGTCGGCCGAGGTCGCGGCCGGCGTTTTGCCGTCGTCCTCGGTCACGCGCCCGACGAGCCACGCCACGGCGACGATCGCGGCCACGGCGACCGTGACCAGCATGACCAGCGTGAACGGCCCCAACTGCTTGACGATGCTCTTGTTGTGGTGGGTGCGTGAACTGTTGTCCACGGTCATGTCACGGCCGGACAGGTACGCCGAGGCGTGATCGTTCACCGAAGCGTGCAGCTCCGACCGAGCGGGGTCCTCGTCCGGGGACGGCAGCGATGGCTGCGTCATGACGAGGTCTTCTTGACCGTCATGTCGCGACCGGCCAGATAGGCCTCTCCGTGGCCGGAGACGTTGGCGCTCATCCGGATGTTGGTGATGTCGGCGCGTGCGGCGTCCGGGAGCAGCGGTGTCAGCTCCTCGTCGAGGACGCGCTGCAACTCGGCCCGCAGTGATGGGTCCTCGGACAGCAGCCGCCTGAGCCTGCGCTGCCAGTCGCCGATCAGGGCCTCTTCGACGGAACCGTCTCCGACCGCGCGTGCCTCGGTCACCTCGGTGCGGCAGTGCGCCAGTTCGGCCTCGATGGCCGGGACCTCCTCGGCACGGCGCTGCCGCCAGAACGCCACCACGACCTGGCGTGCCTGCTCCCAGGTCTGCGTCGCCATAGCCCCCACCACTGCGGATGCCGCAGCAAGTGTCAACGGATCCACGCGATTTCCCCCTCGCGTCCGAAATGCCACCATCAACGGTAGCCGGCAGCACGGCGCTCCGCGCGTGTTTGCGACTATTCGGTGCCAAGCGTTCGGTTTGTTGACGAATCACCCGACCTATCGCGGTCGCGGTGGAATCGGCGACGTGGGATCGTCCGCCGCGCGAGCTTCGCGAAGCAATTGGCCTCGGGCGCGGAGCCGTTGCGCCCGGCGGCCTCGCCGCGACGGTGGCCGACTGCCTGGCCACCGTCGCGGTACTCAGCCCCGGTTGCCTGCCGTGTGCGCGGTGAAGCGGGACCATGCGGTGGGCGAGACGACGAGGGCCTGGATGCGTACGTCCTTGGAGTCTCGGACATGGATCATCTCGGGGAGCACGGCGACCTCGACGCAGTTGTCGCCGGAGCTGCCGCTGTAGCTGCTCTTGGACCATGTCGACTCTGGGGTACTCATAGCGCTCCTCGCATCTCCTCCAACAGGCTCACCGTGGCATCGTGGCCGAGGGCCTGCGAGCGCAGCCTGCCATAGCGTTGGAGCATTGCGCTCACGTCTTTCGGACTTGTGATCAGAACGCTGGATTGTTGGCCCTCGGAGTATCCGACCCAGTTGTGCTCGGTGGTCTCGGCCAGATAAATGAGACCGTCAATGCCCGCGTGGTCCTCCTTACGCAAAGGCATGACCTGAATCTCCACGTTGCGCAGCTTGGTGTGTGCAAGGAGGTGGTCCAGCAGGGCACGAGTGACTCCCGTGCCTCCCAAGCGCCTTTCCAACAGGGCTTGTTCGATGATGAAGCTGAACGCCGTGTTCGGTCGTTCGATCAGTAGGCGCTGTCGTTCGAGTCGAGCGACCACCTGCTGTTCGATTTGGTCTTCGGACAGCGGCGGCAGCCTACGCTCGAAGATGGTTCGGACATACGTCTCTGGTTGCAGTAGTCCCGGAACCGCCCGGCACTCGTATGTGCACAGCGATACCGCGTCCTCCTCGATCCCCGCCCACTGCCGGAACCACGACGCCAATCCCGCCTTGCGCGACAAGCTCTGCGCCGCCGCCTTCAGCACGCGCCCCGCGGTCGGTCCGAGTGCCGCTTCGGAGCGTGTCACCAGGTCCTTGGGCGGGAAGCGTCTGCCCTGTTCGATCTTGGCGACGTAGTGACCCGAGTAGCCCACGAGTGGCGCGAACTCCTCTTGCGTCAGACCGGCTTCGTCTCGAAGAGCCTTGAGTACCACGCCGAACGTCTTGAGACTGTCCGACAACTCGGGTTCACCGCACCTGCCGCCATTCTCCGCCGTCATCCCTGCCACCCTCCGTTCCCGAGCCCCGGCAACGGGGTCCATTGTCACGGTGGGTTACTCACCCGGTCCATATGGTCAACCAGTACAGATCCGGTTGTACTGGCACAATCCCTGTTCTCGGCTCCGTCGAGCTGCGAACTCTGGGGGATGACCTTTCCACTGATGCAAGTCGGCGCCACCGCACGCGTGTTCACCCGGTGCTTCGCGGCGACCGGGAGCGGTGCGCGCCAGGCACGTCGTCTCGCCACGTACCAGCTGGCGACCTGGGGCATCCCGTACGGCAGCAGGGCATCCGAAACGGTGGCCCTGGTGGTCGGAGAACTCGCCGCGAATGCCGTGCTGCACGGTTGCGTTCCGGACACCGACTTCGCGCTACGACTCGCCTACGACAGCGCGACCGGCGTTGTGCGAGTCGAGGTCGCCGACGCCCACCCCGCCCGACCCGTGTGTGCGCCTGCCACGACCGGAGACGCCGAAAGCGGTCGCGGCCTGCTCATCATCCACTCCGTCGCGACCTGTTGGGGAGTAGCCGAGCGACCGGGACCGGGCAAGATCGTCTTCGCGGAGATGAACACCCGCGAAGACGAAGCCCCCGAGCCCGGATGAGTCGACGGCCCGGCGACCTCGCAAGCGGTCGTCGGGCTGTTTGCCACCTGGTGCGCGAACTCATGGCCGAGATCGAGGGGAAGCAGGGCATCGCCCGACGCGGTCTGGTGCTGAAACTGCTCACCGGTCTCAAGCAGGTCTGCAACCACCCCGCGCAGTTCCTGAAGGAGCCGGCCGGCGCGAAACTGCCGGGCCGCTCCGGGAAACTGGAACTCCTGGACGAACTCCTGGACACCGTCCTGGCGGAGGAGGGATCGGCCCTGGTCTTCACCCAGTACGTGGCCATGGGCCGGCTGATCGAGCGTCACCTGGCCGAACGCGGCGTGGACACGCTCTTCCTGCACGGAGGCACCACGGTCAAGCGCCGTGAGGAGATGGTCGACGCCTTCCAGCGTGGCGAGCACAGGGTGTTCCTGCTTTCCCTGAAAGCCGCCGGGACCGGCCTGAACCTGACTCGGGCCGGACACGTCATCCACTACGACCGCTGGTGGAACCCGGCGGTGGAGGACCAGGCCACCGACCGTGCCTATCGGATCGGACAGACCCAGCCGGTACAGGTGCACAAACTGATCGCCGAGGGGACCGTGGAGGACCGGGTCGCGGAGATGCTGCGGCACAAGCGCGAACTGGCCGACTCGGTGCTGGACTCGGGCGAGGCGGCCTTCAGCGAACTCGGCGACGACGAACTGGCCGAACTGGTCGCGCTGCGAAGGACGGGACGATGACCGGGCATGCCGGGTCGGACCGGGAGACCACGCCAACGACGCTGCGAGGGACGGGACGATGACCAGGCGCACCCGGTCGGAAGACCAGGACACCGTCCGCACCTTCGAGGCGTTCCCGCCCGCCGAGGGCAGTCGAGCGCCGTTCGCCGAGTCCTGGTGGGGCCGCGAATGGCTGCGCGCCCTGGAGGAGTCCTCCCTGGACTCCGGGCGCCTCCAGCGCGGCCGGACCTACGCGCGCGGCGGCGCGGTGGACCGGGTCACCATCAATCGCGGCACGGCCGCCGCCCCGGTGCACGGTAGCCGCCGCACCCCGTACCGCTCCACGGTTCGGGTCGAGCAGCTGACGGACCGGCAGTGGGACCGACTGCTCGACATGATCGCCGAGCGAGCCGCGAACATCGCCGCACTGTTGGACGGCGAGATGCCCGCCGGGCTCGCCGACGATGCCGCGGCGGCGGGTGTCCCGTTGTTGCCCGGCCCCCGCGACCTCGACCCCGAGTGCTGTTGCCCCGACTGGGGTTACCCCTGCAAACACGCCGCTGCCCTGTGCTACCAGGTCGCCCGACTGCTCGACCGCGACCCCTTCGTGCTGTTGCTCCTGCGCGGGCGCGGCGAGCGGGAGCTGATGGACGAGCTCGGCCGTCGCAACACCGCTCGCGCGGCGGCCGAAGCCGCGGCCGACGCGGTAGGCGGGGGCCCGGCCGTACCCCCGGCCCGGACCGCCGATCCGGCCGGACTCGCCTTCGCCTCCCGCACCGAGCTGCCGCCCCTGCCCCCGCCCCCGCCGTTGCCCGATCGGCCCGGTCGCGGCCCCACACTGGTGGACTCGGCGCTCCCGGAGCCCGGTGTGGACCCCGCCGCGCTCGAACTGCTCGCCGCCGACGCCGCGACGCGCGCCCGTCACCTGCTGGCCGCAGCCCTCGGCGACCGGCACGCGGACGGCATCCCGCCCGTCCCGCTCACCGAATGGCAGGATGCCGTCCGCTTCGCGGCAGCCCACCCGACGCCGGAGGTCCTCGCTCGGATCTGCTCGAACTACGGCCGTACGCCCCGCGAACTCGCCGCCGCGACCCACGCGTGGCGGCATGGCGGCGCGGCATCCCTGGACGTGCTGGAGAACGACTGGACGCCGCCCGTCGCCCGCCTGGAGCGCGACCGTGAGGCGCTGCGGGCGGACTGGCCCGACGGCAAGCCACCCCGACTCCGCGCCCGGCGCAACCGCTGGACCGTCGAGGGCCGAGCCGCCCAACTACGCCTGGGCCGGGACGGCCTGTGGTACCCGTACACCAAGGACGGAACCACCTGGCGTCCCGCCGGCCCACCCGACGCCGACCCCGCCATTGTCCTGCGCGCCCTCCTCGACCCTGACGGCCTGGCTCCCGGCGTCGATCGAGCATTTGCCGCACCCTGAGACATGACGTACAGTTTCTTGTACAACAAGGAGGTCGGCTGTGAAGACCATGACCTATTCGGAGTCTCGCGCGCGCTATGCCGAGGTGCTCAATTCCGTCAACGACGACCGCGAAGAGGTTGTCATCACCCGAGCCGGACACGACCCGGTCGTCATCGTCTCCCTGGCGGACTACGAGTCCCTGAAGGAGACGGCCTACCTGTTGCGAAGCCCCGCGAACGCCCGGCGCCTGCTCGCGTCCATCGACGAGCTGGAAAGCGGCGGCGGCACCGTACGTGAGCTTACGCCCGACGAGTGAGGTCCGGCGCATGAAGATCACGTTCTCCTCCCGTGCGTGGGAGGACTACCTGTGGTGGCAGCTCCAGGACCGCAGGACACTGAAGCGCATCAATACGCTGATTGCGGACATCTCCCGGAACGGCAATGAGGGGATCGGCAAACCGGAACCGCTCAAGCACGGATTCCAGGGTTATTGGTCGCGCCGCATCAACGACGAGCACCGACTGATCTACAAGGCAACCGAGGACGCCGTCCTGATTGCCCAGTGCCGCTACCACTACGAGAACTGACGCGACCCGAGCGGCCCGAGCGCAGCCCCGGACGGCTGGGACGGCGGCCGGTACGGCGGCCCGTTGACGAATGGCGTCGGCAACCGGCGTGTGCTGAATTTTCGTGCAGGAGATGTGCCGGAGGCCCTATCGGATTTCTTCGATAGGGCCTCCGGTCGTCTGGCAGGCTCGTCGGCGGGACCACATGAAGGGGGAGGTATGCAACCGCCGTCCACTGTCGGCCAGTTGGTGGCCCTTGTGCTGTTTCTTCTGCCGGGGTTGACCTACCAGTTCCTCCGCGAGCGGCTGCGAGGCCCGGTCGCCGGGGAAGCGCAGTTGGGGGAACGCATACTTCGTGCGATCACGGCCAGTGTGGCGCTGGACGGGTTGTACGTGCTCGTCGCCGGACCGGTTCTCGTCGAGGCGTGGCGCAAGGCGGAGCGGTCCGGGCCGAGCGCATTGGCGCTCGAGCACCCGCGGATGATCGGCCTCTGGGCGCTGGTGCTCTTTCTCGGAGCGCCGGCGGCCGCGGCCGCCGCGGTGTCGTACCGGGAACGGCGACGTGCCCGCTCCGCGTACCGGCCGGTACCCACGGCGTGGGACTACGCCTTCGGCACCCGGGCCGACAGCGGGCCGCGCTTCGTGCGAGCCCGGCTCAAGGACGGGACGTGGGTCGGAGGATGGTTCGGTACCCGGTCGTACGCTTCGGGTTATCCACAGGAAGCCGACCTGTATCTGCAATCGTCGTACCGGATGGGCCCGGACGGCTCCTTCGGACCTCGAGTGGAGTCCACGGACGGGATCTATCTTCGGATGGCCGATGTCGACGTGGTGGAACTGGTCAAAAGCCCCGAAAGGAACCCGCAATGACGGAACCGCAGGACGAACTCACCCCGTGGGAGCGGGCATTGCTCGGTGACCCCGGAAGCTCGCGCGGATATCAACCGAATGGGGTGACGGACGACCAGGACGAGCCGGCGGCGCCGCCCGCGGGCCCGGCGGGCGCCTCGGCGCCCGGTCCGACGACGAGGCAGGCGGGCCCGAACGAGCCCGGACCGGTCAGCGCTTGATCATGGTCAACTCGTAGCCCGCGTCCTGGAGTTCGGTGGCGGTTTGTTGGATGTCGTCGTCCCGGAACGTCCGCCACACGTCGAGCAGAGCCTCGATCGGCGCCAACAGCGGCACATTCTCGTATCGCGCGGGAGTACGCCAGCCCGGGACGACGGTGGGTATGCCGTACGGGCTGGGGTCTCCCCATTCGACGTCATAGGGGTACCAGCGGAGGGTGTGCTCCTGGAACCTCGCGTCGAGGACGGTGATACCCGTCGCGAAGAACTCCCCGGGCATCTCCAGCGCGGTGCGCAGGTCGCAGTCCTCCCACGCGACGACGAGCCGGGTCGCCATGAGCACCGACGGAAGCAGCCCCAGGCCCGCGAGTGCGTTGGCCGCGTCCGCGCCCCGGTAGAAGGGCCGACACGTAACGAATCCGACGTAGGGCTGGTCCATGTCCTCGGCCAGGATGTGGACTTGGGGTCGAGGGCAGGCACCATGCTCTCGAAGAAGCACCTCGCCGGCGTGCAGAATGCTGTCGGTCAGCGCCTCGACAATCTCTGACATCCGCTCAGTTTATCGGCGACTCCACGGGGTTCGCCGGAGAACGCAGTGATGGAGAGCTCATGCGGAAGCAGTGGACGACGGCCCTCCGATCCCGACTCGAAGACACCGGAGGACCGTACGGGCTGCTCGACGCACAGGCTCTGACCGAGGCGGTCGAGCTCTTCGCCTGTACGACGAGCGCGCGGGAGATCGTGGAGTCGTGCCACCTTGTCGGGCTGCTGCACTGGCATCGGGGCCTGGCTTTCGGCGACGAGCGTGCGGTGCCCGAGGCGCGGACGGCCAGTGCGTTGCTTGTTCTGGTGCAACTCATGGGCGCGGAACTGCCGTTACCGGACCAGCTACCGCCGGCCGCCCCGCTGGCGCCGAGGCCGGACGACGAGGGAACGTGGGAAGTCCTGCTCCAGACAATGGCGTTGCGCATCGAGAACGGGGCCGATCCGCATGCGGTGCGATTGGCGGTCCACGCAGCCCGCAATGCGGTGGCCGACGGCAGCCGGGACCCGGGCCGGCTCGTCGGCCGGCTGCGGGTTCTGGGCCTGGCGTGTCAACGTCTGTTCGAAGAGACCGGAGACCTGGCCGCGCTGGAGGAAGCCGTTGCCGCCGCCCGTCGTGCGGTGGAGCACGCGCCCGCGACGAGCCCGGAGCGCATGAAGTCCTTGCACAATCTGGCTGCGGCGTTGCGTACGTCGTTCGAGCGCACGGGCGAACTGCACTTGTTGCAGGAGGCCGTCGACGCCGGACGCGAAGTGGTGCGCAGCCCACCGGAGGCGAACACCAAGCGGTACGTGTCCCTGGACGGCCTGGCCGACTCCCTGCGGCTGTTGTACGAGCACACCGGTGAATCCGCCCTGCTGGACGAGGCCCTGCGCACGAGCGCCGCCGCACTGGCCGCCGTGCCCGACCGTGACGAGGCGCCGGCGGCACTCCTGGTGAACTCCGCCATTCTGCTGCGTAGTCGGTTCGAACGGGCAGGGGACCCGGCCGTCCTGAACGAGGCGATCGTCATGTCGCGCCGAGCGGTCTCGGCCGCGCCGCGTGGCACACCGACCTGGCGAACCTGCCTGTACAACCTCGGCGGCGCGCTCGACGAGTACTCCCGCCACACCGGAGACCTGTCCGCACTCGACGAGGCAGGCGAGGTCGTACGCGCCGTGGTTCGCGAGACGCCCGTCGACCACCCGGACGCCCCTCTGTACCGCTCGAACCTCGTCGGACAGTTGCACGAGCGCTTCCGCCGAACCGGAGACGTCGACGCGTTGGACGAGGCGATCGGCCTGGGGACCGAGGCGGTGGAGGCCGCGCCGAAGGATCACCCCAACCGCTGGATGTACTTGGCGAACCTCGCGGTCTCACTGAAGGCCAAGGCCGAGCACTCCGAGGATCCCGACATGTTGCAGCGCGCCATCGCGATCGAGCGCCAAGTCGCCGCTCCCACGCTCGGAGCGGGCCACAAACAGGCCACGGCCGTATCGAACCTCGGCAACTCGCTGCGTCTGTACCACCAGTTGACGCGAGACGAGTCCGCGTTGCGGGAAGCCATCTCGGTGGGACGCGACGCGATGACCGCAACCGCCGACGACCACCCGTTCCGATCCCGGTGCGAGTTCAACCTCGCCGCTTCGTTGAGTACGTACGGACTGGCCGTGGGCGACGAAGGGATGGTGGAGGAGGCGATCGGGCTGCTTCAGGCGGCAGCCTCCCGAAGCAGCGCCCCCACGTCGGTCCGGGTGTCCGCCGCCCGGGAATGGGGCGAACTCGCCGTGCTCCTCGAACAGCCGGAGCTTGCGGCACGCGGCTTCGCGCTCGGTGTGGGCCTGCTGCCGCGGCTGGCGGCACGTGGCCTCGTGCGTGCCGACGCAACGCGGTGGATGACCGAGTACTCGCGGCTGGCGAGTGACGCGGCGGCGTGCGCGCTGACCACCGGCCGGCCCGAGGAGGCGGTCGAGTTGCTCGAGGTCGGGCGGGGCGTGCTGTTGGGGCAGGCGCTGGAGTCCCGTACGGACCTGACGGAACTGCGCGAGCGCGACTCGGAGCTGGCGGATCGGTTCGCCTACCTGTGTACCCGGCTGGACGGCGAGACCTTCGCCGACCGGGCCGCGGGACCGGCGTTCGCCCCGAGCGCCGGCGCCGAAGCGGCCGAGGGCGAGCACGATCCGGATCGGCGACGCACGATGGCTCAGGAACTGGAAGCGCTGCTCGCACGAGTGCGCACGCTGTCCGGCCTGGAGCGGTTCCTGCTGCCTCCGCAGGCGGCGCAACTGACCGCCGAGGCGCACAGCGGACCCGTCGTCGTGGTCAACGTCAGCCGATACCGGTGCGACGCACTCATCCTGACCACGGACGGCGTCCGGGTGTGCGAGCTGCCCGAGGCGCGCTACGAGGACCTGCACGACCTGCTCGGCGGCATGCACGAACTCATCGGACGCATCAACACCTCCGCCACGTCGCGCCGTGCCGGTGAACACGCCATGGCACACGACATCCTGCCGTGGCTCTGGGACAAGGTGGCAGAGCCGGTCCTCGAACGGCTCGGCTTCACCGACCCGGTGGCCGAACTCGACCCGCAGCGCATGTGGTGGGTCCCCTGCGGCCCGCTCGCGCTCCTACCGCTGCACGCCGCCGGCCACCATCTCGAAACACGCGAGGGCGAGCCCGGACGCACGGTCATGGACCGGGTCGTGTCCTCGTACACGCCCACCGTCCGGGCCCTGGCACACGCCCGCGCACGACGGATCCGGCCGGAGCCCGCCGGCGCAGCCCACCCGCCGAGGATCCTGGCCGTCGCCATGCCCCACACGCCGGGCGCATCGAACCTGCCGGGCGCCCGGCAGGAGTACGACCACCTGACCGACGTCTTCCCGACGATGAGCGGTCTGATCGCCGGCGAGGCGACCCGTGAGGCCGTGCTCTCCGGCCTGACCACTCACCCCTGGGTCCATTTCGCCTGCCACGCCGGCGCCGATCCCACCGATCCGTCGCGGAGCCACCTCCTGGTCCACGACCATGTCGCCCATCCGCTGAGCGTGCTGGAGATCTCCCGACTGCGCCTGGAGACGTCCGAGTTCGCCTACCTGTCCGCCTGCAGTACGGCCGTGACCAAGCGCGACCTGGCCGACGAGTCCATCCACGTGGCCAGTAGCTTCCAGCTGGCCGGATTCCCGTACGTGATCGGCACCCTGTGGGAAGTCAACGACACCATCGCCGCCGAGATCGCCAAACGCATCTACGCCCGCCTGGAGTCCCACGACTTCGACGCGGCCCACACCGCGGCATGTGTACACCGGGCGACCCGACTGACGCGCCGACGCTTCCCCAACTTCCCGACCCTGTGGTCCGCCCACATCCACATGGGCGCATGACACCGCGCCACCCCACGACGGACGACCCCTCACCCGCCGACCACGCGACCCACCGTCGGCCGCCCGATCGCAGCAGTCGGCCAACCGCGTGCTGCCACTACCTCTGCGACAACCGACGCGGACCCAACCGCGCCACACATACGACAGAGGCTCCACCGGATTTCTCCGATGGAGCCTCTGACCTGCTGGTCGGGGTGGCGGGATTTGAACCCACGGCCTCTTCGTCCCGAACGAAGCGCGCTACCAAGCTGCGCCACACCCCGATGCTGCGCGTTCAGCTTAGCGGGTCGGGGGCCTGAGGCGAAATCCGGTTTAGCGGGGGGTGGGGGCGGGGGTGCCGGGGGTGGATTGGCGGGGGGTCAGGGTGAGGAGGGTGGCCTCGGGAGGGCAGGCGAAGCGGAAGCGGGCGTAGCGGGAGGTGCCGCAGCCGGCGGAGACGTGGAGGTAGGCCTCGCGGCCGGCGGAGGTGTGGGTGGAGAGGCCCTTGGCGCGCTTGCGGTCGAGGTCGCAGTTGGTGGTCAGGGCGCCGTAGAAGGGGACGCACACCTGGCCGCCGTGGGTGTGGCCGGCGATCACGAGGGGGTAGCCCTCGGCGGTGAAGGCGTCGAGGGCGCGCAGGTACGGGGCGTGCACGACGGCGAGCGAGATGTCCGCGGTCGGGTCGGGGCCGCCGGCGACCTGTTCGTAGCGGTCCCGGTCGATGTGCGGGTCGTCCAAGCCGACCAGCTCGATGTCCAGGCCGTCCACCTTGAGTCGGCCGCGCGCGTTGTTGAGGTTCTCCCAGGCCGCCGCGTCGAAGCCGTCGCGCAGGTCGGTCCACGGGTTCTCCCGGCCGAGCCGGCGGGTGCCGTCGTCGCGGCGGAGGTAGCCGGTGGGGTCCTTGGGGCGGGGGCCGTAGTAGTCGTTGGACCCGAACACGTACGCTCCGGGCCGGCCGAGCAGCGGGCCGAGCGCGTCCAGCGTCTCGGGTACGGCGTCCGGGTCGGAGAGGTTGTCGCCGGTGTTCAGCACGAAGTCGGGGTGCAGCGCGTCGAGTCGACGCAGCCACTCCTGTTTGCGGCGCTGACCGGAGACCATGTGGATGTCGGACACCTGAAGAATCCGCACCGGCCGCGCCCCGCGTGGCAGCACCGGCACCTCGACCCGGCGCAGACGGAACGAACGGGCCTCGTAGGCCGCCGCATAGGTGAGGCACGCAGCCCCGGTGACGGCTACGGCTAGGGGGAAGGCTGAACGCGGTCGCATCCCTCCATGCTGGCAGAGCCGACCGGTCGTCGGCAGTCTCGACGCCCTACCCGACCCTGCGGGGCGACGGGACGGCCGGTCCCGGCGGCCTCGCACCCGACCGCACGGGCGGTCGATCGACGCCCGAGACCACCTCGCGCCGGGGTCGTCCCGGCCACACCCGATCGCGAGCCCCGCCGTGGCCTCGCCACCCCGGCGGCCGTAATTGGGTACGGCCGGCGTGGTGTCGGCTGCGACACTTGATCGCATGAGCCCCTTCAAGAGCCGTTTGCAGAGCGACCTCACCGAGGCCATCCGGTCCCGTGACGAACTGGTCTCCTCGACGCTGCGCCTCACCCTGACCGCGATCACCAATGAGGAGGTCGCGGGCAAGACCGCCCGCGAGCTGTCCGACGACGAGGTCCTCAAGGTCATCGTGCGCGAGGCGAAGAAGCGCCGGGAGGCTGCCGAAGCCTTCGAGAACGGCGGCCGGACCGAGTCCGCCGCGCGTGAGCGTGCCGAGGGTGAGGTCCTCGCGGCCTACCTGCCGGCGCAGTTGTCCGACGACGAGCTCAAGGTGATCGTCGCGGACGCCATCGCGCAGACCGGGGCGAGTGGTCCGCAGGCGATGGGCCAGGTGATGAAGGTGGTCCGCCCCAAGGTCGGCGACAAGGCCGAAGGCGGCCGGATCGCCGCCGAGATCAAGAGCCAGCTGGGCGTCTGACCCGGACGGCGGGCCCACCTCGGACCCGCCCCGGCCACCCCGGCCCGGATCCACCCCACCTCGGCCGACCCGGCCCACCCAGGCCCGATACCGGTCCCGGCCCCGGCCCCGGCCCCGGCCGACCCCACCCCACAACGCCGATGGCGGTGCCCCCACCGAAGGGGAGCACCGCCATCCGCGTTCACCACGGCCCCGGATCGACACCGACCCGCAGCCGGTCACCATCGGTTCAGGGTGACCAGTGTGATCAGCTGTCAGCCGTCGTCACCGAACCCACCACCCCCCGACCCGCCCCCGATCGGCGGCGGCCACGAATGGCCCGGCGGTCGCGTCGCCGGCGGCGGCTTGGTGTTGCCGCCCCCGCCCGGCGGCGTCGTGTTCGTCGGCATGGTCGGGGGAGTCCACGGCGGTCGCGTGCCACCGCCGGTCGGCGGCCGGTTCTGGTCCCGGTCCCGCGGCTTGCCGTCGGTCGGCTTCTTGTTCGGGTCCGGCTTCGAGGGGATCGTGCCCGCGGGCGGGTCGACGAACTTCGGCGCTTCCATGCCCTTGAGCGCGCCGTTCATGGCGCTCTTCCAGATCGGGCCCGGTACCTGACCGCCGTACACCTTCTCGTGCGTGACGCCGGCGATGGTGATGTCGAACATCTTGACGTCGTCCTTGGCGCCGCCGACCCACACCGCGGTGGACATGTTCGGCGTGTAGCCGACGAACCAGGCCGCCTTGCGGTTGTCGGTGGTGCCGGTCTTGCCCGCGTTGTCCCGGTCCTTGAGGCCGGCCTGGGTGCCGGTGCCGTCCTCGACCACACCTTCGAGCAGGGTGTTTATCGTGTCCGCGGTGCTCTGCTTCATCACCTGCTTGCAGCCCGCCTGGGGGACGGGCAACTTGGTGCCGTCGAGCTTGGCCACCTCGGTGACCGCGACCGGTGCGCAGTACACGCCGCGACTGGCGAACGCGGCGTACGCGGCGGCCATGTTCATCGGCGCCACCGTGTTGGAGCCGAGCGTCATGCTGCCCACCTGCTGGAGCGCCTTGCCGTCGCCCGAATGCACTCCGAGCTGATCGGCCAGGGTTGCGATCGGACACAGCCCCACGTCCTTGGACAACAGGACGAAGTAGGTGTTGATCGACTTCTCCAGGGCGGTCTGCATGTTCCAGGTGCCGACCTCGCTCGTGCTCTCGTTGTTCACCTTGAACGACGGGTCCGGCGAGGTGGGCTTGTCACACGTGCGGAACTTCTCCTTCCGCATGTCCATCTGGGCCTCGGTCGAGTACTCCTGATCGACCTTCATCCCGTTCTCCAGCGCCGCCGCGGCGGTGATCGGCTTGAACGTCGACCCGGTCTGGAAGCCGTACGTAGAGCCGCCCATGGAGTGGTCGACCGAGTAGTTGAGCGTGGTCTCGTAGTCGCCGAAGCCGTACGGCCGGCTCTGCGCCATCGCCTTGATCCTGCCGGTGCCCGGCTCGACCATCACGACCGCGTCGGCGACCGGGTCCTTTTGCAGTACGCCCTTGGTTGCGGCGGTGTAGGCCGCCTTTTGGGCCTTTCGGTCCAACGTGGTGGTGATCCGCAGACCACCCTCGCGCCACAACTTGTCGCGTTCCTCCCGATTCGCTCCGAAGACCGGATCGTTCTTGACCACCCGTTCGACGTAGTCACAGAAGAACGCGGCACCGTCGATCTGGTCGGCGGTGATGCAGCCGTTGGGCAGCGGCTGGGTCTTCAGGTTCAGTTCGGTGGCCTTGGCCGCGTCGGCCTCGGCCTGCGAGATGACCTTCACCTCGGCCATGCGCTGCAACACTATGTTGCGGCGTTCCCGGGCGGCCTTCGGATAGCCGATCGGGTCGAACGCCGAGGGAGCCTGCACCACGCCGGCCAGGGTGGCCGACTCGGTCAGGGTCAGGTCCTTGGCGTGCTTGCTGAAGTAGCGCTGCGACGCGGCCTCCACGCCGTACGCCTGGCGGCCGAAGAAGGTGATGTTGAGATACCTGGTCAGGATCTCGTCCTTGGACAGCCGCTGTTCCAGGCCGATCGCGTACTTCAGTTCCTTGATCTTGCGGGAGATCTCCTGGGCCTGTGCCTTGGCCACCTTGGCCGGGTCGTTGCCGGCCTCCTCCACGAAGATGTTCTTCACATACTGCTGGGTCAGGCTGGAGCCGCCCTGCTTGGTGCCGGTACCACCCGACTGCTGGTTGCGCATCAGGGCGCGCAGGGTGCCCTTGAGGTCGATCGGACCGTGCTCGTAGAAGCGCGAGTCCTCGATCGCCACGATCGCCTGACGCATGATCGGTGAGATCTGGTCGAAGTTCACCAGGATGCGATACCGGTCGTAGACCATCGCGAGCTGGTTGCCCTCGGAGTCGAGGATGTACGACGGCTGCGACAGGAACGGTTGGTCCAGGTCACCGGGCAGGTCGTCGAAGTTTTCCGACGCCGCCTTCGCGGTCAGGCCGAAGCCACCCACGAACGGCAGCGCGATTCCCGCGACCAGGGCACCGGCGAGGATGCTCGCACCCACGAAGGCGGCGAATCGGCCCACGAAGCCCAGCGGGGATCGTGGGCGGGCCGAGCCGCTTTTCGGGCGGGCCGAGCCGGAGGAAGTTCGGGCCATGGGCGACAGCCTACGTGGCCAAACACCCTACGCGGGGAAGGCACTTCGCTTAAGCTGGCGAAGCAGCCGGGGGATCCGTGTGAGTAGGCATTTCACTCTTTAGAGTGAATGTGGCCGGATGTCGGGTCCCAGTACCGAGCTTCGTGCCGTCGACGTGCCTCCTTCTGAGTGAAGCCGCGACCGGAAACGCAAGAGCATTCACCCGGACGGGTGGGTCCATATTTGCGCATAGTCCTTCCGGGCCATCGATGACTGCCCGCGCAGGGGCTGTTGCGCGTGGCCAGGGTTTCGTACCGTCCTGCTTGGCGTCGGGAATTCCCTTCGCCGCCGTTGGGGGAGCCTCGAAAATCGGGAGAGGACGGCACCAGCATGAGCTGGGTTACCGACTGGAGCACGCAGGCCGCCTGCCGGAGTACCGATCCGGATGAGCTGTTCGTGCAGGGGGCGGCGCAGAATCGCGCCAAGGCAGTGTGCACCGGGTGTCCGGTCCGCACCGAGTGCCTGGCGGACGCGCTGGACAACCGAGTGGAGTTCGGCGTCTGGGGCGGCATGACCGAGCGGGAGCGGCGCGCGCTGCTGCGTCGCCGGCCGATGATCACCTCGTGGCGTCGGCTGTTGGAGACCGCGCGCGAGGAGTACGAGCGCGACATCCACGGAGACGAGGAGTTTCGGGTCGCCGGCTGAGCACGCTGCGCGCTGAACACGTGTCGGCAGCCGAACGCCACCACGTTCCGAGACGCCACCGCGTTGCGAACGTCACGGTGTTCCGAACGCCACCGCGTTCCGAACGTCATCACCTGCCGGGGCCGGGAGTCAGGCCCGGGTCCCGGCGGGCCGGCGACGGATCGGCCGCCGGCGGGCTCGCCACCGGGCGGGTCCGCACGCGTCCCGCCGGCCGGCGGCTCGCGAGCGCACCGCGTGGTCAGCCCGCGCCCAGGCTTTCGCCGATCACCCGCAGGCCGTCCAGGTCGTGCACGTCACCGGGCAGTGCCGGGACCTCGGCCACCCGCACCTCGGGGTGGATCGAGGTGAAGCGGGTACGCATCCGCTCCTCCCGGTCGATCACCCGCAGCCGCTCGGCGTGCAGCGTGAGCAGCCCCGCGACCAGGCGCAGGTCGGCGGGACGCGACGCGAGCCCGTCCGGCCCACCCTGCCCGGACGATTCACCCTGCTCACCCTGCTCACCCTGTTCTGCCTGGTCGGCCTGTTCGGTCAGCGCCTCGGCCGCGGCCACACTGCGCTCCGCGGACAGTCGACCCGCACGCGTGGCATGCACGCGGTTGAGCACCAGGCCGGCCAGCGGCATGCGTTCGGTGCCCAGCCGGTCGACGAAGTACGCGGCCTCGCGCAGCGCGTCCTTCTCCGGCGCGGCGACCACCAGGAACGAGGTGCCTCGGGCCTGGAGCAGTTTGTAGGTCGCGTCGGCGCGCTTGCGGAAGCCGCCGAACGTGGTGTCGAGCGCGGCCACGAAGGTCTGGATGTCGGTCAGCAGATGGGTGCCGACCACCTTGCTCAGCGCGCCGGTCATCAGGCCCATGCCCGCGGACAGGAACTTGAGCGCGCCGCGTCCACCGACCTTGGCGGGAGCCGAGAGTATGCGGATCAGCCGGCCGTCCAGGAACGAGCCCAGGCGCTGGGGGGCGTCGAGGAAGTCGAGCGCGGACCGGCTCGGCGGGGTGTCCACCACGATCAGGTCCCACTCGCCGGTCGCGTGCAACTGGCCCAGCTTCTCCATCGCCATGTATTCCTGCGTGCCGGCGAAGCTGGAGGACAACGATTGGTAGAACGGGTTGTCCAGGATCTGCTGCGCGCGCTCGGGGTCGGCGTGCTGTTCGACGATCTCGTCGAACGTGCGCTTCATGTCGAGCATCATCGCGTGCAGGCTGCCGCCCTTGGTCTCGTCGACGTCGACGACCCGCCGGGGCGTGTTGTCCAACTCGGTCAGACCCATCGACTGGGCGAGCCGGCGCGCGGGGTCGATGGTGAGCACCACCACGTCCCGACCGCGTTCGGCCGCGCGCAGTCCCAGTGCCGCGGCCGTGGTGGTCTTGCCGACGCCGCCGGAGCCGCAGCACACCAGGATGCGGGTGCCCGGGTCGTCGATCAGCTCGTCGATCTCCAGCCTGTTCATGCCATCCCCTGCTCGCGCAACGCCTCGGCGAGGCGGTACAGACCGCCCAGGTCCATCCCGTCCGCCAACAGCGGCAGTTCGTAGACCGGCAGGTCCAGGCCGCGGACCAGGGCGCGCCCCGTGCTCTCCAGCTCGATCCGGCTCGCGTGCTCGTCGGCCTCGGCGAGCAGCGAGGAGATCAGCGGACGGGTGGGCTTGATGCCGCCGGCGATCAGGCCGGCCTCCAGCAGTTCGGGCGTCAGCCGCTGTCCGGTGTCGCTCTCGTCCTCGGCCTGAAGCGGCGGCCGGGCCATGTTGATCACCACGCCGCCGGTGGGCAGGCCCGAGTGGCGCAGTTCGGTGACGCCGTCCACAGTCTCCTGGACCGGCATCTCCTCCAGCAGGGTGACCAGGTGGACCGCGGTCTGCGGGGAGCGGATCACGCCCATCACCGCCTCGGCCTGGGTGTGGATCGGGCCGAATCTGGCCAGCCCGGCCACCTCGGTGTTGACGTTGAGGAAACGCGCGATCCGGCCGGTGGGCGGGGCGTCCATCACCACCGCGTCGTAGGCGAACTTCCCGTGCGTACGGCGGCGGGCCGACTCGCACGCCTTGCCGGTCAACAGCACGTCGCGCAGACCCGGCGCGATGGTGGTCGCGAAGTCGATCGCCCCGAGCTTCTTCAGGCCCTTTCCGGCCCGGCCCAGGTGGTAGAACATGTCCAGATATTCGAGCAGCGCCTCTTCCGGGTCGATCGCCAGCGCGTAGACCTCGCCGCCGCCCGGTGCGACCGCGATCTTGCGGTCCTCGTAGGGCAGATGCGGGCAGTCGAAGAGCTGGGCGATGCCCTGGCGTCCCTCCACCTCGACCAGCAGGGTGCGTCGCCCGCCCGAGGCCAGTGCCAGCGCCAGCGCGGCGGCCACGGTGGTCTTGCCGGTGCCGCCCTTGCCGCTGACCACGTGCAGGCGCACGCCCTCCCAATCGGCGTTGCCGTCGGTCGTGCGTGCGCCTGCCGTCGAGGTGTTCACGACGTCCGTCCAGCGGGTGCGGTCGGGCCGGGCGGCGCGACGCTCGTTTCGGGGAGCCGGCATGCCCGGATCCCTGCCCTCGAAGGCCTCCGCCATACGGCCGCAGCCGAGGCGTTACCGGATCCGTGTGACCGCGCACCCAAACTCACGAGTCGAGCCTAACCACCCGGTCCCCGCCGGGTCGGAGGTGATCCCCCAGGGGTGACCCGCGTCACGTCACCGTCGCCCGAACGGCGTAGCGCGCATCCAGGTACGCCCCCGTCTCCAGGATGTCGCCGAGGATGCGCGCGGACTCGACCACGTCGGCGTAACCGACGTAGAGCGGGTTGAAGCCGAAGCGCAGCACGTCCGGCGGGCGAACGTCGCCGATCACACCCCGATCGATCAGCGCCGCCATCACCGCGTGCGGCTCCGGGTGGCGCACCGCGACCTGGCTGCCGCGCCGGGCGTGCTCGATCGGGGTCAGCGTCTCCAGGCCCAGATCGGTGACGCACGCGATGAACAGGTCGGTCAGCGCCAGGCCCTTGTCCCGCACGGCCGTCATCGACACGTCGTCGTACGCGCCCAGCGCGGCTTCGAGCGCGAGCATGGACAACAGCGGCGGGGTGCCGATCCGGGCCCGCTCGATGCCCGGCGCGGGAGTGTAGCCGGGCTCCATCCCGAACGGGTTCGCGTGCCCCTGCCAGCCGGTCAGCGCGGGTTCGAAGCCGGCGATGTGCCGCTCGGCCACATAGATGAAGGCCGGTGCGCCGGGTCCGCCGGACAGGTACTTGTAGCCGCACCCGACGGCCAGGTCGACGTCGTGCGCGTCCAGGTCGATCGGGAGGGCGCCCGCGGAGTGGCACACGTCCCACATCGCCAGCGCGCCGGCGGCGTGCGCGGCGGCGGTCAGGCCGGGCAGGTCGCGCAGTTCGCCGCTGCGGTAGTCGACGTGGTTGTACGCGATCACCGCGATCGCGGCGCCGTCCGTCCGCAGCACCTCCGCGACCTCGCCGACCGGCACCCGACGCACCTCGGCGCCGAGCAGCCTGGCGATCGAGTCGGCCAGGTAGAGGTCGGTGGGGAAGCTGTCCGGGTCGGCCAGCACCACGGTCCGTCCCGGACGCAGCCGCAAGGCCGCGGCGATCGCGTTGAAGATCTGCACCGAGGTCGAGTCGCCGCACATCACCCGGCCGGGCGCGGCGCCGATCAGCGTGCCGATCCGGTCGCCGATCCGGGCGGGCGCGCCCCACCAGTCGTTGGCGTTCCAGGAGCGGATCAGGTCGGTGCCCCACTGGCGGTGCACCGCGTCGTTCAGCGCCTCGGGCACGGCGGCCGGCAGCGCGCCGAGCGAGTTGCCGTCGAGGTAGATCACACCGGCAGGCAGCAGGAAACGCTCGCGCACGTGCGCCAGCGGGTCGGCCGCGTCCAGCTTTGCGGCTTCGGTGACCCGATCGGCCGCGAGGCGACCGGTCGGAAACAGGACTGACGAATCGTCAGTGGCCGTGTTCGACAAGGAATCGGACATGCTTCACCCATCTTTCGATGAACTCAGATCTTCGATGGTTCGACCAAGGTGCGCATGGTCCACAACTCGGGAAAAACGCGCACACGTACGGTCTGTTCCAACCAAGACGCTCCGGCCGAGCCACCCGTGCCCGGCCGATTGCCCAGCGCTCGCAGTGTGGCGGCCAGGTGCCGCTCGCGCCAGCGGGTCCAGCGCTCGGAGATGTCGGTGAGCACCTCGCCGAGTTCGACCAGGTCGGCAGCGGCGTCGCCGTACGCGCGCGCCCATGCGCGCTCGACGTCCTCGGACGGAACGTACGGCCGGCTCGGATCCGCGACCTGCCCCGGGGAGTACAGGCCGCGGCGGGCGAGCACGCCCAGCGCGTGGTCGTACAGGCTCGGCGCGCGCAACGAGCGGGCCAGCTCGGCGTGCACGGCCGGGGAGCCGGTGTAGGGCCGCAGCACGCCCGCGCGCTTGATGCCGAGCAGGAACTCCAGGTGCCGGTACAGGTGCGACTGGAAGCCGGACGCCTCGCCGAGCGCCTCGCGGAACGCGCCGAACTCGCCGGGGGTGAGCGTGGCGAGCAGGTCCCACGTGGACACCAGCACGTCCAACTCGTGGATGCTGCGCCGCAGCGTGCCGATCGCGCCGGGCACGTCGTCCGCGTGCAGTTCGTCGCCCGCGATCGTCCACTCGTGCCGCAGCAGTGCGAACAACAGTTCCATCACCTGGGAGGAGATCAGGAAGGACAACTCGGCGGGCACGTCGGTGCGGGTGCGTTGGAGGGCGAGCAGCCGGTCGAGTTGCACGTAGTCCGCGTAGGGCGGCGCGACCGCGGCGGCGAAGTGCTCGCGCGGGTCGGCCATCGGGCAGCCGCCGTCCGCCGGATCGGCTCGCGGCGTTCGTTCGTCGACCGTCATCGCAGACCACCTCTCCGGCCCGTCCCGCCGGTGCGCCGGAAGGGCCGGTCGGGGAGTGCCCATATGGAATCGTGCGACCATTCGGTTGGGAATGGCTGTCGAGCATCCGAAGGACCGTTTCGGTTTACGCTCGCAACGTATCGGAGGGCATCTCCTCACGATCGTCAACGGAGGGTGCGCATGGACGCGATCGACCGCAGATTGCTCGCCGAACTGCAGCGCGACGCCCGGGTCTCGCTCAACGAGCTGTCCCGACGGATCAACCTCTCCGCGCCCGCGGTGGCCACCCGGGTGCGCCGGCTCGAACACGTCGGCGTGATCACCGGCTACCACGCGCACGTGGATCCGGCGGCGGCCGGTCGCGGTGTGGTGGCACTGGTCCGGATGAATTGTTACGGCCCCGGTTGCCTGCTGCGCCGGGACGCCGACACCGTGCGCGAATGGCCCGAGGTGCTCCAGGTGCACCGGGTCACCGGTGACGCGTGCTGCCTGCTGATGGTCGCGGTCGCCACCATGGCGGACTTCCAGGTCCTGATCGACCGGCTCGCCGAGCACGGGAAACCGTCCAGCACGATGGTGTTGTCCTCGCCGGTGGCGTGGCGCCCCGTCGAACCGCCCGACGTGTCCGTCTAAAGTCTGCACACATGACGAAGTGGGAATACGTGACGGTCCCCCTGCTGGTGCATGCGACCAAGCAGATCCTGGACAACTGGGGCGACGACGGCTGGGAGCTGGTGCAGGTGGTGCCGGGCCCCAACCCGGAGAGCCTGGTGGCCTACATGAAGCGCGCGAAGCAGAAGCAGGTGACGGCCGAGTGAGCGAGGTACACCCCGAACAGCGGATCACCGAGCTGGGTCTGACCCTGCCCGGAGTGGTGCCCCCGGTCGCCGCCTACGTGCCGGCGATCCGCACCGGCAACTACATCCACACCTCCGGCCAGTTGCCGATGATCGAGGGCAAGCTGCCCGCGACCGGCAAGGTCGGCGCCGAGGTCACCCCCGAGGAGGCCAAGCAGCTCGCCCGGCAGTGCGCGCTGAACGCGCTCGCGGCGGTCAAGGCCGAGCTCGGCGACCTGTCGCTGGTGCGCCGGGTGGTCAAGGTGGTCGGCTTCGTGGCCAGCGCGCCGGACTTCACCGGTCAGCCCGGTGTCGTCAACGGCGCCAGCGAACTGCTCGGCGAGGTCTTCGGCGAGGCCGGACGGCACGCCCGCAGCGCGGTCGGCGTGGCCGTGCTGCCGCTGGACGCCCCGGTCGAGGTGGAGATCCTCGTCGAGGTGATCTGAGCGGACCGTCCATGCGGCCACCGCGGTGATCGGACCTGCCCCTTTCGGGTCGGGTCCGATCGTTTTCGGGGGTGAGGGATGGAACTTGACTCGGTCAGGCGTACGATCCGGCGCATGGCCGAAACGGGGAGTACGCAAGCCGGAAACGTCCAGTCGGGCATGCCCGCGTCCTGGGCCGAGCGGGCCCGCGCGATCATCGCCGGCGAGGCGGAGCCGGTCGCCCCGCGCCGTGCGGCCACCGTGGTGCTGCTGCGCGACCGCCCCGGGGGCGCCGAGGCGTACCTGCTCCGTCGGCACACCACGATGAAGTTCGCGGCCGGGATGTACGCGTTCCCCGGCGGCGGCGTCGACCCGCGGGACGCTGACCACTCGGTGGCCTGGGCCGGACCCGAGCCGGACGCCTGGGCCGAGCGGCTGGGCACCGACGCGGCCGAGGCCCGCGCGATCGTCTGCGCGGCCGTGCGCGAGACCTTCGAGGAATCCGGCGTGCTGCTCGCCGGTCCCGACCCGACCACGATCGTCTCGGACACCACCGGCGCGGACTGGGAGGCCGACCGCGCGGCCCTGGTGGCGCGCGAGCAGACGATGACCGAGTTCCTGGAGCGCCGCGACCTGGTCCTGCGTTCCGACCTGCTGGGCGCGTGGGCGCGCTGGATCACCCCGGAGTTCGAGGACCGGCGCTACGACACGTGGTTCTTCGTCGCGGCCCTGCCCACCGGCCAGCGCACCCGGGACGTTTCCGGCGAGGCCGACCGGGTCACCTGGGCCCGGCCCGCCGACGCGCTGAAGCAACACCGGGCGCAGGACATGGCGATGTTGCCACCCACCATCGACACGTTGCGCCACCTGGCGGAGCTCGCCGACCCGGCGGCGGCGCTGGCCGCCGCGGCGGACCGGAAGATCGCTCCGATCATGGCGCAGGGCCGCTTCGAGGGAGACCGCCTCGTGCTCGAATGGCCCGGCATCGCCGACCCGTTCGGTCTGCGCTGAGGCTCCACCGACGACCCGGGCGGTCCGCGGACCTCCACCGGACCGGTCCCGGGCAACCGAGGTACAGGCACTGAGGTACAGGATGGCGACCATGAACGCACAGCCCCTGCCCGGCAACCCCCGCCCGACCATCGGTGGGCCGGCGAGCCCGCGGGTGACCTGTCTGCTCGCGCCGAACCCGAGCGCGATGTCGCTGGACGGCACCAACACGTGGATCGTGGCCGAGCCCGGCTCGGACACCGCCGTGGTGATCGACCCGGGACCCGACGACGAGGGCCACCTGCGCGCGATCGTCGCCGCGGTCGAGGCCGAGGGCCGCCGGGTGGGGCGGATCCTGCTCACCCACGGCCACCCGGACCACTCGGCCGGCGTGGCCGGCCTCAAGGCACTCACCAACGCCGTCGTGCACGCGGTCGACCCGCAGTGGCGCTACGGCGGCGAGGGGCTGGTGGACGGCCGGGTGATCGACGACGGCGGGCTGGATCTGCGGGTGCTGGCCACGCCCGGCCATTCGGGTGACTCGGTGTGCTTCCTGGTGGCCGCGGACCGCTTCGTGATCACCGGCGACACCGTGCTCGGCCGCGGCACCACGGTGGTGGCACACCCGGACGGCCGACTCGGCGACTACCTGGACTCACTGCGCCGGTTGCGCGCGCTCGTCGAATCCGGCGAGATCACCGCCGTACTGCCCGCGCACGGTCCGATCCTGGACGACGCGGCGGGCGTGCTCGACTTCTACCTGGCGCACCGGGCGGCCCGGCTGGCCCAGGTGCAGGCCGCGGTCGCAGCCGGCGACAAGACCGCCCAGGACGTCGTGGAGCGGGTCTACGCGGACGTGGACCGAGGTCTGTGGTGGGCCGCCGAGATGTCGGTCCGGGCCCAGCTGGACTACCTGGCCGAACACCCGGACGCCTGAGGCACACGCCGGAACACGACGCGGGGCCCGCCGACGGCGGGCCCCGCGTCGTGTTCGAGGTGTCAGCGGGAGCGGCGCGACAACCGCTCGACGTCCATCAGGACCACCGCACGTGCCTCCAGCCGCAGCCAACCCCGGCTCGCGAAGTCGGCCAGCGCCTTGTTGACGGTCTCCCGCGAGGCGCCGACCAGCTGGGCCAGCTCCTCCTGGGTGAGGTCGTGCGCGACGTGGATGCCCTCGTCGGCCGGCACCCCGAAGCGGCGGGACAGGTCCAGCAGGGCCTTGGCCACCCGGCCGGGGACGTCGGAGAAGACCAGGTCGCCCAGGCTCTCGTTGGTCCGCCGCAGCCGACGGGCTATCGCCCGAAGGAGTGCCGCGGCGACCTTGGGCCGACCGGTCAGCCAGGGCTGCAGGTCGGAGTGGCCCAGGCCGAGCAGCCGCACGTCGGTGAGCGCGGTCGCGGTCGCCGTACGCGGTCCGGGGTCGAACAGCGACAGCTCGCCGAACATCTCGCCCGGGCCGAGCACCGCGAGCATGTTCTCGCGACCGTCGTTGGAGCTGCGGTGCAGCTTGATCTTGCCCTCGATCACCACGTACAGGCGGTCACCCGGGTCACCCTCGTGGAAGAGCGAGTCCCCGCGCTCGAGCGCGACCTCCGTCATGGAGGCCCGCAGCTCGGCGGCGTCCTCATCTTCGAGCGCCGCGAACAGCGGAGCCCGCTGCAAAACGTCGTCCACGAGGTTCCTCCTAGGCCGGCCTGGTCGACACCAATGAAGCCGAGCGGTCAAACAGTGCGATCGGTCACAGTCTGACGCACCGGTACCCGCAATCATCACGCGGGGTGGCCTGGATCACGAACGGGCGGATCCACAGTAACCGGACATGTCGCTCCTGTGATCAAGCGTGTGCGGACTGCTCGACCGTAGTCCCCGCACATCTGCGTACTCTGGCCGGGTGTCGAGCAACGTGACGGAGCCCGCACCGCGCAGGCCGCGGGCAGCCGCGAAGGTCGTGAAGTCCACAAAAGCCGTGAAGGGCGAGTCCCATCTCGCTCTGGTGCGCCGTGCGCGCCGGATCAATCGCGAACTGGGTGAGATATACCCGGGTGCGCACTGTGAACTCGACTACGGCGACGCCTTTCAGCTCCTGGTCGCCGTGGTGTTGTCCGCGCAGACCACCGACCGGCGGGTCAACACGGTCACCCCGGCGCTGTTCGCCCGCTTCCCCGACGCCGCCGCGATCGCCGCCGCGGAGCCGGCCGAGTTGGAGGCGATCATTCAGCCGACCGGGTTCTTCCGGGCCAAGACCCGCTCGGTCCAGGGTCTGGCCCAGGCGCTCCTGGAGCGCTACGACGGCGAGGTGCCGGGCAGGCTCGCCGACCTGGTCACCCTGCCGGGAGTGGGACGCAAGACCGCCCACGTGGTGCTCGGCGAGGTCTTCGACGTCCCCGGCATCACCGTCGACACCCACTTCGGCCGACTGGCCCGGCGCTTCGGCTGGACGAAGGACGAGGATCCGGTCAAGGTCGAGAAGGAGGTCGCGGCGCTGTTCCCGCGCAAGGACCTGACCCTGCTCTCGCACCGGGTGATCTTCCACGGCCGCCGGGTGTGCCACGCCCGCCGCCCGGCCTGCGGGGCGTGCGCGATCGCCCCCCTGTGTCCGGCGTACGGCGAGGGCGAGACGGATCCGATCAAGGCCAAGGCGCTGCTCAAGTACGAGATGGCCGGGCAGCCCGGCCAACGGCTCAAGCCGCCGGCCCTGCCGGTGCTGGCCGTGCCGGTCGACCCGGCGACGAACGCACCGAAGGACGAAGCGGCGCAGAACGCACCGCAGGACGGCGCACCGAAAGACGAGGGGGACGCCGGGTGACTCAGACCGGGACCGGGATCCAGACCTGGGCCGAAGCCGATCTGCCGGAATGGCTGCGCCCGGTCGCGCGCGCCGCCGAGTCGATCAGCCCCGAACAACTGAGCCGCTTCCTGCCCCCGGCCGAGGGTGGTCGGCGCTCCGCGGTGCTGATGTTGTTCGGCGAGGGGCCCGACGGCCCGGATCTGCTGCTGCTCCAGCGCGCCGCGACGCTGCGCTCGCACGCGGGCCAGCCCGCGTTCCCCGGCGGCTCGGTGGACCCGGGCGACGACGGCCCGGAGGGGACCGCGCTGCGCGAGGCCCAGGAGGAGGTCGGGCTCGACCCCGCCGGCGTGCGGATCTTCGGCCGGTTGCCGGATCTGTACATCCCGGTGAGCGACTTCGTGGTCACCCCCGTGCTCGCGTGGTGGCATCGCGAGAGCGAAGTGGCCCCCGGGGCGCCCGAGGAGGTCGCGCGGGTGCTGCGGGTGTCGATCGCCGATCTCGCGGATCCGGCCAACCGGGCCCGGCTGCGCCACCCCGGCGGCCACCTGGGCCCCGCGTTCCTGGTGCACGACCTGGTGGTCTGGGGCTTCACCGCGGGGCTGATCGACCGGGTGCTGCACTACACCGGCTGGGAACGGCCGTGGGACGAACGGCGCGAGGTGACCCTGTCCGAGACCGAGGCCCGGCTGGCCCGGCGCGGCTTCGACCGCTACGAGGAGACCGCCTCCGAACCCGAGGTCCGGGACTGATCCGGCCGGCAGCCGTCGGCCGGCCGCCGCGCCCGGTGCCGCGGCGGGGCTGACGGGGCGTCAATACCGCCCTGTACAGCTGTGTCACCGGTGTTCGACGAACCGGCACGGCTGCGGACAGCGCAGGCTCGTACATGAGAACGTGAGCGCGTGAATGTCCTGGACCTGTTGCTGCTCGCCGCCGCGGTGGCCTTCGCCATCTCCGGATACCGGCAGGGCTTCATCGTCGGCGTGCTCTCGTTCCTGGGCTTCATCGGCGGCGGCGTGTTCGGCATGTGGCTCGTGCCCTCGCTGCTCAACCGCTTCGAGCCGGGTCTGGGCCCCTCGATCGCGGCGATCTGTGTCGTGCTCGTGCTGGCCACCGCGCTCCAGGCGCTGACCACCGCGGCGGGCAACCGGCTTCGCCGTCGGCTCACTTGGCGCCCGGCGCGGCTGGTGGACGCGGCCGGCGGCTCGATCGTGAGCGTCTGTGCGCTGCTGATCGTGGTGTGGCTGATCGGATCCTCGGTCGCGGGCGCCTCGATGCCCACCATCTCGCGCGAGGTGCGCTCGTCCCAGGTGCTGGGCGGGGTGCAGAAGGTGTTGCCGCAGGGCGCCGACACGTGGTTCTCCTCGTTCGGCAACCTGCTCGACCGCAACGGCTTCCCGCAGGTGTTCAGTCCGTTCGTGCGCGAGGACATCCCGCAGGTCCCGCCGCCGGACCCCAAGCTGTTGTCGATGCCCGCCGTCCAGGAGACCCGGGACAGCATCGTCAAGATCGTCGGTACCGCGAAGAGTTGCGGGAAGGTGATCGAGGGCTCCGGCTTCGTCTACGCCCCGCAGCGGGTGATGACGAACGCCCACGTCGTCGGCGGCGTCAAGAAGCCGATCCTGCAGATCGGCGGCGAAGGCCGCGAGTATCAGGCCGAGGTCGTGCTCTACGACTGGAAGCGCGACATCGCGGTGCTCAAGGTGCCCGGCCTCAAGGCCACCCCGTTGCAGTTCGAACCGAAGGTGGAGAGCGGCGCGGACGCGATCGTGGTCGGCTTTCCGGAGAACGGCGCCTTCCATGTCGAACCCGCCCGGGTGCGGGCCCGGATCCAGGCCGGTGGGCCGGACATCTACAAGCGCGGCACGGTCAGTCGCGATGTGTACTCGCTGTACGCCAAGGTCCGTCAGGGCAACTCCGGCGGGCCGCTGATCTCGCCGGGGGGCAAGGTCGCCGGGGTGATCTTCGCCAAGTCGCTCGACGACGAGTCCACCGGGTATGCGCTCACCGTCGAGGAGGTCCGCGCCGACGCCGAGGCGGGCGCGGTCGCCGAACGCCCCGTCGATACCCAGAGCTGCGCCATGTGACGCATGTTCGAAGCCTGTTCGGGCAGATGTGCGAGCAGCGCCGCGACGTGGTGGGGCAACCGGCAGGGTGGGGTGGGGGAATGCTCGGGCATTCGCATGCGGTCAGCGGGGCACTGGTGTTCGCCGCGACGGCGCCGGTCTTACCGCAACACCTGTGGCACAACCACCTGTCCGGGTCCGAGATCGTGATCGGCACACTTTTGACCGCGGGCGCGGCCCTGCTGCCCGACCTCGATCACCACAACGGCACGATCGCCAACTTCCTGGGCCCCTTCTCGCGCGCGCTGTGCACGGGTGTGGCCAAGGTCTCCGGCGGGCATCGGCACGCGACCCACTCGATCGCCTTCGTGGTGCTGGCCGGACTGCTGACCTGGCAGGGCGTGGAGCACCTGGGTCGGCCGTTCACCCTGACCATGGTCTTCCTGCTGCTCGCGCTGGCGTTGCGGGCGTTGAACCTGTGTCCGCCGGGCAAGGGCCTGGCGTCCTGGATCACCATCGTCGCGCTCGCCGGCGGCGGCACGGCCGTGGTCGACCACTGGATGCCGGCGGCTCCCGACTGGCTGCCCATGGTGGTCGTGCTCGGCTGCATCGCGCACCTGCTCGGCGACTTCCTCACCAGGCAGGGGATACCGCTGTTCTGGCCGTTGGGCACCCGCTTCGAGGTGGCGATCGTCAGCCGGACCGGGAATCGCATGGAGACGCTCGTCCTGGTGCCGGTGATGATGATCGCCACCGTCGCCCTTTTGTGGTTCGGCGCATTCGCCTGAAAGCGAAAAGACGAATCGATCGGTGAATGCGAAGAAGGCGCCCGCGGGAAAGCGGTGGCGTGACGCGGCCCGGTGTCGAGCCGCGTCGATGCCTCAGCGCGGGAAGCGCAGCCGCAGAGTCAACCAACGTGCTCGTCGGCGCAATATCCCCATCAGCCCCGGGACATGATCCCCCCGGTCGGCAACCGCGCCGACCGGCGCCCCTCGCGTGTGTTCGAACCCGTGAGTGCCAGTGGTGCCGATCTCAACCATGAGGGTCTCTGCCGTCTCCGACCGGGTGTCCCCGGCCCCCGCCGCCATGCTCGGAGCGTTGTACGTCCGGCTCATACGGGGGCGCCTACCCGGGTCACCGACGGCGTAATCGCACCGCTTGGGCGGGCCGGAAATGGCTCCCGAACAGCACCGGGACGATCTGTACGGAAGTGTCGGATATCCCCGGCAAGATCACACAAGAAAAGGCCGGAACCATTGTAAAACTTCAGCGTTCGGGTTCCGGATCTTTCAGCCAGCCCAGGAGTTCCTCGGTGAACGTCGCGGGTTGTTCCTCATGCGGGAAGTGGCCCACGCCCTCGAGCAACCGCCAGCGGTAGGGCGCCTCCACGTAGCGCCCGGAGCCCGCTGCGGTGCGGGGCAGGATCACCGGGTCGAGGGCGCCGTGCAGGTGCAGCGTGGGCACCTCGACGGGTGCCTTCATCCGGGCCGAGTACTGAATCCCGTCCGGCCGCGGGATCGAGCGGATCAGCCAGCGGTAGTGCTCCGCCGCACAGTGCGCCGTTCCGGGCACGAGCATCGCCTGCCGGTAGCGCGCGATCGACTCGTCGTCCGGCCGGCCCGGCGCCGACCACGCGCGCACCATGTCGCCGACCATGGCCGCGTCGTCGCGGATCAACTGCCGCTCGGGCACCCACGGCCGCTGGAAGCCGAAGATGTGCGAACTCGCCGCCATCTGGTGCCGATCGGTCAGCAGCGCCCCGCGCAGCCGCCGGGGGTGCGGCATCGACACCGCGACCAGCCGGCGGACCACCTTGGGCCGCAACACCGCGGCGGTCCAGCCCAGATAGGCGCCCAGGTCGTGACCGACCACGATCGCGTCCGGCTCGCCCAGCGAGCGGATCACCCCGGTCACGTCCAGGGCCAGGGTGATCGGGTCGTAGCCGCGCGGGGTGCGGTCGCTGCCGCCGTATCCGCGCAGATCCAGCGCGACCGCGCGGTAGCCGGCCCGGGCCAGCACCGGCATCTGATGCCGCCACGCCCACCAGAACTGCGGGAAGCCGTGCAGCAAGAGCACGACCGGGCCCTCGCCCATCTCGGCGATGTGGAACCGCGCGCCGTTGGCGGCGATGTCGCGGTGTGTCCAGGGCCCGGCCACGTTGACCACGGTGCTCTCGGGAACCGTCATGCGGAGCAGCGTCGCACACTCGCGATCGCACTCCTGTTTCCGCGTCGGTTCGGGCAGCCCGTGCCGCCGGCTCAGCCGACGTTCTTGAGCGTGGTGACCGTGTCCCGGGTCGTGGTGATCGTCCGCTCCGGCGCCCGAACCTTCTTGAACGACTTGACGCCGTAGAACGCGAGAGCCCCCGCGAGCAGGAGATAGAAGCCGCCGACGATCAGGAAGCTCCACGCCACGCCGAGACCGAGAGCGTGGATCCCGTACACGATCGCGAAGCTCAGGAAGACGAACGCGAACACGCCGATGAAGGCCGCCGCGCCGAACGCGCCGCCACCCTTCGCCACGTTGACCACGCTGACCTTGACCTCGCTCTTGGCGAGCGCGATCTCACTGCGCACCAGCGTGGACATGTCTCGGCTGGCCGACGAGAAGAGCTCGCCGAGGGATCGTTGTGCGTCGACGGGCACGTCCTGGGCCGGGGACCTGTCGGTGCCTGCCATGGTCACTCCTTGTACGGGTACGGATAATCCGACCCCGATCATGCCCTGCTGCGGGGATTCGTATCCACTGGGGCGCGTCGTACGAGTGTTTCGGATGGGAAACGAAGCGGTCAGGAGTACCCGAGCTTCTCGTCGCGCAGTCGATCGGCCTCCGCTTGATAGATGTCCGGAATGCCGTCGCCGTCGTCGTCGCGATTCTCCTCGGCACACAACCGGGCATACGTGTTGTTCCTTATCCGCAGCACGATCGAGGCCGCGATGGCCGCCAGCACCGAGCCCACCAGCACCGCGGCCTTGGCCTGTTCGGTCAGCGTCGGGTCGTCGGTGAAGGCGAGTTCGCCGATCAGCAGCGAGACCGTGAAGCCGATGCCGGCCAGCATCGACATGCCGAACACGTCCCACCACGCGAGGTCGTCGCTGAGTTGGGCCCGGGTGAACCGGGCGACCAGCCAGGTGCCCGCGAAGATGCCGACCGTCTTGCCCGCGATCAGCCCGATCATGATGCCGAGCGTGGGCCGCTGCGTGAACACGTCGGCGAGCACCGGGCCGGAGACCGCGACGCCCGCGGAGAACAGCGCGAAGATCGGCACCGCCAGGCCGGCGGAGAGCGGACGGATCAGGTGCTCGACGTGCTCGGCCGGCGAGGTCCGCTCGTCGCGGTCGGGATGCACGCGCATCAACAGGCCCATCGCGACGCCCGCGACCGTGGCGTGCACCCCGCTCTCGTGCATCAGCGCCCAGATCACCAGGGCGAGCGGTACGTACCACCACCAGCCGCGCACCCGGAAGCGCTGGAGCAGGGCGAAGACCACCAGCAGGGCGAACGCCGCGGCCAGGGCGAGGAAGTTCACCGAATCGGTGAAGAAGATCGCGATGATCAGGATCGCGCCGAGGTCGTCGACCACGGCGAGGGTCAGCAGGAACGAACGCAGCGCCGAGGGAAGATTGGTGCCGATCACGGCAAGGACGGCCAGGGCGAAGGCGATGTCGGTCGCGGTGGGGATCGCCCAGCCGTCGGGCGAGCCGCCGCCCGCGTTCACCGCGACGTAGAACAGCGCGGGTGTGAGCATTCCGCACGCGGCGGCCACCACCGGCAACACCGCCTGGGCGGGATTGCGCAGGTCGCCGACCACGAGTTCGCGCTTGAGTTCGATGCCGGCGACGAAGAAGAACACCGCGAGCAGCCCGTCCGCGGCCCAAGTGCCCAGCGACAGATTCAGGTTGATCGCCTCGGGGCCGATCCGGAAGTCGCGCAGGTCGTGATAAGCCTCGCTCCACCCGGTGTTCGCCCAGATCACCGCGACCACCGCCGCGATCAGCAACAGCGCGCCGCCGACCGTTTCGGTGCGCAGCGCGTCGGCGATGAAATTCCGCTCGGCCAGGGTGGACGGACGCCGAAAGAATTTGTTGCGCGGTGCGGACTCGGCACCCACGGGACCTCCAGGTCGGCTGCGGCTCGCAGGCGTATACCGCCCTGCGAAAACGACAAAACAGCGCCGACCAGACTTCCCGGCATGTCTCCCGAGGGGAGACCCATGACGTGGGGTGTGAAATCCGACCCCGATCGCCCGTAAGTATATCGATAGTGTGCGCGGCCCGGCGGAACCGACCGGTACCGGCGGCGGCGCACCGGCAACGCAAGGGCCCCGTACCGAAGATGTCCTCGATACGGGGCCCGCGTGGATCCGGCCGGTCGCTCAGTCCTGGCGGCGCGGCAGCACCGCGTTGTCCGGGGCGGACAACGAGCGGTTCGCGGCGGGCTTGTTCGGGGACTGCGCGGACGCGTTGACGATCGTGTTCCAGTCGGACACGGTCTGGCCGACGCCCAGACCCTGGAGCTTGGTGATCACGGCGGGGTCCTGACCCTCGAGCCAGTCGGTGAGCTGACGGAAGGTCACACACCGTACGTCGGACTTCGTGCAGACCGAGGTCACCGTGTCCCGGACGGCGTTCATGTAGATGCCGCCGTTCCAGTCCTCGAAGTGATTGCCGATGAACAACGGCGCGCGGTTGGTGGTATAGGCGCGCTGGAATCCGTTCATGTAGAACTCGTGGGCCTCTTTCTCCCACGCGTCCTTCTTCGACGGGTCGAACTTTCCGTGCTGCGCTTCCTGCTCGTACATGATGTTGTAATCCATGGAGAGCTGCGACTTGTTCGGGCTTCCCGGCCACGGCAGCGACTGGAGCGGGAAGTCCCAAATGCCGGTCTCCTTGCCGCGCTTGGGCCACACCTGGAGACCACCCGGGGAACTCGCGTCGTAGCGGAAACCCATTTCCTTGGCGGCCCGCATCAGATTCGACTGGCCCTCCAGGCACGGGGCCCGGCCGCCGATGAGTTCCTTGCCCGGGGCGTAGTCGAACGGCAGCGGCGGAAGGTCGGCGTACCCGGTGTTGGTCTTCCAGTTCTGGACGAACTTGACCGCCTGTTCGGTTTCGTTCTTCCAGTCCGCGGGGCTCCAGGTCTTGCCGCTCGTGGCGCTGTTGCAGAAGTGCCCGTTGAAGTGCGTGCCGATCTCGTTGCCCTTGAGCCAGACCTCACGCATCTGGATGATCGTGTTGCGCACCGTTTCGTCCGACATGAAGTTGATGTCGGACGCGCCGGCCGCGTGCTTCGGGCCGGTGTACATGGCCTTCTTCGTCTTCGGGAGCACATAGATGCCGCTCAGGAAGTACGTCATCTGGGCCTTGTTCGCCTCGGACAGCTTCGAGAATTCCGAGACCAGCTTGTTTCCGTCCTCGGCCGCGCCATCCCAGGAGAACACGACGAACTGCGGCGGTTTCTCACCCGGCTTGAGCTTCTCCACCTTGGGCTGGTGCGGCTGCGGGCCGGTATCGGCCGTCGAGCCGTCGCCGATCGGCTTGACCGGACCTCTCGGTTTGTCCGATTCCTTGCCCGGAGCGCTCGGATTTCCGTTGCCAGGGTTCTTTGCAGAGGAGTTGCCGGAATCTTTCCCGTCCTTTGCGAAAACCACGAAACCGATAGCGGCCAGGACTGCGACAACGACGAGCACCGCAGCGCCGCGGACAGTTCGCACAGTTCACCTCTTCCCATGGACATGCCGGACCGGGCTGTATTCCCTATCGATACATACGCACGCCGGGGTCACCCGGTTGCGTGCGTGCCCGGACCGCTTCCCGGCGTACCCGAGTCGGGACGCATCGGATCACCCGGGGAGCGTGAGCGCGGACACATCACCGTACGGGGAGTGAGGCCCCGGAAGCGATCCGGGCTGCGTGCGGCGCTCAGGGGTCGGCTCGGAACTCGATCCGTCCGCTGTACATGCCCATCGAACAGGTCCAGGTGAGGGTGCCGGCGTGCGGTGTGCCCAGGTCGATCCTGGTCTCCCCGGTCGCCGGCAGCACCCGCTGCAGGTCCCGGGAGGGCAGCACGAAGCCCCGGGTGCAGCCGGTGGTGTGGTCGGTGCGCAACACCAGCACGGTGCGCACGCCCGCCCGGGCCGGCGCGCGCGCCGGGCGGTAGCCGTGGTTCTCGACCCGGACGGTGACCCGTTGCACGCCGTCGGCGCCCGTGCTCGCCGCCGCGTGGTCCACGGCGCCCGCCGCGGCCGGGGTCCACCAGCCGCCCAGGCGCAGTCCGGAGGCGATCGTCCACGCGGCCACCGCGAGCACCAACAGGCCCAGCAGCGCGGTCGGTCGGCCGCGAAGGACTCGTCCGGAGGAGCCGACCAGCAGGCCGAGCGCGGCGAACAGCGGGAGGGTTCCGAGCACGAAGCCGGTCAGTACGGCGGCTCCGCCGAACGCGTTTCCCGAGGTCACGGCGATCAGTTCGACGCCCAGGGTGACCCCGCACGGCACCAGCACGGTGGCGGCGCCCAGCAGCAGCGGGCCACGCCCGGGGCCGCGGGACGAGGCGCGCGGCAGCAGTCTGCCGACCCCGGGCACGCCGAGCATCGACAGGCCGAAGAGCACCATCAGCGCGCCCGCCAGAAGCAGCAGGATCGCGCGTATGCCGGGCGTGGGTTGGATCGCCCCGCCGAGCAGTCCGAGCAGGGCCCCCAGGACGGCGTGTGCGGCCAGCTTGGCGCCCAGGAACGCGGCCAGTGCCCGGGGAAGCAGGCCGCGCGGCGATGTGGTCGCGCAGTCGCCGACCGGGGCCGGGCACGGGCGGACGGCGCCGGCGAGCAGGCCGCCCTGGACCGCCGCGCAGGACGCGCCGCCCGCGACGAACCCCGCACCGAGCCCGGTCGCGAACAGCGTGAGCACCTGCACGGAACCACCCCCACTCCGGGGAGGTTACGGGCCATCACACACGGTGTGGAAGCTTCTCGACCCGAAACACCCGTTTCACCCGTGTGGGTGCATATTTTACGTTCCGAAAAGGATAGCCTTACTGTGACGAGGTAAATACTTAGAGTTAACTTGGCCCTATTCGGCCCGGAACTCTCGTTCGACTCGCGCGCGCCGCCATCCCTGCGGCAGCCATGCCCGCCATGACATGACTGACATGACTGACCCGGAGGACACGGACATGCCCGTTGCCCCTGACACCACGCCCGCGCCGGTCTCCCGGGCGGCCACGCTGCGCGCGGATCTCGGCGCCTCGCTCGTGGTTTTCCTGGTCGCCGTGCCGCTATCGCTCGGCATCGCGCTCGCCGCCGGCGCGCCACTCGGCGCCGGCATCATCTCGGCCGTGGTCGGCGGCATCGTGGTCGGCCTGCTCGGTGGCGCACCGCTCCAGGTGAGCGGACCCACCGCGGGTCTGACCGTGATCGTCGCCGGCCTCGTGCAGACCTACGGCTGGCGGGTGACCTGCCTGGTCACCGTCGGCGCCGGCCTGCTGCAGATCCTGCTCGGCCTGCTCCGGGTGGCCCGGGCCACCCTCGCCCTGTCGCCGGCCGTCGTGCACGGCGTCGTCGCGGGCATCGGCGTGGTGATCGCGCTGGCCCAGTTGCACGTGGTCCTGGGCGGCGCGCCGCAGCGCTCGGCCTGGGAGAACCTGCGCGAACTGCCCACCCAGGTGGGCAACCTGCGCGCTCCCACGGTCGCGGTCGGGGTGATCACCGTGGTCCTGCTGCTCGGTTGGCCGATGCTCGGCCGGCTGCCCGGGCGGTGGGCGGGCCTGGCCAAGGTGCCCGCGCCGCTGATCGCGGTCTCGCTCGCGACGGTGGCCGCGAGCGTCCTGCACCTGAACGTGGCCCGGGTGGACCTGTCCTCGATCGCCTTCGCCACGCCGATGCTGCCGCTGGCGGGCGCGTGGGGCGCGATCGCGGTCGGTGTGGTCAGCGTGGCCCTGGTCTCCGGCATGGAGTCGCTGCTCTCGGCCGCCGCGGCCGACCGGCTGCACCACGGGCCGCGGGCCAAGCTCGATCGCGAACTGATCGGCCAGGGTGTGGGCAACGTGGTCTCCGGCGCGATCGGCGGCTACCCGGTCACCGGCGTGGCGATCCGCTCGGTGACCAACGTGCGGGCCGGTGCCCTTACCCGGGCCGCGACGATCCTGCACGGCGTGTGGGTGATGCTGTTCGTGGGCCTGCTCGGTGCGTTCGTCGAGCGCATCCCGCTCGCGGTGCTGGCCGCGCTGGTGATGGTGGTCGGTGTTCAGATGGTCAGCCTCGCGCACATCCGACACGTGCACCGGCATCGCGAATTCCCCGCCTACGCGGCCACCATCGCCGGGGTGATCCTGGCCGGCGTGCTCCAGGGCGTGCTGCTCGGCGTGGTGGTCGCGGTGCTCACCGCGCTGTACCGGCTCAGCCGCAGCACCGTGCGGGTGTATCCCGGCGACGGCGTGCTGCACGTCGAGGTGCACGGGTCGCTGACCTTCCTGTCGGTGCCGCGACTGTCCCGGGTGCTGGGCAAGTTGCCGCCGGGCGAGCACGTCGTGGTCGACATGACGGTGGACTACCTCGACCAGGCCGCGTTCGAGGCGGTGCACTCGTGGCGGGCGAGTTACCTCGCGCACGGTGGGCGGGTGGACATCGAGGAGATCCACGACGGTTGCTACGAGCGGGCGGCGGGCGGTTCGCCGGGCCCCGGGCGCTCCCGGCTGACCCCCTCGCCGCGCTGGTTCGCGCCGTGGTGGCACTGGCAGCGCGCCTGCCCGCGCGAGGACGGCACCGCGTCCCAGGCGCTGGTGGCGGGCGCGCGCGAGTTCCGGCAGCGCACCGCGCCCCTGGTCCAGCCGTTCCTGGAGCGGCTCGCACTGGAGGGGCAAAAGCCCGCGCAACTGTTCATCACGTGCGCCGATTCGCGGATCGTGCCGAACCTGATCACCGCGAGCGGCCCCGGCGACCTGTTCACCGTGCGCAACATCGGCAACCTGGTGCCGCGCGGCGAGGCCGGGTACGCCGACCCGAACACGGCCGACGCCTCGGTGGGCGCGGCGATCGAGTACGCGGTGGCCGTGCTCGGGGTGCGCAGCATCACGGTGTGCGGCCACTCCGGCTGCGGGGCGATGGGCGCGCTGCTCGACAAGGTCGGCAAGGCCGGCGAGGCCGGCCCGGAGCAGGCCACCACGCCGCACCTCGATCGCTGGCTGCGCAACGGCGACGCGTCCATGGCGCGCTTCGCGGCGGGTCCCGCGCCGACCCTGACCGGGTATCGGGTGCCGCCGGTGGAGCAACTGTGCCTGACCAACGTGGTCCAGCAGTTGGACAACCTGCTCGACCACGCGGTGGTCGCCGAAGCGGTGGCCGCGGGCCGGCTCCGGCTGTTCGGGCTGTACTTCGACATCGCCTCCGCACAGCTGTACCTCTACGACGGCGTGCGCGGCGATTTCGGGCCGGTGGACGCGGAGCGGGCCGAGTCCGGGGCGCTGCCGCAGGCTGTCGCGGCGGGCGCCGAAGATCACACTTTTCCGGCACTCAACGCGGGGTAGCCACCCCGTACGATCGCGCCGTCGGCCACGATGCACCGTGGCTCGATAAGTGGTCTAAACCAATCGCGGTCCTCCTCTTGCCGGCTCGGGCCGGTCCCTGATGAGCTACGGCGGAAGGAACCGACCGCAGCAGCACGGAGGAGTACGCGTGAGCAACGCAGACCGGAACACCGGGGACAAGGCCCAAGAGGCACTGTCGAACCTGCTGCGCGAGGAGCGACGCTTCCCGCCCCCGCCGGCGCTCGCGGCCGCCGCCAACGTCAAGGCCGACGCGTACGAGCGCGCGTCGGCCGACCGGCTCGGCTTCTGGGCCGAGCAGGCCCGGCGGCTGGACTGGGCGGTGGAGCCGCAGGAGACGCTGGACTGGTCGACGCCGCCCTTCGCGAAGTGGTTCGCCGACGGCAAGCTCAACGTGGCCTACAACTGCGTCGACCGGCACGTCGAGGCGGGCAACGGCGACCGGGTGGCGATCCACTTCGAGGGCGAGCCGGGCGACACCCGCACGCTGACCTACGCCGACCTCAAGCGCGAGGTGTCCAAGGCGGCCAACGCGCTGACCGCGCTGGGCGTCGAGGCGGGCGACCGGGTCGCGATCTACCTGCCGATGATCCCCGAGGCGGTGATCTCGATGCTGGCGTGCGCGCGCATCGGCGCCCCGCACTCGGTCGTCTTCGGCGGCTTCTCGGCGGACGCGGTGTCCTCACGTGTCAACGACAACGACGCGCGGATCGTGATCACCGCCGACGGCGGCTACCGCCGCGGCAAGCCCTCCGCGCTCAAGCCGGCCATCGACGAGGCGCTGGCGTCCTGCCCGGACGTGCGCAACGTGCTCGTGGTGCGCCGCACCGGCGGCGACGTCGCGTGGACCGAGGGTCGCGACATCTGGTGGCACGACCTGGTCGACGCGCAGTCCGAGGAGCACGAGCCGCAGGCGTTCGACGCCGAGCATCCGCTGTTCATCCTGTACACGTCGGGCACCACGGGGAAGCCGAAGGGCATCCTGCACACCTCCGGCGGTTACCTGACCCAGGCGAGCTACACCCACAACGCGGTGTTCGACCTCAAGCCCGAGACCGACGTGTACTGGTGCACGGCCGACATCGGCTGGGTCACCGGGCACTCGTACATCACCTACGGCCCGCTCTCCAACGGCGCCACCCAGGTCATGTACGAGGGCACGCCGGACTCGCCGCACCAGGGCCGCTGGTGGGAGATCGTGGCCAAGTACGGGGTCACCATCCTGTACACCGCGCCCACCGCGATCCGCACCTGCATGAAGTGGGGCGACGACATCCCGGCGAAGTTCGACCTGTCCTCGCTGCGCATCCTGGGCAGCGTCGGCGAGCCGATCAACCCCGAGGCGTGGATCTGGTACCGCGAACACATCGGCGCCGGGAAGACCCCGATCGTCGACACGTGGTGGCAGACCGAGACCGGCGCGATCATGATCAGCCCGCTCCCGGGCGTCACCTCGACCAAGCCGGGTTCCGCGCAGCGCGCGCTGCCGGGCATCTCGGCCAAGGTCGTCGACGACACCGCGACCGAGGTGCCCGACGGCGGTGGCGGCTACCTGGTGCTCGACGAGCCGTGGCCGTCGATGCTGCGCACCATCTGGGGCGACGACCAGCGGTTCGAGGACACCTACTGGTCACGCTTCGACGGGCTGTACTTCGCCGGCGACGGCGCCAAGAAGGACGAGGACGGCGACGTCTGGCTGCTCGGCCGGGTGGACGACGTGATGCTCGTCTCCGGGCACAACATCTCCACCACCGAGGTCGAGTCGGCGTTGGTCTCGCACGCCAAGGTCGCCGAGTCGGCCGTGGTGGGCGCGACCGACGCGACCACGGGCCAGGCCATCGTGGCCTTCGTGATCCTGCGCGGCTCGGCCGGCGACTCCTCCGACGAACTCGTCGCCGAGCTGCGCGAGCACGTCGGTCGGGTGCTCGGTCCGATCGCCAAGCCCAAGCGCATCCAGGTCGTCACCGAACTGCCCAAGACGCGCTCCGGGAAGATCATGCGCCGCCTGCTTCGGGACATGGCCGAGGGGCGCACGCTCGGCGACGTCACGACGCTGACCGACTCGTCGGTGATGGACCAGATCTCCGCGCAGCAGTCGTCGGCGGCGGCCGAGGACTGAGCCGGGTCGATCACCGGGCCCGGGCGGCCCGTCCCTTCGGGGGCGGGCCGCCCCACCGCGTTCAGACCGGGGCGGAGATCGCGTGCGGGCCCAGCACGAACGCCGAGTCGACCTGCTCGGCGAGGTCGACCCCGGTCTTCGCGTTGGCCCAGCCGCGCGCGTTCCTGAGGTGGAACTCGACCATCTGCGCGGTGTACCGCTCCCAGTCGCGGTGTTCGAAGCGGGCGTCACAGGCCCGTACCAGCTCGTCCAGCGCGGCACGGTTGGCCGGTTCCAGGGTCTCGAAGCCCGGTGCGCGGCCCTTCTCCAGGGCCCGGACGAAGTCGGACTGCACGGTCCAGGTCAACAGGTCCGCGCCGACGTGCTCGCGCAGGAACTCGATGTCCTCGGGGCCCTGGACCTTGTTGCCGACCACCGCGAGCGACACGCCCCAGTCGCGGGCGTAGTCGCGGTACTGCCGGTAGACGCCGACGCCCCTGCGGGTCGGCTCGGCGACCAGGAAGGTGATGTCGAAGCGGGTGAACAGCCCGGAGGCGAACGAGTCCGACCCGGCGGTCATGTCCACCACCAGGTATTCCCCGGCACCGTCGACGAGATGGTTGAGGTAGAGCTCCACCGCGCCGACCTTCGAGTGGTAGCACGCCACGCCCAGGTCGGACTCCTCGAACGGCCCGGTCGCCATCAGCCGCAGACCGGGCAGGCCGGGCACCTCGCGCGCGCAGGCCGCGTGGATCGGGTTGTCCTCGGCGAGTCGGATCAGCCGCGAACCCCGGCCGGGCGGCGTGGTCTTGACCATCTCGGCGACCGAGCCGATCCGCGGGTTGTCGCCGCGCAGCCAGTCCTTGATCGCGGGCAGCTCGGCGCCCATCGCGGGCAGTGCCGCGGCGGTGTGTTCGTCCAGGCCGAGGGCCACGCCCAGGTGCTGGTTGATGTCCGCGTCCACGGCGACCACCGGCCGGCCGGTGGTCGCGAGATGCCGGATGAACAGGGACGACAACGTGGTCTTGCCGCTGCCGCCCTTGCCGACGAAGGCGATCTTCACGGATGGGGCCCTTCGATGACGGGTTCGACGATCCGGAATCGGACGGCGGGGTCCGAACCGGTCGGGTCCGAACCGGTCGGGTCCGAGCGTCCGGGTTCGTCAATCGGGTTTGACAATCGTTTTCGAATAGGATCATCCGTCGCTTACCGTGCCCGCGTCAAGTCGTTGGGTAGTCGCACCGTGGAGGGTGCGCCGACCGCGGGGGCGTGCGCGGACCGGTGTCGCGGGTGCTTTCCCGCGCGGCGTAGGGTCGCCCGGGTGAGCACCGCAACCGATCCCCTCGCCGCCCTCGCCGCGCTGCCCGGCGTGCCGGAGGCCGTCGAGGACACCCGCACGGCCGTCGACCGACTGCTCGGCCACCGCACGATGCGTCGCCGCAGCATGGACATCAGCGCCGAGTCCGCGCTTCGGGGCGCGCGGGCGAGTGCCGCGCTCGAAGGGGTCGACTGGTCGCTGGAGGAGATCCGCCGCCGCACCGATTTCTCGTCCTCGGCCGAGGAGGGCGGCGCGGTGATCGCGGGCGCGCTGCGGTTGTCCGCCGAGATCGGCTCGCTGCTGGGCACCTGGGGGCACAGTCCGCTCCAGGTGCTGGCCCGGCTGCATGTGGTCGCCGCCGCCGACGCGGTGCCCGCGGAGGCGCTCGGTCGGCCGCGCCGTGACGGCGAACTGCCCGGCCCGCTGCCGTCGGCGGAGGAGGTGGCCGCCCGGCTGGACGGACTGTCCCGACTGCTGCTCGCACCGTCCTCGGCCCCGGCGATCGTGGTCGCCGCCGTCACCCACGCGGAGATCCTCACGCTCGCCCCGTTCGGCTGGGGCAACGGCCTGGTCGCCCGAGCCGCGCAGCGGATCGTACTGGTCACCCGCGGCCTGGACCCCAAGGGCGCGGCCGTGCCCGAGGTCGGTCATCTGGAACTGGGCGTGGACGCCTACGCGGCGGCGCTGCGCGCGTACGAGAGCGGCACCGGCGAGGGTGTGGCGACCTGGATCCGGCACTGCGCCGAGGCGATGACGCTGGGCGCCCGGGAGAGCGTCGCGGTCTGCGAAGCGGTGATGCGCGGGATCTGATCGGCCCCGCGGGCCGCCCGTCGGACGGACCCGGACACACGAGACGGCGGCGCCCTTGTGGACGCCGCCGTTTGGTCACTCCCACCGGGGTACCAAGCGTGTACCTGTTATGACGATCGGCCCCGGCATGCGCATCCACGGGGGGAAGAACATGCAGGTCGTCCGACGCGTTCGGCCCCTACGAGGGTCGGTCGCACGTGGGTTCCCGGCAGTCGTGTCCGGTCCGCTCCGGCGACCGCCGAGGCGGGGCCGTACGGGCCGTTGGTCCCTTTTCTAGTGGGTTGCCGGGAGGAGGGGAACCCCTGGCCCAAGATCTTTACTTTTGGCCTTTGTCGGATTTGCTCCCGATCCGCCGTGCCGTCGACCCGCTCGGGTCCCGCGCCCGGCCCGACCGACCCGGTCCGCGATCCAGCTCCCGGTGGGGTGCCTCGGGGTCAGCGGCGCTTCTTGGCGAGGTACCAGACGACGCCGGCCGCGGTGGCGCCCGCGCCGATCGCGGTCGCCGCGAGCACGGGGCGCGAGGGTACCGACAGGGACGGCACCCGCTGGCGCAGCGCGACCGGCCGGCTGAACACCAGCACGGGCCAGCCTCGCCCGGTCGCCTCGCGGCGCAGGCCGCGATCGGGGTTGACCGCGTACGGGTGACCGACCTCCAGGAGCATCGGCAGGTCGGTGATCGAGTCGCTGTACGCGTAGCAGGAGGTGAGGTCGTAGCCCTCGGTGCGGGCCAACTCCTTGACCGCCGCGGCCTTGTTGGGCCCGTACGCGTAGAAGTCGATCTCGCCGGAGTAGCGGCCGTCCTCGACGACCATCCGGGTGGCCACCACCCGGTCCGCACCCAGCATGTCGCCGATCGGTTCGACCACCTCGGCTCCGGAGGAGCTGACGATGACCACGTCGCGTCCCGCGGCGTGGTGTTCCTCGATCAACGACGCCGCCTCGTCGTAGATGATCGGGTCGATCATGTCGTGCAGGGTTTCCGCGACGATCTCGCGCACCTGCTGGACGTCCCACCCGCGGCACAGCGCGGAGAGATATTCGCGCATGCGCTCCATCTGGTCGTGATCCGCGCCGCCGACGAGGAACACGAACTGCGCGTAGGCACTCTTGAGGACGGAGCGGCGATTGATCAGACCGCCGTGGTAGAAGGATCTGCTGAACGCCAGCGCACTGGACCTGGCGATGATGGTCTTGTCGAGGTCGAAGAAGGCTGCTGTCCGCTTCGGCGCCTGGGTTTCCACAGTTCACGAGGATAAGGGCAGCCATTCGGCGTAAACTCCACGTCGTGGGTTTGCTAGAGAACCCCCTCGGGTACATCCTGGAAGTCACGGATCGTTCGCGACCGTGCTAACCCGGTCCGACTCCTCCCCCCCCGAGTCGGCCGTGGAGACGACCCCCGCTCTCCCCCCCGGCGGGGGTCGTCGCTTGTCCGGGGGCTTTTTTGTGTCCGTACGCGTGCGTGGGTCGGCCTTTGTCCGACCAACCGCCGGCGTGCGTGGTTGTCGGTGCGGCGTCCGGCCGCCCGGCTCGGATTGAATCCGCGATTTCGGGTCGGCCGCACGAGCCTGGGGTCGGCGGCTTTTTCGGACCGGTCGTTCTCCGCTGTTTCGGGTGGATTCCCGGGCGATTTTCGGTGTTCTACGCGCGCACCGACACGGAAACATGTCCGCAACCGCTCGGGCGTCCCTCACACGAGTGAATCCGCTATCCACAACCACGGTCTTGTACACAGGCACGAACCACCCGCTCGGCCGAGCGCGCGCCGGCGGCGACGGTGGGGTCAGTTCTCGGGAGGCCCGGTTCGGACGGACCTCCCCGACCCCCTGGAGGTTCCGTGGCAGCGCTTTCCCCACCCCGGCCGGCTCGCCCGCTCCTGGTGACCGGCGATCCGGCCCTGCTCGACGAACTCCTGCGGCTGTGCGCCGCCGCCGGGATCGAGCCGGAGGTGCAGCCGGACCCGGGTGCGGCACGGACCGCGTGGCCGGCGGCGCCGCTGGTGATCGTGGGCGACGACGTGACGCCGGGCCTGGCCCGGTGCGGTTTGCCCCGCCGGGAGGACGTGGTGCTGATCGGCGCCGACCTGGACGACGGGGACGTGTGGCGACGGGCCCTGGATGTCGGGGCGGACCACGTGGTGTTCCTGCCCGACGCCGAGGCATGGATCGTCGACCGGCTGGGCGATGTCGCGGAGGGCACCGGACCGGACGCGCACACGATCGCGGTGCTCGGCGGTTGCGGCGGCAGCGGGGCCAGCACGTTGGCCTGCGCGCTCGCGGTGACCGCGGGGCGTCGGGGACTGAACGCCGCGCTGGTGGACGTGGATCCGCTGGGCGGGGGACTGGACGTGCTGCTCGGCGGCGAGGACGAGAGCGGCCTGCGCTGGCCGGACCTGGCGAGCGCGCGGGGCCGGATCGACGGTGGCGCGCTGTCCGACGCGCTGGTGCATCTGCACGGGCTGACCGTGCTCTCGTGGGACCGCGAGCGACCACCGGGGATCCCGCCGGACACGATCCGTTCGGTGGTGCGGGCGGTGCGCAGACGACACGACCTCGCGGTGCTCGACGTGCCGCGGCATGCCGACTCGGCGGGCGCGGAGGCGCTGCGGCAGTGCGACACCGGGTTGTTGGTGGTGCCGGCCGAGGTGCGGGCGCTGGCCGCGGCGGCACAGGTGTCGGCGCGGATCGGGCCGATGTTGCGCGATCTGCGGGCGGTGGTGCGGCAGCCGAGTTCCTCGGGGCTGACCTCGGAGGCGGCCGCACGCGGTCTCGGCCTGCCGCTCGCGGGCGAGTTGCGGCCGGAGGCGGGGTTGTCGGCCGCTGTCGAGCGGGGCGATCCGCCGGGCCTGCGCTCGCGTGGACCGTTGGCCCGGTTCTGTCGGGAATACCTGGCGGGCAATCCGGTCGGCATGGTGCGCAGGGAGGCCGCGTGAGTGCGCGCGAGGTGCCGCCGATGCCGCCGTTCCCGCCGCCGACGCCGCTCCCGGGCGGGTCGCCGCCGCGGGGTGGGCGGGAGGCGCGGCCGGCCGGGGTGCCGCAGCCACCGCCGTGGCCGGTGCCGACGCCGGCGAACGGGGGCACGGGGGTCTTCTCGGCGCCGCAACTGCGGACGGTGCCGGCGGCCGGCGCGGTCACCGCCGCGCAGGCCGTGCCGGCGCCGCCGGACCCGGATCTGGTCGAGGCGGTGCGGTCGCGGTTGGCCGCGGGCGGACACGAGCCCACGCCGGGCGCGGTGGCCGCCGCGCTGCGTGCCGAGGGGCGGGTGCTCGGCGAGGCGGCGTTGCCGGAGCTGGTTCGGGCCTTGCGGTCGGAGATCGCCGGGGCCGGGCCGCTGGACGTGCTGTTGCGTGATCCCGAGGTCACCGACGTGCTGGTCAACGCGCCCGACGAGGTGTGGATCGACCGCGGCGCGGGGCCGCAGCGCACGGCGGTGACGTTCGCCGACGACGCGGCGGTGCGGCGGTTGGCCCAGCGGCTGGCGAGCGGCGCCGGGCGGCGGCTGGACGACGCCTCGCCGTATGTGGACGCGACGCTCGCCGACGGGATCCGACTGCACGCGGTGCTGCGTCCGGTCGCGGTGCGCGGCACGTGTCTGTCGTTGCGGGTGCCCCGGCGCACCTCGCTGGGCCTGGCCGATCTGGTCCGGGCCGGTTCGTTGTCGCCGGTCGCGGCGGAACTGCTGTGCGCGGTCGTCTCGGCCCGCGCCGCCTTTCTGGTCTCCGGCGGCACCGGCTCGGGCAAGACCACCCTGCTCGGGGCGCTGCTCGGGTGTGCCCATCCGGCCGAACGGCTGTTGCTGGCCGAGGATTCGGCCGAGCTGACGCCACGTCACCCACACGTGGTGCGGCTCGAGTCGCGCCCGGCCAACGTCGAGGGCGCGGGCGAGGTGACGCTGCGGGACCTGGTCCGGCAGGCACTGCGGATGCGGCCGGATCGACTCGTGGTCGGCGAGGTGCGCGGCGCCGAGGTGGTCGAGTTGCTCGCCGCGCTCAACACCGGCCACGAGGGTGGTTGCGGCACGGTGCATGCGAACTCGGCGGCGGACGTACCCGCGCGGCTAGAGGCCCTGGGCGCGCTGGCGGGCCTGGGCCGGGACGCGCTGCACAGCCAACTGGCCGCCGCACTCGATCTGGTCGTGCATGTGGTGCGCGAGCGGGACGGCCTGCGTCGGGTGGCCGAGATCCATGTGCTCGAACGCGATGCGGCGGGTCGGGTGCACCCGGTGTCCGCGATGCGTTTCGAGCGCGGCGGCGCCTCTCGCCCCGGCCCGGGTCACCAGCGGCTGACCACGCTGCTGGCGGGGTGGTGGCGGGGGTGAGGGCCGGGACGGGGGCGGCGCTGGTTGCGGCGAGTGGGGTCGCGGGGCTGGTGTGGTTGTCGACGACTCGGGGTGGGCCGGCTCGGCTGCGGGGGGTGCTGGGGGCGTTCGACGTCGAGCGGATGGGTCGATCGGCGTTCGGGGCGGCGGTGCGGCGGCATCGGGTGCCGCTCGCGGTGCTCGCGGCCGGAAGCGGTGCGGCGCTGCTGCTGGCGTCGCCGGTGCCCGCGCTGGTGGCGCTGCCGGGGGCGTGGGCGCTGCGTCGACGGTGGGCGCGGGCCGCGGCCGCTGGGGAGGCCGCCGCGGTGCGGGCCGGAGTCGTCGGGTTGTGTGCCGCGCTCGCCGGGGAGTTGCGGGCGGGACGGTCGCCGGAGGAGGCGTTGGCGGCGGCTGCGCGCGCGGTGTCGGGGCCGATCCTGGCGGTGCTGGGCGAGGCGATCGGGTCGGCCCGGGTCGGCGGCGACGTGCCGGATGCGCTGGACCGGGCGGCGGCCCGACCCGGGGCGGCCGGACTTCGGCGGCTCGCCGCGTGCTGGCGGATCGCGACCGGTCGGGGCGCCGGGTTCGCGTCGGCGCTGGAACGCATCGCGGCCACGCTGCGAGCGGAGGAGGACGCGCACGAGGAATCGCTCGCCGAACTCGCCGGAGCCCGCTCGACCGCGCACGTACTGGCCGCGCTGCCGGTCTTCGGCCTGTTCCTGGGCAGCGGCCTGGGCGCCCGACCCCTGGACGTACTGCTCCGCACCCCGACCGGGATCACCTGCCTGTGCGTGGGCCTGACCCTGGTGGCCATCGGCCTGGAGTGGACGGACCGCCTGGCCGCGCACGCGGCCTCGGGGGCGGCGTGAGGGGCGGCGCGTTCCGCGTATCGGCAGGGGCGGGGGCCGGCTCGGAGGAGGGACCGGTGGGGCGCCGGGCGCGGGAGGTCGGGTGCGGCTCGGTGCGGTGGGTCTCGGGCGGGGTTGATCTCGGGGTGGATCGGGGGCGGGTGGTGGGCGTGAGTGGCGTGGCGATGTCGGTGGCGGTCGTCGCGGCGGCGGCGGGCGCCGGGGGCGCCGTGCGGGGGAGCGGCAGCAACCGGCGCGGCCGGCGGGAGCCGGGGCGGGGGCACGATCCGGTGTGGCGGCGGCGGGTGGCGGCGCTACTGGGTGGGGCGGCCGTGTTCGTGCTGTTCGGTGGGTGGATCGGAGGCGGCGTGGGGGTCGTGGTGGCGCTCGCGCTCGACCGGCGGCTGGGCCGGTTGGAGCCCCGTTCCGGGCGCGTGCTCCGGGAGCGGCTGCGGGCCGATCTGCCCTCTGCCGCCGACCTGTTCGCGGCGTGTCTGTTGGCCGGCAGTTCGCCCGTGGAGGCCGCCGAGGCGGTCGCGCACGCCGTCGGGGGACCGCTGGCGGCCCGGCTGTGGCCGATCGTGGCCTCGCTGCGGTTGGGCGGCGATCCGGGTCGGTGCTGGCTCGGGCTGACCGACGATCCGGTGCTCGCGCCGCTGGGCCGGGCGCTGGCCCGGGCCGCGACGGGCGGTGCGCCGGCGGCGGCCCTGGTGGCCCGGATGGCCGACGAACAACGGGCCGAGCATCGACGGGCGGCTGCCGCGGCCGCGCGCCGGGTGGGGGTGCGCGCCACCGTTCCGCTCGGGTTGTGCTTCCTGCCGGCCTTCCTGCTGATCGGTGTGGTTCCGATCGTGATCGGGCTGACGACGACCCTGTTGCAGCCCTTCTGACCTTCCGACTCATCCACGTACACAGAAAAAAGGGAGACTCACATGCGCTTGCGCCTTCTTCTGCCGATTACCGCTCCGACCGCGCGTCGGATGTGGCTGCGGCTGCGCGACGACGCCGGAATGACCACGGCCGAGTACGCGGTGGGCACGGTCGCCGCGGTGGCCTTCGGGGCCGTGCTGTTCAAGATCGTGACCAGTCCGGGCGTCGCGCAGGCGCTCACCGGCGTGATCACCAAGGCCCTCGATGTCTCGTTCTGAGCCTCGTCCCGAGCCATGCACCAAGCCTCGTCCCGAGCCGTGCACCAAGCCTCGTCCCGAGCCCCGTGCCGCCGCTCGCCGGGCACGTGCGGTGAACGGCTTCGTCACCGCGGAAACCGCGGTCGTACTGCCGGTCCTGGTCCTGCTGACCGCCGTGTCGGTGTCCGGAATCGGTGCCGCCGCCGCGCAGATCCGCTGCGTGGATGCGGCGCAGGCGGGCGCTCGGGCACTGGCCCGGGGCGAGCCGGCGGCGGTGGCCCAGGAACGGGCGCGGGCCGCCGGGCCGGTCGCAGCGCGGACGGAGGTGTCCCGCGCGGACGGCCTGGTGCGCTTCCGGGTCGCCGGCGAGGTCGGCGTTCCGGGCGCGGCCTGGGCCGGGGTGCGGTTCCACGTGGAACATGTGGCGGTGGCCGCCATGGAGGACGAGGTGCCGCCGTGAGCCCACGCCCCTCGGCGCAGGAGGGCTCGGCAACGTTGTGGGTGCTCGCGCTCGCGTTGGTGCCGATGTGCGTGGTGGCGTTCGTGTTCGCCTTCGCCGGCGCGGTCGCGGCCCGCCACCGCGCAGCCGCCGCGGCCGACCTGGCCGCACTCGCGGCGGCAGGCAGAGCCGCCGCCGGCCCCGAGGAGGCGTGCGCCCTGGCCCGCCGCGTGGCCCAGGCCCAGCACGCCACGCTGACCCGCTGCCGCCTCACCAACGACTTCGCGACGGTCGAGGTGACCACCCCCACCCCCGCAGGCCCCCCGGCCCACGCCGGCGCCCACGCCGGCCCGACAACCACCCCACCCGCCGGCCGCGCGACTCAGGCGCCCCCGCCGCCCGCCTCTCCGGGCCCACCCACCCCCAGCAAAGCGTCCAGCAGCGCCACCGCTCCGAGCTTGTCCAACGGCTGGTTGCCGTTGCCGCATTTGGGGGATTGCACGCAGCTCGGGCAGCCGTGTTCGCATTCGCAGGACGCGATCGCCTCGCGGGTCGCGCTCAGCCAGGCAGTGGCGGTGATGTAGGCGCGTTCTGCGAAGCCCGCGCCGCCCGGGTGGCCGTCGTAGACGAATACGGTCGGCAGGCCGGTGTCGGGGTGCAGCGACGTGGACACGCCGCCGATGTCCCAGCGGTCGCACGTGGCGAACAGCGGCAGCAGGCCGATCGAGGCGTGTTCGGCCGCGTGCGCGGCGCCCGGCAGGTCGGTCGGCTCGATGCCCGCCGCCGCCACCTGGTCGGGTGTGACCGTCCACCACACCGCGCGGGTGCGCAGGCTGCGCTCGGGCAGGTCCAGTTTGTGCTCGCCCAGTACCTCGCCGGTGATGATCCGCTTGCGCTGGAAGGAGACCACCCGGCCGGTGACCTCGACCGAGCCGAAGTGCAGCCGGGCCGCGCCCCACTCCTGGCTGCGTGCGGTCTCCAGGATCCGGATCTCGGTGACCTCGCGCGCGCTGGTGGTCCAGTCCGGATTCGCCGCGCGCACCAGGGCCACGCCCTCGCCGAGGTCGAGTTCGCGGACCAGGAAGGTGTCGCCCTGATGCAGGTGCACCGCGCCGGGGTGGACCGCGGAGTGCGCCGCGGGCGCGTCGACCGTGCCGAGCAGGCGCCCGGTGTCCTGCTCGACCACCCGCACCGCCGGCCCGCCCGCGCCGCGGATGTCGGTCAGGTCGGTGGCCCGCTCCCGGCTCGTCCAGTACCAGCCGGTGGACCGCCGGCGCAGCAGCCCGCGCCGTTCCAGGCCCGGCAGCAGTTCCGCGGCCACCGGTCCGAACAGCTCCAGGTCCTCCTCGGTGAGCGCGAACTCGGCCGCGGCCGCGCACAGGTGCGGGGCCAGCACGTACGGATTGTCCGGGTCCAGCACGGTCGCCTCGACCGGGCGGTCGAACAGGGCTTCGGGGTGGTGCACCAGGAAGGTGTCCAGCGGATCGTCCCGGGCGATCAGGACGGCCAGCGCCTCCTGTCCGGCCCGACCCGCGCGCCCGGCCTGCTGCCACAGCGAGGCCCGGGTGCCGGGATAGCCCGCGATCAGCACCGCGTCCAGGCCGGAGATGTCCACACCCAGTTCGAGCGCGGTGGTCGCGGCCACCCCGAGCAGGCTGCCGTCGTGCAGCGCGCGCTCGATCGCCCGCCGCTCCTGGGGCAGATAGCCCGCACGATAGGTGGCCACCCGATCGGCCAGTGCCTCGTCCACCCGGGCCAGGTGATCGCGCGCGATCACCCGAACCACCTCGGCGCCGCGTCGCGAGCGCACGAAGGCGACCGTGCGTACGCCGTCGAGCACCAGGTCGGCGAGCAGATCCGCGGTCTCCGAGGTCGCGGTACGCCGGACGGGTGCTCCGTGTTCACCCTCGTGGCCGGTCAGTGGCGGCTCCCACAGGGCGAACACCAGTTCGCCGTGCGGCGAGCCGTCCTCGGTCACCTCGACCACGGGCGCGCCGATCAGCCGTTCGGCGGCGACCGCCGGATCGGACACGGTCGCCGACGCCAGGATGAACACCGGGTCGGATCCGTACCGGCGACACACCCGGCGCAGCCGGCGGATCAATTGGGCCACATGGGAGCCGAAAACGCCGCGATACGTGTGGCATTCGTCGATCACCACGTAGCGCAACGAGCGCAGGAACGCCGCCCACGAGCGGTGTCCGGGCAGCAACGCACGGTGCAACATGTCCGGATTCGTCAGGACGTAGGACGCGTGGGAGCGCACCCATTGCCGCACCTCCACGGGCGTGTCGCCGTCGTAGGTGGCGACCCGGACACACCCGAGCGCGGGATTCGCGGTCCGCAACTCCTCGACGGCGCGCGCCTGATCCGAGGCCAGCGCCTTCGTCGGAGCGAGGTAGAGTGCGGTCGCACCGCGCCCACTGGGCGCGTCCGCGCCCTCGACCAGGGTCGTGAGGACCGGCAACAGATAGGCGAGGGACTTGCCCGAGGCGGTGCCGGTGGCGATCACGACCGAGCGGCCCTGTGCCGCAACAGAGGCGGCGCGGGCCTGATGCTCCCACGGCACTTCGATACCCGTAGCGCGAAACGCGTCGCCGACTTCCGGCCGAACCCAGTCGGGCCAGGCTGCGGTAACGCCTTCGCGAGCGGGTATGCGCCGGACGTGCGTCACTCGATCGGGTCGATCCCGACCCGCCAAAAGGCGGCCGAGAAGACCTTCCGGGGGGCGTGTTCTGGGCTGCATCGGGCACCAGTGTTACATCCAATGTCGCGGGATTCATCGTCCCCTAGTGCCCATAAGTGGTTGAATGCCTTGGCGGCTGCCGATCCATGGGGGGCGACCGCTCAAGAGCAAGGTGCTGGAGGATCCGTGGACTTGTCCCTGTCGACCCGAACCGAGGGCGGTCGTACGATCGTCGAGGTGGGCGGCGAGATCGATGTATACACCGCACCCAAGCTGCGCGAGCAACTGGTGGAACTCGTCAACGAAGGCCAGTTCCACCTGATCGTCGACATGGAAGCCGTCGACTTCCTGGACTCGACCGGGCTCGGTGTGCTGGTGGGTGGCCTGAAGCGGGTGCGTGCCCACGAAGGGTCGCTGCAGTTGGTGTGCACTCAGGAGCGCATCCTGAAGATCTTCCGCATCACCGGCCTGACCAAGGTCTTCCCGATTCATCCGTCGGTGGCCGTGGCCATCGCCTCGTCCGACTGACCGACGTACGTCCTGACCGGACGTACACCGCACCCGCGCCGGCCCGGGCGGGTGCTCGCACGGCTGGGGGAACCATGGCCATCGTCGAGCTGCGCTTCAGCGCGCTGCCCGAACACGTCCGCACGGCGCGGCTCGTCGCCGCCGCCGTGGCGCGGCGCGCGGGGGTTGCTGAGACGGTGCTCGACGAGGTGCGTCTCGCTGTCGGCGAGGCGTGTTCCCGCGCCGTCGGGATGCACCAGGACCGGGTGGACGACGACCGCCCGGTCACGGTCACCCTGGACGACGGCAACGGCCGCTTCAGTATCGAGGTCAACGACGGCGTGCCACAGCCGGCGCTGACCGAGGCCGGCCTCGCGGAGGGCGCCGGAATGGTGCCCGACCTGTCCGCGAACGGCTCCGGCCTGGACCTGATCGAGAACGAGATGGGCCTGGCCGTCATCCTCGGCCTGGTCGACGACCTCGACGTGCGGACCGGCGCCGAGGGCGGCGTGATCCGCATGTCGTGGCCCTCCGGCGCGAAGTCCGCCGAGACCGTGGGCTGACCGAGCCCCACCCCGTACGACCCTCATCGCCTCCGGGATGCCCGGGGGCGATTTCGGCGTTCTCGTGTATCCCCTTTTTCGGGTCGTAAAACCTGATTCCGGATCGACACGCCGATTTTGGGAATCACGCCCGGATTTCATCGGTAATTTGATCTGATCATGGCGATTCCCATGGTCTGATCTTGATCATTTGCATACACTCCTTTCGCATTGAGAAGTCCCGATCTGAAAGTGCTCCTAGCCAAGGAGGACGAATGTCCGGGATCCACCCCTCCGAACTCACCGTCGCCGCGGACGTCTCCGTCTCCGGCGGCAACCTCACCTACGTCGTGATCGTCGCGGTGATCGCCCTCGGTGCCCTGGGCGTCGCCGCCGGACTCGTGCGTCAAGTGCTCGCCGCCGACGAGGGCACCGAATCCATGCGCCGGATCGCCGGTGCGATCCAAGAGGGCGCGGCGGCCTACCTGGCCCGTCAGTTCCGCACCCTCGCGGTGTTCGCCGTGGGCGTTTTCTTCCTGCTCATGCTGCTGCCGGCGGACGACTGGAACGAGCGGATCGGCCGCTCGATCTTCTTCCTGGTGGGCGCGGTCTTCTCGGCCGTCACCGGGTACGTGGGCATGTGGCTCGCGGTGCGCAGCAACGTGCGCGTCGCGGCGGCCGCCCGGGCCGGGAACGCCGGTCGGGACGCGGCGATGCGGATCGCCTTCCGCACCGGCGGCGTCGCGGGCATGTTCACGGTCGGTCTGGGCCTGTTCGGGGCCGCGCTCGTGGTGATCCTCTACCGCGAGAACGCCCCCAAGGTGCTCGAAGGCTTCGGCTTCGGCGCCGCGCTGCTCGCGATGTTCATGCGCGTGGGCGGCGGCATCTTCACCAAGGCCGCCGACGTGGGCGCGGACCTGGTCGGCAAGGTCGAACAGGGCATCCCCGAGGACGACCCGCGCAACGCCGCGACGATCGCCGACAACGTCGGCGACAACGTGGGCGACTGCGCGGGCATGGCCGCGGACCTGTTCGAGTCGTACGCGGTCACCCTGGTCGCCGCGCTGATCCTGGGCAAGGCCGCCTTCGGCGACGCGGGCCTGGTCTTCCCGCTGATCGTGCCCGCGATCGGCGTGCTGACCGCGATCGTGGGCATCTACACGGTCGCGCCCCGGCCGGGCGACCGCAGCGGCATGACCGCGATCAACCGGGGCTTCTTCGTCTCGGCGATCATCTCGCTCGTCCTGGTCGCGGGCGCCGCGTTCCTGTACCTGCCGAGCAAGTTCTCGGATCTGGACGGGCTGAGCGACCAGGAGATCCTCGCGCACGACGCCGACCCGCGTGTGTTCGCGCTGGTCGCGGTGCTGATCGGCATCGTGCTCGCGGCGGTCATCCAACAGTTGACCGGCTACTTCACCGAGACCAGCCGGCGACCGGTGCGCGATGTCACCAAGACCTCGCTGACCGGTCCGGCCACGGTGATCCTGTCCGGCATCGCGCTCGGCCTGGAATCCGCGGTGTACGCGGCGGTGCTGATCTCGGTGGCGGTGCTGGGCGCGTACCTGCTCGGCGCCGGGATCATCATGCTCGCGCTGTTCGCGGTCGCACTCGCGGGCACCGGTCTGTTGACCACGGTCGGGGTGATCGTGGCCATGGACACCTTCGGACCGGTCTCCGACAACGCGCAGGGCATCGCCGAGATGTCCGGCGACGTCGAGGGCGAGGGCGCCCAGGTGCTCACCGAGCTCGACGCGGTGGGCAACACGACCAAGGCGATCACCAAGGGCATCGCCATCGCGACCGCCGTGCTGGCGGCGACCGCGCTGTACGGGTCCTATCGCGACGCCGTGCGCACGGCCGTGGACGAGGCTGGCGGGCTCGCGGACGCCTCCAAGCTCACCTCGTTCGCGTTCTCCACCGACATCACCCAGCCGAACAATCTGGTCGGGTTGATCCTCGGCGCGGCCGTGGTGTTCCTGTTCAGCGGCCTGGCCATCAACGCGGTCTCCCGGGCCGCGGGCGCGGTGGTGTTCGAGGTGCGCAACCAGTTCCGGACCCGACCCGGGATCATGGACGGCACCGAACTGCCCGAGTACGGCCGAGTGGTGGACATCTGCACCCGCGACTCGCTGCGTGAGCTGGCCACCCCCGGACTGCTCGCGGTGATGGCCCCGATCGCGGTCGGGTTCACCCTGGGCATCGGCCCGCTCGCGGCGTTCCTCGCCGGTGCGATCGGCACCGGCACGCTGATGGCGGTGTTCCTGGCCAACTCCGGCGGCGCGTGGGACAACGCCAAGAAGATGGTCGAGGACGGCAGTTACGGCGGCAAGGGCTCCGCCGCACACGAGGCCACGATCATCGGCGACACGGTCGGCGACCCGTTCAAGGACACCGCCGGACCGGCGATCAACCCGCTGCTCAAGGTGATGAACCTGGTGTCGCTGCTGATCGCGCCGGCGGTGATCAAGCTGAGCATCGGCGCGGACGAGAACGGCGCGCTGCGCGCTCTGGCGGCGGCCTTCTCGATCGTGGTGATCGTGGGCGCGGTCTGGTACAGCAAGCGCAAGTCGGTGGTCGTCGGCGAGGACGAGGGCGACCACGAGGAGCGGGCGACGAAGGCGGCCGCCTGATCCGACCCGAGGTACGTACGGGCGCGGAACCGGAGAAACCGGAACCGCGCCCGTGCCGCGGGCAGAGTGCACGTTTGGCCGAACACCTTTGCGCTGTGCGAGTCTGCGTCCGGCTCCGAGCAAAGGTGGAAAGCGTGTCGAGGAAGTTCCTGGTGGTCTCCGCGCTGGTCCTGGCATCGGCCTTGACCGCATGCGGCGGCGGCGACGACAAGAACGACGAGAACAAGAAGAAGCAGGCCGAACTGCGGGCCTGGGCCGCGAAGGTCTGCGCGGTGGACGTGACGGCGCGGATCGACGAGTCCCGGGTGGCGCTGGCGGATGTGGGGAAGGTGATCCCCAACGAGCAGCCCGCGACCCTGCGCACCCGGCTGGCGGCCGACATCTCCCGACTCGCCGACGCGGACAACGCGCTCGCCGACGCGATCGACAAGGCGGGCATACCCGCGGTCGCCGACGGCGCCACGCTGCGCACCTCGGTGGTCGCGGAGCTGCGCAACGCGGCCAAGGGCTGGGCCGGGATCCAGGCCAAGGTCGAGGGCCTGACCATCGAGAAGCAGAACGAGTTCGCCGACGGGCTGCGCTCGCTGAACCCGGAGATCGACGGGCTGCGCGCGTCCTCGCACACGGCCCTGGACAGGCTGCACCGCGGTGAGGCCGGCAAGGCGCTCGCGGCGGTGCCGGGGTGCGCGGCGGGCAAGCCGGACGCCATCCCGACCACCCCGGTCACCTCCTCGGCGCCCACGACGAGCACGACGCCGAGCGCCGGTGCCTCGAGTCCCGCGCCCGACAAGTCCACCTCGCCGAGCGCGTCCTCGACCGGTTCCACCGCGCCGAGCAGCCCGCCGCCGAGCGCCGGCGCGGAGTCCTCCTCGGCCCCGCCGACCGGCACGGCACCGGCCGGCTGACCGCCGCCCCGGCGCGCACGAGGCAGGATGGTGCGCGTGACGATGAACGACACCTCCCAGGTGGCCCGACTTCGCGAGGCCCTGATCGCGGCCCGCTACACCGTCGACGGCTGCCTCGACGCCCTCGGCCCCCAGGCATACGCGGCGCTGTCGCGCGGTGAGACCGTGCCGGCGCTGCGTGCCCTGCGGGCGGACGCGGCGAGCCCGCTCGCGGTGCTGATCAGGCTGTTCCTGCTGCAGACGCCCGCGCCCGAGGCGCACGTACGGCGCGCCCTCCCGCTGGCCGAGGCGCTGGCCGGGGGGCTGCTGGAACAGGACGGCGACCACGTGCGGCCGCTGGTGGACATCCGGCCCTACGGCGAGGCGGACACCGACTGGTGGGTCGTGTCCGACCTCGGCGCGGGCATCGGCGGGGTCAACGGCCCGGTCCGGGCGGATCACGTGCTGGGCATCGGCGGGGCGTCCACCACGCTCGCCGGCATCACCGTGCGCGAGCGGGTGGGCCGCGCGCTGGACCTGGGCACCGGGTGCGGCGTGCAGGCGCTGCACGCGTCGCGACACGCCGACTCGGTGCTGGCCACCGATGTCAACAAGCGGGCGCTCGACCTGACCCGGCTGACCATGGCGCTGTCCGGGGTGGGCAACGTCGGCCTGGCCGAGGGCAGCCTGTTCGAGCCGGTCGAGGGCGAGCGGTTCGACCTGATCGTGTCCAACCCGCCGTTCGTGATCACTCCGGTGGGCGAGCGGTACACCTACCGCGACGCGGGGTTGCCCGGCGACGAGGTGTGTCGGCTGCTGGTGGCGCAGGCGCCGCGGTTCCTCAACGACGGCGGCTACTGCCAGCTGCTGGCCAATTGGCAGCACCTGCGCGGCCGGGACTGGCAGGACCGGCTGGCGGCCTGGCTGGCGCCCACCGGCTGCGATGCCTGGGTGGTCCAGCGCGACGTGCAGGACCCGGCGCAGTACGCCGAGCTGTGGTTGCGCGATTCGGGTGACCACCACGGCGCCGCGTACGCCGAACGCTACGACGCCTGGTTGGCGGCGTTCGAGCGGGACGGCGTGGAGGGCATCGGATTCGGCTGGATCACGCTGCGTGCGTCGGGCTCCGACACGCCGAACGTGCACATCGAGGACTGGCCGCACGCGATCGAACAACCGCTCGGCGCGGAGGTGCACGCCTGGTTCGGCCGACAGGACGCCCTGGCCCGGACGGACGACGACGGCCTGCTCGACGTCGCCTTCCGGCTCGCCGACCACGTGGTCCAGGAGCAGACCGGCGCGCCGGGCGCCGAGGACCCCGAGGCGGTCGTGCTGCGTCAGCGGCGCGGCATGTGCCGGGCGGACCGGGTGGACACCGTCGGCGCGGCGCTGGCCGGAGCCAGCGACGGCCGGCTTCCGGCCGGCGTCATCGTGGACGCGATCGCCGAGCTGCTCGACGAGGATCCGGCCCGCTTGCGCGATGCCGTACCCGGCGAACTGCGCGGTTTGGTGGCCGACGGATTCCTGCTGTTCCCCGAGGTCGGGGAGCCTGCCGGGGAGCGGCCCGACCCCACCGACTGAGCGCGGCTTGGGCCGGTGCACCGTGATCCGGGGCGGCACGCCTGTACAGTCGCAGGTGTTGTCCCCACAGGATGCTCCTTGCCGTTGCCAAGAAAATGTGTTGTATGGAGGCGGCGGCTTCCAGCTCGACCGCGAACCAACGGGGTCGGGAGGCGGGAACCGCGATGCGCGCGTTACCGTTCGAGGGGCGAGGGACGCGGACGTCGGAGCGAATCGCCGGATCCGGGGGACGGTCCGGTCGGACGGCGGCCTCGGGACGACTCCGTGACAAGCCGAGCAGAACCGGTTTGACACACGGGGCCGACTCCCGGTCACGCTCCGCCACCCGGCAACCGCAATGTGAATACGAATCCCCGAGTACGGCCTTGCCCAACCGGGCACGGCCGCTGCCGACGACGATGGAGAGAGAAGCGAAGGTGTCCCCGAGCAGCGAGACCGCGCGCGACGGCCTGAGACTCGTCATTGTCGAGTCCCCGGCCAAGGCGAAAACGATCAAGGGCTATCTCGGCCCCGGTTACGTGGTCGAGGCGAGCGTGGGACACATCCGCGATCTGCCCAACGGCGCCGCCGAGGTACCGGCGGAGTACGCCGGCAAGCCGTGGGCCCGACTCGGTGTCGACGTCGACGCCGACTTCGAGCCGATCTACGTGGTCAACGCGGACAAGAAGTCCCAGGTCGCCAAGCTGAAGAAGCTCCTCAAGGACGCCGACGAACTCTTCCTGGCGACCGACGAGGACCGCGAGGGCGAGGCCATCGCGTGGCACCTCCTGGAAGTGCTCAAGCCCAAGGTGCCGGTGCACCGCATGGTGTTCCACGAGATCACCAAGGACGCGATCCGCAACGCGGTGAACAACCCGCGTGAGCTGAACCAGCGACTGGTCGACGCGCAGGAGACCCGCCGCATCCTCGACCGCCTCTACGGCTACGAGGTCTCGCCGGTCCTGTGGAAGAAGGTCGGCCCGCGCCTGTCGGCCGGCCGCGTGCAGTCGGTGGCCACCCGCCTGGTGGTCGAGCGCGAGCGGGAGCGCCGCGCGTTCACCTCGGCCTCGTACTGGGACCTGCTGGGCGTGTTCGGCACCGGCCGGGCGGGCGACCCCACCGACCCGAGCACGATGAACGCGCGCCTGGTCTCGCTGGACGGCAAGCGGGTCGCCTCCGGTCGCGACTTCGGCCCGGACGGCAAGCTCAAGAACGCCGGCGTGCTCCAGTTGGAGGAGGCCGGCGCCCGTGCGCTGAGCGCCGCGCTGGAATCCGCGTCGTTCACCGTGCGCGCCGTCGAGCGCAAGCCCTACCGCCGCTCCCCGTACGCCCCGTTCCGCACGACCACCCTCCAGCAGGAGGCCTCGCGCAAGCTCGGCTACGGCGCCAAGCGCACCATGCAGATCGCCCAGAAGCTGTACGAGAACGGCTTCATCACCTACATGCGTACGGACTCCACCACGCTGTCCGAGACGGCCGTCACGGCCGCCCGGGCGCAGGTGCGCGAGTTGTACGGCGCCGAGTACGTGCCGGACGCGCCGCGGGTCTACGCCGGCAAGGTCAAGAACGCGCAGGAGGCGCACGAGGCGATCCGTCCCTCGGGCGAGAGCTTCCGCACGCCGGCCGAGACCGGGCTGTCCGGCGACGAGTTCCGGCTGTACGAACTGATCTGGATGCGCACCGTCGCGTCGCAGATGAAGGACGCGGTCGGCCAGTCGGTGACCGTGCGCATCGGCGGCATCGCGCAGGGCGCGGACCTGCCCGGGCGCGACGCGGAGTTCACCGCGAGCGGCAAGATCATCACCTTCCACGGCTTCCTCAAGGCCTACGTGGAGGGCTCGGACGACCCGGACGCGGAGCTGGACGACCGCGAGCGGCGACTGCCGATGGTCACCGAGGGCGACGCGCTCAGCGCCGACGAGCTCACCCCGGAGGGCCACGCGACCAAGCCGCCGGCCCGCTACACCGAGGCGTCGCTGATCAAGGAGCTGGAGGACCGGGAGATCGGTCGCCCCTCGACGTTCGCGTCGATCGTCGGCACCATCCTGGACCGCGGCTACACCTTCAAGAAGGGCACCGCGCTGGTGCCCTCATTCCTCGCCTTCGCCGTGGTCGGCCTGCTGGAGGGCCACTTCGCCACGCTGGTCGACTACGACTTCACCGCGAAGATGGAGGACGACCTCGACCGGATCGCGCGCGGCGAGACCGAGGCCGTGCCGTGGCTGCGCCGGTTCTACTTCGGCGACGAGAGCCGGCCCGACGAGGACCACCTCGGCGGCCTCAAGGCCCTGGTCACCGACCTCAGCTCGATCGACGCCCGCGAGGTCAACTCGTTCCCGGTCGGCGAGGGCATCGTGCTGCGTGTGGGCCGGTACGGCCCCTACGTCGAGCGCGGCGAGCGGCGCGCGGACGTGCCGGACGACCTGCCGCCGGACGAGCTGACCGTGGCCAAGGCCGAGGAACTGCTCGACAAGCCCAGCGGCGACCACGAGCTGGGCATCGACCCGGTCAGCGGGCACATGATCGTGGCCAAGGACGGGCGCTACGGCCCGTACGTGACCGAGGTGTTGCCCGAGCCCGAGGCGCCCGCCGCCCCGGCACCGGCCGCGGACGGCGCCAAGCCGGCCAAGAAGACCGCGAAGAAGGCCGCCGCGAAGAACGGCCCCAAGCCGCGCACCGCGTCGCTGTTCAAGTCGATGGCGCTGGACACCGTCACCCTGGACGACGCGCTCAAGCTGTTCACGCTGCCGCGCGTGGTGGGCAAGCACCCGGAGACGGGTACCGAGATCACCGCGCAGAACGGTCGCTACGGCCCGTACCTCAAGATGGACACCGACTCGCGCTCGCTGGAGACCGAGGACCAGCTGTTCACGGTGACCCTGGAGGAGGCGCTGGCCATCTACGCCCAGCCCAAGGCGCGCGGGCGGGCGGCGGCCAAGCCGCCGCTGAAGGAACTGGGCACCGACCCGGTCAGCGGCAAGGCGGTCACGGTCAAGGACGGCCGGTTCGGCCCGTACGTGACCGACGGCGAGACCAACGCGACGCTGCGTGCGGACGACTCGGTCGAGACGATCACCCCCGAGCGGGGCTACGAGCTGCTCGCGGACAAGCGGGCCAAGGGCCCGGCGAAGAAGACGACCAAGAAGGCGGCGGCCAAGAAGGCCCCGGCGAAGAAGGCGACGGCGACGAAGACCGCCGCGAAGAAGACGGCGGCCAAGAAGCCGGCCGCCGACGGCAAGACCACGAAGTCGGCCGCCGCGAAGGCGACGGCGAGTGCCGGCGCGAAGAACGCGGCCGACAAGGCGTGAGGCGACAAGACTGAGGTAGGGATATCTCGGTACGTTTCGACCAGGCGGCGCCGGCGGGATCCGGCGCCGCCTCGGTCGGTTCCGGCGACGACATCGGGCCCTGTGCTACGGTCCGCCGCCGGAGCACGGGGGATCCGGCCGAGGTTGCCGTTTCCCGTCAGGTGACGACGTTAGGGTTCTCCGTATGACGCACGCGGAGCAGCAAGCGCCGGATTCGGCGATACCGCCCCGTCAGGTCGAACCGACAGAGGGCATCGGGGGCGTGCTGAGCATCCGCCCCTTCCGCCGCTTCTGGTTCGCGGTCGCGGCCTCCGCGCTGGGCGATTGGCTCGCGTTGCTGGCGCTGACCTCGGCCGCGCTGTGGACCGTCGAGGGCGACTACCGCAAGCACGCCACCGCGGTCGCGGTGGTGTTCGCGCTGCGGATGTTGCCGGCCGCCGTGGTCTCCTCGGTGGCGGGCGCGATCGTGGACCACCTCGACCGGCGCTGGACGCTGGTGACGTGCGACGTGATCCGGGCCCTGGTGCTCGTGTCCGTGCCGTTCGTGGACAAGATGTGGTGGGTCTGGGGCGCGACCGCGGTGGTCGGTGTGGTCGGCGCGCTCGCCGGACCCGCCCGCGACGCCACCGTGCCCAACCTGGTGCCGCGCCAACGGCTGGGCACCGCCAACCAGTTCAACCTGGTCACCTCCTACGGCGCGGCCCCGGCGGCGGCGCTGCTGTTCATCCTCGGCGCGCTGGTCGGCACCGCCTTCTCGCACGACGTGTCGATGTTCGTCGAGCACCCCTCGAACCTGGCCTGCTACACCGCGGGCGCGGTGTTCCTGCTCGCCTCGGTGTTCGCCTTCCTGATCCGGATGCCCACCCGCGGCCGCTCGGTCAGCACCCGGCGGCCCAACCCCTTCAAGGTGCTCGCCGACGGCCGCAGGGTGTTCGGGCACGGGCGCACCGCGCGCGGCCTGATCGTCGGGATGATCGCGCTGTTCCTGGCGGGCGGCGCGCTGGTGGCCACCGCTCCGCTGCTGGTGGCCGGGCTGCATGCGGGCAACGCGGCCTACGGCACGGTGTTCCTGATGCTCATCGCGGGCGTCAGCGCGGGCATGTTGTGGGGCCCGAGGGTGGTGCCGGCGTTCAGCCGACGTCGGCTGTACGGCATGGCGGTGATGTTCGCCGGACTGACCCTGCTGATCCTGGCCGCGGTCGCCAACGTGGTGGTGGCCGCCGTACTCGCCGCCGTGCTCGGCGTGTTCGCGGGCGTCGCGTGGGTCACCGGATACACCATGTACGGCCTGGACTTCGGCGAGGACCTGCGGGCCCGGGCGTTCGCGTTCGCGCAACTGATCGTGCGGATCGTGCTGTTCGTGGCGCTGGTCGCCGGGCCGATCGCCGCGGGCTACCTGGGCATGCGCTCGTGGGTGATCGCGGACCGGTTCACCTTCGACTACAGCGGAGCCGCGCTGGTCCTGGCCGGCACGGGCGCGTTCGTGGTGATCCTGGGCTGGGTCGCGCTGCTGAGCGTGGACGACCGGCGCGGCGTGCCGATCCTGCGCGACCTCGCCGCGGCCACCCGCAACGAGGACCACATCACCGGCCGACCGGCCGGGGCCACCGGCTTCTTCATCGCCCTGGAGGGCGGCGAGGGCGCGGGCAAGTCGACCCAGGCCAACGCGATCGCGGCCTGGATCCGGGCCAAGGGACACGAGGTCGTGGTCACCCGCGAGCCCGGCGCGACCGAGGTCGGCAAGCGGCTGCGGGCGATGCTGCTCGATCTGGACGGCGCTCCGGTCGACCCGCGCACCGAGGCGCTGCTGTACGCGGCGGACCGCGCCGAGCACGTGCAGACCGTCATCCTGCCCGCCCTGCGGCGCGGCGCGATCGTGATCAGCGACCGCTACATCGACTCCTCGATCGCCTACCAGGGCGCCGGTCGCGGCCTGGGCGCGCGGGAGATCGGCCGGGTCTCGCGCTGGGCCACCGACGGGCTGCTGCCCGACCTGACCATCCTGCTCGACCTGGACCCCTCGGTGGGACACGGCCGCTTCACCGAGGCGCCCGACCGCCTGGAGTCCGAGCCGCGCGAGTTCCACCTGCGGGTGCGACACGCGTTCCTGGACCTGGCCGCGCACGACCCCGACCGCTACCTGGTGGTGGACGCCGACCAGGAGCCGGACGCGGTCACCACGCCGATTCGGCACCGGCTCGACCGCGAACTGCCGCTGTCCGAGCAGGAGAAGCGCCAGGCGCTCGAGCTGGCCAAGCGCATGCGCGAGGAGGACGCCCGGCGCAAGGCCGAGCAGGCCGCCCGGGACGCGGAGAAGGCCGCGCTGATCGCCCGGCTGCGGGCGGAGAGCGAGGAGCGTCAGCGCCAGGCCGAGCAGGCCCGGCTGGAGGAGGAGTCCGCGCGGCTGGCCGAGGAGGAGCAGCGGCATGCCGAGGAGGAGGCCCGCCGGATCGCCGCCGAGGCGGACGAGCGGGCCCGTGCCGCAGCCGAGGCGGCCGAGGAGGCCCGGCTGCACGCCGAGGCCGAGCGCCGTCGGCTCGCGCTGGAGGCCGAGCGCCGGGCCGAGGAGCAGCAGCGGGTCGCCGAGGAGGCCAAGGCCCGGGCCGAGGAGGCTCGGGTGCGCGCCGAGGAGGAGGCCGAGCGCCGCGACGAGCAGCGCCGCCGGCTGGAGGAGGCGTCCGCGCTCCAGGCCGAGCAGGCCAGGGCCGATGCCGAGGAGGAGCGCGAGGCGGCTCTGGAGCGGCAGCGGTTGGCCGAGGAGGAGCGCGACCGGTTGCAGGCCGAGGCGGCCCGCGACGTCGAGCGCATGCGGGCCGAGGAGGCGATCCGGGTCGCCGACGAGCGCCGGGCCGCCGAGGAGCGTCGGCGGGCGGAGGACGCGCTGCGCCGGGCCGAGTCGGATCGCCGCCGGGCCGAGCGGGAGGCGTCGCGTGCGGCCGAGGCCGCGGCGTCGGCCCAGGCCCGCGCCGCGCAGGAGGCTGCCGCGCTGGCCGCGGAGGCGGGTCCCTCCCGGGACGGCGACATGGTCGAGACGCCGGTGCACGGGATCCGGCGGCCGGACCCGTCGATGGCGGACACGCCCGTACACGGCATCCCGAAGCCGCCCGCGGACGACGCCGACACCACCGAGTTGCAGCAGATCCGGCTGCGTGAGGCGGCCGAGGACACCCGGGAGATCCCGCAGGTGAACCTGGACGAGACGCACGCACTGCCCACGGTCGTGCCGCCGCCGGCGGAGCCGGGCGATCACACACTGGCCGACGACCTGCTCGGGCCGTGGACGGCCGGCCCGGACGCGGACGACGCGGAAGCGGCGGACGCGGGTACGCCCGAGGAGTCGGGCGAGCCGGGGCGCAAGCGGCGCTGGCGTCGCAACAAGGCCTGACGCCCGGGCCTGATCACGGGGCTTGATCACGGGGCCTGACGCCGGGGCCTGATACGGCCCTGGCGTCCGGTTGTCGGGTGGGTCTTGTCGGTCCGGTCGTCGGCCGTGGAGTGTCGGTTCGGCCCTCGGGCGGGCCTGGTGGTCCGGTCGTCGGTCGGGCTCCGTCGGTCGGGCTCCCGACGGCCCGGCCCTCGGTCGGGTCCGTCCGAGGGTGACGTGGCCTCGATTGTCACGTCACCCCGGTACGGTCGTATCGGGGGTACACCGGATCGAGGAGACAAGAGCGCGTGACCGTCTGGGACGACCTCGTCGGGCAGGATCGCGTCGCCGAGCAACTGCGCACGGCCGCCGGCGCCGCCCGGGCGGTCCTCGCGGGCGAGGGCGTCGGCGGCATGACCCACGCGTGGCTGTTCACCGGCCCGCCCGGGGTCGGCACGGCGACCGCCGCGCGGGCGTTCGCGGCGGCGCTGCAGTGCGTCAGCCCGGACCTGGCCCTGGGCGCCGAGCCCGGCTGCGGGCACTGCGACGGTTGCCACACCGCGCTCACCGGGACGCACGCCGACGTCGACGTGGTCGCCACCGAACTGCTCTCGATCGGCGTCAAGGAAACCCGCGACCTGGTCCGCCGCGCGGCCATGACGCCGGCGGGCGGGCGCTGGCAGGTGATCATCCTGGAGGACGCCGGCCGGCTCACCGAGGGCGCGGGCAACGTACTGCTCAAGGCGATCGAGGAACCCGCCGACCGTACCGTGTGGCTGCTGTGCGCACCGTCCCTGGAGGACGCGCTGCCCACGATCCGCTCGCGCTGTCGCAATGTGGCACTGCGTACGCCTCCGGCCGGCGCGGTGGCCGATCTGCTGATGCGCCGGGACGGAATCGACCCGGCGATGGCCGCGTTCGCGGCATCCGCGTCCGGCGGCGACATCAAGAGCGCACGCCGGTTGGCACTGGACGAACAGGCGCGTGGACGCCGGGCCGACGTGCTGCGGATCCCGATGGTGGTCGGCGACATCGGCCAGGCGATGGCCGCGGCACAACGGCTGGTGGACGCCGCCGCGGAGGACGCGAAGCAGGTCGCGGCGGACCTGGACGGTCGCGAGACCGAGGATCTGCGGGCCGCACTGGGGGCGGTCGGCGGTGGCCGGATGCCCAGCGGCACGGCCGGCGTGATGAAGGAACTCGAGAACAAGCAGAAGAAGCGGGCCACCCGCACCCAGCGGGACTGCCTGGACCGGGCACTGGTGGACCTGACCGCGTTCTACCGGGACGTACTGGCACTGCAACTGCGCGCGGCCGTGCCCCTGGCCAACGACGTGCTGCGCGCGGACCTGGACACGATCGCCCGCTCCTCCACCCCGGAGGCGACACTGCGCCGGATCGAGGCGATCCTGGCCTGTCGGCGGGCGATCGACGCGAACGTGGCGCCGCTGCTGGCCGTCGAGGCGATGGTGCTGACACTGCGGACGGGGTAGGCCGGTCGGTCGGGGCGAGCGCTTCCCGGCCTCGGTGCCGGCTCGGCCGACTGCCGTGTCGCGCGTCCGCTCCGTGGCCGGGTGGGGCCGGCGTGGTCCGTGTTCGTGCTGCTCGTGCGCTGCGCTCGGCCCGTTCGGTCGTCCGCTCGACGGGAGCGTCGCAAGGCCGTCCGGTTGTTTGCGGGTGTGTTCGGTTCGGGCCTTCACTCCTTGGAGCGGAGGTGCTCCTGGGGCGGAACCCGGGACCCCCGCTCGGACGTCATCGTGGGAGAGTTCGCGGGAACATTGTGGCTGGTGAGGTTCGGAAGGACGGTGCGGGGTTGCGTTCCGTGACCAGGACGCTCAAAGGTCTGCTGATCGCGGTGACCCTCGGGGCGGTTGTCGTTCTCGTGCTGAGAGCGCGCAAGTCGCGTGGTGCGGCCGACCCGGCCGAGAGCCTCTCGTCGACCGATTCGGCAGCTGATTCGGCAACCGATTCGGCAATTGATTCGACAGCCGGTCCGAGGGACGGTGCGAAGGCCGGTCCGACGGAGGTTCCGGCGCGACCGAAGGCCGGTCCGAGGGGCGAACCGGGGCCCCGGGCCGCCGTGTCGACGCCGGCCGAGGTGCGGGGTGGGACATCGAGCCGGCCCGGGCCGATCGCGCCCGTCGCGCCTGTTGCCCCGGCCGCGCGGGTCCGTGCGGTGGAGTCGACGAACGCGCCCGAGCGGACGAGTGCTTCGGAGTCGCCCCGGGTTCGAGCCGAGGCGCCGCTGCCGTTCGCACCGGTGGAGCTCACCTCGTCCGCGCCCGCGGGTTTGACTCGCCACGAGCCGATGCGCGTTGCCGAGGCCCGGCCGATCGGGGCCGACCCGGCGTCCGTTCGTCGTAAGCGTGGGGTGCGCTCGCCGCTGGGCATCGGGCTGCTCGCGCTGGCCGTGGTCGCGGCGGGCGTCGGCGGCACCTTCGCGTACAAGGGCATCTCCGACGACGACAAGCAGAACGTCGCGTCCTCCACCGGCGCCGACCCGTCGGTCGAACCGTCCGCCACGTCGGCCCAACCCAAGGCCGCGCCACAGAAGTTCACCAAGGTGGGCGCGAAGTCCGGTGGCACGCTGAACAGGACGACCCTCGCGGGCGGCCGGTCCGGAGTCACCGCCGATGTGTGGGTCTGGCTGCCGCCGGGCTACGACAACGCCGCCAACCAGGGCCGCAGTTACCCCGTACTGGTCACCCAGTCCGCGCTCCCGGGCATCGAGTCGAACAGCTTCGTGGACGACTCCGTGCCGTTCCTGACCAAGCTCGCGGCGGCCATCGAGGCCGGTACGGTCCCGCCGTACATCGTGGTCGCGCCCGAACTGATGCCGTACTCGAAGCAGGATGCGGAAGCCGGTCGGACGGCGGCCAAGGACACCGAGTGCAGCGATATCCCGAACGGGCCGAAGATGGCCACCTTCCACAACGAGGACGTGCGCGAGGCGGTACTGACGACCTACCGCGCGAGTGCCGACCGCGCCTCGTGGGCGCTGATCGGGGACGGCTCGGGCGGCCTGTGCTCGGTCAAGTACGCGTTGCAGTACCCGCAGTACTACGCGGCGGCGGTCAGCCTGTCCGGCCGGACCACGCTCAAGTCCCCGCTGTGGGGCGCCGATGCGGCGGCGAAGGCGGCGAACGACCCGGTCAGGCTGCTCGACGCGCGGCCCGACGTACAGATCCTGCTCTCCGGTCACACCGGCAGTACGGGCAGCGAATTCGCCGCCAAGGCCAAGGCGCCGACGTCGGTCAAGGCGATCCCGGGCGCCGGCGGAGCCTCCGGCGACATAGTGCGTCAACTGCCCGAGGCACTCGCCTTCCTGGGTCGCAACACCCGGACCCCGGCGGCGTGACGCGACGCGGCGGGATCGGACCGGGCGCCCCGGGGCGGGCGCGCGTGGCCCGGGCCCGCCGCGTACCGTTCGTGCGTGAGTGTCCGTTCGATGGTAGGCAGTACGCGTGAAACGAATATCCCGGGTGGGACTCCTCGGCCGTGCGATTCCGGTCGCGCTCGCCGTCGCGACAGTCGCGAGCTGTACGGTCGCGTCCGATCTCGGTGATGCCGCGGGTGGCGGCCGATCCGGCCCGGCCCGGCCCACCGTGGCCGGTGCCAAGGGACCGGCCACGCCCGGTGACCCCGATCCCCGGCTGACGCGCTTCTACACCCAGCAGCCCGCCTGGAAGGCGTGCGAGAGCGACGACCCCGACGAGCGCAGCCAGGCCAAGGCGTTCCGCTGCGCGACGTTCACCGTGCCGCTCGACTACTCCCGGCCGACCGGCAAGACCATCGACATCGCGGTCACCCGCAAGACCGCGGGCAAGCCCGGGCAGCGGATCGGCTCGCTGCTGCTCAACCCCGGCGGTCCGGGCGGCTCCGGGGTCGAGGCGGCGTGGTGGATGGCCGAGGACACCATCGGCAAGCCGCTCCAGGACGCCTACGACCTGATCGGCTTCGACCCGCGCGGGGTCGAACGCAGCGCGCCGGTGAAGTGCATGACCGACGCCGAGCGGGACGCGTACGTGGCGGAGGACCTGCCCGAGGACCCGGTCCGGGCCGAGGCGCGGGCCAAGGAACGGGAGAAGACCTACGCGGCGGAGTGCCAGAGCCGGTCCGGCGAACTGCTGCCCTACGTCGGCACCGACAACGCCGCACGCGACATGGACGTCCTGCGCGCGGCCCTGGGCGACGAGAAGCTCAACTACATCGGCTTCTCCTACGGCACCTACCTGGGCGCCACCTACGCGGAACGCTTCCCGACCCGCACCGGGCGACTGGTCCTGGACGGCGCGGTGGACCCGGCCGCGGACAACCTGAGTGCGTCCGTCGAGCAGCAGGTGGGCTTCGACCGGTCGTTGCGCCGATTCGCCGAGGACTGCGCGGGGCGTTCGGGCTGCGCGCTCGGCAACGACCCGAAGACCGCGCCGACCAGGGCCGCCGACTTCCTCGACGGCCTTCAGGAGAACCCGCTCACCGGCCGGGGCGGCCGCAAGCTCACCTCCAGCCTGGGCTGGACCGGTGTGATCAGTCTGCTCTACGGCGACAAGGACACCGCGTGGAAGTACCTGCGCGACTCGCTCGCCGACGCGATCGTGCGCAAGTCGCCGGACGCGCTGCTGTTCTACGCCGACAACTACAACGGGCGGGACGAGGAAGGGCACTACGACAACAGCTCGGACGCGTTCATCGCGATCGGCTGTGCGGACGGGTCCGGGGACGCGCCGACGCCGCAGCAGGTGCAGGCCGCGCTGACCCGGCTCAAGGCCGAGGCGCCGCTGCTGTCGCGCGACGTCACCGCCGAGGACCTGACCGGGCAGAGCTGCGAGGACTGGCCGTTCAAGTCGCCGGCGAAGCCGCACACGATCCGCGCGCAGGGCAGCGCGCCGATCCTGGTGGTCGGGACGACGGGTGACCCGGCCACGCCGTACGCCTCGGCCGAGAAGTTGGCGAGCCAGCTGGCCGACGCGACGCTGCTGACCTTCGAGGGCGAGGGGCACACGGCGTATGGCGGCAACAGCACGTGCGTGGACGGGGCGGTGGAGGGGTTCCTGTTGCGGGGGACCATGCCGGCGAAGGGGAAGCGGTGTAGTTGATCGGGCGGCTGCGTTGCCGCGTGACTGCGTGACTGCGTGACTGCGTGACTGCGTGACCGCGTGACCGCGTGACCGCGTGTCGCGTCGTCGCGTCGTCGGGAGTATCGCCGGGTTGCGTGGTTACCCTCCCCTGAGGTGCACGGTCGTACTGGGCTAGCTGAGGAGCGGGTCGCATGATGCGGGGTTCGTGCGCGAGGGTCGTTGCGGCGGCGGTCGGCCTGCTCCTGGTGGCGGGATGCGAGTCGGGATCGTCGGCGAAATCACCGGACCGGGTCGCGGACTCCGCCAAGGCGCCCGCGACCGCCGACTCGGACGGCACGCCCACCGACAAGGCGCCGCCGACCGCCGCGGTCGAGCCGATCGGGTGGACCGCGTGTACCGGCGGCTTCCAGTGCGGCACGCTCCAGGTGCCGCTGGACCACGCCAAGCCGGACGGCCCGAAGATCAAGCTCGCGGTGATCAAGAAGCCCGCCGGCGGCCCGAATCGCATCGGCTCGCTGGTGCTCAATCCGGGCGGTCCGGGCGGCTCCGGTCTGGACTTCGCGCAGTACGCGGCCCTCAGGTATCCGGCCGACCTGCGCAAGCGCTTCGACATCGTCGGCTTCGACCCGCGCGGCGTCGGCCGCAGCACCGCGATCGGCTGCCTGACCGACAACGCGATGGACACCTTCACCCAGCTCGACGCGACGCCGGACACCCCCGCCGAGGAGCAGGCCTGGCTGGACGGCACCGGCGCCTACGGGCGGGCCTGCGCAAGCAGGTCGAGCGATCTGCTGGGCCACGTGAGCACCGTGGACGCGGCGCGCGACATGGACCTGCTGCGCGCGGCCCTCGGCGACGAGAAGCTCTACTACGTGGGCGCGTCGTACGGGACCTTCCTCGGCGCGACCTACGCCGAGCTGTACCCGAGCCGGGTCGGCCGGCTGGTCCTGGACGGCGCGATGGACCCGAGCCAGTCGGCGGTGGCCGCCAACAAGGTGCAGGGCGGCGGCTTCGAGACCGCGCTGGCGGCGTTCCTGGACAACTGCGTCGGCGGTGGCTCGTGCTCGCTCGGCGCGACCCGCGCGGCCGGCCTGGCCAAGATCCGCGGCCTGCTCGAACAACTCGACGCGCGCCCGCTGCCCGGCGACGCCACCCGCAGGGTCACCGAGTCGATCGCGACCACGGGCATCCTGTCGCCGCTGTACTCCAAGGACCAGTGGCCGGACCTGCGGCAGGCGCTGGAGGCGGCACTGCGCGGCGACGGGCAACCGCTGCTCGAACTCAACGACCAGTACTACGAGCGCGGCCCGGACGGAAAGTACAAGAACCTGATGGCCGCCAACGCGGCGGTGAACTGCCTGGACGCGCCGCCGGCCGCCACGTCCCGGGAGGATGTCGAGCGCGAGCTGCCCGGCTACCTGGCCGACTCGCCGACCTTCGGCCGCAACCTCGCCTGGGCCGGCCTGACCTGCGCCTCCTGGCCGATCCCGCCGACCGGCCGGCCACACCCGATCAGGGCCGAGGGCGCCGCCCCGATCCTGGTGGTGGGCACGACCCGGGACCCGGCCACCCCATACACATGGGCCCAATCCCTGGCCGGCCAACTGGCCTCCGGCACCCTCCTGACCTACGACGGCGACGGCCACACCGCCTTCGGCCGAGGCAGCGACTGCATCGACCGCACGGTGGTCGACTACCTCACCCAGGGCACCGTCCCCACCAAGGGCAAGACCTGCCGCTGACCCCCGACAAACGCGCGTGTGGACCACCCCGACGGGTGTGTACACTCATTCCCTGTCGCCACCTTCGAGGTGGACCGACAAGCCGCCTTAGCTCAGTCGGCTAGAGCGACGCACTCGTAATGCGTAGGTCAAGGGTTCGACTCCCTTAGGCGGCTCAACATATGGACAGGTAAGACTCCGTTGACCTGGGGTTTTGCCTGTCCATTGCTTTTGGTTGCGGCAATGGGATCGCTCAAGGTGTCCAGCTCGTTCCGGACGCCCTCCGGTGAGCGTGGGCGTCCGGTACGCCTTCGGTTCTACTCCATGCGTAGCCCCTCGGGGCGCATCAGCCGCCACAGAGCGGGCAGGCCCAGCAGCGTTACCGTCACGACCGCGGCGCAGCCGACGGCTGTCACCGACGCGATGAACCCCGGGTCCAGGTGCGGGCGTTTGCCGAACACGGCCAGCAGTAGTGACCCGAGTCCGAGGCCCCCGGCCACGGCGAGAGCCAGTCCCAGCACCATCGGCACTGCGGCCTGGGCCATCAGCGACAGCGCAACGGTGCGGCGCGGGGTCCCGAGTGCGGCCAGTGCGGCCAGCGGGCGTCGTCGTTCCCGCATCTGCTCCAACGAGGACACGAGCATGCCTGCGGCGACCAGGCCCAGTGTCAGCGTCGCGCCGGCCAGGAGTCCGCGGCGGATGTTTGCGAACATGCGATTCTCGGTGGTCGCGGTCAGCGTGAGGATCGAGGCCGAAGGGTCGATTCTGGCCGCCGCGTTGCGCACCAGGTCGGCGGCGTCGTGGCGATTCGGGTCCAGGAGTACGAAGCTGATCAACCGTCCCGCGGCCGGCCGACCGGCGGACCCCAGCGCCTCCGGCGTCAGGAACAGCCCGTATCGCGACTGGCGTATCGGATCGGTCGCGGAGCCGACGTCGCCGGCCGACCGCGGCACGGTCCACGCCACCGGGCCGTCGCGACCTGCCATGGTCAGCTCCACCACGCTGCCCGGCGCAACCCGCGGTCCCCCGTTCGGTGATGCCACGGTGAACACGTCACCCGGCGCGCACGCGCCCACGGCGGCGAGTTCGCGAAGTGCCGTGCATGTGCCGACGACCAGGGGTATCTCGCCGCCCCCGGCTACCCCGCGCACACGCGCGGACGTCTCGGTAAACGCGAACGTGGAGCGTACGCCGGCTGTGGCGGGGAGTGCGGTCGCGCCGGCCGGATCGCTCTTCGTACTCACGAACAGGTCGGCACGGTTCCGGTCCTGACCGGTCCGCGTGGTGAAGGTGCCGGTAAGGCCCACCAGCAACATCTGTGCCGCAATGGCGCCGGCCACCGCGACGGTTACGCCGCCGACCAGCCGCGTCGAGCCTGCCGCGTCGGCGGCCAGTCGGCGCCGGGCCAGCAGCCAGGGCAACGGGCCGCGCCCGCCCTGGGCCGCGACCGCACTCACGCCCCCCGGCAGCAGTGCGGTGAGGCCTACGAGCACGAGCACGATTCCGGCGGCGGCGAGCCACGGCGCCAAGCTCCCGCCGCGCGCGCCGCCACCGTTCATCAGGGTCAACAGCAGCGCGGCGCCGGTGAGACCGGGCACGATTCGCCACCCGCGCCGCGGCGGGCGCGGGGCCCGGCGTACCACTCCCAGGGGCTCGATCACGACGCCGCGCAGGCCTGCCCAGGTCGCCACCACCGCCGTCAGGGGCACAGCCACCACGACCAGTGTCGCGAGTACAGGCGTGGGCTGCACATCGGCGGGGAACACGCTCAGCCGCCACAGCTCCACCGAGCCGATCACCCGGCGGCCCAGCAGGAACAACACCACGCCCGCGGTCAGGCCGCCTCCCGCCGCTGCCAGAGCCTCTCCGGCCGCGATCCACCCGGTAGTGGACAGGTCGGCGCCGACCAGGCGCAGGGCCCCGAGTCGCCGCTCGCGCGCGTCCGCGCCGAACCGCGACGCGACCGCCACGAACACGGCTACGGGTGTCAGCACCACCACCAGGGCGGTCACCGAGAGCAGCGTCAGCAGCGGACCGAGCCTCGCGGACCCCTGTCGCGTCCCGAAGCCGTCGACCCGCGAGCCGTCGGCGGCGGTCAGCGCGGCGCTGCCCGCGTAGTAGGAGAGTTCGGCCGGGCCGATCAGCCCGGCGTCGCCGATGGTCGCCACCACCCGGTATGGCAGGCGCTCGCGGAGCAGCGCGCCGGCGGGCCGTTCCAGCAGCCGCGCCAGCGCGGGTGACACGGCCATCTCGCCCGGTCCGGGCAGTGCCCGCAGCCCCGGTGGCACTGGCGCACGCGCCCCCTCGGCGCGCACAAGGCGGCCGCGCACGTCCCGGTCGCGGAAGCGGGTGTTGGCATAGGCGATCACGAGGGTGTTCTCGCCCGGGGCGGTGAGTTGGCCGCTTGCGGTCTCCACGATCGAGGCCCCGCGCCGCTCGCGAGCGTCCAGCATGCCGGGCAGGGCCGACGCCAGCAGAAGCAACGCGGTCCCGAACCCTATGCCGACAACCATCAGCAGCGTCCGCGGCCACGATGCACGGGTGACGGCGAAACGCGCGCCCATCAACGTTGCCCGAGCCCACCCGAAGGGTATGGCGGGGGAGGCCGGGCCGCTCACGGACGTGCCGCCGGGGCGCGGCGTGCGGTGCGTGTGCGCCCGTCGCGCACGACCACTTCACGGTCGGCGTACCCCGCCACCCGGGTTTCGTGGGTGACCAACACCACCGCCGCGCCGTTCTCCCGGGCGGCCGAGGTCAGCAGGTGCATCACGCGTTCCCCGGTGCGCGAGTCGAGCGCGCCGGTCGGCTCGTCCGCGAACACCACGCGTGGCGTGGGCGCCAACGCGCGGGCCACGGCGACCCGTTGAGCCTGGCCGCCGGATACCTCCCCAGGGTGCCTGTCGGCGAGCTCGGCGACCTCCAGCCGCTCCAGCCACCTCCTGCCGCGCGCGTTCGCCTTGCGGCGCGGCATGCCGTTCAGGCGTAGCGGCAGCGCGACGTTCTCGCCGCAGGTCAGTTCGGGGACGAGCTGCCCGAACTGGAACACGAATCCGAAGTCGGATCGGCGCAGGGCGCTGCGGCCCCGATCGGACATCGTATTCAACTCCCGGCCGGCATACCCGACCGATCCGCTGTCGGGGGTGACCAGCGCCGCCAGGCAGTGCAGCAGTGTCGACTTGCCCGATCCGGACGGACCCATCACGGCGACGACCTCACCGGCATCTATCTCGATCGAAGCACCGTCCAGCGCGGGTGTGGTGCCATACATCCTGCGCAGGTCCGTCGCGGTCAGCAGGGCCCCGAGTTCGGTGCCGTTCACGCGGACACCCCTGCAGCGAGACGGTCGAACCTGGCCCGGGTCGGTTCGAACCAGCGGATGTCGACCTCCAAGGGTAACAGTGCGTAATCGTATATGAGCCGGTCGGTGATGCCGTTCGCGGGCTTGCGCGTGGTCGGCTCACACATCAGCGGCCGATGTTTCGACGTGGGGGTGCCCGGCGGCCCGGCGGGGCCCGGAGAGTAGGGCGGGCACGACCTTCGTGTACGGCGTGTGCCAGAGGTACGGCCCGGGCTTCTCGCGCCGGGCGAGCCCGATCACGAGGCCCTGGCGCTCGGAGCCGACTCCGGGCTCCGGGGCGTCGGCCCCGACGAGGCCGACACGCAGTAGGCGGGTCGGCGTCGCGTAGGCCTGCCCAAACGCGATCGGGCGACTGCTCCGGAAGCACTTGTCGAATGTGCGCTCGGGGTCGTAGCCGTTGCCGGGCTGCTGTTGGAGCGGTACCGGAACGGTGTGGCCGATGGGCATGGCGTGACTATACATGCGATGTATACACGGGGTGTGCACTTGTCCGGCCATTGGCTGAGTCAGAGGAAGCCGGCTATACCGGCAACTTCACCTTCTCCATCGCTACATCGCTCCGGGGTGCGGCCGAAGGCGACCGGCCCGTGACCGCGCCGCGATGCTTCGCCCGCCTTCCCTTCACCCGCACCGGCAACTGCACGAGAGCAAAGCCGAACTCACCCCGGACCTCAGTTCATGCAGTCACGCTCTCCTTGACAGGGTGGGGATCGGTGTCGATGCCCACCTGCAGGACGCTGTCGCACAGGTCCCGGACGGCGGGGTCGTGGGTGGCGATCACCACGGCACAGCCGGCGTCGGCCAGGCTGCGAAGGATGGCGATGACCATGCGGGTGTTGTCGGCGTCAAGGGCACCAGTGGGCTCGTCGGCCAGCACGAGACCGGGTCGCTTGAGGATGAGGCGGGCGAGAGCGACGCGTTGCTGCTCACCACCCGACAGGCGGTGGACGACATCGTCTCCGCGGCCGGCGAGGCCGACCTGCTCCAGTGCTTGGTCGAGTGCGGGGCGGGAGGCGCGGAGCGAGCGGCCGGGCTTGGTCGCGAGGCTGAGGTTGTCGGCGATGGTGGCGCTGTCGATCAGGGCATAGCTCTGGAAGAGGTAGCCGAGGGTGTCTCGGCGGAAGAGGCGGGCCTTGCGGTGGCTGAGCCTGGTGATGTCCTGGCCATTGTGGTGAATCGTGCCGGCGGTGGGGGTGTCGAGGAGCCCGAGGCAGTTGAGGAGGGTGGACTTGCCGGATCCGCTGGGGCCGGTGAGGGCGAGAATGTGCCTGGTTTCGATGGTGAAGGCCAGGTCCTGCCACAGGGTACGGGGGCCGAAGGACTTGGACAGCCCGGTCAGGTCGATCACGCTTCGGTCGATCCTTCCTTGACAACACGGCGGTGGAAGAAGGCCAGGACGACCATGACGACGGTGATCTCGACCGCGGCAACGCAGGCGATGGCGGTCAGATCCTGACCGGTGATGGTCATGGGGTCCCGGGGCGGGGGGATACCTATGGCCTTGTATCGCTCGAGACCCTGGTTGGACTTGTGGATTTGGTAGGGGATCCAGGAGGCGAGCAGAGCGAGGATCGCAGCTTCCGCGGCCAGGAGAGTGCGGTGGGTCACGGTGAATGTCCAGCCGTGGATGTGCCGGGCGAAGATCCGCTGGGCGTTGCTCCGGGTGTGGACGATGACGACGCCGATTCCGGTGACGAGCAGGACCATGAGGGCGATGGCAAGGTTGAACACCCTCAGGCGGAAGTCGGCGGTGATTTCGCGGATGGCCTGGGCCGCGTCGGCGGCGACGGGACTGGTGCCGATGATTTCATCGCGCAGATCATGGGCGTCGATGCCGGCGGCGATGTCGGCGGGGTCCGGGAAGACGATTCTGCGCTGAGAGGCGTAGGCGGTGTAATCCACGTCGCTGATGTAGTTGGTGCCGTTGGGGACGACGACGATGACGGGGTCGGTAAGGAAGGACGCGTCCGAGGGCCGGTACTGTCCCGCTTCGCGGGCGCCGCGGGCGTTGTAGGTGAAGATTTTCTGGCTGTCTGCGCTGGGCCGCACATCGATCTGCCCGGGTGTGATCCGGCTTGGATCGGACGGCGTGACGATGCTCGGCACCATGGTGGTGAGCTTGTCGGTGTACGGCGCCAGGTGCTCGGGGACGAGAAGGAGGATGTGGCCGTCGCGGCTTCTGGTGGCGGGGTATCGCCGACCATCCGGGGCCAGGATCTTTTGCTGTTCGAGGAAGGACTCGTTGACGACCATCAGGTCGTTCACAGGGAGCATCCGGGCATCGCTCGATCGTGCAAGGTCAACGTGGCCCGCGAGAACGATCCGGCCTTCGGCGTCGGCCTGGCGGAGCCACGGGCCGATTTTTGCCTCCATCTTTGTCACTTCGTCCGGGCCTCCGAGGGCGCCGCTGAGGCGGATGGAGGAAGTGTCGCCCGCCTTCTTGTATACCCCCAGAGAGTCCTCACGGCGGACCAGATCCTGTCCGGCCTGCAGGACCGTGACGGCAATTCCCAAGGTGAGCAGGAGCGCGGGCACACGCACGAGATAGACCGCGACTGCTGTGGCCCGGGCCGGGATCTCGCCCTTGAGGGCGGCCAGGACACCGATACGTGCGGTCAGGGCGAGAGTCGCAGCGTGGACGGCAAGGACGAGCGCGGTGAACGCCGCAGCAGTCGCGGCGGTGACGATCGCGAACAGCCCGAACCAGGCAAGGTGGTTATACCAGCCGAGCAGCCCGGTTGCGGCGACCGCCACGGCGGCGAGGGTAGTGGTCCAAAAGCGCGCGAGGCGGCGTAGGTCGCGGGCCAGGATCGCGGGCAGGGACATGCCGTGCAGACGCAGCACTCCGTAGGACTTGGCGCTGAGCAACACGCCGGCACCGGTCATGGTGGCGCATGCCAGTGCGACGACGACGAGGGACCCGGCCAGGGTGCTGTCGTCGTAGGCAAGGGAGAGCTGGTCGAAGGAGGTCGGCTCGACATGTCGCGCGATCAGGCCGTGCTGCTCCAGCAGTTCGAGGAAGGGTCCGACGGCGCCAGGATCGCCGAAGAGGTAGTACAGGCCCTGCGGGTCGCGATTGGAGAGATCGACAAGCGGTCGAGTTACGGTGGTTTGGCCGGGATTGAACGCCGGATAGCTGCCATCGAGCCAACTCGCGCGCGGGCCGGCCATGGTCAGGTACAGGTCACGGCTGCGGTCCGGCCGTTTCAGGTCGACCTCCTGCCGGCCCACAGTGACGTCATGGTCGCGGGCGAAGGTCTCGACGGCTTGCTCTATGGCTTGGCTGGTGCTCGTGTTCCGTGACTCGGTGACCTGGACGACCGCGTCGTAGCCCAGGGTCCACTGCTCTTCGAAGCTATTGAGGAACAGAAAGGAAAACAGGGGGGAGAACGCCAGGATGACGAAGTGCGCAAACTTGACGCCACGATGCGGCATGCGTGTCCTACGAGGCTGTGAGAGGAATTGGCCGGCCATGTGGAGGGCGCATGCCTCCGAAGGGGCCGCGGTGTACGGCCCCTTCGGAGGCTCTTACGCGTGCCGACTACTCAGCAAGTGGTCCTGTAGTAGCTCTCGTTGCCGGACAGCTTGGCGGTGGCGCTCGTGTAGGACCAGGATCCGGCGGCCGCCGATGCGCGCTCGGTGTAGGTGCCGACCGAGGTCGAGCCGTGACAGACGGACGGGTGGTAGTAGTGCGACCACACGGTAGCTGTGCCGGCCCCGTGGTCCCAGGTCCCGCCGCTCGGGTAGTCGATGGTCGCGATTGCGGGGGTGGCGACCGCCACGACCAGCGCACCGGACACCGCCATGAGCTTTGCTGCGCGCTTGAGCTTCATCATGAAATTTCCTTTCAGTGAAATCGAACGGGATGGATGTTCCTGTCGGGTTGAACACAAAAAATGATTACAAGGAATGGCGTTGAAGGTAAGTAAGAATCCAGACAGCCAAGATCTTTGGTCGCAGCCCGCAGAACGCGTATTGAGTGATGCAACGCATTCCTCCGCCGGAAATATCTGCCGAAACCATGTCCAACCAGGAAGTATTTCACTCGGGTTTGAGATTTCGAATCCTTGCGTGCAGGCTCGGATGATCTTGCTTAGCTGCAGGTCAGGTGAGTACTTGGAGGGTTGGCGGCAGGCTGACGGCTTGCCGGTGGCCTTTCCTTGAGCCGTTAGCATGCTGTGCGCATCCGAGCTGAAATCAGGGCTGTATTTTTAGTCAATTGACGAGCCAAACGCCAAGTTTCCGCCATATGCAACGGTGCCCAACCGTCTGATTTCAGCCGAGTGAAACGGACGCCTGGCCGTCATGGCGACCTGCTGCCGAAGCACATCCCGCTACCCCGAAATCAGCTTGAGGTCCTGCCGTACGGCCCGGCGTTGTTTTTTCGTCGAGAAACCAATTCGAGGCCGAGGCGGAGCGCAGGGTTGTTGTGCGAGTAGTGCGATATGGGGCCGGGTCGTCCGTTGCACCCCGCAGCGGTCGGGGGACGGCGAGTCGTATCCGCCGAGTGCGCGCAGCCATTCGGTGACCTGGATCTCGGTGAACGTCGCTGCGGGCGCCCTACGGTCGACAGCACTGAGGTTCTGGTTGAAGGACCGGTCTCGATGCAGGGGGTAGGGCGTCTGTTCCGTGGATATGGCGACGCGTAGCCGCCGGAACGCCGCGCAATCACTCACCTGAGGAGATGTCCCAGACCTCGATCACCCGGGGACACGAGCGTCCCCGTGTGGGGATGCTCAGGGGATGCAACAAGAAGGTTCGATGCCGAAGGATTGAGCAAGGCGAGGGCAATGCACGGCACTTGACCTCGTGATTCGCCGGAAGGTGGAGCGGGACCGGGGCGGATCAGGGTGAACCGGTGGGCACTCGTACATACGTAGGTCAAGGGTTCGACTCCCTTGGGCGGCTTCCCGAAGGCCCAGGTCAGTAGGTTTCTGGCCTGGGTCTTGTTGTTTCTTCTCGGGCTCAGAGGTGGTGGCCGAGGGGTTGGTTTGGGGTGGGGCCCGGGAGGATGTAGGCGACTGCTGAGGATCGGTGTTCGAGGAAGGGGTTGAGGGCGTCTCGGGCTGCCAAGCGGGATTGGACTCGGGTGAATAGGCCAGGGTCGCGCATGTAGGCGCAGAACAGGAGGCCTCTGTCGGTGGGGGCGTCGTCGTAGTTGTAGCTGCGGCGGAGCATGCGCGCGCCGGCGTCGAGGCGGGGACTGGTGAGGCGGACGTGGGCGGTGACCGGGATGACGTAGGAGCCGTCCGGGTGCTTGGCGTAGATGTCCGGGTCGTCGTGTTCGGTGGTGCCGGTCAAGGGGACGCCGTCGGTGGCTCGGCGGCCGATCATCTTGTTTTGGTGGTCTTGGGGGATGGCCGCGAAGCCGGCTACGTCCATGTGGATTTTGCGGAACACCAGGGTGGTCGCGTGTTCGTGGGCTCCCGGCGGGCCCCAGACCCAGCGCCCGGCGGTCGGGTCGTCGGGGTTGGCGGTGCCGTCCTTGAGGCCGAAGAGGTTGCGCGGGGTGGCACCCGGGGGCATGTGCGGCAGGAAGCCGGATTGGGTCCAGCGGGGGACGGCGCCGGCGGACTGCGCGGCGGCGGTGGCCAGTTCGGCGACGATGGTGAGCGTCCAGCGGTCCGCGGCGCAGAGTTGGAGGAGTATGTCGCCGTTGCTGCGGGCCGGGTCCAGGCGGTCGCCGGGGAAGGCGGGCAGGTCGGCCAGTTCGGCGGGCACGTTCAGGGCGAGGCGGGTCGCGAGGGCGGGGCCGACGCCGACGACGCAGGCGAGGCGGGTCGGTTCTCCGGTGTGCAGGCGCGGGTCGGGCAGTGTGCCGGCGGCCGCGCCGGACAGGGTGTGGGTCAGTGCGGTGAGGATGTTGCGCAGCGTCTCGCGGTCCGCGCCGGCGGTCGTCGGCGGGACGTCGAAGGACAGTATGTGCGTGGTGGGTAACTGAGGCCCCGTCACACCGGCTTGGCGAAGACCGTGGAAGGGGATCGCGGCCGCCGGCGGGGCGTCGGACGCGATGTCGCGGCGCTGTGGTCGGCTCGCCTTCGGTTCCGCCGCCGCGCCGACCGCCGCGGCCAGTGCCGCTCCGGTCGCGAGCAGGGCTCTGCGTCCCAAACCGGATGTGGCAGGTCGCGCCTGCTCCTGTCGACTTTCCGGGTCGGTATGCATGGGCGACATTGCAGACGATAGAACACCTGTCATGCAACTCCTGCCTCCGCAAAGCTCGTTACGTCCATGGACGTCCCGACCTGTCGTCCTTCGGACGCGGACGACGATGCTGCGCCACCTGTCGCTGGCGCTCGTTTGTCTCGCGCCGACGGTCGCCGCCTGCTCGTCGTCGACGGACGCCGAACCGTCCGCCGAGAAGCACCCCGCCGGGAACGTGCTTCGTGTGCCGCAGGACTTCCGCACCGTGCAGAAGGCGGTGGACATCGCTCGGGCGGGCGACACGGTGCTGGTCGGCCCCGGCGTATACCGCGAGAGCGTGCGGATCACCAAGCCGCGCGTGGTGCTGCGCGGCACGGATCGCAACACCGTGGTCTTCGACGGCGGTGTGCGGCTCGCCAACGGCATCACCGTCACCGGCGCCGGCTCCGTGGTGGAGAACCTCACCGTCCGCGGCTACCTCGCCAACGGCGTCCTGTTCACCGGCGTCACCGACGAGCGACTGCAACAGCGAGGTGCGGGCGGCTCGGCGTACAACCCGCTGGACACCACTCGTTTTCCGATGGTGCAGGGGTTCCGGGCCACCAAGGTGACGGCGTACAACAACGGGCTCTACGGCATCTACGCCTTCGACGCGCGCGGTGGCGTCATCGAGGACTCGTACGCCTCCGGGCAGGCCGATTCCGGGATCTACGTCGGCCAGTGCAAGCCGTGCGACACGCTGGTGCGCGGTAACACGGTGGAGCGCAACGCGGTCGGCATCGAGATCACCAACGCCTCGGAGGGCCTGTCGGTGCTCGGCAACCGCGTCGTCGGCAACCGTGTCGGCGTCACGGTGAACTCCAACGACCTGGAGGCGCTCGCGCCGCAACACGGCGCGGTGATCGCCGGCAACGTGATCACCGACAACAACGCGTCGGACACGCCCGAACAGGCCGACGGCGGCTTCGGGATCGGCATCGGGATCGGTGGCGGTCAGGAGAACCGCATCGCGCGCAACCTGATCCGGGGCAACCGCTCGGCCGGTGTCCTCGTCACCGACCCGGCCGGCCACCCGGCCGTCGGCAACCGCGTCGAAGGCAACCGCGTCACGGGCAACGGCGCCGACCTGGTGACGGCCTCGGCCGACGCCGGCAACTGCTTCACCGGCAACTCGCCCGCGACGCAGAGCCCGAACGGCCTGGAGGACCTCGCCGGGTGCGGCGTCGCCCCTCGGCGGGCCGTCCCGGCGGGTCGCGCCGTGCCCGTCCAGCCACCGCCCGGTGTTCCGTTCCACGCCGTGCCCGCCCCGCCCGCGCAACCCTCGATGCCCGACCCCGCGGTGCCCGGCCGGCCGGCGACCGACCTGCCCGGCGCGGTCGATCCCGACCGCTACTCGCTGCCGACCGACGCCGCCGCGATGCCGCAACCGGGATGAGCCCGGCCGGCGTACACCGGTGCGGTGGGGAGCAGGCTCAACCGGCGACCCACGGTGCTTCGGGCATGCGCGCCCTGTCGTCGCGTCCGGTGATCTCGACGGTCGTGGGGGTACCCAGGCCCGGCATGCGCATCGTCACCCGCCGCAGCCCGCCGTCACCGTCGACCCAGTACGTCAGCGGCGACAACTCGCCGTCGGTCGCCCCGCCGCGCGCGGCGTCCTGGGCACGTGGGCCGGCGAACCTGTCGTAGTCGCGACCCTGGATGCGATCGCTGCCCAGCCATCGCGCCCCGGACTGCGCGAGCAGCAGCGGATTGTCGGGCCGGTCCGCGCCGAGCCGGACCAGCAGGCGGAGCCCGGAGTCCAGGGGGTCCGCGGTGTAGGCGCGCGAGGACCAGCCCTGGCGGGGGATGCGCTCGGCCTGCTCCCACGCCGGGCCGCCGGCGCCCTGCGGTGGCGGGGCCAGGCCCAGCCCGCCGCCGTCCCAGACGATCAGGCCGCGATCGACTCGGCCGCCGGCTCCGCTGACCTCGTAGCCGCCCACGCCCCGGTGGTTGCGGTAGTCCACGACCCCCTCGACCCGGATCGAGACACCGCCGCCCTCGTCGGCGGTGAGGGTCATCGCGACCGGACTCGCCTGAAACAGCGTCAGCCGCGACAGCGCCAGGCGTGACGCCTCGTCGACGGTCACCGCCCGGTCCGTGTCGCCGCCGTCGGAGAGCGCCCGATGGACGGCCAGGCCACCTGCCGTCGTTCCGCCCAGCGCGACCACCGCCAAGAGCGCGAACCAGAGCCGCCGCCGACGCGGCGGGCGGTCGCCGGTCTTCTTCCGGGCCATGCGGATGCCTTCCTCACGTCGATCAACACACGGGCGGGTTCGTGAACCCTCGGTCCACGAACCCGCCCGATCCATCTCTTTCGTCAGCCGGCGCCCGGCGTCCGGTCTCGAACCCGGGCCGCCGAGCCCGGAGTTACCGCTGCCGGACCCCGCGCCTGCGGAACAGCACGAGCGCCCCACTGCCGAGCGCGATCATCGCCGCCGAGACGCCGAAGACCAGGGGCAGGCTCCCGCCCAGACCGGTACGGGCCAGCGGCCCCGAAGAGCCGCCGTGGTTCCCACCCGACGTGGTCGGCGTGGCGGATGCCGTCGGCGTACTCGTCGGCGGAGGCGTGGTCGGTGGAGGCGTGGTGGGCAGCAGTCGGTTGACCGCCGTCACCTCGACTCCGGCGTCGAGATTCTGCGCGTTCAGCACCAGCGGGCCGAGTACCGGTTTCTCCGGAGGGGCGTAGCCCTGGGGTGGACTGATCTCCTTCCAGAAGTACGTCCCGGGCAGCACGTCGCGTTTGCAGCCGCCGTCGGTCCCGGTCGTGCAGGGCTCACCGACCTTCGTATCGGGAGTGGTCCCGTCGGACTGCAATCCGTCGGCCCCGTTCGTCTCCCGCCACAACTCGAACGTCGCCCCGGCCAGCGCCTTGCCGTCCTGGTCGTGTTTGACCAGGCGCACCGCGCCTTCCTGTTGGCGGAATCCGAAGTCGAACGTGTGGTCGTTCTCGCCCGGTCCGCCGGTGGTCAGCGCCCGTTCCGGATAGCGTCCGCCGGGCGGCACCTTGCCCTTGGAGTCCACGAAGCGGTTGTCGCCGACGCCCTCGTCGGTCGGCACCCACTGGTACAGCGGTCCGTTCGGCGCGTAGTCGGCCGGGTTGTCGATCCGGATCGTGTACTTGGTCTTCGGCTTCAGACCGCCGGTCACGTTCGAGTCGTCGAAGTAGTACTCACCGCGCGGTGACGTCTTCGTCGTCCCGACCACCTTGCCGGACTCGTCGTAGAGGTTGACGGTGGCGCCGGGAACCGGACGCTGACCCGGGCTCTGGATGCCCTTGCGCTCGGGGTCGTACCAGACCCGGTTACCGATCTGGAGCGGCGCCTGGTCGCAGAGCACCTCCAGGTCGCCCATCGAGGCGCCCTTGCCGAAGGAGGCGTTGCCCTCGGTGTTCAAGCGCAGGCCCGCGGCGGGCTGCCGCGTCCCGTCGCGCTTGGTGAACATCGTGCCGGCGCCCCACGCCGTGTCGACGGGGTCGACACCGGCGGTCGCGACGAACTCCTCCACCTTCGACAGCGCGAGGCCGGCGTAGGCGGCGTTCGGGTGGCCGCCGCCCATGGTGTTGACGTCGAAGAACCTGGTTCCCCGCGGCGTCTTCCCACAGCCGGTATTGGTGTCCATGACGTACTTGCCGTCGGACAGGCACGCCTTGTTCAGGTCGCCGCCGGCCACCATGGCAATGGTGGTCGTCGGGTCTCCGGGCCGTGCGTACGCCGTGGTCCGGTCGGTGAACCGGTCGCGGAACGCCAGCAACATCGAGCCGTCGGTCTCGAAGGCGATGTCGGCCAACTCGGGTTCGGGGTTGGCCATGGCGCCGCTGCACGGCTGCCCGTTCTGCTGCGTCGGGAACGTGTCCGTCCACGGGAACCAGCCCGCCCCGGGGCAGGCCCCGCCGAGCGTGGCCTTGCGCGGGTAGTCAAGGGGCTGGTTCAGCACGGTCTTGCCGAAGACGCCTGTCGCCGGGTCGAAGGACAGGACCACGGCGCGCAGGTCCGAGACCTTCCCGGTCGACTCGCCCGAGCAGACGCCGCCGACGTATCCGACTCCGTCCTGCAGGCCCAGGCCGAACGGACGCCAGTCGCCCGAAGCCGGGCAGCCGGGGTCCGGGATGGCGTAGGAGGCCACCGGGGCCGTCGCGGACGGCAGCGTGGCGTCGTAGCGGTACAGCTTGCGGTTGTCGAGGTTGACCACGAACAGGTCGCGGCCGTCGTCGGAGACCTCCAGGTCGCCCAGACTCTCCTTGCCCGGCGCGGCGAGGAAGGCGTTGTCACTGGCGCCCACGCCGTGCGCCGAGGATCCGGCGTTCGGGACGGTGGCGAACAACGACGTCGTCTTGCGGGCGACATCGGTCACATAGATGCCGCCGGCACCGCCGGGACCGTAGATCGTGTCGCGCTTGGCCAGCGCCGAACTGAACAGGCGCTTGCCGGGCTTGCTCCAGCCGATGCCGTAGAGATTGCCGGTCTCGGCGTTCGTGGACAGATCCGTCACGTTCGTGTTGACGCCGCGTGCGCTGTAGGGGAACGTCACCAACGTCCGCTTGGACGCCTGTTCGTTCGTCGCGGGCTGGCACGCGGTCGCCAGCGGCGCGTTCTTCTGGCAGTAGTCGCCTGGGCTCCACAACCCCGTCGTGTACGCCACATGCTTGCCGTTGCCGAGGTCGACGAACTCCTCGTTGCTGCTGAGTTGGTTCGGTGCGCCGTCCAAGCCCTGCCGCGACGCGAACGCCGGAAACAGCACACCCGGCTTCGGATTCACGACTTGGACGCGGTACTTGCCCGCCGTCGACCGAGCCGTACCGGGCGCGAGAGTGACCGTGCCGTCGGCGGCCGTCACGCCGGTGACCTTGGCGCCGTCGTCATTGGTGAGGGTCACCGTGACGCCGCCCAAGCCCGGTTCCAGAGCGGGACTCCACACGCCGGTCGTGTCCACGGCCCGCACCACCCGGACCGTCACGGAGCCGTCGTCCGTCTGCGGATACGCCGGCGCCGCGGCCAGCGCCAAACCGCCGAACCCTACGGCGAGCGCCGCGAGGCCGCCCATGGAGCGCCGCGCGGGTAACGCCGATCGCAGTCGGCTCCGCCCCTGCGCGGCGCCGCCCGTTTGTTCACTTAAAGGTGTCATACCCACTCTCATCATCTGAAAGGGCTCGACGCGCGATCCCGCAGGGACCCCCCCACGGATCAGCCGTAACCCATCTTGTTGGGCGAAGCCTAAAGGGGATTCGCCAACTGCATGACGACAAGGCGAAGTTGACGTTGAAGCGGATTCCGCCACGATCTCGGCGACCGCGTGGTGCTGATGGGGAGCCCCGTCGGACGACAAGGACCAATCCGGATTCCTCGGGCGGCGACCACCGCCACGGCCGCACACCAGGCCGTCGGCTTCGCCGTTCCCGGGCGGAGCGAAGTCGGCCGAGTGGCCCGCCGGTCGGAGGGATCCACCGGCTGCCCGGAATCCGACCTCGATCGCCACTTGGGCGGTGTGTTCCCGGCCATGCCCTGCTGGGCGCGAGGTCGTTCGGGCGCCGCGTTGTGCCCCGCGTGTGGGAACTGCGGCCGGGCGACCCGCGATGCGTCCTGCCCACGCTCGTGTCACGAGTCCGGCATCGCGCCGGGTGCGGATTCACCGTGACCGACGGCCGCCCTGGGGGCAGGCTGCGCGGAGGCTTCCTCGGGTGGGGAGTGGGCCGAAGTGTGTATGGCGGGTCGTCCTCGCGGAGGGCGTGCCGGCTCGTGGCCCGGATCTAGCCTCGGAGGCGTCTTCGCAGGTCGAGTGGAGGAGGAAGACCGTGGCCAAGGCGCGTGGTTCGTTGGCGGCAGGCCTCGCGAGTGCGGTGGTGGGGGGTGCCTTGAAGGTGTTCGCGGACGACGTGGATACGCCTGTGATCGCGCTCGGGAAGGTCGGCCTTGTGCTGCTGATCGTCGGCATCGCCGAAGTGTTGTACGGGCTGTACCTGTTGACCCAGGACGCCCGGAAGACCTGAGCCGACCGGCCCACCAGACCGGCCCCGGCCCGACCCGACCCGACCCGACCGAACCGACCCCGACCCGCCGGATCCGACCGAACCGAACCGCCCCGGCTTGCCCCGCCCCGGCTCAGTGCACGTGCCGGCCCGGTCGACGGTGCGCCACCCAGGCCAGGATGCCCGCGGCGAGCAGGGCCGAGGACAGGAAGGCCACGAGCAGCAGCCCGCCGCCCGAGTCGTGTCCGGCCTGCCTCCGTGCGGCCGAGGGGGCCCGGAGTTCGTCCACGCCGCGATGCGCGCCGATCCTGCCCGGCCGGGGCTCGGCCGTGCGTCCCGCCGCACCCGGCTCGGCCGCCACGTCGATCCGGACGCTCGCGGTGGACTGGCGACCGAGTCGGTCGACGACCGTGTAGTGGAAGCCGTCCCGACCGGCGAAGCCCGGCCCCGGCGTGTAGCGCAACACGGACTCGGTCGCCGTCGCGTCCCGGGAGTCGTCGAGGTCGAGCACCAGCCCGTGCTCGGGGTTGGTATGCGACAGCACGACCAGCCCCTCTCCCGTGTCCCCGGCCAGGACCGGGACGTCCACGGACTGCCCGGTTCGGGTGCCGACCCGGTCCGCGACGGCCCGCGGCGCGGGCGGCACGCGGGCTCCGGGTCCGCCGGTCGGCCACGTCCGGTCGCCGGCTCGGCCTGCGGCGGATCCGGCGGGCGTCCCGAATACGACGGGCCGGCCGGAGACGGCGGGGGTACCGGACGCGTCCGGCCGGTCGGCCCCGACGGGTGGAAGGGACGGGATGGGGATCACGGATGCGGCGGGATGTCCGATGCCGGCGCTCGCGCCGAACAGCACGGCGCAGCACGCGAGTACCGCCCCGACTCGATGCACCCGGCTGGGCGGTTCGGGTGTTCCGGACACGGCGGGCACGCATACCTCCGGCACTGCCATCCGGGCGCGGCCGGATCTCGGGTGGGTTCGACGGCGCCCGCCGGAGCCGATGCCGGCCGAGGGAGCCGCTCTCGAAGCCCGATCCTGTGCCGAATGCCCGCCGGTTCGGGACACGGCACGCGGAGCGGCGTCGAGCTTCACCCACACGCGTGGACCGCTCGGTCCCGACAGCGACCCCGTCCCGACGGCCCCCCGAACCCGCCGAGCGGGTGATCCGTCGGACACGCCGCCGCGCATCCGGGTGACATTCCCGGATCTGCGGCTCGGTTGTTCCTAGCCTCGACCGGGAGACACCGACTCCGGCATCGACGCACCGAACGCCGGGACCGTGTCCTCGGTCCTGCCGGGTCTGCGCCCCCGGCAGGATCGGGGAGACGGCCCCGGCCGTCGAAGGCCCGCCGAGGACGAATGACCGGCCTTCCGCCGGGCAGGCGCAGGGCGCGGTCCTCGGCGACGGCGCGAGGACATCGAGACCGTGAAGAGGAGTACGCACCGATGAGTACCCCAGGCCGGAACCCCGGCGGCAAGTCCGCGTCGGGCGAGCCGGAGGAAACCGTCGTCGCGCCACCGAGCGAACCCGCCACGGCGGCGTTCGGCGAACCCCGCCTCCCCAGGCAGGAACCGGACCGGGAAACCGGGCCGGATCGGCGGCCGAACCGCAAGCAGGAGCAGGTTGCGCACGCCGTCGAGGAGTTGACCCAGGCGGAATTGCCGGCCGAGGTGCACCAAAAGGTCGGCGAAGCCGCCGAGAACACCGGCCGGCGGGTCGACCGGGCCAAGCAGAGCGCGCAGCGGGCGACCGGCCGGGCCAAGGAAACCGCGACGCACAGGGCCGAGCAGGCCAAGGAGGCCGCAATGCACGGAGCCGAGCGAGCCAAGGACAGCACGGCGCACAAGGCGGATCAGGCCAAGGAGGCCGCGAAGCACGGGGCCGAGCGGGCCAAGGAGGCGACGCTGCACCGGGCCGAACAGCTCAAGGAGGCCGCCTCGCACGCGGGCGATCAGGTCAAGGAGGCCGCCCGGCACAAGGCCGCGCAGGCCGGGCACAAGGCGGACCGGGTCCGTGAGACGGCCGGCGACCGGATCGTCGAGGCCAAGGACCGCACCGTCGAGGTCGGGCGCACCGGCCGCGACCAACTCTTCGACCACACCCCCGACCCGCTTCGGCACGCGACTCTCACCGGGTCGGCGGAGGTCCGCAAGCGCCCGTTGCCCGCGATCGCCGCCGCGGTCGCGACCGTCGCACTCCTGATCTGGGCGATTCGAAGGTCCCGCCGGTGAGCGGCGGATCCGGGTCCCGAGGGCGTTCGGACGAGGTGAACACCAAGTCCGCCATGCGTACCGGAAAGTTGATGTACCGCCCGATCGGCATGGTTGTCGGTGTGGTGGGCGGGATAGCGGCGACCAGGATGTTCAACAAGACCTGGAAACTGCTCACCCACCAGGAGGACGCGCCCGACGCGATGGACCGCGACCGGGGCTGGGGCGAGATCCTGGCCGCCGCCGCCGTTCAGGGCGCGATCTACGCCGTGGTGCACGCCGCCGTCAACCGGGGCGGTGCCATCGCCTTCCGGCGCGGCACCGGTATCTGGCCCGGTCACTGAACGATCGGCCGGCGGAGGGGGCGGGCGCACAGGCCCGCCCCACCGGCGCGCCCGGTCTCGCGTGCGCGGGCCGTCCCCCTTGCCCGAGGCGACCCGCCCCATCGGTCCGTCCGGCCTCGCGTGCGCGGGCCGTCCGCCTTGCGCCTGGGCGAGCAGACACCACCGCCCGACGAACTCGTCGTCCGGCTCGAGCGACCGGTCGGCGAAGGGTGCGTCGCGGCACGGGCGAACTCGCCCGCCTCAGCCGGCCGCCGCGCTCCGCGTCCACATCCGCAACATCCGACGGGTCGCCTCGTCCGCGCCGGGCCCGTACTTCGTGGGCGCCGTCGCGGCGATCGCGACCCGTACGTCCGCCTCCGACCGGCCCGCGCCCCGCGCGTACTCGGCCGGCAACACGGCGTCCAGCGCCGAGGCCGACTCGGGCTCGGCCGAGTGCGCCAGGATCAGCCCGGCCAGGTCCTCGCCCGGCAGTCCGTAACCCGCGTGCGACCAGTCCAGCAGCACGATGTCCTCGTCCCGCGCGATCAGATCCACCGGCCGCAGATCCAGGTGGCACTGCACGTACGGCAGTTCGGCGGCGCGCGCCGCCAGCCGCCCGACCGGAGGCGGGCGCTCGAACAGCCAGGACGGCCCGGCCGGTCGGGGAGCGGCCTGTGCCGCGCCGAGCCGGCGGGCGAAGTCGATCCATCGGGTCAGGTCCCACGCGGTCCCGGGGCAGCCGCGCACGTAGTCGAGCCACAGTGCCACCGACCCGTCCCCGCGCCGATCGGCGCGCAGCGCCCTGGGCGCGGTCAAGCCGTAGGCGGCGTACACCTCGGCCGCGAAGCCGCTCTCGTACGCCTCGACCTCGCGGGCCCAGTAGCGCGGATTGGCCGGCGCCGTACCGTCCGGCGTAGCGAGTTTGAGCACCGCGTCCGCGCGGCTGCCGAGCACGTGCCAGACGTCGGAGCGGGTGGACAGCGGTGCGGCGCCCAGCGGAGAACCCAGCTCGGGCGGTACGGATTCGATCCGCACGGGCGGCGGCGCGGGGGGCTCGCTCAGGGTCGACTCCGGGACGTGCGCCGGCGGTCAACGGAAGACCGGGGCTCGGGGTGGACGGCGGCGACCGATGTGGTGCCGGTAGGCGTGCAGGGAGGTCGTCGGGCGGCGGGCGTGGCGGGCTCGACCCGATCGCACGGTGTGCCCGGTCGGCCGAGGCACGGCGGGCAGGGCGAGTGCGGCCGGCGCGGCGGACGCGGCGGCGGAGGCGGCGGCGGGTTCGATCGCAGGTCGAGTGGTCGACGGCGGGGGTGTCGGGGTCGGCAGGGACTGGGGCCCCAGCATGCGGTCCTCGAACCAGGCCAGCCCGGGTATCAACAGGAACATCACGATCAATGCCAGCAAAGCGAGAACCAAGTACATGAGCTGCCGCCTGGGGGTGAGCGCGTCCGGGCCGTAGTCACCCCCTAGCCGGTAGGGATCGGCGCAAACGTGACAGTTAGGCAACGGAGCTCGTTGACCCAGGTCCGAAGATGGTCGATTCGGAGCGATATCAGAGCTGTGTGGGTGATTGAGCCCCGTAACGTGATCATCCGGCGGGAAGACCTCGACGCCGCGCCGCCGCTCCTGACAGCCTGGCCGCATGGTGAACGACGGCACGACGCTCGACTGCGACGCGATCCTGTTCGATCTCGACGGCGTGCTGGTGGACTCCCATCCCCTGATCGAACGCATCCTGCGGATGTGGGCGCTCGACCGCGGCGTCGATCCGGACGCGGCCGTCGCCGCCTCCTACGGACGACGGGACATCGACCTGGTGCGCGTGGTCGCCCCCACGCTGGACGCCGAGGTCGAGGCGGCGTGGATCGTCGAGCGCGAGGAACGGGACTTCACCGGCATCTGCCCGATGCCCGGCGCGGCCGGTCTGCTGGCGATGCTGCCCGCGGCGCGCTGGGCCATCGTCACGTCCGGCACCCGGCGTGTGGCCAGTGGCCGACTGCGCGCGGCGGAGCTGCCCGAACCGGTGTACATGGTCACCGCGGAGGACGTCCGCGAGGGCAAGCCGGCCCCCGAGGGCTACCTGCGCGCGGCCGATCTGCTGGGTGTGCGGCCGGATCGTTGCCTGGTCGTGGAGGATGCGGAGAGCGGGGTACGGGCCGCGGAGGCGGCCGGGATGCGGTGCCTGGGCATCGGGGCGGCCCTGGCCGGGGGCGGGATCGGCGCCGCCCTGGACGCATGGGCGGCGGATCTGCGTCCGGTGAATCCCGAACTGGTCACGGCGGGACATGTCCGGCTGAACATTCACACGAATGGGTCAAACTAGGAACGCAACCTCCCGAGCCCCATCGGCGTCTACAAGGGTGCACGACTCGGGGAACACTCCACATTTGGGTTTGGGTCGGGAGAGGCACCACTCGATGAAGAAGACTCGTATATCCCTCGCGGTCACCGTGACCGCGATCCTGGCCTTGTCGGCCTGCAACTCCGGCTCGTCGAGTGACTCGACCGCGAAGGCCGGTGCGCAGTCGTCGCTGCCCGTCACCTCCTCGTCCGCGCCCGTGACGCCGGCGCCGGAGAGCACCGCGCCGACCTCCGCCGCACCCACGACCAGTGCGCCGACCAGTGCCACCCCCACGTCCGCCAAGCCCAGCACCAGCAAGCCCGCCACGAGCAAGCCGCCGACCAGCAAGCCGCCGACGACCAAGCCCGCCTCGCCCAAGCCGCCGGCCGCCCAGGCCGGACTGGACGAGCGGTGCCTGACCGGCCGGGCGATCTGCATCGACAAGCGCACCGACCGGCTCACCTGGGTGATCGACGGCAAGGCCCAGTACTCCACGGCCGTGCGCTTCGGTTCGGCCGAGACGCCGACCCGCGAGGGCGCGTTCAGCATCAACTTCAAGAGCCGCGACCACGTGTCGACGCTCTACCACACGCCGATGCCGTTCGCGATGTTCTTCTCCGGCGGCCAAGCGGTGCACTACTCGGCAGACTTCGCCGCCCACGGCTACAACGGCGCCTCGCACGGCTGCGTGAACGTCCGGGACAAGGGCCTGGTGCAGCAGCTGTTCAACGAGACCCGCGTCGGCGACAAGGTGATCGTCTACCGCTCGGCCAAGTAGCCCGGGATCCCGAGGATCGTCCACCGCTCGGCCGTCCCGGCGAGCCCCGCGATCGACGACCGCTCGGCCACGACGACCGAGCGGTGGTGCCCTGCCGGGCCACCGGATCAGCGCTCGCGCGGCGAGCGCACCGTCTTGAACTCCGCGGGGCCCGCGCCCATTTCGAAGGTGCCGTCCGGGTAGAGCATCGGGCGGCGCTCCTGCATCAGCTTCGAGTACTTCTCCACGTGCTGGATCGAGACCCCGTCGGGGTCGGTGAAGTCGACCAGCGCGATCGCCACCCAGAACACCGCGCGCTTGTTGTTGAACAGCGGCACGTTCACGGTGGAGCCCTGGCCGTCGGTGACCTCGGCGTGCGCGCCGTAGGACTTGAAGCTGCCGAAGCCGTTCTCGACCGCGCTGTACGCGCAGATCAGCACGTAGCCCTGCTCGTCGGGGCGGGTGATCCGGACCGTCTCCCGGCCGGGCACGCGCGAGTCGCCGTCCAGTTGGATGTAGGGCGCCGCGGTCAGGCTGCCGAGCTCGCGGTAGTAGATCACCCCGTCCTTGTCGCCCTTCTTCGCGCCCACCTTGGAGCGCGGCACGAACAGCGCGTACAGGTCCAGGTCGGCGCCGGTCTTGCGGCGCGCGTCGTCGCCGCCGTCCCAGACCAGCGACGCGGTCACGGTGATCGAGCGGTCGGCCTTGTCCATGTTGATCGTCGCCCGGCCGCCCTTGGCCAGGTCGACCCGGCCGAGCGGCTCCTTGGCCATCGAGATCGGCGCGGGCGCGGCCGGTGCGGGAGCCGCGGCGGGCTCCTTGACCATCACGTGCGCGGGCGCGGCAGGAGCGGGGGTCGGTTCCGGCTCCGGCTCGTCCTCGACCGAGATGCCGAAGTCGGTCGCCAGCCCGGCGAGGCCGCTCGCATAGCCCTGACCGACCGCGCGCACCTTCCACGCGTCACCGCGGCGGTACAGCTCGACCAGGACCGCGACCGTCTCGCCGCCGGCGAACGCGTCCGGTGTGTAGCCGATCCGCGCGTCCCCGGACACGGTGACCGCGCCCAGACCCGGCACCTGGCCCAGGGTCATCCCGGGGCGGTCCGCGTCCGAGCTCACCACGACCACCACGCGCGCGATCTCGGCGGGCAGCTTGGCCAATTCGACACTGACGTGGGTGGTTCCCGCGGGGCCGGCGGCAGTGCGCACCGCGCCGTCGCCGCCGACCGGATTGTTGAAGAAGACCAGATCCTCGTCGGTGCGTACCTTGTGCGCGTCGGTCAGCAGCACGGCGGACACGTCCACGACGTCGGTCGAGCCCCACCCGATCGAGACCTCGGCGCGGTCGCCGGTCAGGGGCGCGTTGGCGCCGGTGGGCAGCGTGACGTCGGACATGGAGGGCCCTCCCGCGTTGGACAAAGGCGCCGTTTCGCGCCCTGATCAGGGGAACGACCCTCCCACCGACGACGTTCCGCAATCCCGCAACTTTCCCCAAGCAGGGGTAAAGCCCCAGGTGGAAAGCGCCACCCGGGGGCTCAGCCCCCGGACACCACCCGGTCGAACAACTTCCGGGCCTCGGTGAAGAACGCGGGCGCGTCCCGGGGACCGGAGCAGAACACCTGGATGGGCAGGTGCACGGCGGTCGCACCGGCGGCGATCACCTCGCTCGCACCGGCCATCGTGCGGGCCAGGTCGAAGCGCCCGGCGTCGTCCTTGACCATCGGCAGCGGGCCCTGCACCCGCAGCGCCGCCGGGTCGCGCCCGGCGTCGGCGAGCGCCTCGCGGATGCGGACCACGTCCCGGGCCATGTCGGCGGTGGACAGGCCCATGATCGGAATCCAGCCGTCGCCGCTGTGCACGATCCGCTCCAGGTTGCGCTTGTTCAGCGTGCCACCGATCCACAGCGGCACTCCGCCCGCCTGGACCGGCTGCGGTGCGCAGTAGACGTCGGCGAAGTTCACCGTCTCGGACGCGAAGGACGCGGGCAGGTTCGTCCACAGCGCCTTGCACGCGGCCAGGGTGTCGGTCAGCAGCCGCCCGCGCGCGTCCCAGTCGATCCCGGCCGCGTCGTACTCCTCGCGCTGCCATCCGGTGGCCACCCCCAACTCCAGCCGGCCGCCGGAGACCTGGTCCAGCGTCGCCGCGGTCTTGGCGAGCAGCGTGGCGCTGCGCAGCGGGGCGACCAGGATGCCGGTGGCCAGGCGCACGTTCGAGGTGACGGCGGCGATCGCGGCGAGCAGGGTGAGCGGCTCGGGCCAGGCCGCCTCGGGCGGCGTGGGGAAGCGGCCCCACGTGTAGTTCTGCGTGTTGGGGCCCATCACCACGTGGTCGACCAGGACGATCCGGTCGATGCCCGCGTCGTCGGCGGCCCGGCCGACGTCCACGAAACCGCGCCAGTCGCCGGCGGGCCAGGTGCCGAAGTTCGGCAGGCCGATGGAAAGTTGCACGTCGGTGGTCATGCGGATGCTCCGTCGCGTCGAGGTCGGGTCGAGGTCGGGTCGAAGTGGGATCGAGGTGGGTCGGCGGGCCGGCGGGCCCGGGTTTGCCGGTGGTTCAGCGCGATTCGGCGTAGGGATCGCGGCCGGCCGTCGCGGCGTCGATCACCGCGTCGCCGAGCGCGGCCCGGGCGTACTTCTCGAAGGACGGAGCCCGGCGCAGCTCGTTGCCGCCGTCCACGGCCAGGCTCTGGCCGGTGGTCCAGGACGATTCGGGGCCGGCCAGATGGCGGACCGCCTCGGCGATGTCCTCGGGCAGGCCGGTGCGGCCCAGCGGTTTGTTCGCCAGGAAGTGCGCGATCATCTCGTCGTCGCGGAAGATCCGGGCCTCCTCGTGCGAGCGCACCAGGCCGGGACGGACGGCGTTGACCCGGACGCCGGCCGCGCCCAACTCGTCCGCGGCGGCCCGGACCAGCGCTTCCAGGCCCGCCTTCCCGGCCGCGTAGCCGCTCAGGAACGGCATGGTCAGCTTGGCCGCGGTCGAGGACACGCACACGATCGCGCCGCCGCCGCGCGCGGCGATCACGGGTGCGGCGTACTTGATCGCCAGGAACGCGCTGTGCGTGTTGCGGTGCAGGTCGGTCAGGAACGTGTCGTCGTCCATGGCCAGGATCGGTGCGGTGCTCCCGCCGCCCACGGTCGCCACGCAGACGGCGAGCTCGGGGCCCGCCGCCCGGACCGCGGTACGGATCCCGTCGGTGCTGCAGGCGTCGGCCGCGACGATGCGCACCTCGGTGCCGGCCGGGGCCTGCGCACGCAGGCGTTCGGCGGTCGCGGCTAGGGCATCGGCCCGCCGGGCGGTGAGGGTGACCGAGCAGCCGTCGCGCAGCAGTCGGGCCGCGCAGGCGGAGCCGATGCCGCCGCTGCCACCGGTGACCAGGGCCATCCGGCCGGCCAGGATTGCGGGCATGGGCGGGTTCCTCTCCCGGGGTGACCAAGAGAACTGACGACATGTCAGCTCCGAGCAGACGTTACACCTCGAATCATTCGAGCTGTAACGAAGTTCGGCTAGAGTGTGGCCATGACCACGGGGAAAGGCGAGCTGCCGGGACTGACCGCGCTGCTCTACGCGGCCACCGCACGATTGGACGCGCACTTCGCCGCGTGCGCGGGCTCCGTCGGCCTGACCGCATCCCAGGCGAACGCGGTGCACGAACTCGCCGAGCCGCTGGGCATGCGCGAGCTGGGGCGGCGGATGTGCTGCGAACCACCCAATGTGACCTTCGTGGTGGACCGCCTGGTGGACCGCGGCCTGGTCGAGCGCCGGCCGCATCCGGGGGACCGCCGGGCCAAACTGATCGCACTCACCCCGACCGGCGCCGCGTTGCGCGAGCGTCTGTTTGCCGCGCTCGCCAGTGATCCGCCGCTGACCGGCCTGCCGGACGCCGACCGGCGTGCCCTGCGCGTACTGCTCGACCGGGCGCTGCGCACCGGTTGACCAGTGCCGCACCCGGCACTGGGCCGGCCCTGGTTCTCCTCGACGTGCACGACTAACCTGACGCCCCATCAGAGAGTGCGGCGCCGCTCATCCCGGCGACGCCGGGGACAGGAGTACGGCATGGCTGTGTTCGCGCTGCGTTTCGACTTCCGCAATCCGGCTTTCGCCGGGACGAGCATGGGGGAGCGCTACGCGGCGGCACTCGACATGGTCGAATGGGCCGATCAGCGCGGATTCTTCATGGTCACGCTGTCCGAGCACCACGGCTTTGCCGACGGCTACCTGCCCGCCCCGCTCCAGTTCGCCGCCGCGATCACCGCGCGCAGCCGCAACATGGGCGTGACCATCGCGGCGATACCCGCGCCGCTGCACGATCCGCTGCACCTGGCCGAGGAACTCGCGGTGCTCGACCTGCTCAGCCAGGGCCGGGTCAACGTGGTGCTCACCAACGGCTACGTCGACGCCGAGTTCGCGATGTACGACGTGCCGATGCGCGAGCGGGTCAAGCGCACCGTGGAGACCGTCGAGACGTTGCGCAAGGCGTGGACGGGCGAGGAGTTCGAATTCCGGGGCCGGACGGTGCGGGTGACCCCGGAGCCGTTCCAAAAGGGTGGCCCGCCGATCATTCTCGGCGGCAGCGTCGAGGCCGCCGCGCGCCGCGCCGCGCGTATCGCCGACGGGTTCATGCCGTCCAATCCGGCGATCTGGGAGTTCTACCGGGACGAGAAGGTCAAGCTCGGCGAGGAGGACCCGGGTCCCTACTTCGGCGGCGACACCAGCTTCTTCCACCTCTCGAACGACCCCGACCGGGACTGGGACCGGATCGCGCCGCACGCGCTGCACGAGGTCAACGCCTACGGCGAGACGATGGCCGCGGCGGGCACCTCGGGCGTGGGCGGCTATGCGAGCGTCACCGATGCCGACGCGCTGCGCGCGGGTGGGCAGTACCGGGTGATCACCCCGGAGACCCTGGTGGCCGAACTCAAGGCCCAGGGCGACGCGGCGTTCGCGATCCTGCACCCGATGATGGGCGGCATTCCGCCGGAGCTCGCGTGGGAGAGCCTGCGCCTGTTCGAGAACGAGGTGCTCCCGAACCTGTAGTGCCGCACCCGTGGTGCGCACCGCAGTCGAGAGCCGCAGCACGTCGGCGACATCGGCCGGCCGCGTGCCGCCACCGCACCGCACCGCACCGGAGGGCCACCCCCCTGCGGTCAGCGGTGCGGTGCGCCGGCGACGAAGTCCTTGGTGTGGTCCCACCACGTGCGCCGGTCGGGCGGGAAGCGGCGCAGTGAGCGGGCCAGTTTGGTGTCCGCGTGCGGCGAGGTGCGCCCCGGGCCCTCCTTGTACCGCCAGCGCGCCCACGGTGATTCGGGCTTGGCGATGCGCATCGCCGACACCATCGCGACGAACGGTACGAAAACGCCGATCAGTCCGGTGGCGACCTTGCCCTTGGCCAGCGCGCACAGCGCGAAGGCCAGGTTGAACACCACCACCGTCGCGGCCACCGGCTTGCTGTCGCCGTCGCCCAGGCCCAGCGGGTTGGCGCCGACGAACAGCAGCAGTCCCATCGCGGCGGTGATCAGTACCGCGTCCACCGACTTGCGGCCGTCCGCCGCCCAGTACACGTCGTCCAGGTGTACGAGCAGCGCGAATTCGTCCAGCGTCAGGGCGGCGCCCATCCCGAAGAACCCGGCGAGCACCTGACGCAGCGCGCCGCCCGGTTCGTAGGCGAACTCCAGCGCGCCCGCGATCAACATCAGGAAGATCCCGTACACCTGGTGGTGCACGTGCACCTTGCCCACCACCATGTTGCGGAACGGGCCCTTGCCCGCCCGGATCAGCCGGGTGATCAGGCGGGTCACCGCGAACGTGAAGATGAATGCGACGAGCATCCAGCCGACACCGTGCGGTCCGGGCTCGGCGTCGCCCGCCAGCCGCGCCGTGGTCGAGATCCAGCCGTGGTGTTGCACAAACCGTCCCTGCTCGCGATTCCTGTGTGAGGAGGATTGTCCATGATCGAATGGACTGCACGGCGCCATTGCCGCACCGGCACGATGGCGACCGGATCGAATCGAGGTTAGGACGCAGATGGCTCTCCCCACGACCTCCACCGAGGTGACCTTCCCCGCGGGCGCGACCACCGGCGACGCGCCGATCCTGGCCGCGCCCGTGCTGCCGGACGGGCGGACCGCCCTGGTGGTGGCCAGGACGCCGTTCCACCCGCTGGACCACACCTGGCCGGACCAGCCCGCCGACACCGGGGTGATCCGGGTGGCGGGCGCGGAGTTGGTCGTGTCGGACTGTGTGACCGGCGCGGTCGGCCCGGACGGCGAGTTCGCGGTCGGCGAGGCGATCGGGGTCCGGCGCGGCGACGAGGACTGGTCCTGGCTGGTGCTGCACGTCCTGGACCGGGCCCCGGGCGATGTGGGCGACCTGGTCGGGGCGAGTGCCGAACTGGCCGTGGACGCCGACCGTCGGGCCGCGCTCAGCGCCGCGCACACCTCGTGCCACCTGCTGGCGTTCGCGCTCAACGCGGTGCTCGCGCCGCGCTGGCGCAAGGAGGTGCGCACCGACAGCCTCGGCCGCCCCGACTTCGACAACCTGGCGATCACCTCGTCCCGGATGGACGAGGGCGGCAGCCGCGACGACTACCGGATCGGCAAGTCGCTGCGCAAGAAGGGCTTCACCGCGGACGGCCTGGCCGAGGACCTGCCCGGCATCCGCGACGAGGTCGAGGCGCTGCTGGCGCAATGGCTGAAAACCGATGCCGAGGTGCGGATCGAGGTGCCCGGCCCGGCGCTCACCGCCCGTCGGGTGTGGCACTGCGGCCTTCCGGACGGCGACGCGCACATCCCGTGCGGCGGCTCGCACCTGGGCCGGCTCGGCGAACTCCGGGCCCTGACGATCGAATTGAACCTGGACGAGGACGGCGCGCTCGTCGCGCGGACCCGGCCCGACCGCGCCTGAGACCCGTCCGAGGACTTCCGCAGCGCCCGTCGGGAACCGGTCCCACGATGCGGACGTTACCTTCGGAAGGAATTCTCTTTGCCTAACCATGACCTGGTCGGGGGACTTCCGACGTCCGCCATCACCCGTTCCGGGAGGCTCGCGCCGTGCACACCATCGCCCTGGGTCCATCGTTCCTGGATCCCGACAAGCTGATCTCCACATTCGGCCTGATCGGCATCCTGGTGATCGTCTTCGCCGAGTCGGGGCTGCTGATCGGCTTCTTCCTGCCGGGCGACTCGCTGCTGTTCACCACCGGTCTGCTGGTCTCGGACGGCAAGTTCTCGCAGCCGCTGTGGCTGGTGTGCCTGCTGTTGTGGGTGGCGGCGGTGGCGGGCGACCAGGTCGGCTTCCTGTTCGGTCGCAAGGTGGGGCCGTCCCTGTTCAACCGACCCGACTCGCGGCTCTTCAAGCGCGAGAACGTGGAGAAGGCGCACGAGTTCTTCGAGAAGTACGGACCGCGCTCGATCGTGCTGGCCCGGTTCGTGCCGATCGTGCGCACATTCACGCCGATCGTCGCGGGTGTCGCTCGGATGAGGTACCGCACATTCGTGGTCTACAACGTGGTCGGAGGATTCCTGTGGGCGTGCGGGGTCACCCTGCTCGGCCACTCGCTCGGGCAGGTGCGGTTCGTCCGCGACAACATCGAGTTCATCCTGGTCGCGATCGTGCTGATCTCGGTGATTCCGGTCGCGATCGAACTCCTGCGCGCCCGCTCGGCGTCGCGCAAGCAGGCCGCGGTGGACGGGTCGGAGCCCGCCCCGGGGCGGGGTCGGCACCGCGCGAGCGACGACCGGCCGGACCCGGAACCGGGTCATCGGCGCTGAGCCGTACGGGTTGGTGCCGGGCGCCAATAGAGTTCACGCCATGCGCGCTCAACTTCTGGCCCGGGCAACCCTGCCGTCCCTGTGGAGTCTCGACCGCATTCCCGGCGCGGCGGCCTGGCTCGCGCACGGCGTGGACGGCTCGCTCGTCGTGCTCGACGACTCGCTGGGCATCGTGCGCGAGGTGCGATTGCCCGAGGACTGGCGGGGCGGCCACTCGGTCACTCCCGACCTCGGGTACTTCGTCGCCTCGGCACCCGACCGAGTGGTGGTGCTGGACGCGCAGGGAAGCGAGGTGTGGGCCCACCCGCACCAGCCGTGGGAGTTCGAGGAGGCCGGCTCCTGCGCCGTCACCTCGGCCGGCATCTGGGCCGTGGTGCGCACCGCCGAGGGCGACCGGTGCGTGCTGCTGGACGGCGCGGACGGCACCGCGCGGGCGGTGTGGCCGCTGGATCCGGCCACCGTCGGCTCCGAACTCATTCCGCACCCCGACGGCGGGCATGTGGGCCTGGCCGCCTCGCACGCCGACGACGCGTACCGGGTCTTCGTGCTCGGCGCGGACGCCCCGGACCGGGTCGCCGAGGTGCCGCCGGGGGAGAGTCGGGTGCTGACCGACATCCACGGCTCCGGTCGGATGATGCTGACCACGCCGATCGAGGCCGGCCCGCTTGCCCTGGTGCGCTACCCGGACGGCGCGGTGATAGCGGCCCGGCCGGGGGAGCAGGTCTTCCCGGACCCGGACGAGGTGTTCGACATCTACGCCGGCTTCGTACGCCGAGACCTGGTGCTCGCGGCCTCCTCGGGCGAGCGGCACGTGCTGTTCTCGGTGCCGGACCTGCGGGCCATCGCCGAGGTCGAGTACCCCGAGGACGCGCCGCGCGAATGGCTCGTGGTGCGCTCCGACGGTGTCTGGCTGACCGCCGACGCGGAGTCGGGCACGGTGTGCATGTGGTCCCTGGAGCAGCCGGCGGCCACCGGCTGAACCGACCGCGGGGTGCGCTCGGGCGCCCGGGCCGGCGCGGGCGAACGCCGAGTCCCGGGTGGCGCACCGATGTTCGAGTGGTGCGTGAGGGATAAGCCCATTAGCGGGAAATATGTCGCTTATGGTGCGATTGCGATCACCGATCGTTAGCGTGAGGAGACCTGCCCGGAATCGGAACGTCCGGTTCCCCTCGGTGCCCGCCGCTTGGAGGGAGACCGCATGCCTCGACCGTTCATCCGCGCCGCAGTCCCGGCCGGACTCGCCGCCGTCCTCGTCTTCACGATCACCCCCGGAGCCCTCGCCGACGATCCCTCCGGCACCGCCCACCCCGGCGCCGACCGGGTTCGCCGGGCGCAGGACGCGGTCACCGGCAAGGTCGACGACATCGGTCGGATCGAGGCCGAACTCGACCGCGAGGCAAACGATCTGGAACGGCTCGACGTTCGCGCCGGCGCCGCCGTCGAGGCGTACAACGGGGCCGTGGTGTTGCGGCAGCAGACCCACGACCGGGCCGAGGCCGCCGACGAAAACCTGCGCTCGGCGGACGCCCGACTGGTCGGCACCCGAGCCGAACTCGGCCGGCTCGCCGCGCAGGCCTACCGGATGGGCGGCGGCGCCCGACTGGGCACCTTCCAGGCGGTCCTGGGCGCGGACTCGCCCGCCGACCTGGTCTCCCGGATGGAGAGCATGCGCCGGATCTCCCAGGACGGCGACGACACCCTGCGCCGCGGCACCATCGCCGTCCAGGACGCGGCAACCGCCAAAGCCGACGCCGAACACAGCGCGGACACAGCCGCCCGCGCGACCGAGGCGGTCCGCGCGGCCAAGGACCGGGTCGAGGCCGAACTCGCCGCACAACAACGCCGAGTCGGCGAGATCGCCGCCCGGCGCACCGCGCTGCTGACCGAACTGGCCACGCTGAAGCAGACGTCCGTCGCACTGGAGACACAGCGCCGGGACGGTGTGGCGGCCGAGGCTCGGCGCCGCGCCGAGGAGGAGGCCCGCGCCCGGGCCGAGGCCGAGGCGGCCCGGGAGGACGCCCGCGGGGAGGCCGACCGACAGGCCGAGGAGGCGCGCGCGCAGGAGGCGAAACCCGCGAAGCCGAGCACGCCGGCCAAGCCGAGCACGCCGAGCGCGCCGACCAAGTCGACCAAGCCCGCCAAACCCGCCAAACCCGCCAAGCCGACCAAGCCCGCCAAGAGCCCGGCCGCCCGACCCGACACCTCCGGCAAGACCGCCGCGGACAACGGCGGCGCGGCCGCCGCGGTCGCGTACGCGAAGGCGCAACTGGGCAAGCCCTACGTCTGGGGCGGCGAGGGCCCACGCGGCTACGACTGCTCGGGCCTGGTCATGCAGGCGTGGCGCAAGGCCGGCGTGAGCATGACCCACTTCGCCGCCACGCAGTACTCCCAGAGCACCCCGGTGTCGTATCGGAACCTGCGTCCGGGCGACCTGATCTTCTGGACGGAGACCAAGAGCGCCTCCGACATCCACCACGTCGCGATGTACCTGGGCGGCGGCCGGATGATCCACGCCCCGCGCACCGGCGACGTGGTCAAGATCAGCAACATGTTCTACATGGGCACCCCGGACTACTACGCCCGCCCGTCCTGACCGTGCCCACGACCGCTCGGTCGACCGACCGCCACCACGACGAACGCCGGTCGCCGGCAGCCACCCCGGAGGGTGCCCGCCGGCGACCGGCGTTCGTGCGAGGGGCTACCCGGTCAGTGGTGGCCCTGCTCGGTGAGCCGCTTGCGGGAGGCCTCGACCTCGGCCTCGGCCTCGTCGCGGCCGACCCAGTTGGCGCCCTCGACCGACTTGCCCGGCTCCAGGTCCTTGTAGACCTCGAAGAAGTGCTGGATCTCCAGCCGGTCGAACTCCGAGACGTGGTGGATGTCACGCAGGTGCTCCACGCGCGGGTCCGTGGCCGGCACGCACAGGACCTTGTCGTCGCCGCCGGCCTCGTCCGTCATCCGGAACATGCCGATCGCGCGGCACCGGACCTGGACGCCCGGGAAGGTCGGCTCGTCCAGCAGCACCAGCGCGTCCAGCGGGTCACCGTCCTCACCGAGGGTGTCCTCGATGAAGCCGTAGTCCGCCGGGTAGCGCGTCGACGTGAACAACATCCGGTCGAGCCGGATGCGGCCCGTCTCGTGGTCCACCTCGTACTTGTTGCGCGATCCCCGGGGGATCTCGATGGTGACGTCGAACTCCAAGGCTCCTCCATAGTGCTGCGCCGGGACCGTTGCCGGGACCGTTAGGGTCGTTCTGTCCGCGAGGCCGAACCCGGCACAGGTCCCGGACAGAACCTGATCTGATCTCAGTGTCTCGCATGGCCGGTGGTCCGGCGGAAGGGGATGGTCTCGCGTGGCCGGCATAAGGAGCAAAGCGATCGCCGCGGCCCTGGCGGCGATCGTGCTGGCCGTTCTCACCACGCTCGTGCACGGGTCGTGGAGGGGCGAGCCCCTGGCCGCCCGAGCCGACGAGAAGACCAAGCGGGTCGCGAGCGCGCAGCCCGTGCTGGCACCGGTGTCCGGGGAAGCCGCGGGCGCCACCCCGACCGAGGCCGGCATCCGGGCCGCGCTGGACCCGCTGACCAAGGCCACCGCACTGGGCGCCCCGCCTGCGATCGCCGTCGTCGACGCGCTGACCGGCAAGGCGCTGTACGGCGCCAACCAGGACCGGGCGGCCACCCCCGCGTCCACCACGAAGATCACCACGGCGGTGGCCGCGCTCACCGCGCCGGGCCCCGATCATCGAATCGCCACCCGCGTGGTGCCGGGCGCGACGCCGGGCACCATCGTGCTGGTCGGCGGCGGGGACCCGACGCTGACCGCGCTCGACGGGCAGCAGTACGGCAGCGCCTACCGGCCCGCCCGGCTGTCCGACCTGGCCGCGGCGACCGCCAACGCGCTCAAGGCGACCGGCACCACCCAGGTCAAGCTGCAGTACGACACCACCCTGTACACCGGCCCGGCCCTGCACGCGATCGGCGTCAACGAGAACATCGCCCCGGTGGTGTCGCTGATGGTCGACGAGGGCCGGGTGGACCCGACCGTGGTCGGCAAGGAGAGCAACCGGGTGCCGTCCCCGGGCATCGACGCCGCGAAGAAGTTCGCGGCGCTGCTCAAGACCGCGGGCATCACCGTCGACGGCACGCCCGCCCAGGGCACCGCGCCCACCGGCGGTGCGCCCGAACTCGCCTCGGTCCAGTCCCCGCCGATGTCCGCGATGGTCGAACAGATGTTGACCTTCAGCGACAACGACCTGGCCGAGGCCCTGTTGCGGCAGGTCGCGATCGCCGGCGGCCAACCCGCGAGCTTCCAGGGCGGAACCGTCGCGGCACGCAAGGTCCTGGAGGGCCTGGGCGTGAACTACGGGGCGTCCGCCCTCAAGGACGGCAGCGGTCTGGACAAGGAGGACCGGCTCACCCCGCAGACGCTCGTGCAGACCCTCGCGGTGGCCGCGTCCCAGCCGCACCCCGAACTGCGCTGGGCCCTGACCGGCCTGCCGATCGCGGGCTTCACCGGCACCCTGACCGAGCGGTACGGCCCGAACAGCGGCTCCGCCGACGCGGCCGGCGTGGTCCGGGCCAAGACCGGCTCGTTGACCGGGGTCAGCACGCTGTCCGGCCTGGTCCGCGATCGGGACGGCAGGCTGCTCGCCTTCGCGATCCTGGCCGACAAATTCACCGGCGACCCCGACCCTGCCCGCGCGGCGATCGACCGGATGGCCGCCGCGCTGGCCGACTGCGGCTGTACCACCGCCTGACCCGCGGGTCGCGGCGACCGGCCCGCTTCGCACCGGCGGCCGAGCCGGTCCGCGCGCCCACAAATCCCGATCCCGATGAAGTCGTGGCCCCCGGTTCCTCTTTCGATGCCGCGCCGAGCACGTACCGTGGCCGTATGACGAGCGGCAACGGTGCGGACATGATCGATTGGGACCTGGCCGTGGCGACGGCGAACCGGCTCGTGCGGCCGGGACCGGACGTCGGACGGGACGAGGCACGGGCGGTCGTGGCGGAGCTGCGTGCCCACGCCAAGACGTCCGAAGGACACGTACGAGCGTTCACGGGACTCGATTCGGGCGACAACGACACCCCGGTCCTGGTGGTGGACCGACCGGGCTGGGCCCGGGCCAACGTGCAGGGCTTCCGGCACGTGCTGCGACCGCTCCTGGACAAGGTCGAACAGCGCCGCGAGAGCGTGCCGGGCGGCGCCGCGCTGGGCACCGTGGGCGGCAAGGTGACCGGCCTGGAACTGGGCACCCTGCTCGCCTTCCTGTCCTCGCGCGTGCTCGGCCAGTACGAGACCTTCGCGCCGCAGAGCCCGGGCGCGAGCGGGCGCGGCCCCGGGCGGCTGCTCCTGGTCGCCCCGAACATCGTCCAGATCGAGCGCGAACTCGGCGTGGACGCGCACGATTTCCGGCTGTGGGTGTGCCTGCACGAGGAGACCCACCGGACCCAGTTCACCGCCGTGCCGTGGTTGCGCGACCACCTGGAGCAGGAGATCCACGGCTTCCTCGGGCAGACCGAGCTCGACCCGTCCGCGCTGCTCGGCCGGCTGCGCGAGGCGGTCTCCACGTTCGCGGGCGCGCGCCGTGCGGGCACCGACGGCGACGGTGAGGGCGGCTCGCTGGTCGAACTCGTCCAGACACCCGAGCAACGCGAGATCCTGGGCCGGATCACCGCGGTGATGTCGCTTCTGGAGGGGCACGCCGACTTCGTCATGGACGGCGTCGGGCCGCAGGTCATCCCGACCGTGACGGAGATCCGGGAGAAGTTCGCCGAGCGGCGCGCCCAGGGCACCGGGCGGCTCGACCAGGCACTGCGCAAGCTGCTCGGCATGGACGCGAAGCTGCGCCAATACCGCGACGGCGAGCGGTTCGTGCGCGAGGTGGTCGGGCGGGTCGGCATGGACGGCTTCAACCGGGTGTGGACCTCGCCCAACACGTTGCCCACCAAGGCCGAGGTGGCCGAGCCGGGCATGTGGGTGGACCGGGTGCACGGCAAGGCCGGAACCGCGCCGACCGAGGACCCCGCCGACCCCGCGTGAGGCGGCGCGCGACACCCGACGCGGCGCCTCCGCGCGCTTTCTCGCGCCGCGGGCGGGCCGACGCCGGCCCGCCCGCGTCCTCATCCGGGCGACATCCGGTGGTGTCTGCGGCCCGGGGCGCTTCGGGTGACGTAGCGTGGGCAAACCAATTCTCTTCGGCATTTCTCGCGGAGGCCGCGACCTCCGCGAACCGGCCGAACCGGACGTGCAAGGAGGTGTCGTCGAGTCGTGGGACCCCATCCCGCCGTGGCCGCCACCAGGCTGGCCGTCCGCAAGACCCTGCGCGAGCTGCAACCGGGTGACCTCGTCCTGGTGGCCTGCAGTGGTGGCGCGGACTCGTTGGCGCTCGCAGCGGCCACCGCGTTCGAGGCCCCCCGCGCGGGTCTGCGCGCCGGAGCCATCACCGTCGACCACGGACTCCAGGCGGGCTCCACCCGCCGCGCCGTGGATCTGGTCGCCCGGCTGCGCGACCTGGGCCTGGGCCCGGTCGACGCGCTCGGCGTCACCGTCGGCACCCGGGGCGGCCCGGAGGGCGCCGCGCGGCTGGCCCGATACACCGCGCTGGACACCGCGGCGAAGAAGCACGGCGCCGCGCTCGTGCTGCTCGGCCACACCCTGGAGGACCAGGCCGAGACGGTGCTGCTCGGGCTGGCCCGAGGCTCCGGAGCCCGCTCGCTCGCCGGCATGCCACCGCTGACCGGCCACTACCAGCGCCCGTTCCTGGAGCTGGGCCGCGACATCACCCGGCAGGCGTGCGTCGCGCAAGACCTGCTGCCCTGGGAGGACCCGCACAACGCCGACCCCGCCTACACCCGGGCACGGGTGCGCCACGAGGTGCTCCCGGTGCTGGAGAAGGCGCTCGGCCCCGGGGTGTCCGAGGCGCTGGCCCGCACCGCGCGGCTGTTCCGCGACGATGCCGAGGCACTCGACCAGTGGGCCGACCGGGCCCAGGCCGACGTCACGCACGACGACGGCGAGCTCGAGGTCGCCGGGCTGGCCGAGCTGCCCGCCGCGGTCCGCCGCCGGGTGTTGCGCCGTACGGCGGTCGGCGCGGGCAGCCCCTCCGGCGCGCTGTTCGCCCGGCACGTGGAGGCGGTGGAGAAGCTGGTCATCTCCTGGCACGGCCAGGGGCCCATCCACCTGCCCGGGGGCGTCGAGATACGCAGGCGGTGTGGCAGGCTTCTCTTTCACCGGCCGGCTCAATCCTGACCGGTGACCGCGGGGCTCAGTCGAAAACTTCGTAGTAAGGCATGTGGTGGACGAGAAGGACATGGGCGCCGACCTCGAAAGGGTCCTCGTCACGCAGGAGGAGATCGAGGCGAAGCTCGTAGAGCTCGCCGAACGGATCGACGAGGACTACCGGGGTCAGGACCTGCTGCTCGTCGGCGTGCTCAAGGGCGCCGTCATGGTCATGGCCGACCTCGCCCGGGCCGTGCACTCGCCGGTCAAGATGGACTGGATGGCGGTGTCCTCCTACGGCTCCGGCACCAAGTCCTCGGGCGTCGTGCGCATCCTCAAGGACCTCGACGCGGACATCGCCGGTCGGCACGTCCTGGTCGTCGAGGACATCATCGACTCGGGCCTGACCCTGTCGTGGATGCTCGCCAACCTCACCTCGCGAGGCCCCGCCTCGCTGGAGGTGTGCGCGTTCTTCCGCAAGCCGGAGGCCGCCAAGGTCGACATCCCGGTCAAGTACGTGGGCTTCGACATCCCCAACGAGTTCGTGGTGGGCTACGGCCTCGACTACGCCGAGCGCTACCGCAACCTGCCGTTCGTGGGCACACTGGCCGAGCATGTGTACGGCGGTTCGAAGCCGACCTGACCCGCTCGGGCGCATGGAATACGGCTTCGGGTTTGCGCGATCGACATCCTGTAACAGCATCCGGGAACAAGGGGAACGTTTTCCCTCGTTGGAGGGTGCGTCGGGGGTCGATGCACGAAGGCGCGCAAGGTGAGTGAACGCGCGGCGCGTTGACGTGCGGACACCCGGTGTACCGTCTAACGCAGCGACATCCGATCAGCACGGGCGACCGTGCCGGGCGATACCGGACAGGCAACGTACCCGGGGGCCATAAGGCGTCCGGGTCAAAAGTCGGCAGGAGGGACGGGGCGTCTGCTGCCCCGCATCGATGGACGTCAAGCGCTATTTCCGCGGGCCGGTCATGTGGATCGCGCTGGCCGTCATTGCTGTGATCCTCCTGATGCAGCTCGTCTCCTCTTCGAGCGGCTTCAAGGGTGTCGACACCGGCAAGGCGATCCAGGCGATCCAAAACGACCAGGTCAAGTCAGCCAAGCTCATCGGCGGTAACGACCAGTCACTCGAGCTCACCCTGATTCCCGGGGTGAAGGTCGACAAGCACAGCAAGATCAAGACCTCGTACATCGACGAGCAGGGCGTGGAGATCCAGCGCCTGCTCCAGTCCAAGTACGAGCAGGGCAAGATCCAGGACTCCTACACGGTCAAGCTCAGCAAGCAGAGCACGATCGTCAGCATCCTGTTCTCCCTGCTGCCGTTCGTGCTCATCGTCGTGGTCTTCCTGTTCCTGATGAATCAGATGCAGGGCGGCGGCTCCCGGGTCATGAACTTCGGGAAGTCCAAGGCCAAGCTGATCTCCAAGGACACGCCGAAGACGACCTTCGCCGACGTGGCCGGTGCGGACGAGGCGGTCGAGGAACTCCACGAGATCAAGGAGTTCCTCCAGGAGCCCGCCAAGTTCCAGGCGGTCGGCGCGAAGATCCCCAAGGGCGTGCTGCTGTACGGCCCGCCCGGAACCGGCAAGACCCTGCTCGCCCGCGCGGTCGCGGGTGAGGCCGGCGTGCCGTTCTACTCGATCTCCGGTTCCGACTTCGTCGAGATGTTCGTCGGTGTCGGTGCCTCCCGGGTGCGCGACCTGTTCGAGCAGGCCAAGGCCAACGCGCCGGCGATCGTCTTCGTCGACGAGATCGACGCGGTCGGTCGACACCGCGGCGCGGGCATGGGCGGCGGGCACGACGAACGCGAGCAGACGCTCAACCAGCTCCTGGTCGAGATGGACGGCTTCGACGTCAAGGGCGGCGTGATCCTGATCGCCGCGACCAACCGGCCCGACATCCTCGACCCGGCGCTGCTGCGTCCGGGCCGCTTCGACCGGCAGATCGCGGTCGACCGTCCCGACATGCAGGGCCGCTGGGACATCCTCAAGGTGCACGCCAAGGGCAAGCCGGTCACCGACGACATCGACCTCAAGGCGGTCGCTCGGCGTACTCCCGGGTTCACCGGTGCCGACCTCGCGAACGTGCTCAACGAGGCCGCACTGTTGACCGCCCGCGCGGACGCCAAGCTGATCGACGCGTTGGCGATGGACGAGGCGATCGACCGTGTCGTGGCCGGGCCGCAGAAGCGCACCCGGATCATGAGCGACAAGGAAAAGAAGATCACCGCGTACCACGAGGGCGGCCACGCCCTGGTGGCCCACGCGCTGCCGAACACCGACCCGGTGCACAAGATCACGATCCTGTCCCGCGGTCGCGCGCTCGGCTACACGATGGTCCTGCCCGAAGAGGACAAGTACTCCACCACGCGCAACGAGATGCTCGACCAGCTCGCCTACATGATGGGCGGGCGCGCGGCGGAGGAACTGGTCTTCCACGACCCGACCACGGGTGCCTCGAACGACATCGAGAAGGCCACCGGTCTGGCCCGCTCGATGGTCACGCAGTACGGCATGACCGAGCGGCTGGGTGCGATCAAGTTCGGCAACGACGGTGCCGAGCCCTTCCTGGGTCGTGAAATGGGTCACCAGCGCGACTACTCCGAAGAGGTCGCGGCTATCGTCGATGAAGAGGTCAAGAGGTTCATCGAGACCGCCCACAACGAAGCGTGGGAGATTCTCGTCGAGAACCGCGACGTGCTGGACAATCTGGTGCTGGAGCTGCTGGAGAAGGAGACCCTGGACAAGGCCCAGGTCGCCGAGATCTTCGCTCCGGTCACCAAGCGGCCGGCCCGTCCCGCGTGGACGGGTTCCAGCCGGCGTCAGCCGTCCAGCCGTCCCCCCGTGATGACGCCCCGCGAGCTCACGCTCTCCGGTGGCGGCAGCGACAACGGGATTCTCAACGGCGGCTCGACCTCTGCGACGGGCACCACGACGGGGTCCGGTGGGGCGGTAGCGCACCCCGAACCACCGTCCGATTCTCCGGAGAACTGAACGTGACGATCGACCCGGTCACCTTCGACGGTCGTGCCGTGGGTGAGTTCGACCAGGACCGCGCCGAGCGCGCGGTCCGGGAGCTGCTGCTCGCGGTCGGGGAGAACCCCGACCGCGAGGGTCTCAAGGACACCCCGGCCCGAGTGGCCAGGTCGTATCAGGAGATCTTCGCCGGATTGCGGCAGGATCCCGAGGACGTGCTCACCACGACCTTCGATCTCGGCCACGACGAGATGGTCCTGGTCAAGGACATCGAGGTCTACAGCACGTGCGAGCACCACCTCGTGACCTTCCACGGGGTGGCGCACGTGGGGTACATCCCGTCGGAGGACGGTCAGATCACCGGCCTGTCCAAGCTCGCGCGCCTGGTGGACGTGTACGCCAAGCGTCCGCAGGTGCAGGAGCGGCTGACCACCCAGATCGCCGACGCGCTGGTGAACATCCTGCGCCCGCGCGGGGTGATCGTGGTCGTCGAGTGCGAGCACCTGTGCATGACCATGCGCGGCATACGGAAGCCGGGTGCCCGCACCCTCACCTCCGCCGTGCGCGGCCAGTTGCTGAACGCGGCCACGCGGGCCGAGGCGATGAGCCTGATCCTGAGCCGTTAACGGCTCCACGGCGCACGGTCGCGGGCCGGCACGGCGCCGATAACAAGTCGCGACGCAGTACTCGGGGGTTGACCGGGCAGTGCCCGGTCAACCCCTACTCTGTTCCCCATGACAGCGACGACCGGCCCGCGACATCGGGCTCCCGACCGCCCACCACGGGTGCGCGGCCTGCCCGAGTTCGGCCGGTGCGCGGTCATGGGTGTGGTCAATGTGACCCCCGATTCGTTCTCCGACGGCGGCCTGTGGTTCGACTCGAAGGCCGCGATCACGCGCGGGCTCGCGCTGCTCGACCAGGGAGCCGACCTGATCGACGTGGGCGGCGAGTCGACCCGGCCGGGGGCCGGTCGGGTGGATGTGGACGAGGAATTGCGCCGGGTCGTCCCGGTGGTCCGCGAGCTGGCCTCGGCCGGTGCGGTGGTCAGCGTGGACACCACCCGGGTCGAGGTGGCGAGCGCCGCGGTCGAGGCCGGCGCCCGCCTGGTCAACGACGTCAGCGGCGGGCTCGCGGACCCGGCGATGGCCGCGTACGTGGCCGACAGCGGGGTGCCCGTGGTGGTCATGCACTGGCGTGGGCACTCGCGCGGGATGCAGGAGCGCGCGGTCTATACCGACGTGGTCGCCGAGGTGCGCACCGAGTTGGCCGAGCGGATGGAGAAGGTGATCGCGGCGGGCGTGCATCCCGATGCGATCGTGCTCGACCCCGGTCTGGGCTTCGCCAAGACGGCCGCGCACAACTGGCCGCTGCTCGCCCACCTGGACGCGCTGCACGAGCTCGGTCGTCCGCTGCTCGTGGCCGCGTCCCGCAAGACCTTCCTGGGGCGGCTGCTCGCCGCCGAGGACGGCACACTGCGTCCGCCCCGCGGACGCGACGATGCGACGGCCGCGGTCTCCGCGCTGGCCGCCGCCGCGGGCGCGTGGGCCGTCCGTGTGCACGAGGTGCCCGCTTCGCTCGACGCGGTCAAGGTGGCGGCTGCCTGGCAGGAGGCCCGATGAACCCGATTGACGACCAGACGTCGCCCGAGGCGGACGCGGTACGCGAGGTCAACCTCGCGCTGTGGACGGCGGTCGAGGAGGGCGACATCGACGCCCTCGGCGCGATCTGGGCCGACGGCCCCGACGCGCCGAGCGTGACGTGCGTGCATCCGGGTTGGCCCGCGTTGCACGGACGCGCGGAGATTCTGCGCTCGTATGCGCTGATCATGGCCAACACCGCGTACGTGCAGTTCTTCCTGACCGACGTCGAGGTCAAGCTGGCCGGCGAGGTCGCGGTGTTGTCCTGCACGGCGAACATGCTGACCGGGATGGCCGAGGAGGACGGCGGCGACGAGGCCGGGTTCGCGGGCGGCCGGGCGGTGGTCACCAACGTCTTCCGACGCACCCCCTCGGGCTGGCGGCTGTGGTTGCACCACGCGTCGCCGGTGATGGCGGAGGTCGACGCCGAAGAGGAGATCTGACCGATCCCGACCGCTTCGATGCGTCGTTCGGGTGCCTTCGAGGTACCCGGCCGAGCGAACCTGTCGGGATCGCTGGGTACATTCGTACCGCACAGAGGTGGTCCGGCCGTCGGCGCGACCGCCCCTCGACGGGTCGACAACCGACCGGTCGGGGTGCGCAGTGATGGGATAGCGCCGAGGAGGCGACTGATGCTGGACCGCGTCTCGCTGCGGGGACTGAAGGCCCGCGGCAACCATGGAGTGTTCGCGAAGGAACGCGAAGAGGGCCAGACCTTCGTCGTGGACGTCGTGCTGGGCGTGGACACCCGTCCGGCCGCGCAGTCCGACGATCTCACCCTCACGGTGCACTACGGCGAGGTCGCCGAGGACGTGGTCGGCGTGGTCCAGGGCGACCCGGTCGATCTGATCGAGACGCTCGCGCAGCGGATCGCCGACGTGTGCCTGGCCCGCCCGCTCGTGCAGGAGGTGGAAGTGATCGTGCACAAGCCCGACGCCCCGATCACCGTTCCGTTCGACGACGTGACGGTAACCATCGTGCGGGGGCGGGACCGATGACCGACACCGTCCGCGAACCCACCCGCGAACCGGCCCCGGAGCAGCCCGCCGAGACCACCGGCCGGCGTGCGCTGCCGACCTGGAGTCGGGTCGTGCTCGCGCTCGGCAGCAACCTGGGCAACCGCCTGGAGACCCTCCAGGGTGCCATCGACGAGATTGCCGACACCCCGGGCGTGAGCCTGCTGCGGGTGTCCCCGGTCTACGAGACCGACCCGGTGGGCGGCCCCGACCAGGGCACCTACTTCAACGCGGTGATCGAGGTGCGCACGCTGCTCACCCCGGATCTGATCCTGGAGCGCGCCAACTCGATCGAGGAGGCGTTCCAGCGGGTCCGGGTCGAGCGCTGGGGGCCGCGCACGCTGGACGTGGACGTGATCCGGTTCGAGGGCGTGGAGCAGGACGACCCGCACCTGACCCTGCCGCACCCGCGCGCGCACGAGCGTTCCTTCGTGCTCGCGCCGTGGCACGACATCGACCCCGAGGCGGAGGTACCGGGCCACGGCCGGGTCGCCGACCTGCTCGCGCAGGTGGGCCTCGGCGGGGTGCATCGCCGTGACGACCTGGAGTTGACCGCAGACCGATGAAGCCCACGCGCCCGCTCTTCCTGCTCGCCCTCGCGCTGGGTGCGGGCGGCATCGCGTATGCCGGAATCGACCTGTGGGACTCGCGCGGCACGCCACCCGTGGTCCCGATCCTGGCTCCGATCGTGCTCCTGTGCCTGGCCGCGATCGCGCTGGCGACCGCGTTGTCGCTGCGCTCGCGGCTGAAGGCGCAGCGCGAGCGGCGGCCGAACGCGCGCCCGGTGGATCCGCTGGTCGCCGCCCGGGCGGTGGTCTTCGCCAAGGCCGGTTCGCTGGTCGGCGCGCTCGTGGTGGGCCTGTACGGCGGCTACGCGCTCTACCTGACCGGCTTCCTGGAGGTCACCGAGCGCTCGGCCCAGGCCCAGCGCTGCGCCTTCGCCGTCGGCGCGGGCGTGCTGCTGGTCGGCGGGTGCCTGTTCCTGGAGCGGATACTGCGCATCCCCGAGGACCCCGAGGACAAGAAGGCCGGCCGGTCGGGCGCCTGAGGACCGCTCGGCCCGAGGCCGGGTCGACCTCCCCGGGAACGTCGGGAACGACGAAGTCCGGGGCGGCCGAGCCGGCCCGGCCGGCCGTCGAGGACAGAACCTCGGCCGAGGGCCGGCCCGTCACCCCTCGATGGTGTCCAGCACGACCTCGGCCAACGGGATGTCCCGCTCCTCCGCACCGACGGACCGCCGCAGGGCCTCGTGCAGCCGCGCGGGCGTGAGCACTCCCACGAACCGATCGCCGTCCACCACGGCGATCCACCCGGCGTCGTGCTGGAGCATCTCGCCGAACGCCTGCTTGAGCGAGGCGCGCACCGGCACCCACGCCTCCATCCGGCGGGCCCGGTCGCGCACCGTGCCGCCGGCCGGGCGGTCGTCCACCCACCCGTGCAGGTTGCCCGCGTCGTCGAGCACCACGGCCCAGCGCGAATCGGCCGCGCGCAGCTTCGCGAGCGCCTCGGACATCGGGTCGTCCAAGTGCACGATCGGCGGCAGTTCGAGGTCCTCGGGGGTGATCTCGGTCACCGAAAGGCGCTTGAGGCCGCGGTCCGCGCCGACGAAGTCGGCGACGTAGTCGGTGGCGGGTGCGCCGAGCACGCTGGAGGGTGTGTCGAACTGCTCGATGTGGCCGCCCATCGAGAAGACCGCCATCCGGTCGCCGAGCCGGACGGCCTCCTCGATGTCGTGCGTGACGAACAGGATCGTCTTCTTCAACTCGTCCTGGAGCCGCAGGAATTCGGTCTGCAGGCGTTCGCGCACCACCGGGTCCACGGCGCCGAACGGCTCGTCCATCAGCAGCACGGGCGGGTCCGCCGCGAGGGCGCGGGCCACGCCGACCCGCTGGCGCTGGCCGCCGGAGAGCTGGTGCGGGTAGCGATCGCCGAGTTTGCTCGGGTCCAGGCCGACCAGCTCCAGCAGTTCGACGCCGCGGGCCCGGGCCTTTTTGCGGTCCCAACCCAGCAGGCTGGGCACGGTGACGGTGTTCTCCAGCACGGTGCGGTGCGGGAACAGGCCGCCGGACTGGATCACGTAGCCCATCCGTCGGCGCAGCTTGACCGGGTCGGCCCGGGTGATGTCCTCGTCGTCCAGGAATATCTGCCCGGACGTGGGCTCGATCAGCCGGTTGACCATCTTCATCGTGGTGGTCTTGCCGCAGCCGGACGGGCCGACCAGGGTGACCAGCTCGCCCGTGGCGACCTCCAGCGACAGTTCCGCGACCGCCTCGGTGCCGTCGGGGTACCGCTTCGTGACGCGGTCGAGCCGGATCATGGGGACCCTCCGGGGGTATGGCAGGCAGCCGTGGCAGGTGTCCGGAGACCCGGTGATTCCCGACCCCCAGGGGTGGCAACGTACCCGGGTGGCCCCGTTCACACACCGGGTGTGTCCGCCGTCACGGGAATGCCCGTCCGACCGCTGGGGTACTGTCCGCCCGTGATTGTGGCCTCCGGTGACTGCCTGAAGCGCAACTCGTGGGTCTGCGGGAAGTACTTCGACGAGTACTCCGGGGAGATCACCACCGCGTTGCGCGAACACATCCATCTGACCGTCGTGTCGGTGACGATCGGTCTGCTCGTCGCGTTCCCGATGGCCCTGGCTGCCCGGCGTTGGCGATTGACCGGGAGCGTGCTGCTCGGTTCGACCACGATCCTTTACACGATTCCCTCGCTGGCGATGTTCGCGATTCTGCAGCCGTTCACGGGCTTGACCGAGACGACGGTCATCATCGGTCTGGTGCTGTACTCGCTGACCATCCTGGTGCGCAACATGCTGGCCGGTCTGCAATCGGTGCCGCCGGATGTGGTGGAGGCGGCGAAGGGGATGGGCTACGGGCCCGGACGGTTGTTGTTCCAGGTCGAACTCCCGCTCGCGCTGCCCGCGATCATGGCCGGCGTCCGGGTCGCCACGGTGTCCACCATCGCGCTCACCACGGTCGGTGCGATCGTCGGCTCGGGCGGGTTGGGCAACCTGATCTACAAGGGCATCGACACGCTCTTCAAGGCGCAGGTGCTGACCGCATCGGTGTTGTGCGTCGTGCTGGCGATCGTGGCCGACCTGCTGTTGCTAGGCGTACAGCGGCTGTTGACCCCGTGGGAGCGGGCCGGTGGGCGCAAGCGGCGGTTGCCGGCGGTGCCCGCGCCGACGGCGGAGGTCGACCTGAAGGCGGAGGCCGCGGCGTGAACGTACTCGGCGATGCCTGGGACTGGTTGGCCGACGGCGCGAACTGGAGCGGCGAGAGCGGGGTGTGGAATCGGCTCGTCGAGCACATCGTGCTCACCGTGGTGTGCGTGCTGATCGCGGTCGCCATCGCGCTGCCGGTCGCACTGTGGTTGGGGCACCTGGGCAAGGGCGGCGCGCTGGCGATCAACATCTCCAACGTCGGGCGGGCGATTCCGACGTTCGCGGTGCTGGTGCTGCTCGGGCTGAGCCCGATCGGCATGGGCGACACCGCGACGATCATCGCGCTCGTGCTGTTCGCCATCCCACCGGTGCTCACCAACGCGTACGTCGGCATGCGCGGGGTGGACCGGGACGTGGTCGAGGCGTCGCGCGGCATGGGTATGACGGGCGGGCAGATGTTGTTCCGCGTCGAGTTGCCCCTGGCACTTCCGTTGATCATGACGGGAATTCGAACGTGTGCCGTTCAGGTTGTTGCCACCGCAACACTCGCGGCGCTCGTCGCGGGGGGCGGTCTCGGGCGCATCGTCACGGCCGGTTTCGACCTGCAGGACAACGGTCAAGTGGTGGCGGGGGCGATCCTCGTGGCCGCGTTGGCTCTGGTGGTGGAAGGCCTGTTCGCGCTCGTGCAGCGGTTCACGGCCCGGACACCGCGTGGCGGTGTGACCTCGTGAGAACGGAAAGGGCGGTGCATCGCGTGCTTATACGGCGCGGCAAGACGGGCATGACGGTCGGTGTGGCGGCAGGGCTCTCCCTGGTGTTTCTGGTCGGCGCGACAGGGTGTTCGTCCTCGGACGACGACAAGACGGTGGTCGGCTCGGCCGGTTTCACCGAGTCGGAGATCCTGGCGCAGATGTACAAACAGTTGCTCGACAAGGGCGGGGTGAAGGCGAGCATCAAGACGGTCAAGAACCGTGAGCTCTACGAACCCGAGCTGGAGAAGGGCAAGATCGCGGTCGTGCCGGAGTACGCGGCGACGATGGCGGAGTTCCTGAACCGCAAGAAGAACGGTCCGGACGCCGCACCGGTCGCCTCGCCGGACGTGGCGGCCACGGTCGCCGCGCTGAACACGCTCGCGGGCCCGGCCGGGCTCAAGTCCGGTACCCCGTCGCAGGCGGTGGACCAGAACGCGTTCGCGGTGACCAAGGACTTCGCCGCGAAGAACAACCTGAAGACTCTTTCCGATCTGGGCAAGGCCGGCATCGAGGTGAAGATCGCGGCGGGCGAGGAGTGCAAGACGCGCCCGTTCTGCGCGCCGGGCCTGGAGAAGACCTACGGCATCAAGGTCGGCGGCGTGGACCCGCTCGGCGTCGGTACGACCGCCGCCAAGCAGGCGGTCAAGGACGGCAAGGACCAACTGGTCCTGACCACCTCCACGGACGCCACGCTCGACCAATTCGGCCTGGTCGTCCTCACCGACGACAAGAAGTTGCAGAACGCCGACAACGTTCTCCCCGTGGTCAATTCCGGCAAGGCCGACAAGATCCTGCCGCTGGTCGACAAGCTCGCCCCGATCCTCACCACCGAGGATCTGACCGCGCTCAACAAGCAGGTCGACGAGGACCGCAAGAAGCCGGCCGACGTCGCCAAGGCCTACCTGAAGTCCAAGAACCTGATCTGATCGCCGAATTGGCGACGGTGAATTCTCAGAGGCCGGGGTAACACTCGACGCCGGCCGGGCAGTTCGAATAGCCCGGCCGGCGTTCGAGGTCGAATCGGCCCGGCCGCGTTCGAGGCCGGCCCAACCGAGTTCCTTCCACGGAAAGCAAAAAACCCGCGCCCACGGCAACCCCCGCACCGAGGGGAAGGCCGTATCGCGCTAACGTCTGGTGCATGCCACGTGGACGCCATCGCTCGGTCTCGACCGCCACACGCATATCCCTGCTTGCCGCCATATGCGCGCCGGCGCTCGTCGCCGTCGTCCTGGCGGTCGTTGCGGGAGGTGCGACCACACTTCGACTTGCCGTGCTGCTCGGTGTGTTGTCCGCCGCCGGCGCGATCGCGTGGGTGGTTCGCGGGAGCACCGCACACCACCGACGGATGGCCGAGGAGAGCATCGCCCGGCGTCGGGAACGCGAGCGCATGGCGGACGAGTTGCGCGCCGCGGTCGAGCGGGCCGACGAACAGGAACTCGCCGCGGTGCAGGCCGGCGAACTGGCCGCCGCCCACCTGGTGTCGCGTCCGCAGCGGCTGACCCCGGACCTGTTCGCGCGTGGTGCGGCGGTGTTGGACCTGCTGGACCGCCGGGGCGGCGAGGTACGTCCCACGGCTCCCTCCATCGTCCCGGCCGTGCGCCGGCCGCCCGTGTCCGCGCCGGACCTGGTCCCGGCCTACGCGGCCTCGGTCTTCGGCCCGCCGACGCGCTCCGCTGCGCACCCCGCTTCGCGGGGGCGGGCCGAGGTCGCCACCGCAGCGGAGCGGCCCACCGTCGCAGCGCACACCGCGGCACCCTCCCCCGCACGGCCGGAATCCGAAGCCGCGCGCTCGGCCGCGCGGGCCGGGTCCGAGGTTGGTGCCGGGACGGGGTCGACTGCCGCGACGCCGGGCACTTCGGCCGCCGCCACTCGTTCCGCCGCCCAGGCCGGGTCCGAGGCCGGCGCCGAGGTCGGGTCGACCGCCGGGGTGCGTCCCGCCGCGCCGATCGCGCCGCCTGCGGAGCTCAGCCGGAGCGTCGCCCGCGCGGCCGGCGGAGCGACCGCGGAGAGGGCCCCCGAGGCGCCCTCGACGGAAGTCACCCCGGCCGACTCCACCACCGTGCCCTCGCTCGCGAAACCACCCGTGCCCGACATCGCCCCGCCCGGCGCTTCGGCCCCCGCCGCCGCGCCCACGCAGGCGCCCACACCCGCCTTCGCTTCGCCGGCGCCCGCCGCCACGCCCGAGCCCGAGGGCGAGCCCGCGTCCGCGGCCCTCGCGCCGGCCGGCGCGACCGCGCCCACACCCGCCGAGCCGACCGCGCTCGGCCCCGTGTCCGATACCGCCGAGGTCACCCGGATGGTTCGGGACAAGGTGCTGGAGGTGACTCGCCGCGTGGCCGGCTCCGGGGCCTCCGGGCGGTTCGACTTCTTCGCGCCGCGCGCCGCCCTGGCCGATCCCGAGGCGACCGGCTTCCTGACCGACGAGCTGTTCGGCTCGGACGCGCACTACGACGCGCTCGTCGCCGGGCGCCCGCACGGGGACGAGATCGAGCCGGCCGAGGCGATGTCCGCCCCGGACGCGGCCGTGGACGACATCGAGGCCGATCGGCTCGCCGACCCGGTGCCCACCGAGCAGGCGCCGACCGCTCAGCCGGCTCCGGTGCACCGCGGGCAGGGCGTACGGTTCGCGCCCAGCGAATCCGACCGGGCCCGTCCGGGCGCGCCACGGCCCAAGCCGCTGCCGGTGGACCTCACCGCACACGACGACACCGAGGAGATCCCCCGGATCGACATCCGCAAGCACGCCTGACCCGGCCGGCACCCCGCCCGACCGCCGACCGGCGTCCGAGGTGTCACTTGTCGATGTCGCCCACGACGAAGAAGAGCGACCCCAGGATCGCCACCATGTCCGCGATCAGGCAGCCCGGCAGCAGCTCGGTCAGCACCTGCACGTTGTTGTAGGACGCCGAGCGCAGCTTGAGACGCCACGGGGTCTTCTCGCCCCGGGAGACCAGGTAGTAGCCGTTCAGGCCGAGCGGGTTCTCGGTCCACGCGTAGGTGTGGCCCTCGGGCGCCTTGAGCACCTTCGGCAGCCGCAGGTTCACCGGACCCTGCGGGAGGTCGTCGAGTCGGTCGCAGCACGCGTCGGCGAGGTCCAGGCTCACGTGTACCTGCTCCAGCAGGCACTCGAACCGGGCCAGGCAGTCGCCCTCCTCGCGGGTGACCACGCGCAGCACGTCGGCCAGCTCGCCGTAGGCCAGATACGGCTCGTCCCGGCGCAGGTCGAAGTCGACCCCCGAGGCCCGCGCGATCGGACCGCTGACCCCGTACGCGGCCACCAGGGCCGGTGTCAGCACCCCCACGCCCCGGGTGCGGGCGCGGAAGATCTCGTTGCCCGAGACCAGGCCGTCCAGCCCGGCCAGCCGCGTGCGCACGGTAGCGACCGCGTGCCGCACCCGCCCGGTCCAGCCCGCCGGCAGATCCTCCTTGAGCCCGCCGACCCGGTTGAACATGAAGTGCATCCGGCCGCCGGAGATCTCCTCCATCACCGCCTGGATCTCCTCGCGCTCGCGGAACGCGTGGAAGATCGGGGTGATCGCACCCAGCTCCAACGGATACGAGCCGAGGAACATCAGATGGTTGAGCACCCGGTTCAGCTCGGCGAGCAGGGTCCGTGCCCACACCGCGCGCTGCGGCACCTCCATGCCCAGCATGCGCTCCACCGCGAGCACCACGCCCAGCTCGTTCGCGAACGCGCTCAACCAGTCGTGCCGGTTCGCGAGCATCACGATCTGCCGGTAGTCGCGCACCTCGAAGAGCTTCTCCGCACCGCGGTGCATATAGCCGACGATCGGCTCGGCGGAGAGGATCCGCTCGCCGTCGAGGACGAGTCGCAACCTCAGCACGCCGTGCGTGGAGGGGTGCTGGGGCCCGATGTTGAGCACCATGTCGGTCGTGTCGAGCTGGTCGGCGCCGATACCCACGCCCACGGTCCTGGCGGTCATGGACCCTGAGTCTGCCAGTAGTCGTGTGCTCCTTCGCACCCTTGTATGCCCACCTGGGAAGGTTGCCCCTATGAAACCGGCCGATGACGCCCTGGCTCCGCCCGACCTCGACTGGCTGGCCGTCTCGGAGCAGCTGTACCGGATGCGCCGCGCCCTGCTGCTCGCCGGCTGTGTGCTGCTCGCCGTGCTCGCCGGCGGTCCGCTCGGTTGGTTCGTGGCCTGGTGGGCGGGCGCGGTGGTGGTGCTCGCCTGCGTCGGGGCGGGTGCCTGGGGCCTGCCGGCGATCCGGCGCAACCAGCGCTCGTGGCGCTACGCGGAGCGGGCCGACGACCTGCTGATCGCGCACGGCGTGCTGTTTCGCCGGCTGGTGGTGGTGCCGTACGGGCGGATGCAGTTCGTGGACGTCGAGGCGGGCCCGCTGGAGCGCCGATTCGGCATCGCCACGGTGACCCTGCACACCGCATCGGCATCCTCGGACGCGGTCGTGCGCGGCCTGCCGCCGGCCGAGGCCGCGCGGCTGCGCGATCGGCTCGCGGCGCTGGGCGAGGCCCGATCGGCGGGGCTGTGAGCACCGGGGTCGAGCGGCCGGTCGGCGGCGTCGGCGAGCCGCGCCGACTGCACCCGCTGACCCCGCCCGCCCGTGGCTGGGTGGTGATCGCCGCCTGCCTGGGTGTGGTCGTGCACAACGTCAACTCCGGGTGGGCGACCCCGAGTCGGCTGATGATCGGGCTCGCCGTGGTGGTGCCGCTCGCGTTCGGCTACGGCTACGTCTCGTGGTGGTTCACCACGTTCCGGATCGAGGGCGACGACCTGCGGCTGGATTCGGGAGTGCTGTTCCGCCGGACCCGGCACGTGCGGTTGTCCCGGCTCCAGGCGGTGGACATCGTCCGCCCGCTGGCCGCCCGGCTGTTCGGGCTCGCCGAGTTGCAACTCCAGGTCGCCGGCGGGGACAAGGCCGAGGCGAGCCTGTCGTACCTGGCCGAGGCGGACGCGCAGAAGCTGCGTGCCGAGCTGCTCGCGCGTGCGGCGGGGGTGCACCCGGACGTGGGGGAGGCGCCCGAACAGGCACTGGTGTCGGTGCCGCTGTCGGCGGTGGTCGGCTCGGTGCTGCTCTCGGTCGGCACCTGGGCCGCGCTCGCGCCCAGCGTGGCGGTGGTGGTCCTGGCCTTCGCGCTGCACGCGCCCGCCTTCGTGTTCGGGTCGGTGCCGCTGTTCCTGGCCGCGTGGCAGTTCACCGCCGGGCGGGTGATCCGGAATTTCGACTTCACCGTGGCCCGCTCGCCGGACGGTCTGCGGTTGCGGCACGGCCTGCTCGAACAGCGGCATCAGACGGTGCCGCCCGGCCGGGTCCAGGCGGTGCGGATCGTGCAGCCGTGGTTGTGGCGGCTGCGCGGCTGGGTCCGGGTCGAGATCAACGTGGCCGGCTACGGCGGCAAGGACACGGACAACAAGGAGACGATCCTGCTGCCGGTCGCGCCGCGCGCGGTCGCCCACGGGCTGCTCGGACAGATCCTGCCGGGCGTCGACATCGACGCGGTCGAGCTGATCCCGGCGCCGCGTCGGGCCCGATGGCACGATCCCGTCGGCTGGTCGGCATACGCCTACGGCGCCGACACCGAGGTGTTCGTGGCGCGCAGCGGCCGGTTCCACCGGATCCTGGACGTGATCCCGCACGCGAAGGTGCAGAGCGTGCGGCGGACCCAGGGGCCGTGGGAGCGCCGGCTCGGCCTGGCCACCGTGCACCTGGACTCCACGCCGGGTCCGGTACACGTCAAGGCGGCCCGACGGGACGCGGCCGAGGCGCACGCGATGGTCGCCGAACAGGCCGAACGCTCGCGTACCGGCCGTCGCGAGGCGGGTGCGGAGCGCTGGATCGCACCCGCATCTGACAGTTCGTCAGGTTCCGCCTCTTCCCTCGGCGAGGGCGCCGGTTAATATCTGACGCATCGTCATATTCGCAGGGAGGCAGCGATGAGTCAGGTCGAGTCGAAGGGTGGGGCCCCGCTCGCAGGGGTGCGCATCATCGAGTGTTCGATGCTGGGGCCGGCCGCGATCACCTCGTCGTTGGTGGACCTGGGCGCCGAGGTGATCAAGATCGAGCCGCCGCAGGGCGACTACATCCGGGACATGACGTGGCCGATCGTGGAGGGCACGTCACTGATGCACCTGCACGTCAACCGCGGCAAGAGGTCACTGGTCCTGGACCTGCGCAAGCCGGAGGCGATCGAGACCTTCAAGGCGCTGGTCAAGGACGCCGACGCGGTGATCGAGGCGATGCGGCCGGGCGGACTGGCCCGACGCGGGATCGGCTACGAGGACCTGAAGAAGATCAACCCCCGGATCGTGTTCTGCACGATCTCGGGCTACGGCGCCACCGGCCCCTACCGGGACATGCCCAGCCACGGCGTCGCCTACGACACCTGGGCCGGCGTGGTGAAGCCGGCGATCGACGAGGACGGCTTCCCGTACCTGCCCGAGCACGCCTCGATCGGTATCCACGCCGGCCCGATGTTCGGCGCGCTCGGTGTGCTCGCGGGCATCATCCGCGCCCGGGCCACGGGCGAGGGCAGCGTGATCGACATCGCCCAGTCGGACGCGGCCGCGTCGATGGACTGGCTGCGCAGCGAGACCTGGAAGGCGTACGAGCGCCCGGAGTCCGAGGTGACCGGCAACAAGTCGGACAACTACGAGCGGCGTGCGCCCGGGACCGGTGGCATGGAGAAGGGTGTCCGCTACCAGATCTACGCGACCAAGGACGATCGGCACGTGCTGTTCATGGCGTCCGAGCAGTCGTTGTGGAAGAACTTCTGCGAGGCGGTGGACCGCGCCGACCTGTTCGAGCGCTGGCCCGGCTCCAAGTACGCGGACCACGCGGTCGGCAACGTCGAACTGCGCGGCATTCTGCGGGACATCTTCGCGACCCGGACCGCGCGCGAGTGGATCGAGTTCGGCAACGAGGCGAACACGCCGATCGCGCCGGTGAACACGCCGCAGACGATCGCCGAGGACCCGCAGTTCCAGCACCGCTTCCCGTGGATCGGGCAGGACCGGCTCGGTGCGGAGCAGTTGCCGTCGCCGATCAAGTTCGTCGGCGAGTCCCTGCCCGTCCCGGAGCGGGCACCCACGGTCGGGCAGCACAGTGCGGCCGTGCTCGCGGACCTGTTGGGGTACGACGAGGCCCGGATCGCCGAGCTTCGGGCGGCCGGCGTCCTCGGCGAGAGCTGACGGCGACCCGAGCCCGGCCGGGTCTGCCGGGTGGTGGCCCCGAGCGCCGGCCGGGCCGGGTCGGCTTCGGCGGGTTGGCGGCCTCGTGCGTCGGCCCGGTGGGGTGGTCCCGAGCGCCGGCCGGGCCGAACGGCGGCCTCGAACGCCGGCGGGGCCGGGTGGCTCGGGTCGGCTGGTGCTTCGTGCGTCGGCCGGTTCGAGTGCCGGCCCCGTCGACGGTCGCCCGGTTCAGGGGTGGAGTTGTTCGGGGACCGGCATCCGCACGCCCTGGGCCAGCCAGTGGAAGTCGCCCAGGCCGCCGCGGGCGGTGAGTTCGCCGGCCTCGCCCGCGTCGCGCAGGCCGGCCAGGTAGGCGGTGGGGTCGGTGCGGGCCAGTTCGTAGGGTGGGCGGTGGGCGGTCAGGCCCAGCGCGCGCAACGCGTGTCGTTGGCTGGTCAGGACCGTGTCCCGCGCCCCCGCCGCCTCGCCCGCCGCCGCCACCGCGTCCATCGCGACATGGCAGGTCACGTCGCAGGTGCCGTCCGGAACCGGCGGCACCTGCCGGCCCTGCCGATACCCGGTGAGCGAGCCGTACGACGGACGCCCGCCGGACAGGTGCCCGTAGTCGATCGCCACCGCGACCCCGCGCTCCAGACGCTCGATCGCGTGCGCCCACGCGGCGTCCCGGGGCTCGCCGATCTCGGCCCGCGTGCCCGGCTCCGCGCCGACCAGCGGCCACCAGCGATCCAGCCAGCGCGCGTCCCGATCGCGGGTGGCCGCACCCAGCCGCTCCTCCCCGGTGCGCACGTCCACCTCGACCACCCGGGGCACGCCGTGTTCGTCCACCTCCGCGACGTCGGCGGGGACGTTGTCCAGCCACTCGTTGGCGATCAGCAGCGCGGTCCGGCCCGGGGGCGTCTCCGGCTCCCAGCCGATCGACGGCGGCAACGCCTCCGGCCGGCCGGCGATGTCCACGCCGATCAGCTCCAGGTGCGGGGTGACCCGGCGCAGCGCGACCAGCAACTCGCCGCGCCCGGCGCCCACGTCCACGATCGTGTCGAGACCGGCGGTGCGCGCGAGCTCGGCCAGTGCGCGGGCGAACAGCGGGGAGGCGTGTACCGAGGTGCGGAAATGCCCGGCGGGGCCCTCGGCCCGGCGGTAGAAGCCCTCGGCTCCGTACAACGCCCGACGGGTGGCTTCCTTCCAGGTCAGCCGTCGTTCCATCGCTCCCGACGGTACCGGCCCGAGATCGCCGCCGTGCGAGCGAGGTCGGTCCGTGCCGGTCCGTCCGGCCTGCGGACGGCCGGATGTGCCCGTCTACCCTGCCTGTGTGCACCACCTGTACGCCTGGCTCCGCGGACGCCCCCTGCTCGTGGACGGAGCGTGGGCGCTGCTGCTGCTCATGTTCGGCCTGTTCGAGGTGATCATCGACCAGCCCGGCCCGCCCGACGTCCCGCATCTGATCGCGCTCGGCACGATGTCGCTCGTGCTGTTGATCCGGCGGCGCCTGCCCACCCACGCGCTGGTGGTCACCCTCGCGATCGGGATCTTCCAGCTCTTCGACGACATACCGCCCGGTCTGGAAGCGCTCGCCATGCCCGCGATCGCCTACAGCGCCGCCGCCTACAGCCCGCGCTGGGCCTCGCGCTCGGCGCTCGTCGGCGGAGTGCTCGCGCCGATCGCGGCGATGCTGCGCTGGTGGGACAACCCGGATGTGCCGACCACCGGCATCGTCTTCTTCACGCTGCTGCTGATGGGCCCGTTCGTGATCGCGTGGGTGCTGGGCGATTCGATGCGCACCCGGCGGGCGTACTACGTCGAGCTGGAGGACCGGGCCGACCGGCTGGAGCGCGAGCGGGACCAGCAGGCGCAGATCGCCGCGGCGAGCGAGCGGGCCCGGATCGCCCGCGAGTTGCACGACGTGGTCGCGCACAACGTGTCGGTGATGGTGGTGCAGGCCGACGGCGCGGCATACGCGCTGGACGGCGCGCCCGAGCTGACCCGTGAGGCGCTCGGCACGATCTCCGCCACCGGACGCGAGGCGCTCGCCGAGATGCGCCGACTGCTGGGCGTGCTGCGCGCCCAGAACGAGGGCGACGCCTACGTCCCGCAACCGGGCGTCGAGCAGCTGGAAGACCTCCTGGAGCGGGTGCGCAGCGCGGGCCTGGCGGTCGACCTGACCGTCGAGGGGGTGCCGGTCGAACTGTCCCAGGGCGTCGCGTTGACCGTGTACCGGATCGTTCAGGAGGCGCTGACCAACACCCGCAAGCACGGTGGGCCGAACGTCAAGGCGCTGGTGCGGCTGCGCTACCTGGGCGAGGACGTCGAACTGCACGTCGGCGACGACGGTCGGGGCGCCGCGGCTCCCGGCGACGGGATGGGGCACGGCCTGGTCGGCATGGGCGAGCGGGTCGCCCTGTTCGGCGGCCGGCTGGAGACCGGGCCCCGGTCGGGCGGCGGCTGGCAGGTCCTGGCCCGGTTGCCGGTACGCCCGGGGGAGGGCGTCTGAGCGCCCCGACGGCACCAGGGGTGTGCGCGCCGCATGGTCGGGTGCGACTTGTGGCGGAGGAACGATTCGGTACGTCGGTTGACGCGCATACGGCCCGGCGCCACGTAGCGTCGAAGTGTGCAACGAATCTATGCGTGGCTGCGAGCACACCCCCTGTGGGTCGACTCGGTATGCACGATTCCGGTCTTCGGCCTTGCGCTGCTCCAGGTCCTGGAGGACCCCGCCGCATCCGTTCCGCGCTGGTGGTGGCTCGTGATCGTGGTGCTGCTCAGTCTGGGCATGGTGCTGCACCGGGTGCGGCCACTGACCGCCACCGCCCTGGTCGTGGTCGGCGGGTTGATGCAGCTGGTCTGGGACGACACGCTCACCTCGGCCAACTACGCGATGCTCGTCGCGCTGTACACGGCCGCCAAGTCCGGCCCGCGATGGCTCTCGCGCACCGGGCTCGTGATGATCCTGCTCGGACCGGCGATCCTGCTCGGGCGCTTCCCGGAATCGGACGACGCCTCGTTCCGCGACAACGTCATCGGTTTCGGCTTCCTCGTGGTGCTGCTCGCGATCGCGTGGGTGCTGGGCGATTCGATGCGCACCCGACGGGCGTTCTACGCCGAACTGGAGGAGCGGGCCACCCGGCTGGAGTTCGAACGGGACCAGCAGGCGCAGATCGCCGCGGCGGCCGAGCGGGCCCGGATCGCCCGCGAGCTGCACGACGTGGTCGCGCACAACGTGTCGGTGATGGTGGTGCAGGCGGACGGCGCCGCGTACGCGATCGAGTCGTCGCCGGACCGGGCCCGCGAGGCGCTGGGCACGATCGCGTCGACCGGGCGCGAGGCGCTCGCCGAGATGCGCCGACTGCTCGGGGTGTTGCGTTCGCAGAGCGAGACCGACGCGTACGTACCGCAGCCCGGTGTCGAACAACTCGGCGAACTGGTCGAGCAGGTGCGCACCACCGGCCTCAACGTCGAGCTCCGGGTCGAGGGGGTGCCGGTCGAACTGCCGCAGAGCGTCGCGCTGACCGCCTACCGCATTGTCCAGGAGGCGCTGACCAACACGCGCAAACACGCCGGTCCCGATGCCACCGCGACGGTCGGTGTCGGCTACGGGGAAGATGGGCTCGAAATGGAGATCAGCGACGACGGCCGAGGTGCGGCGGCCCCCGGCGACGGGATGGGCCACGGCCTGGTCGGCATGCGTGAGCGGGTCGCGATGCTGGGCGGCCGGTTGCGGACCGGGCCGAGCATCGGGGGCGGGTGGTCGGTCAGTGCGATGCTGCCCTACGCCGGCCGTCCCGACGACTCCTCCATCTCCTCCGCCACGCCCATCAGGACGACTCTTCAAGGAGCTCAGTGAGCATCAAGGTGATGCTGGTCGACGACCAGGAATTGCTGCGGACCGGCTTCACCATGGTGTTGCAGGCCCAGCCGGACATGAGCGTGGTCGCCGAGGCCGGCGACGGGGTCGAGGCGCTGGACAAGCTTCGGCACGTGGACGTGGACGTGGTCCTGATGGACGTGCGGATGCCGCGGATGGACGGGGTCGAGGCGTGTCGGCGGATCTGCGCCGAGGGCGGTGAGAACGCGCTGGTGTTGCCCGAGGGCCGGCTGCGGCCCAAGGTGCTCATGCTGACCACCTTCGACCTGGACGAGTACGCGTTCGCCGCGCTCAAGGCCGGAGCCAGCGGCTTCCTGCTCAAGGACGTCCCGCCGCCGGAGCTGCTGTCCGGGATCCGGGCGGTGGCCTCCGGCGACGCGGTGGTCGCGCCGAGCACGACCAAGCGCCTGCTCGACCGGTTCGCGCCGATCCTGCCCAGCGACCACGAGCCGCGGCCGGACGTGGTGGACGCGCTGACCGAACGCGAGCTGGAGGTGATGATGCTGGTCGCCCAGGGCCTGTCCAACGCGGAGATCGCCCAGCGGCTGTTCCTGTCCGAGGCCACCATCAAGACCCACGTCGGTCGCATCCTGATGAAGCTCGGACTGCGCGACCGGGTCCAGGTCGTGGTGCTCGCGTACGAGACGGGCCTGGTCAAGGCCCGGGGACGGTAAGTCCCGCCGATCACACCGGTGGTACCCGCACCCGCACCGGTGGCCGCACCCGCAGGCGGATCGTGCGACCCGCGTGCGGGTGCGGGCACGCGGTGGCTCAGTCGGTGTAGAAGCCGCCGTCCGGGTGCAACATCTCGCCGGTGAAGTAGGACGACTGGTCGCTCGCCAGGAACAGCGCCGCGTTGGCCACCTCGCGGGCGCTGCCCATCCGGCCCAGCGGCACGCTGCCGAGCAGGCGCTGTTCGAGTTCGGGCATGCCGCGCAGGACCGCGGTCATGTTGGTCTCGATGAAGCCCGGACCGATCGCGTTGACCCGGATCCCGGCCGGGCCGAGTACGAGCGCGGCCTGCTTGGTCAGCATCCACACGCCCGCCTTGGACACGGAGTAGGCCGCCGACCCCGCCTCGGGGTGCTTCGCGGCGATCGAGGCGATGGTGATGATCGAGCCGCGGCGACCCTGGGCCGCCATCCAGCGCGCGGCGGCCTGGACCGCGAGCAGCGTCCCGGTCAGGTTCACGTCGAGCACGCGCTGCCACTCGGCGAGCGGGCTGTCCACGAACCGCTTGATCGGATCCCGCTCGACCGCGGCCGTGTTGCTCGGTCGGCCGCTGACGTAGTCGGCCGTGCTGATGCCCGCCGCGGTGACCAGGACGTCGATCGCCCCGAACGTGTCGATCGCGTGCTGCATCACCGTCCCGATGTCGGTCGGGCTGCTCGCATCGGTGTGCATGTAGGTGGCCCGTCGGCCGCGCTTCTCGACCGCCTCGACGGTGCCGATCGCGGCCTCGTCCAGGAGGTCGGCGATCACGATGTCGGCGCCCTCCTCGGCGAAGCGCTCGCAACACGCGCGACCGATTCCGTTGGCGCCGCCGGTGACCACGGCCACCTTCCCGTCGAGCTGTCCCATCTCCCGCTCCCCGTCTCCATCCTCGCCGCATGTGCGATCGATGGTGTTGCCCATCCCACGCGGCCCTCGAAACTCACCGGTCCTTGAGGCATGCTGTTACACCGTTACAGGAGCAGTGCTCGCCTTCGGGAGGAACCCGCATGACCACCACCGAGACCGGACGCCCCGCCGTGCACATCGGCGCCGAGGACCTGCCGTTCGTCGAGATCGGCGGCGGCAACAAGCTCAAGGTGCTGTGCGTCAAGGAAGAGGAGGGCCTGTGGATCGTGGAGAACATCTTCCAGCCCGGCTTCGCCGTCGAGACGCACCGGCACACCGGCCCCGTCTACGGATACACCGTGTCCGGTGCCTGGAAATACACCGAGTACGACTACGTGAACCGGGCCGGTTCGTTCCTGTACGAGCCCGCCGGCTCCGTGCACACGCTCACCTGCGTCGAGCCGGACACCCGGGTGTGGTTCCAGATGTACGGCGCCAACCTCAACCTGGACGCCGACGGCAACATCACCTCGGTGACCGACGGCGCGGGCACGCTGCGCGCCTACTACGCCCTGTGCGAGGCGCAGGGTTTCGGCCGGCCGAACGTGGTCGTGGGCTGACGACGGTCCGATCCGAGGTTGCGAGGGAGATGTCATGACCGTCACGCCCGCCCCGACCGGACCCGATCTCTACAGCCCCGAGCTGTATCTGGACGGCCCGCCGCACGCGCTGTTCGCCGAGTTGCGCCGGACCGACCCCGTGCACTGGCAGGACATCCCCGGACAGCCGGGCTACTGGGCCGTGCTCCGGCACGCCGACGTCGAGTACGTGTCGCAGAACCCGGCGATCTTCTCCGCCGAGGCCGGCGGGATCATCCTGGAGGACCTCGAACCCGAGCGGCTCGAAGCCCTGCGCGGCACGCTGCTGTCGATGGACCCGCCGCGCCATCGCGCCTACCGCAAGCCGCTGGTGAAGTCCTTCACCGCGAAGGTGGTCGGCGGCATGGAGGACCGGATCCGGACCATCTGTCGGGAGATCTTCGCGCGCGTGGGCACCGGTGACGTCGAGTTCGTGCACGACGTCACCTCCAGCCTGCCGACCCAGGTGATCGGCGAGTTGATGGGTCTGCCGCCGGCCGACTGGGACCACATCCACGCGCTCGCCGAGCGCAACACGGCGGGCGAGGGCGGCCGGGCGGCGATCGAGATGGCCCGCTACGCGATCGGCTTCGCCGCCTCGCGCCGGGCCGAGGAGCCGCGCGAGGACGTCACCTCGCTGATCCTGGAGTCCGAGTTCGGCGGCCGAATGATGACCGACCTCGACTTCGGCCAGTTCTTCGTGCAGCTGGTCACAGCGGGCAACGACACCACCAAGACCATGCTGTCCGCCGGGCTGCACGCGCTGTTGACCCACCCCGAGCAACTCGCGGCACTGCGCGCGGACCCGGCCCTGGTCCCGGGCGCGGTCGAGGAGATCCTGCGCTGGGCCAACCCGCTGCACTACTTCCGCCGGACCGCCACCCGGGACACCGAGCTGCGCGGCGTGCCGATCAAGGCGGGCGACAAGGTGGCCATGTACTACACCTCCGCGAACCGCGACGAGGAGGTGTTCACCGACCCGCAGCGCTTCGACATCACCCGCAGGCCCAACCCGCACCTGTCCTTCGGCTTCGCCGAGCACTTCTGCCTGGGCGTGCACATCGCGCGGCTGGAGGGGCGGGTGTTCTTCGAGGAGCTGCTCGCGCGGTACCCCACGATCGAGGCGATCGGCGAGCCCGAGCGGCTGCGCTCGAACCTCAACAACGCGCTCACCCGATTGCCGGTCCGACTCGGGTAGCGCCGGGATGACCTTCGGTGACCGGCGGCCGGGTGGCCCGGGCCCCGCCCCGGCAGGGCCCGGCCGCCGGGTCCTGCGCAGGACGGGAGGCATGCGAAGGCGGTCGAAAGGGGACACATAAGCGACCGACTCGGGGAAAGAAGAGGGCCGAACCCTCGCCCCTGGTCAATCGTCACCGGTCTCCGGGAGGCTCCCCATGGGAAGCCGTCAGCTGGTCATACGCGCGGGTCGACGCTGTGCGCTCGCGGTCGCCGCGGTCGGAATCGTCGCGGCGGCCGGGGCCCTGGACGCCGGCCCGACCCCTTCGCCGTCACCCGAGCGCAGTAGCGCCGCATCGGTGGAATCGACCGCCGACGCGGATCGCTCGACCCCCTCCGCCTACACACTGCAGACCCAGGGCGGCCCGCGCAGCGTCCGGGTGGCCCGGGTGGTCACCGGCACGATGTTGTTGACCGGCCTCGTGCTGACCGCGCTCGGCGCGATCGGCATGCGCGGGCCCGAGCTGATCCGACGCAAGGTCGTGCACCGCGTCGTCCACCAGGCGGGCTCCACCCGCTATCGGTGGGCACCGCCGGGCCCGTTGCCGACCGACCTGCCGACCAACCCGGGGACCGGCTCGCGCGGCGCGTGAGTACCCTGATCGGGCCAGTACTCGTCCGGTACCCGCCGCGGACTGGAACGGAAGGCTCGCTCGCGTGAACAACGACATCACCGCACGTCCGCATCCACACGGCCGCTCGCCCGACCCCGCCGACCGCCCCGCGCGGCTGCGCGTGGGAGTCGTCGGCGCCGGCCGCGTCGGCCCGACCCTGGCCGCCGCCCTCGCCCTCGCCGGGCATTCGGTGGTGGCCGCCTCCGGCGTATCGGAGACCTCCCGGCGCCGCGCCGAGGACCTCCTGCCGGGTGTTCCGCTGGTCACCCCGCAAGAGGTGATCGCGGCCTCCGACCTGACCCTGCTGACCGTGCCCGACGACGCGCTCGAAGCGCTCGTGCAGGGCCTGGCCGAGACCGGCGCGATCAAGGCCGGTCAACTCCTGGTGCACGCGTCGGGCCGCTACGGCGTCGACGTCCTGGAACCGGCCACGCGCGCCGGTGCGCTCCCGCTCGCGCTGCACCCGGTGATGACCTTCACCGGCAGCACGATCGACCTCGAACGACTGGTCGGCTGCTCCTTCGGGGTCACCTCGCCCGAGCCGCTGCGCCCGGTCGCCGAGGCGCTCGTGGTGGAGATGGGCGGCGAACCCGAGTGGATCGAGGAGCGCGACCGCGCGCTCTACCACGTGGCCCTGGCCAACGGCGCGAACCACCTGGTCACCCTCGTCGCGCAATCGATCGAACTGCTCGGCGCGGCCGGCGTCCGCGCCCCGGGCCGCATGCTCGGACCGCTGCTCGGTGCCGCCTTGGACAACGCGCTGCGCGCCGGCGATCAGGCGCTGACCGGCCCGGTCGCGCGCGGCGACGCGGGCACCGTGGCCGCGCACGTGGCCGAACTGCGCCGGGTCTCGCCCGAGGCGCTGGCCGCCTACGTGGCGATGGCCCGGCTGACCGCCGACCGGGCGCTGAACGCCGGCCTGCTCAAGGCCGAGGCGGCCGAGGCGCTGCTGGGCGTGCTGGCCGAGGGAGGCCGACCGTGACCGCCGTACGGGTGGCCCGGACCGCGGCCGAGCTCACCGAGGACACCCGGCCGTACGGGTTGCGCGCCGTGGTGATGACGATGGGTGCGCTGCACCAGGGCCACGCGGCGCTGATCCGGGCGGCACGCGAGTTCGTCGGTCCGACCGGCCACGTCGTGGTCACCGTGTTCGTCAACCCGCTCCAGTTCGGCGCGGGCGAGGACCTGGACCGCTACCCGCGCACTCTGGACGCCGACCTGGAACTGAGCGGGGAGGCGGGCGCCGACGTGGTGTTCGCGCCCTCGGTGGACGAGGTCTACCCCGGCGGCGAGCCGCGGGTGCGGATCGCCGCCGGACCCACCGGCGCGGTGCTCGAAGGGGCCTCTCGACCCGGCCACTTCGACGGCATGCTCACCGTGGTCGCCAAACTCCTGCACCTGACCGCACCGAAGGTCGCCTTCTTCGGCGAGAAGGACGCCCAGCAACTCGCGCTGATCCGGCGCATGGTGCGCGACCTGAACTTCCCCGTCGAGATCGTGGGCGTGCCCACCGTCCGCGAACCCGACGGGCTGGCCCGGTCCAGCCGCAACCGCTACCTGTCCCCGGCCGAGCGGGAGATCGCGCTCTCGCTCAGCCGCGCGCTCGACGCGGGCGCCCGGCGCGCCGGCGACGGTGCGGACGCCGTGCGCGCCGCCGCCGAGGACGTGCTGCGCGCCGTGCTGGAACCCGACTATGTGGAGTTGGTCGACATCGACGACTTCACCCCGGTGGCCGCCGACCACGTCGGCCCGGCGATCCTGGCGATCGCGGCCCGCGTGGGCGCCACCCGGCTCATCGACAACGCCCGCCTGAAGATCACGGGAGTCCCCCGGTCATGATGCGCACGATGTTCAAGTCCAAGATCCACCGCGCGACGATCACGCAGGCGGACCTCCACTACGTCGGCTCGATCACCATCGACGAGGATCTGCTCGAAGCCGCCGACATCCTCCCCGGCGAACTGGTGCACGTGGTCGACATCGACAACGGCGCCCGTTTGGAGACCTACACGATCGCGGGCCCGCGCGGCACCGGCGTGATCGGCATCAACGGTGCCGCCGCCCGCCTGGTGCACACCGGCGACCTGGTGATCATCATCGCCTATGCCCAGGTCACCGACGCCGAGGCGCGGGCGTTGAAGCCGCGCGTGGTGTTCGTGGACGCGGCGAACACGATCACCGGAACCGGTCACGACCCGGCCGAGGCCCTTCCCGGTGGCGAAACGGTACGCGGCGACCGCGTGGTCGGCGACCGGGCCGCGCAATGAACACGCCCGCACTTCCCGCGCGCCTGGCCGCCCCCGATCCCGGGTGGAGCGTGCGCGCGGACGTCATCGTGGTCGGCTCCGGGGTGGCCGGCCTGACCGTCGCGCTGCGGGCGCGCCGGGCGGGCCGGGTCCTGCTGGTGACCAAGGCACAGCTCGACGAGGGCTCCACACGCTGGGCGCAGGGCGGGATAGCGGCCGCGCTCGGCGAGGGCGACAGCCCCGAACAGCACCTGCACGACACGCTCGTGGCGGGCGCCGGATTGTGCGCCGAGGACGCGGTCCGGGTCCTGGTCACCGAGGGTCCGGACGCGGTGCGCCGACTGATCGACACCGGCGCCGAGTTCGACCGGGGACCGGACGGCGACGTGCTGCTCACCCGCGAGGGTGGTCACCTGCGCAACCGGATCGTGCACGCCGGCGGCGACGCGACGGGTGCGGAGATATCGCGGGCACTGGTCGCCGCCGTGCAGGCCACGCCGGACATCGAGGTGATCGAGAACGCGCTCGTGCTCGACCTGCTCAAGGACGCCACCGGGCGCGCCTGCGGGGTCACCCTGCATGTGATGGGCGAGGGAGCGCGAGACGGGGTCGGCGCCGCCGTGGGGCGCGCCGTCGTGCTCGCCACCGGCGGCATGGGTCAGATCTTCTCCTCCACCACGAACCCGTCGGTGTCCACCGGCGACGGGGTCGCGCTCGCGCTGCGCGGCGGGGCCGAGGTCACCGACCTGGAGTTCGTCCAGTTCCACCCGACCGTGCTGTGGCTCGGCGCGGGCGCCGAGGGCCAGCAGCCGCTGGTCTCCGAGGCGGTCCGCGGCGAGGGCGCGCACCTCGTGGACGCGGCCGGCATCCGGTTCATGACGGATCGTCATCCACTCGGCGAACTGGCCCCGCGCGACGTCGTGGCCAAGGGCATCATGCGCCGGATGGCCGAGACCGGCGCCGAGCACATGTACCTGGACGGCCGGCACTTCGGCGCGGAGATGTGGAAGCACCGCTTCCCGACCATCCTGGCCGCCTGCCGTGCCCACGGGATCGACCCGGTGACCGAGCCGATCCCGGTGGCGCCCGCCGCGCACCACGCGAGTGGAGGCGTTCGCACCGACCTGCACGGTCGGACCAGCGTGCCGGGGTTGTACGCGTGCGGCGAGGTAGCCTGCACGGGTGTGCACGGCGCCAACCGGCTCGCGTCCAACTCGCTGTTGGAGGGCCTGGTCTTCGCCGAGCGGATCGCGGCCGATCTGGCCCGGGACATGCCGCCGTTCGCCGCGCCGGTCGCCCCCGAGGGCCCGGCGGGGCTGCTCGGCGAGGAGGTCCGGCTGCGCCTGCAACGCGCGATGACCTCGGGCGCCGGGGTGCTGCGCAACGCGGCCGGCCTGGCCGACACCGAGGAGGCGCTGTCCGCGCTGGCCGCCCGGACCAGCGCCGATCCGTGCACGCAGACGTGGGAGACCACCAATCTGCACCTGGTGGCGAGCGCGCTCGCCCGGGCCGCGCTGATCCGCGAGGAGACGCGCGGTTGCCACTGGCGCGAGGACCGCCCGGACCTCGACGATGCCGCGTGGCGCGGCAACCTGGTCACGTCGCTGCGCGAGGGCGCCCTGCACGTCGCCTACCAGGCACTCGAACCCAAGGAGTCGACCGCGTGAGTACCGCCCAGCTGTCCGCCGATCTCACGTCGCGCCTGGCCGAGGCCGGGCTCGACCCGCTCGCCGTCGCCGCGCTGGTGACCGCCGCCGTCGCCGAGGACCTCGACGGCGGCGTGGACGTCACCTCGGTGGCCACCGTGCCCGAGGACGCGCGTGGTCACGCCGAGTTCACCGCCCGCGGATCGGGCGTGGTCGCGGGCCTCCCGGTCGCCGAGGCGGTGCTCGAACTGGTCTGTGGAGCCGACCTGGTGGTCACCCGGCACGTCCGGGACGGCGACGCGGTGACCCCCGGCACGGTGCTGTTCACCGCCGAGGCGAGCACCCGCACGCTGCTCACCGCCGAGCGGGTCGCGCTCAACCTGCTGTGCCGGTTGTCCGGCGTGGCCACCGCCACCCGCGCGTGGGCGGACACGATCGAGGGCACCGGTGCCTCGGTCCGGGACACCCGCAAGACCACGCCGGGGCTGCGCGCCCTGGAGAAGTACGCGGTGCGCTGCGGCGGCGGGGTCAACCACCGGATGTCGCTGTCCGACGCGGCGATGGTCAAGGACAACCACGTGGTCGCCGCGGGCGGCGTCGCCGAGGCGTTCAAGGCCGTGCGGGCGGCCTTCCCGAACGTGCCGGTCGAGGTCGAGGTGGACCACCTCGACCAGATCCCGCCGGTCCTGGACGCGGGCGCCGACCTGATCCTGCTGGACAACATGACGCCGGACCGCATGCGCGAGGCGGTGACCCTGGTTGCGGGCCGGGCCCGCTTGGAGGCCAGCGGCGGCCTCACCCTGGCGACCGCCCGCGAGGTCGCCGAGACCGGCGTGGACTACATCGCGGTCGGTGCGCTCACCCACTCCGCCCCGATCCTGGACGTCGGCGTGGATCTGCGCGCCTGAGCGACCGGTACCGTTCACCGGATCAGCCCGTCCCCGCCCCGCCCCGCCGCTCTTCCCTTTCCGAAGCCGCGCTCCGTCCCCCACGGCCCGAGCCAGAACACCAAGGACGCCCACGATGTTGCTCACCATCGACGTCGGTAACTCGCATACCGTGCTCGGCCTGTTCGACGGTGACGAGATCGTCGAGCACTGGCGCATCTCGACCGAGGCCCGGCGGACCGCGGACGAACTCGCCGTCGTCCTCGCGGGATTGCTCGGCCAGCACCCACTGATCGGTGCCGACGGCATCGACGGCATCGCGATCTGCTCCACCGTGCCGTCCGTACTGCACGAAATGCGCGACATGGTGCGGCGCTACTACGGCGACATCCCCACGGTGGTCGTCGAGCCCGGGGTCAAGACCGGCGTGCCGGTGCTGATGGACAACCCCAAGGAGGTCGGCACCGACCGGATCATCAACGCGCTCGCGGCGGTCAAGCTGTACGGCGGCCCGTGCGTGGTGGTCGACTTCGGCACCGCGACCACCTTCGACGCGGTCAGCACCAAGGGCGAGTACGTCGGCGGCGCGATCGCCCCCGGCATCGAGATCTCGGTGGACGCGCTGGGCGCCCGCGGCGCGCAGTTGCGCAAGATCGAGCTGATGCGCCCGCGCAGCGTGATCGGCAAGAGCACGGTCGAGGCGATGCAGGCGGGCATCCTGTACGGCTTCGCCGGGCAGGTGGACGGCGTGGTCAAGCGCATGGCGGCCGAACTGTCCCCGGACGACCCGGACGCGGTCACCGTGGTGGCCACCGGCGGGCTGGCCACGCTGGTTCTGGGCGAGGCCTCGGTGATTGACGTGCACGAGCCGTGGTTGACCCTGATCGGCTTGCGCATGGTCTACGAGCGCAACGCGGCGGTCTGAGCGGAGCCGGCCTCGCGGCCGGCTCCAAATCGGAAAAACACACGCATCAAATAAGCCGGATTGTCCATCTCGCCACATACAGTGCGTGTTATGCCGACGCCACATGGTGACCAGGGGATGGCCTTCAGTGCGCACGAGGTGCGGGTACTGCGCCGCGCGCTGGCCGTTGCGCTGCGCGGCGGTCGCGACTCGGTCGACTTCTGGTTGCTCGGCCGGGCGATCGGCGAGGCGCAGGACGAGCGGGAGCGGCTGCGCACGTTCATGACGGCCGAGTTGCGGCGCTATCGGGCCGCGCTGCCGGGAACCGCGTCCACGTTCCTGGACTGCCTGCGGAACGCGGTGGACGAGGTCGCGCACATCCCGTCGGCCGAGGACCTGGCCGCCCTGCGGAGCACCGTCGACCTGCCCTGCGGTGAGCGCGAACGGGCAAGCCGCATCGCGCTGTTGCACCGCTGCACCCGGTTGGCCGAGGTCGACCTCGAACAGCGCCTCGCCGCCCGGGCCCACCGCCGCGCCGCCGCCGAGGCCGACCGGGCCACCCGCACCGACCCGTTGGACATCCTGATCCCCACCCGCCCCCGCCCCGCGGCGCAACCCCGACGCCGGGCTCCCGCCGCCCAGGCCGCCCCGCCGCCGGCAACCCCCTTCGCGGCACCACCACTCCCGGAGGCCGCCCCCACGCCGACCACCCACGGCGACCCGGCCGCCCTCGAACCGGCCCGATCGGCGACGGACACCCCCGAGACGGCCGAATACTGCGAACCGGCCGAACCCGAGGCAGCCGAATCGGGAGCGAGCGAACCCCAAAAGGTCGAACTCGAAGGGGTTGAACTCCAAGGGGTCGAACCTCAGCCGGTCGAACCCCAAGCCCCCGAACCCGAGCCCGCCGAAGCCGGATCCTGCCCACCCGAGCCGGCCGAACGCGAAGCCTGCGGACCCGAGTCGGCAGCCCAGGAGACCCCGGACGACGGGGCTCCGGAGCGCGCAACTCTCGCCCCCGAGCCTGCCGAAGCCGAGCGCACCGAACCCGAGCGCGCCGACCCCGCGTGCGTGGAACCCGAGCGCACCGAACCCGAGTGCGCAGAAGCGGAGTGCGCAGAAGCGGAGTGCGCCGACCCCGAGCCCGACCCCGCCGAAGCCCGGGGGGCCGAACCCGACGCGGCCGAACCCGAGCCCGCCCGACCCTCCACCGGGCCCGCCCCCACCCGGGAAACCCTCTCCCCGGTCATTCCGCACCGCCGTCAGGGCCGCCCCCTCGGCCAACTCCCGGCCCCGGAAATCCTGCACACCGGCACCGGTTGACGCTGCGACACCGAGTTCGGGCGCGGCGGGCGGGCGAAGCCCCGTTCGGCGCTCCTTCCCGCCCGGATCCGCCGTAGGAGAGCCGGGACGGCTTCATCGCCGACCCCGACCGTCGGAGTCGGCGCCGCCCCCACGCGATCCTCGTCGCAGCCCCGACCCGGGAGCCCGCCGCCGGGGTTGTTTCACGGCCGGGCCCTGTCCGGTCCGGCGGATATCGGTTCGGGGAGCCGGTCGGCCATGGGTAGCCTTGTCCCGTGACCGAGCAGAGCGCAGCGCAGCCGCAGATCGACGACCTTCCCGAGCAGATGCGGGTCCGCCGCGACAAGCTCGATCGACTTCGCGCCGAGGGGACCGACCCGTACCCGGTCGGATTCCCCCGCAGCACGACGGTGGCCGCCCTGCGCGCGGAGTTCGACGGTCTCGAGGCCGATGTGGAGACCGGGCGTCGGGTCGGCCTCACCGGCCGGGTCGTGCTGTACCGCACCGGCGGCAAGCTGTGCTTCGCGACCCTGCGCGACGGTGACGGCGACATTCAGGTGATGGTCTCGCTCGACGGCGTCGGCGCCGAGTCGCTGGCGGCCTGGAAGAGCGATGTCGACCTGGGCGACCACGTCGGCGTCGAGGGCCAGGTCATCACCTCCCGCCGCGGCGAGCTGTCGATCATGGTCGACACCTGGGCGATCACGTCCAAGTGCCTGCGCCCGCTGCCGGACAAGCACAAGGGCCTGACCGACCCCGAGGCCCGGGTTCGCCAACGCTACGTCGACCTGATCGTCAACGACGAGTCGCGTGCGATGCTGCGCACCCGCAGCCGGATCGTGCGCTCGATCCGCGAGTGGTTCGACACCAGGGACTTCCTGGAGGTCGAGACCCCGATGTTGCAGCCGGTGCACGGCGGCGCCACCGCGCGTCCGTTCGTCACCCACATCAACGCGTACGACATGGACCTCTACCTGCGCATCGCGCCGGAGTTGTACCTCAAGCGCCTGGTGGTCGGCGGCGCCGAGAAGGTCTTCGAGATCAACCGCAACTTCCGCAACGAGGGCGCGGACTCGACGCACAACCCCGAGTTCACCATGCTCGAGGCGTACGAGGCGTACGGCGACTACAACACGATGGCCACGCTCACCCGCGAGGTGTACCAGCACGTGGCCCAGGCCGTGTTCGGGACGCACACCTTCCGCTACGGCGACCGCGAGGTGGACATCTCCGGCGAGTGGCGCGAGATCACCGTCTACGGCTCGGTATCCGAGGCGGTCGGCGAGGAGGTCACCCCCGAGACGCCGATCGAGACCGTGCGCAAGCTCGCCGACGCGCGCGAGATCGAGTACGACAAGGCGTGGGGCCAGGGCAAGCTGGTTCAGGAGATCTACGAGGCGCTGGTCGAACACACCCTCGCCGAGCCGACCTTCGTTCGCGACTTCCCGATCGAGACGTCGCCGCTGACCCGCCAGCACCGCAGTACGCCGGGCGTTGCGGAGAAGTGGGACCTGATCGGCTTCGGCATGGAACTGGGCACCGCGTACTCCGAGTTGGTCGACCCGGTCGAGCAGCGTCGTCGGCTCACCGAGCAGTCGCTGCTCGCCGCGGGTGGCGACGTCGAGGCCATGCGGATCGACGAGGACTTCCTGCGCGCGCTCGAATACGCGATGCCGCCGAGCGGCGGCCTGGGCCTGGGCATCGACCGGATGATCATGGCGTTCACCGGCCGCGGCATCCGCGAGACGATCCTGTTCCCGCTGGTGAAGCCGACCACCGACTGATCCACCCCGGGGCGGGTCCGCCGCTCCGGCGCAGGAGAGCCCCCTCGGTGACCGATCGTCGCCCCCGAGGGGGCTCCTGTCGTATTCCCGGGCGCGTCACCCGTTCGTACGCATAGGGTCGGCCGCATGGAAGCAGCCCCCGATCTCCGGATCTGCGTCGCCGGCGATTCGTTCGTCCAAGGCGTCGGCGATCTCGCCGGCGGCGGATGGGTCGGTCGCCTCGCGGCCGAGTCCCGTCGCCGGGGCCGGCAGTTGACCGCGTACAACCTCGGCGTGCGGCTGGAGACCTCGGCCGACGTCGCGGAGCGCTGGTACGGCGAGGCGGTCCCGCGGATGCGGCACGCCGACGGCACCGGCATGGTCTTCGCGTTCGGCGTCAACGACGTCAGGATCGAGCGCGGCCGGCGCCGGGTCGGGCACGAGGACAGCGTCGCCAACCTCGACGCGATACTGGACACCGCCACCGGCGCCCGCTGGACCTGCCTGGTCGTCGGCGCGCCGCCGGTCCCCGGCGAGGTGGACGGCGGCGAGGACGCGCTGGCCCTGGAGGACGCGTACGCGAAGACGTGCGCCGCGCGCGGCATCACCTTCGTGCCCCTCCAGCGCACCCTGCGCGAGGACCCCGAGTGGTGGGCGAGCATCGAGGCGTACGGCGACGGGGCACACTGCGACTCGGCCGGCTACGCCAAGCTCGCCGCCCTGATCGCCGTGGGCGGCTGGTGGGACTGGCTGGACTCGCTCGCGGTCGGGAGCTGACGGCTCGGCCGAAGCGCGCACGGCGCCCGCTCGATGCGGGCGCCGGGGGCAGCGCGCTCAGGCCAGGGCGATCAGGGCGCGACGCCCTTGCCGGTCAGCCACTTGTTCGGGTCCACGGCCGCGCCGCCCTTGGGATGCACCTCGAAGTGCAGGTGCGGACCGGTGGAGTTGCCGGTCGTACCGACGTAGCCGATCACCTCGCCCGCCGTCACCGAGCCGGAGGTCTTCGCGAATCGCGACTGGTGGCAGTACCAGGTCTGGGTGCCGTCGGGGTGGGTGATCACGATCCGGTTGCCGAACGCGCCGGCGGTGCCCGCGGAGGCGATCTTCCCGGCGGCGGCGGCCTTGATCGGCGTGCCGGAACGCGCCGCGAAGTCCAGGCCGGTGTGCGTGTGCGCCCAGCGGGCGCCGCTGTTGCCGAAGCGGCCGGTCAGCGTGTAGCCGGACGTCGGCACGACCCATCCCGAGGCGGCCCGTTCGGCCGCGACCCGCTCGGCCTCGGCCTGCCGCTCGGCCTCCCGAACCCGCTCGGCCTCGGCCTGCCGCTCGGCCTCCCGAACCCGCTCGGCCTCGGCCTGCTCGGCCTGCTCGGCTTCCGCCTGCTCGGCTCGCTCGGCCTCCCGGGCCTGCTCCGCCTCCGCCCGCGCGGAGGCGTCCGCCGCGGCCTGTCGCTCGGCCTCCCGCGCGGCGTCCAACGCCGGGCGCTCCTGCGAGCGGGCCGCGACGTCCGCGCCGCGGCCGGCGAGCCGCTGTGCGATTTCCGGATCGGCGCTCGGCGAGCCGGCCGCCCGCTTCGTGCCCGAATCCGACCCCGACGCCTGCACCCCGGTGGTGACGGCCATGGCCAGCAGCGCGAGGCCGGCGACCATGGTGACCGGACGGCTCGGACGCAGCGTCTTCAGCCGCGAAAGCCGATCGGCGGACGTGGATGTGGACGTGGACGTGGACACGGACGTGTGCGGAGCTTCGGGGGAGTGCGGCACGAACACCTCGGGGAATCGACGACTGGGCCGGGATCAGTGGTAACAATCCACCGCACATCGACCAAGTCGTGACGGAGCGGACACTACGTGGCTGCGTAGTAGTCCGTCCCGTGCTCGCGCATACGCCTGAGTCTCGAATCGCCGCATCCGAGCCGCATCCGAGGCACAGGCGAGCCCAATGCCACAATTCCGGACGAAACCGTGTCTACGATGCCGCGTAGGAGATCGCGCGCCATGCGTGATGCAGCTCACCACGCGACGAGGTTTCGGGAAGAGGTCGGCATGCAGCGTCTCGGCGAACTCGAGGCCCGGGTGATGCTTTGCATCTGGCGGCTCAATCGCCCGTCGTCGGTGCGCGAGGTGCAGGAGGCGCTGCTGCCGGAACGCGAGCTCGCCTATACGACGGTGATGACCGTGCTCGACAAACTCTTTCGCAAGGGTCTGCTGCGCCGCAGGTTGCACGGGCGGGCCTTTCGGTACGAAGCCGTGCGCTCGCGGGACGCGTATACCGCCGAGTTGATGCGCGCGGACTGGGCGGCGGGCGACAGTCGCGCCGGTGCTCTCGTGCACTTCGTCGAGGGCATGACGCCGGAACAGATCCAGGCGTTGCGCGACGCGTTGCGGGTCGCGCTGCCCTGAGCCGAATCGACGGCCCGTTCGATGCGGCCGTGGGCTGTTCGGAGGCGTTGCCAATTCGTTCGGCGCAGCTCGCGCCGCCTCGGAGTGCAACTCTGCGTAATCGTATTAATGATCTACGTAAGAAATGCGACTTCTGCACGGCGGAACGGAAAGTGGACCGACATGATGCGAGTGAAAACCCGGACGGGACGCGCCCTCGTGGTGGCCGGCGTCGCGGCCAGCGCGGTGCTGGGCGCCGTTCCGGCCACGGTCGGCCAGGCGGCAGCTGCACCCCGGCAGCAGCCGGACCCGGTCACGAGGTCGTACGAGTGGACCACCGCGAACGGGTGGACCACGTCGCACGGGTGGTCCCTGTGGTCGACCTCGCGCGTGCCCGCACCCTCGCGGTCCGACATGACCGCGCTGGACGACGCGATGGCCGACCTGCGCGGCCAACTCGATCAGCTGCGAGCGACGCTCGGGCAGCGGCTCCAGGACACGCTCGGGAGCCTGATGGGCACGCCGGCCACGTCGCTGCCGCCGGGGGTGACGCTGCCGGACCTGCCGAACCCGGCCGACCTCGGGGTGGACACGACCTCGGTGACGCTGCCGGACCAGCCGCCCACCCGGGCGGTGGATCCGGCCTCGACGGCCAAGCTGGAATTGCGCCGCACGGCCGACCCCGTGCAGGCCAAGCCGGGTGACACGGTCACCCACACGGTGACCGTACGAAACTCCGGCGGCGACGAGGCGAAGTCCGCAGTCGTGCGCAACGCGTTGCCGGCGGGTGTGAAACCGACGAAATCCAAGGTCTCGCAGGGGGAATTCGACGCGGCGACCGGAGTGTGGAAGACCGGCGGGATCAAGGGCGGCTCCGAGGTCACCCTGATTCTCGTGTTCCAGGTGCCGCAAGGCGCGGCCGGATCCGAGATGACCGCGCGATCGAGTTTCGTCAGTGCGCCGGGTGCCAAGCCGGTCATCCGCAACGCGTGTGGCGACGACGCCGAGGCGGCTTGCGCGAGCACGCGGGTGGCCGATTCCAAGACCCGGTAATCACCGGGGGAATCGGTCCATATCCGACCCGATCACTCCACGACGGTGGCGGCGGGCTGCGGGTATCGGTGCCGGATGTATGAAGAACGCGAGGTCCGGGCGGTGCGAAACCCCGCCCGGACCTCCGTCGTCGGTCCGGGTGTTTCCGCTTCCACCGGGGCAGATCGGTGGTAAACAGGGCGGAGCGGCGACGGCTATCGTGATCGCGATAGCGTCAGCCCATGGAAGTGACGATCCGACGTGCCAGAACGTCCGATGTGCGGGCCATTCGACGCCTTGTGGATGGGTACGTGGGGCTGCGTATCCTTCTGGACAAACCCACGGTCACCCTCTTCGAAGACGTGCAGGAGTTTTGGGTCGCCGAGCGGGACGCGGACAGTGAGGTGGTCGCGTGCGGTGCGCTGCACGTGATGTGGGAAGACCTCGCCGAGGTGCGCACTCTCGCGGTGGATCCGGTGTGCCGCGGCCACGGAGTGGGCCACCTCTTGCTCAGCAAACTCCTGGAGACCGCGCGTTGGCTCGGTGTTCGACGGATATTCTGCTTGACCTTCGAGGTCGACTTCTTCGCGAAGCACGGCTTCGTCGAGATCGAGGAGACCCCGATCGACCGCGATGTCTACAGTGAACTGATGCGTTCGTACGACGAGGGCGTCGCCGAGTTTTTGGATCTGGAACGCGTCAAACCCAACACCCTTGGCAACACGCGGATGCTGCTCCATCTCTGGCAGTGATCTCGATCCGCGTAGACCGCGTGAGTGTGGTGGAGATCGCGTGCCCCACGCCGGCGAACCCCTTGACGCTTCTTGCCCATGACGGTGTGGTGTGCGGTGAAGTCGCAACCACAAACCCGGTAACGTATTGCCGACTCGACGGGTTCCGCGCGGGTGGGTTTGTATTTTCCCGCAGAAAGCGGTTTCCTTTTCTTGAGTTGGTTGAACCCTCCCGATGAAAGGGAATCCTGGTGGCACAGAAGGTCCAGATTCTTCTCGTTGACGACCTCGACGGCGGCAAGGCCGATGAGACGGTGACGTTCGCGCTCGACGGTGTCTCCTACGAGATCGACCTGAGCGCCACGCACGCAGAGCAGCTCCGCGCGGCCCTGACGACCTACGTCGAGGCCGGCCGTAAGACCGGTGGCCGGGTCGCGGCTCGCCGCGGCGTCCGCCAGGTGGCCAAGGGTGGTGCCGCCTCCGGCGACACCGCCAAGATTCGCGCCTGGGCCAAGGAGAACGGCTATGACGTGAGCGAGCGCGGTCGCGTGCCGGGCAACATCCGCGACGCCTACGAGAAGGCCCACGCCTGATCGTCGACGCCATCATCGAGCGGTGCCCTCCCCCGAACGAACCGGGGGAGGGCACCGCTCATGTCGTTTTCCCGGGACCGGATCGGCGCCGGGGCCGGTGGCCGGCCGTGCCTCAGGCCGGTACCGGACGGTGGTGGGTCAGCGGCCTCGGCTCGGTGGCGCGCGGCCGCGGGAACAGCCGCACGTGCTGGCACGCGTGCGCCAACGTGCTCAGCAGCCGGGTGACGTCCGGGAAGCGCACGTCCACGTGCAGCACCGCGCCGAGGGCCCCGAGGTCGCCGACGGGGCGCACGCGGCCCGGCTCCACCGGCGGGCGCAACCAGCGCGCGTGCTCCCACGAGCGCGGCCACGGCGCCCGCCAGGTGGCCGGCCACGGCGACGGCGCGGCCACCGTGTCGCCCTCGCCGTACGCGCGCAGGTCCAAGTCCAGATCGGCCCAGTCCAGCCAGTCCAACAGGGCGGGCAGGTCGCCCGCGACCCCTGGGGCCACGAAGAACTGGATCCGCCCCGTGCCGGTCGCGGCCACCGGCCCGACCGGGACCCCGAGCCGCTCGGCCCGGTCCAGGGCCCGGACGCCGGCCGCCCCGGGAACATCCAGCACGTCGAACCGCACCCCGGCGGCCAGTCGTACCGAGGCCGCCGGGTCGGCCGCCCAGTACCGGGCGAGCGCCTGCGGATCGGTGGTCGCCACCGCGAGCCCGCCCGCCGCGTCGGGCGATCCCGGGCCCGCCGGCCAGCCGAGGGCCCGCGCGTACCAGAGGGCCTCGTCCAACGGACCGGGCACGACGGGCGCCGAACGGGACGCGAAAACAAGGGTGGCTGCCATAACGTGTTCAACTCCGGGACGACAGCGAGGTTACGAAAGGTGACATGGCAACCGCGATGAGTGACACGACGCGCGGCACGGCCGCGCCGAATCTCGCCGAGCGCCCGCACGATTGCCTGCACGGTGGTCGTGACCTGCCGGTATACAGCGGGTGTCGTCCTGGGTATGACCCGGACATGGTGGGGAGTCGGGGAGGCGGAATCGGTACCGGTGCCGGGGCGGGTGTGTGCCGGAAAAAGCCGCGTTCGCTTCTGGCGTACTCGGAATCGGCCTCAGGACGTGGCCGGCGGGAACACCGACACGCACCATCGGGTTTGACTAGTTGTCCAACGCGGTCCGCAACACGTGGGTCGCACGTCTTCACGGACGAATCGAGCGGTCCTGCGTGCAGGACTAGCATGCGGAAGGACAGGGAGGGGACCGTCCCCGATCTGCACGACCGCTCTGAGGAGCGATAACGATGTTCGAGAGGTTCACCGACCGCGCGCGGCGGGTTGTCGTCCTGGCTCAGGAGGAGGCCCGGATGCTCAACCACAACTACATCGGTACTGAGCACATCCTCCTCGGCCTCATCCACGAGGGTGAGGGCGTCGCTGCGAAGGCCCTGGAGAGCCTCGGCATCTCGCTTGAGGCAGTGCGTCAGCAGGTTGAGGAGATCATCGGTCAGGGTCAGCAGGCCCCGTCCGGTCACATCCCCTTCACGCCCCGTGCGAAGAAGGTCCTCGAGCTGTCGCTTCGCGAGGCGCTCCAGCTCGGCCACAACTACATCGGCACGGAGCACATTCTGCTGGGCCTGATCCGCGAGGGCGAGGGCGTCGCCGCCCAGGTCCTCGTGAAGCTCGGCGCCGACCTGAACCGGGTCCGCCAGCAGGTCATCCAGCTGCTCTCCGGCTACTCCACCGGCAAGGAATCCACCGCGCCGGGCGGAAGCGGCCAGGAGGGGACGCCTTCGACGTCCCTCGTGCTCGACCAGTTCGGGCGCAACCTGACCCAGGCGGCGCGCGAAGGCAAGCTCGACCCGGTCATCGGGCGCGAGAAGGAAATCGAGCGGGTCATGCAGGTGCTGTCCCGCCGCACCAAGAACAACCCCGTCCTGATCGGCGAGCCCGGCGTCGGCAAGACCGCCGTCGTCGAGGGCCTGGCCCAGGCGATCGTCAAGGGCGAGGTGCCCGAGACGCTCAAGGACAAGCAGCTCTACACGCTGGACCTCGGCGCGCTGGTGGCGGGCTCCCGCTACCGCGGTGACTTCGAGGAGCGGCTGAAGAAGGTGCTCAAGGAGATCCGCACCCGAGGCGACATCATCCTGTTCATCGACGAGCTGCACACGCTCGTCGGTGCGGGCGCCGCCGAGGGCGCGATCGACGCGGCGAGCATCCTCAAGCCGATGCTGGCGCGCGGCGAGCTGCAGACGATCGGTGCGACCACGCTCGACGAGTACCGCAAGCACCTGGAGAAGGACGCGGCGCTGGAGCGCCGGTTCCAGCCGATCCAGGTCGCGGAACCGTCTCTGCCGCACACGATCGAGATTCTCAAGGGTCTGCGCGACCGCTACGAGGCGCACCACCGCGTGTCGATCACCGACCAGGCCCTGGTGGCCGCGGCGACGCTCGCGGACCGGTACATCTCCGACCGGTTCCTGCCGGACAAGGCGATCGACCTCATCGACGAGGCCGGCTCGCGGATGCGCATCCGGCGCATGACCGCGCCGCCGGACCTGCGCGAGTTCGACGAGAAGATCGCCAACGTGCGTCGGGACAAGGAGTCCGCGATCGACGCGCAGGACTTCGAGAAGGCCGCGTCCCTGCGCGACAGCGAGAAGAAGCTGCTCGCCGACAAGGCGAAGCGGGAGAAGGAGTGGAAGGCCGGCGACATGGACGTCGTGGCCGAGGTCGACGAGGAACTGATCGCAGAGGTCCTCTCGACCGCCACCGGCATCCCGGTCTTCAAGCTGACCGAGGAGGAGTCGGCCCGTCTGCTCCGCATGGAGGACGAGCTGCACAAGCGGGTCATCGGCCAGAAGGACGCCATCAAGGCGCTCTCGCAGGCCATCCGGCGCACCCGCGCCGGGCTCAAGGACCCGAAGCGTCCCGGTGGTTCGTTCATCTTCGCCGGCCCGTCCGGCGTCGGTAAGACCGAGCTGTCCAAGACGCTCGCCGAGTTCCTCTTCGGCGACGAGGACGCGCTCATCCAGCTGGACATGAGCGAGTTCTCCGAGAAGCACACGGTCTCCCGGCTGTTCGGTTCGCCGCCCGGATATGTGGGTTACGAAGAGGGTGGCCAGCTCACCGAGAAGGTCCGTCGCAAGCCTTTCTCGGTGGTTCTGTTCGACGAGGTCGAGAAGGCCCACCCGGACATCTTCAACTCGCTGCTGCAGATTCTGGAGGACGGTCGACTGACCGATTCCCAGGGTCGGGTGGTGGACTTCAAGAACACCGTCATCATCATGACGACCAACCTCGGTACCCGGGACATCTCGAAGGGCTTCGGCCTCGGTTTCTCCGGATCGTCCGACGTCAAGACCGGTTACGACCGGATGAAGGCGAAGGTCAACGAAGAGCTGAAGCAGCACTTCCGTCCCGAGTTCCTCAACCGTGTCGACGACACGATCGTCTTCCACCAGCTTTCCGAGGAAGACATCATCCAGATCGTCGACCTGATGATCGCCAAGGTGGACGAGCGGCTGCGCGACCGGGACATGGGCATCGAGCTCCGTCCCGCCGCCAAGGCACTGCTCGCCAAGCGGGGCTACGACCCGCTGCTGGGTGCCCGTCCGCTCCGGCGGACGATCCAGCGCCAGATCGAGGACAACCTCTCCGAGAAGATCCTCTACGGCGAGCTGCGCTCCGGGTCGATCATCGTGGTCGACACCGAGGGTGAGGGCAAGGACGAGAAGTTCACCTTCGAGGGCATGGAGAAGGCCCCGCTGCCGGACGCACCGCCCATCGAGGCGACCGGCTCGGGCCCGAACCTGACCAAGGAGTAGTCGGGCCCGCGGGAAACCGCGCACGGCAACGACGGAGGGGCCGCCTCCGGGAATCACTTCCCGGAGGCGGCCCCTTTTTTGCCGACCGAGCCGTCGGCGAACCGGGCAGGGCCGATCGGCCGCGCCGGGTCAGCGCATGCCGTCGGATACGCGCTCGCCGGTCTCGCTCGCGGCAGCCGACCGGGCCGACGGCACCGCCGGCTCGGTCGACTCGTGCAGGCCCACCCGGTCGTGCACCCGGCGCAGGAACCGCGGGGCGTACCACGCGTGCCGACCCAGCACGCGCATCGCGGCCGGCACCAGGATGCCCCGGACCAGGGTCGCGTCCAGGAGGATCGCCAGCGCCGCACCGAAGCCGAACAGCTGGAGGAAGCTCACGCTGCTGGTCAGGAAGGCCACGAAGGTCACCGCGAGCAGCGCCGCGGCGGTGGTGACGATCCGTCCGGTGCGGCCCAGACCCTGCCGGACCGCGTCCTCGTCGGACGCGCCGGCGTCGTGCAGCTCCTTGATCCGGCTGGTCACGAACACCTCGTAGTCCATCGACAGCGCGAACGCGATGCAGAACAGCAGCACCGTCATCGAGGTGTCCATGGGCAGCGGGGTGAAGCCGAGCAGGCCGGAGAGGTGTCCGTCCTGGAAGACCCAGACGGTGATGCCGACCGCGGCCGTGATGCTGATCCCGTTCAGGAGCAACGCACGCAGCGGTTGCAGGATGCTCCCGGTGAACAGGAACAGCAGCACGAACGTGCTGAGCACGATCAACCCGAAGGCGAGCGGCAGCCGGTCGCCGATCGAGGTCTTGGTGTCGACCAGGCGGGCGTCCGTGCCGCCGACCAGGGCCTCGGTGCGGTCCGGTGCCGGGATCGCCCGGACGTCGTGGACGAGGTCCTGGGCGGCATCCGATTTGGCGGGCAGCGTGGTGACCACGGACAGCAGACGCGCGTTCGGCCGGATCCGGTCCGGGCCCGCACTGTCCACCCGGGTCACCCCGGGCAGCGTGGCGAGCCGGGCGGCGTAGGCGTCCACCGGGGCCTGGGCGCCGGAGCCGAGCAGCACCACGTCCAGCGTGCGGGTGTCGTCGAGGCTGTAGTCCGCGCGCAGCGTGTCGCCGACCTGGCGCGCCTGGGTGTCGGTCGGCAGGACCCGTTCGTCGGGCGTGCCGAACGTGACCCCCAGCAGCGGTGACGCGGCCAGCAGCAACACCGCCAGCACCGGCAGCGCGGTGAGCGCGGGCCGGCGGGTGACGAAGCCGGCGAGCCGCGACCACATCGGCGCCTCCGCGCCCTGGACGCCTCGGACGCCCTTGATCCGCATCGACTCCACGCGCGGTCCGAGCACGGTCAGCAGGGCCGGGGCGACGATCAGCGCGGCGAGCGCGGAGACGATCACCACGCCGATGCCCGCGTACGCGAACGAGCGCAGGAAGTACTGCGGGAAGACCAGGAGCACGGCGAGCGCGGCGGCCACCGTCGCGGCGGAGAACACGATGGTCCGCCCGGCGGTGCGCAGCGTGCCCACCACCGCGTCGTGCAGGTCGTGCCCCGCGTGCAGCAGTTCGCGGTGTCGTGCCACGATCAACAGCGCGTAGTCGATCGCCAGGCCCAGGCCGAGCGCCGTGGTGAGGTTGATCGAGAAGATCGACACGTCGGTCAGGCTGCCGAGGACGAACAACTCGGCGAAGGTGCCCATGATCGCGATGAAGCCGATCACGAGCGGGACCAGGGCCGCGATCAGGCTGCCGAAGGCGAGCACGAGCAGCAGCAGGGTCAGCGGTATCGCGATCGACTCGGCGATCGCCAGGCTCTTGCCGACCTGGCCGTTGACGGCCGGCCCGATCGAGGCGTCGCCGCCGACCCGGACCTTGAGCGGACTGTCCGGGGGCAGCTGTGCGGCCTTGGGCAGTTCGCTGACGTCGTCCTCGACCGAGTGGGCGACGAGCAGCGCGCCGCGGCCCCCGTCGGCCTTGAGCCCGGGCGCGTTGGTGGTCCAGTAGGAGGCCACCTGGTCGAAGCCCGGTACGGCGGCGAGGGACGCGGTGAGGCGGCGGCCGGCCTCCGCGACGGCCGGTGCGTCGACGTTCGAGCCGTCCTTGGCCCGGACCTCGACCACCAGGTTGGGCCTGCCGCCGAAGGTGTGCTTGATCTCGTCCTGGGCCCGGGTGGAGGCCGAGTTCGGCGCGTCGAATCCGCCGGCCTGGAGCTTGCCGAAGGCTCCGAAGCCCACCCCGGCCGAGACGAGCAACAACAACGCGCCGACCACGAGCACCGCGCGTGCCCGGCGGAATACGAGATCCCCCAGTCGTTCGAGCATGATCATCGACCTTCCATGCGGTCCGTGGGGACGGCGTGCCAGAGCCGGAGAAGCCATGTTGACGCCGATAACAATGTTTGCATTGATAACTTGGCATCGAATGTGCGCAGTGTCAACATGGGGCTGGATCGAACGGAGAACCATGGCAAGCGAACACGCGGCAGGCACCTCGGGTCGTCGCGGATATCACCACGGCGACCTGCGGAACGCGCTGACCGAGGCCGCGGTGGAACGGGCCCGGGCGGGTGGTCCGCAGGCGATCGTGCTGCGCGAGGCCGCGCGCGCGACGGGCGTGTCCTCCACTGCCGCCTACCGGCACTTCGCCAACCATCACGAGTTGGTCGTGGCGGTCAAGGATCGCGGCCTGGCGATGCTCGCGGCGACGATGCGGGCCGAGTTGGCCGCGGGCGAGCCGTGTCCGGATCCGGGGGACGAGGCACTGCGTCGGCTGCGTGCGGCGGGGCTGGGCTACGTGCGCTTCGCGTTCGCCGAGCCGGGCCTGTTCCGGACCATCTTCCACGGGGTCACCGAGGGCGAGCCGATGATCGGTCGCCGGCAGGCGGCTCGGGCCGCGGGCGACGACGAGGGGCATCTGCCCGGTACACCGGACGAGTCGGAGGAGTCCTACTCGCTGATGTCCCAGGCGCTGGACGAACTGGTCGCGCTCGGACGACTCCCCGCCGAGCGGCGCAAGTACTCGGACGTGGTGATGTGGTCCGCCGTGCACGGTCTGAGCGTGCTGCTGCTGGACACGGAGCTGGCCCATCTCCCGGACGAGATCAAGGCGGACATCGTCCGGCGCGGCATCGACGTGGCCCTGAGCGGTCTGTGAGGCCGGTCGCCGCCGTCCCCCATTAGGTCCCGTCCGACGGGCGCCGGCGGTCGCCCGCTCGCAGGATCGAAGGCATGAGCGCCGACTTCGCAACCAAGACCGCCATCGTCACGGGTGCCGCCTCGGGCATCGGTGCCGCGATCGCCCGCCGGCTCGCCGCCGACGGCGCAAGCGTCGTGGTCGCCGACCTGGACGACGCCGGTGCGGCCCGGGTCGCCGCCGAGATCACCGAGGCCGGCGGAACCGCCCGGGGGATGCGGGTGGACGTGGCCGAGCCGGAATCCTGCGCCGCGCTCGTGCGGGCGGCGGTGGAGGCGTTCGGCGGACTGCACCTCGCGGTGAACAACGCGGGCATCACCGGCCCGCACGCGCACACCGGCGAGTACCCGACGGACGGGTGGCGCAAGGTGATCGACATCAACCTGAGCGGCGTCTTCTACGGGATGCGCCACCAGATCCCGGCGATGTTGGAATCCGGGGGCGGCGCGATCGTCAACATGGCGTCGATCCTGTCCTCGGTCGGTTTCCCGAACGCGGTCGGCTACGTGGCGGCCAAGCACGGCGTGCTGGGCCTGACCAGGACCGCCGCGATCGAGTACGCGCAGCGCGGGATCCGGATCAACGCGATCGGCCCGGGCTTCATCGAGACCCCGCTGCTGAAGGAATCCGACGCCGAGGCGCACGCCGCACTGGCCAGGCTGCATCCCATGGGCCGGCTGGGCACGGTCGACGAGGTGACCGAACCGGTCGCCTTCCTGCTCTCCGATCGGGCCTCCTTCGTCACGGGCAGCTACCACCTGGTGGACGGCGGCTACACCGCGCCGTAGAGCCGGGCGTGCGGATACCCCGCCCCGGTAATCCAATCGGTTGGCGAGTAATAGCCTGACCATTGACGTCGCCGGCCCACCGTGCCACCCGAGCACCACCCGGGTACCCACGTGGGGACCGGTACGCCGGAAAGGGAGAAACCCATGAAGGCCGTGCAATACGTCGAGTTCGGCAAGCCGGTCGAGGTGCGGGAGATCCCCGCGCCCGAACCGGGCCCCGGGCAGGTGCTGCTCGAGGTCACCGCCGGCGGTGTCTGCCACTCCGACATCTTCGTGATGAGTCAACCGCCGGGGACCTTCGGCCCGAACGCCCCGCTCACCCTCGGCCACGAAGGCGCCGGCATCGTGGCCGCCCTGGGCGAGGGGGTCAGCGGCTTCGCCGTCGGCGACGCCGTCGTGGTCTACGGACCGTGGGGCTGCGGCGCCTGCCACGCCTGCGCGCAGGGCAAGGAGAACTACTGCACGCGCGCCGCCGAGCTGGGCATCCGCCCGCCCGGGCTGGGCGCTCCCGGCGCGCTCGCCGACTACGTGCTGATCGACGACGCCCGGCACCTGGTCCCGATCGGCGACCTGGACCCGGTGCAGACCGTTCCGCTCACCGACGCCGGGCTGACCCCGTACCACGCGATCAAGCGCTCGCTGGACAAGCTCCACGCGGGCAGCACGACCGTGGTCCTGGGCGTCGGCGGCCTCGGCCACATCGGTGTGCAGCTGCTGCGCGCGTTGTCCGCCACCCGGGTGATCGCCCTGGACGTGAGCGAGGACAAGCTGGAACTGGCCCGCGCCTCGGGTGCGCATCTGGCGATCAGGTCCGATGACAAGGCCGCCGACATCGTCCGCGAGGCCACCGACGGCGTCGGCGCGCAGCTCGTGCTGGACTTCGCGGGTGTCCAGCCCACCGTTGACCTGGCCGCGAAGTGCGCCGCCACGGAGAGCGACCTGACCATCGTCGGCATCGGCGGCGGCACCCTCCCGGTCGGCTTCGGCCTGATCCCGTTCGAGTGCTCGGTCAGCACGCCCTACTGGGGAACCCGCGCCGAACTGATCGAACTGATCGAGCTGGCCCGGCGCGGCGCGGTGAGCGCGCATGTGGAGAAGTTCCCGCTCGACCAGGCTCCCGACGTGTACGACCGGCTGCACCACGGCCGGATCAACGGCCGCGCCGTGCTCGTCCCGGGGGCCTGATCCGGGCACCGAGCCACCTGCGGAATACCCGGCCGGGGTACTCGGTTCTGTCTGGTGTCCGACGCCGTCACGAGCATTGCGAAGGGAGCCACCGTGACGCTGACCCTGGAGAACTACCGAGTTGCCGAGGAACTGGTCGAGCGACGCGACCCGCTGGGCGCGCTGCGCATCCTGGAGCCGGTGCTGGAGGACGAGCGCGACAACGTGGCCGTGCAGCAGCTGGCCGGCCGCGCGTACTTCCTCTCGCTCCAACTGCGCCGGGCCGAGGCGACGCTGCGGCGGGTGGTCGAGCTGGACCCGTGTGACGCGTGGGCCACGCACGCACTGGGCCGGACCCTGGAGCGGGCCGGCCGCGGTGCGGAGGCCGCACCGTTCCTGCGGCTCGCCGCGGCGATGAACCCGGAGCCGCAGTACACGGCGGCAGCGGCGAAGTACGCCGACTGAGGCCGACTCAGCCCGACGAGGCGGTGGACCGACGGTCCACCGCCTCGTCGGCGCGTGGGCGGCCGAACGGCCACGTCGCCCACGTGAGGGCGAGGAGCAACTGGGCCGCCACGTAGGTGGGCATCACCACCGCGTCCTGACCCGGCACCAGGTCCACGTCGGCGATGCCCAGTGCGATCACCGCATCCGAGAGCAGGAACAACGCGCCGCCGAGTCCGGTGCGCCGGCCGACCCCCGCCGCGTACGCCGCCATTGCGGTGAGCAGGAGGCTGTAGCCGAGCACCGGCAGCAGGAGGTCGTCCAGGCCGCGCCACACCAGCGCCATCGTCGCGCCCCAGGCGAGCAGGTACCCGACGGCCCGGCGTGCGGAGAGCGTGCCGCCCATGCGCCGAAAGGCCAGGAGGTAGCAGACGTGGCCGACCGCGAACCCGGCCATTCCGATCATGAAGGTCGCGTCGTGGTCCACGAGCAACCCGACGTCGCCGACGAACCCACCCGCCAGGGCACCGATCGCCAGCCGCAGGTCGGGCCGCGCACCGGGGCGTGCGGCCACCCACACGAAGGCGATCAGCACCGGCATCAGCAACGTCTTGGTCACCCAGCGGGGCCCGTCGACACCGCTCGCGGCGAGCACCGTGTCGACGACGCCCAGGGTCAGGTACGTGGCGAGCAGCGCGCGCGCCCTCACGCGCCGGCCCGGGCGACGGCCGCCGCCTCGACCGCCTCGGTCGCGGGCTGCCAGCCGGGTCCGCGCAGCACCCGGCCGAACCGCACCCGCCAGGTGCCCGCGGCCCGGACGTCGCGCGCGATGGCCGCGTACTCGTGGAAGGCCACCCGCAGCGGGTTGTACGTCTCGATGTTCTTGGTGAGCCCGTAGTTCACCGGCTCGCCCTCGGGCTCGAAGCTGCGGAACAGCCGGTCCCACAGGATCAGGATGCCGCCGTAGTTGCGGTCCAGGTACTGCCGGTTCGAACCGTGGTGCACGCGGTGGTGGGACGGCGTGTTGAAGACGTACTCGATCGGCTTCCAGAGCTTGTCGATCCGCTCGGTGTGGATCCAGAACTGGTAGAGCAGGTTGATCGAGAAGGACGTGACCACCATCGCCAACGGGAACCCGAGCAGCAACATCGGCCCGATGAACACGATGTGGTGCGCCCCGGTCCAGGTCTGTCGCAGCGCGGTGGAGAGGTTGTAGTGCCGGCTGGAGTGGTGCACGACGTGGCTGGCCCACAACAGCCGGATCTCGTGTCCGGCGCGATGCTCCCAGTAGTAGAAGAAATCCACGCCGACGATCACGAGCACCCACGCCCACCACGTGTGCCCCAACCGCAGCGGGGTGAGCTCGTGCAGCCCGTCCCAGGCCAGTACGGTCAACAACCCCCAGCCGAGCCCGGCCGCGATGCTGCCGAGGCCCATGGTCAGGCTCGTCGCGGTGTCCTTCACCGCGTACCCGCGCTCGTCGTCGTCGGGGGCGAAGCGGTACGACACCCACTCGACGACCAGGAGGAGGGTGAAGGCCGGAATGGCGAACACCGTGAGGTCCATGTCTCGGACCCTACTGGCGAGTAACGCCGGGCGGAAGAGGTGATTTCCCGCTGATTTCCCCCGGTCGTGCCGGTCGTCCCCGAATACGGCCGAAGCCCCCGGCCGCCGTCGCGGACGTGCCGGGGGCGGGGCGATCGGGGGCTTCGCGGGAGGCGGAGCGGAACGGGCCTACATGTTCTTGTTCTTGTCCATGCGCTCGTTCTTGTCCAGTCGCTCGCCCTTGCCGTCGAGGACCTGCACCTTGTCCCCGTCGTGCAACTCGATGCGTTCGCGCCGAACCTCCTCGGTCACCCGCTGCTCGCCCTGCACCTGCTTGGCGACCAGCCGGATGCGCTCCATCGGGACGACCTCCTTGCGGACGACGACCCGCTCGGCGTGCAGCACGATCTCCTGCGCGCTCTCGCGCATGTCCGGACCTTCGAGCGCGGCGCCGCGGTTGGAGCTGTCGATCGGCTCGCGGACGATCTCCCACTCCTCGTGCATCACCGGCACGACCTTTTCCACCTGCTGGGTCTCGATCACCTTGCGCAGTGCCACCCGCCCGGCCTCGACCATCTCGACGTGCACGTCCAGCCGCTCCTCGGAGCGGGTCATCACGTCGTCGGAACCGGCCTTGCCGGACATCGACCCGGCCCGGGCCGTGCCCGTGCCGGCACCGGTCGTGCGGGCCGTGGTGGAGGACGCCATGCCTGCCTTGGCATCCGGATCCATGCCCGACCGGGCGTGCCGGCCGGTCGTGGTGCCGGTGAGCCCGGTGGCCGTGGTGGACGGCGTCCGAGTGCGGCCGGTCGGCGGGTCGTTGGTGCGCACCGACGGATCGTGCTTGCCGGTCAGCTCCTCGTAACCGTCGTCCGAACCCGCGAGCTGGGACTTGGACATGTCCGCCCGCCGGTGGGTGCCGGCCGCACCGGCGGCGCCGGCCGCTCCGGCGGTTCCGGCGGCCGTACCGGCGGTGCCGGTGCCGGTGCCGGTGCCGGTGCCCTGGGAGGTCTCGGTGCGGGTCATGCCGCTGGACGGCGTGACGCTGTAGTGACGGTAGAGGCGGGCCTCTTCCTCCGGCGAGAGGTGCTCGTCGGTGCCCAGGCTCGGCGCCTCCTTGACGAGTTCCTTGTCGAACGGCACACGCAGGTCGTCGCCCTGCATGTCGGCCGGGCCCAGCGGCACGAAGCTCTCGCGTCCGCCGAACATGCCGGTCTTGACGGTGACCCATTCCGGCTCGCCGGTGCGGTCGTCCAGGTACACCTGACCGATGGTCCCGATCTTGTTGCCTTCGGAATCGACGACCTTGCGGCCGATGAGTTCCTGCGGGGTGACATTCGTCTTCACGAGCCAACGCTCCTGTTCCCGGCGTCGCGGCAAGGGTGTCGCGACATGGCGGTCGTCGTGTGGGAGCTCCGATCACCAGCAGACGGCGATTCGGCCGAAGCGACAACCGGAGGCGGTCGGGGCGGTGCCGGCCGAGGGCCCGTCGCGGCGCTGTCATCAGCGGGAATGCAACCCGTGTCGGCCGACGAGCGGGGTCGGCGAGATTCACCCGTGTGGGTGAGTGACCAGTCGGGCTGGAGCGGTTACCAGGAAGAGGATCGGCGCTGCTCGGGGCGCCTGTGGAGGGAGTGCGGCGAGGGCCGGGCGGGCGGTCGGGTTCCCGATGGCCGACGACGGATGCCCGATGACCGATTCGGCGACGATCGGGTCGGCGCGCACTCGGGGTGGGCGGTTCGGGATTTGTAGGCTTTCGTTATGACCATGACCATCCGCCCCGCGACGGCTCGGGATCTGCCCGGGCTGCTCGCGCTGTACGCGGAATTCCATCCCGACGACGTGCCGCTGCCGATCGAGGACGCCCACTTGATCTGGGCGGACATCGCCACGCAGCGCGGTCGTACGGTGCTGGTCGCGGATCTGGACGGGGACATCGTCGGCACCGCCGACTGCGTGGTGTTGCCCAACCTCACCCGGGGCGGGCACTCGATCATGTTCGTGGAGAACATCGTGGTGGCGGCGGCCCGCCGCAGACAGGGGACCGGCAGCCGGCTGTTGGCCGCCGCCGGCACGCTCGCCGGCGATGCGGGGTGCTACAAGCTGCAACTCCTGGCCGCCGACACCGGCGAGGCGCAGGAGTTCTACCGAGCCTGTGGCTTCGGGACCACGGCTCTCGGCTTCCGTCGATACCTGCGATCCGTCGTGCCCGACTAGGCCGTGTCCGGCGGGCCTTGGGACATGGCCCGGCACCCGGCTCAGGCCCCGGGGAGGATACGGCGCGTTTCGTAGGCCCACATCGCGATCTCGACCCGGTTGCGGGCGCCGAGTTTGGCCATCAGGCTCGCCAGATGCGTCTTCACCGTGCTGAGGCTGATGTGCAGTGCATCGGCGATCTCGGTGTTGGTCAGCCCGCGAGCGACGGCGAGGAGCACCTGCTCCTCGCGGGCGGTGACGGGGGAGACCGGCTGGGTCACGGGCCGGCCGGCGGGCAGGTCCGCGAATGCCTGGAGCAGACGAACGGTGACGCTGGGCGCGATGAGCGCCTCACCGCCGGACGCCGACCGTACGGCCTGGGCCAGAAGGTCCGGTCCCGTGTCCTTGAGCAGGAATCCGCGGGCGCCGGCACGCAGCGCGCCGTAGACGTACTCGTCGAGGTCGAAAGTGGTGATGACGACCACGGCCGGCGGGTCGGCGACGCCCGGGCCGGCGACCGACCGGGTGGCCTCGAGCCCGTCGATCACGGGCATGCGAATGTCGAACAGGCAGACGTCGGGGCGCAGTTCGCGGGCCAGACGTACCGCTTCCCGTCCGTCGGCGGCCTCGCCGACCACCTCGATGTCGGGCTGGGCGTTCAGCATGATCCGCAGCCCGGTGCGAATGATGGTCTGGTCGTCAGCGACGAGGACGCGGATGGGCACCGCTCTCGGTCCTCCCTCTCGGCAGCTCGGCTTCGACATGCCAGCCCTGGTCGGCGCCGGGGCCGGCTTGCAGGTTGCCGCCGAGCAGGGCAGCGCGCTCGCGCAGTCCGGCAAGTCCGTATCCGGCACGGCCTCGGCCGGTGCGGTGGCCGTTGTCGCGCACACTCACCCGTACCGTGTGCCGTTCCGCGGTGACCCGGACGACGACCTCGGTCGCGTCGACCGCATGGCGCATGGCGTTGGTCATCGACTCCTGCACGATGCGGTAGACGGCCGCGTCCACGGCCGGGGGCAGCGTGTCCAGTTCACCGTCGAGCCCCAGGTCGACGCTGAGGCGACCACCCGGGGTGCGCACCAGGCGCTCCAGATCCGCGACACCGGCAAGCGGCGCCAGCTCGGCGCCGGTCCCGCGGTTGCGCAGCGTGGCGACCATGGCTCGCATTTCCTCCAGCGTGCGCGCCCCTTCCTCCTCGACCCCCTCCAGCGCCTCGACGGCGGCGGACGCGTCGGTGCCCGCGAGCACCTGGCCCGCCTGGGCGCGGATCACCATGGCCGAAACGTGGTGGGCCACCGTGTCGTGCAGTTCCCGGGCGAGCTGCTCACGCTCGCGGGAACGTACCTGCTCCAACTGGCGCTCGCGAGCGGTCACCCGGAACCGCACGGCAGCCCCGATCAAGCCGGGCAGGAACAGGAAGACAAAGCCCCCGACCTGTTCGGCGGCCGGGATTTCGCCCATGACGGCACACAGCGCGAAGGCCGTGAGGATCACCGCGCCGCCCAGCACGATCTCCCGTCCCGATCCCCACCGGGACAGCGCATACACCAGCATGAGCACGACCGCGCCGGTGTCCAGGCCGACGGGCTCGCGCGGTCCGGCGACCAGCGAGGCCAGCTGGAGCAGGATCACCGAGCCGAATGCCAGCGTGACCATCGCCAGTGGGCGGGTCCGGCGCCACAGGGGCAGCAGGCACAGCCATACGGCGCACACCACCGCCACCGGCCGCCACAGGACGTTGTCGCGCAGGGTGGCCTCCAGCACCACGGCGCCCAGGCTCGCGGCGAGCAGCGCCCAGTCCCGCCACACCCGGGCGGGCGCGTCGGGCGGCGGGGGTTCGGTCCACAGGGTTCGCAGGTCGTCTCGCAGCACGGTTCTCAGCCTAGGGACCGCGGCGTGCCGCGCATCGGCCGAAAGGACGGGGCGTCACTCCGCCGTGGGGCCGACCGATCCGCGGCCCGCGAGCCGATGCCGCAGAGCGCCGTGGCGAGGAACCTCGGCATCGGCGGCCGTACAAGGACGGCCGCCGAGGTGGTTGGAGGAACCGATGCTCTCGAAAGCCCTGTTGCGCCTGGGCACAAGCGCCGCTTGCCATCCCTGGCGGGTGATCGCGGCATGGCTGATCGCCGCCACGCTTGCCGTCCTTGCCGCGATCGCCTTCGGTGGGCGGACCGCGGACTCGATGACCGCTCCGGGACTGGACTCCCAACGGGCCGCGCAACTGATCGAGCGGGCCGGCACCGGCCAGGAGGGGATGACCGCCCAAGTGGTCGTCACCCCCCTCGACGGCGGTGCGACGTTCTTCGACCACGGCAGCGCGCGCACCGCTCTCACGCGGCTGCAGACCGAGGTGCGGCGGCTGCCGCACGTGCTCGGCACGAGCGACCCGGCGGGGGCACTCGACGCAGGCGGGGACACCGGCGTGCGCGGCGGCCTGGTCTCGGCCGACGGGCGGATCGCGGTCGTGCGGGTGCAGTACCCCGACCAGAGCCGGCTGTCGGCCGAAGACCTCGACGCCCTCGTCGATCTCGGCGGCCGGCTGCGTGCCGAACTGCCCCTGCGCATCGAGATGGGCGGGAATCTCTTCTACGCCTTCTCCGACCCCGACGGCGGCGTGAGCGAGCTGATCGGCATCCTCGCCGCGGCCGCGATCCTGTTCCTGGCGTTCGGTTCGCTCGTCGCCGCCGCGCTGCCGATCGGCATGGCGGTCTTCGGGCTGACCGTCGGGGTTTCCACGATGACGGTACTGGCGGGGGTGACGGACGTCCCGACCTTCGCCCCTGTCCTGGGCAGCATGGTCGGGCTCGGAGTGGGCATCGACTACGCGCTGTTCGTGCTCGCCAGGCACCGGGAGTACCTCGCGCGCGGGCTCGATCCCCGCGAGGCGGCGGGGCGAGCGGTGGCCACGGCGGGGAGGCCCGTGGTCTTCGCCGGCGGCACCGTCGTCGTATCGATCCTCGGCATGGCGGTCGCGAACGTACCGTTCATGACGGTGGGCGGGTTCGCCGTCTCGATCGTCGTGCTGACCATGGTGTTCGCGTCGGTGACGCTGCTGCCGGCCTTCCTCGGCGCCGCCGGCCCACGTCTGGGCAGGGCCGGCCGGATCGGCCGGGCTCTGCGGACCGGGAAGCCGGGCCGACTCGCACGGCGGCGGGACCCGGCGGCGGGCGCCGCCCACGCCGCCGGGTGGCGTCGCTGGATCGGGCACGTCAGCCGACACCCGGTGCCGTACGCGGTCGGCGCGGCGGGGCTGCTGCTGACCGCAGCGCTGCCCGTGCTCGGGCTGCGCGTCGGCCTGCCCGACGACGGCTCACTGCCCCACAGCCGAACCGAGCGCCGGGCCTACGACCTCGTCGCCGAGGGGTTCGGCCCGGGCACCAACGGTCCCCTCGTCATCGCCGCGGACCCCACCGGCGATCCGGGAGTGCTGGACCGACTCGTCGCCACGGTCGCGGCGGATCCGGGCATCGCGTCCGTCGCGCCGACGCACATCGATCGGGCCACCGGGATCGCGACCCTCGTGGTGTTCCCGACCACCAGCCCTCAGGACAAGGCCACGGCCGACACCATCGCCCGGCTGCGCACCGACGTGTTGCCCACGGCGATCGGGCACGGCCCGGCCAGGGCCCACGTCGGCGGCGCCGCCGCGAGCCTGTCCGATGTGGGCCAACGCACCAGCCAACGCCTGCCGGCGTTCGTCGCCGCCGTGCTGGCGATGTCGTTCCTGCTGCTGATGCTGGTCTTCCGCTCGATACTCGTACCGCTCAAGGCGGTACTGCTGAATCTGCTGAGCATCGGCGCGGCCTACGGCATCATGGTCGCGGTCTTCCAGTGGGGCTGGGGAGGCGCACTCATCGGGCTGGAAGCGACGGTTCCGATCGTGTCGTTCATCCCGATGTTCCTCTTCGCCATCCTGTTCGGCCTGTCGATGGACTACGAGGTGTTCCTCCTCTCCCGCGTACGCGAGGAGTACCTGCGCACCGGCGACAACGGCACGGCGATCGTCGAGGGCATCTCGGGCACCGCCCGGATCATCACCTCGGCCGCTCTCATCATGGTGGCGGTCTTCCTGTCCTTCGCCGTCTCCGAGGACCCCTCGATCAAGATGTTCGGGCTCGGCCTGGCCACCGCGATCTTCATCGACGCCACGGTCGTACGCATGGTGCTGGTACCGGCGACCATGACACTCCTCGGTCGGACCAACTGGTGGCTGCCGAAGTGGCTGGACCGGATGCTTCCCCGCGGCCCGGTCGGCACCGACGACACCGACGCGGGATCCACGGGTGAGGCCCCGCGGCCACGGCTGGTCGACCGTTGACACAACTCCTGCCCGCCCGTCCCGAACCGCCGGATCACGCCCTCGAACCGCTGCCGCGCTCGCTCGCCACAGCCGCGTCCGCCTGGCGTCACCTGCCGGTGCGCCAGGGGCCGCCGAGGGAGCCCTCCGGGGGGTCGGCGGGGCCGTTGTGCAGCCAACCGGTGCCTCGGCAGTGCGGACAGCGGGTACCGGCCCAGATCGTCGACACCTCGCGATGCCGGCTGCGATACACCCGGCCGGAGGTGTCCAGGCCGGTGCCCTGGCACCCCATGCAGCGGATCGCGTCGCCCGCCGTGGACTCGTCGCGTCCGGCTTCCTCCGTCACCGCGTTCCCCTTCGATCGGTGTGCGCCCACGATCGAGCCGTATCGCGTTCCGTGATGGGCGTGTGTACACCCAGTATTCGCGGGCCGTGCGCCGGGCGCCGGGATTCGGGACAGAAAGGTTTCCGGGTCGGTCGCGGCCGGGGTGCGGCGGGCCGGCGGGTCGGGTCGACGGGCCGACGGGCTCGGCCGCGGCGCGGGGGCTGCGGCACCCGGGGTCGGCCGGCCGGCATGCGCATTGCAATCCGTTTGCCCGGTCGTTCCGCCGCGTTGGAAAATAATGGTCGCCGAAATGACACGCGCCGCTCGGATCGTCGATACAGTTTTCGATCGAATTGCCGAACATCGATGAGGGTCAATTTCAGGCGGCTATTTCCACGATGATATTATGCCGCCGATCGGTGTGCGGGACGACAAGAGCTCGGGAGCAAGGCGATGGGCGTAGAAAACGCCTTGGTCGAAAAGAATGCGACCGAGGGCACGGAGAATGCCGATCCGGAAATGTCGCGAAAAAGGCCGTGGTATCGGCCGGATGCGCGGACCGGATGGGCCCTGGCCGTCGTGCTGGTCCCGGCCCTGTTGCTCGGACTGGCCGCCTTCCGGCGACGCTGGATCGGCGACGACGGGCTGATCTTCGTCCGCGTCTCGCAGCAGATCCTGGACGGGAACGGGCCCAACTTCAACGTGGGCGAGCGCGCCGAGGCGGCCACGTCCACGCTGTGGCCGTGGTTGCTCGCGCTGGTCGGCGGGGTGACCGGGATCGACCTGGTCGCCGTCGCGGTGTACGGCTCACTGGTGTGCGCGGTCGCCGGTCTGGCGATCGCCACGATGGGCACGCGGCGGCTGTACCGCGACCTTCCGGGTGGTGGATGGCCGCTGCCCGCCGGGGCGCTGGTGATCGCCGCGCTGCCGCCGTTCTGGGACTTCGCCACGTCCGGCCTGGAGATGGGGCTGATCTTCGTCTGGCTGGGCACGAGTTGGTTGCTGCTGGGCCGGCTGGACCGGGACAGTTCCCTCACCCGCCAGGCGTGGACCTCGTTCGCGCTCGGGATGGGTGTGCTGGTGCGGCCCGACCTCGCGCTGGGCACGATCGTCTTCGCGGTGGCCGCGTGGTTGCTGCTGCGGCCCTCCCGCAGGCGGTTGGCCCTGCTCGCGCTGTGCGGTGGCCTGCTCCCGGTGCTCTACCAGATCTTCCGGATGGGCTACTACGGCGTCCTGCTACCCAACACGGCGATAGCCAAGGAGGGCACCAAGACCGACGTCGGTCGCGGCTGGACCTACTTCGAGGACTACGCGAGCCCGTACAACATCTGGGCGCCGCTGCTGCTGACCGTGGTGGCGGTCGGTCTGCTGGTCGGTGTGGGCCGCTCGATCGGCGACTTCGAGCGCTACCGGATCCGGGTGCTGACCGCGACCGCGCTGGTCGTGGGCACGGTGCTGCTCGGCTACGTGATCGTGGTGGGCGGCGACTTCATGCACGCCCGACTGCTGCTGCCCGGCACCTTCGCGTTCCTACTGCCGGTCCTGGTGCTGCCGTTGCAGCGGCTGTACGCGAGCACCGCGGCGGGGCTGGCCGTGTGGTCGGTGATCTGCGCGGCCTCGATGCGAGTGCCGTACCAGGGCTTCGGTCCGAAGAACATCGAGGACACCCGCTCGTGGTACGTGACCTGGACCGGCGAGCGGAACCCGGTCACCTCGAAGGCCTACCGGGACGCCTTCGTGAAGCGGCTCGAAGGCGTTGGCACCGAGTGGCGCAAGGACACCGCGACGCCCGGCGCGCAGTTCGTCTACCTGACCTACTACCACGAGCCCGACAAGTTCTGGATGTTGAACTTCGACTTCCGCTCGGCGCCGCTCAAGTACCACGTCCCGGTCACCGACTCGGTGGTCTACGGCGCGCTCGGGCAGCCGGCGGTGCTGGTGCCCACCTCGGGACTGGCGATCGACATCTTCGGCCTGGCCAATCCGCTCGGCGCGCACCTGGACCTCGACTATCGCACCCGGTCCGGGCACGACAAGCTGACCTACATCGAATGGATTCTGGCCGACTTCACCGAGCCGGGTACCGCACTGGACCTGCGCAATGTCGATCCGGCCAAGGTCGAGGCGGCTCGGCGCGCATTGAACTGCGGCGGTATTCGCGAACTCCGGGAAGCGACCCGCGAACCCATGTCGGTATCGCGATTCTGGAAGAACCTCATCGGGTCGCCGAAACGGAACTCGATGCGGATTCCGACGAATCCGATCGATGCGGAGAAGCAGTACTGCCACTGAGCGGACCGGCGGGCAGTCGGTACACGCCCGCCGCCAGCGGTTCGACCAGTCCGTCCGCGACCAGCCCGTCCAGTGCCCGTGCGCGTTGGACGGGCTCGTCCCACACCGCGTCCAGCGCGGCCTGGGAGACCGGGCCGGCGCTCTCCCGCAGCACCGCGAGCAGCCGACCGCGGACCTGGCGGTCGGTGCCCGCATAGGTCTGGCCGCGCCGGGGCGGGCCGTCGTACGCGGGCTTGCCCGCCAGCCGCCATGCGCACAGGGCGGCGATCGGGCAGCCCACGCACTTGGGCGACTTCGCGGTGCACACCAGCGCGCCCAGTTCCATGATCGCCACCGCCCAGGTCGCGGCACGTTCCGCGGCGGCGGGCAACAGTGTGGTCGCGGTGCGCCGCTCGGCCGGCGTGGTGGCCTGCGGCGGGTACTCCACGCCGTCGATCGCCCGGCCGATCACCCGGCGCACGTTGGTGTCCAGCACGATGTGCCGCTGCCGGAACGCGAACGAGGCGATTGCCGCGGCGGTGTATTCGCCGACGCCCGGCAGCGCCAGCAGATCCGCGTGTGCGGAGGGGACTTCGCCGTCGTGGCGCTCGACCATCGCGACGGCCGCGCCGTGCAGCCGCAGCGCGCGGCGCGGGTAGCCGAGTCGGCCCCACATCCGTACCGCCTCGCCCGGCTCGTCGGCGGCCAGCGCGGCCGGCGTGGGCCAGCGGGTCAACCAGGCGTCGTAGACCGGCAACACCCGGGCCACGGGGGTCTGTTGCAGCATGAACTCGCTGACCACGACCGCCCACGCGGATGCGTCGGGGGCGCGCCAGGGCAGATCGCGTCGATGGGCCGAGTACCAGTCCAGGATCGGCTCGTGCAGTGCGTGTGACATCTCTCCCTGATCCTCGCACGTTACGCGGGGTCACTCGGGCGAGTGACCGGGGCTTCTGCCCGCAAATGCCGGAATGAGCCTGCGACCAGGGCTTCTTCGGCCGCGACACGGCGCGAAATTCCAACGCTTTCGACGGTGTGGCTACACCGGACGGCGTAACGATTACCCCTAGAGTTTGCGCGTGGACTCGATGCGCCGTCCCGTGGGTCACCTGCCGTCAACCGTGTATTGGCGACGGCGGGTCGTCGTGCTGCTCGCCCTCGCGCTGTTGATCGCGCTGGTGGCCTGGGCATGTACTGCCGGTGGGGACTCCGACGACAAGAAGAACGCCTCGGACAAGAAGCCGATCGCGACCGGATCGGGCTCGCCCGGTCCGAGCGCCATCACGCCGGGGCCCAACCCGACCAACGGTGCCAATCCGCCGATCCCGGGTGGTGGTACCGGCACGCCCGGTGCGGGCAGCGCCGGCGCGTCGGCGGGCACGGCCGGCCAGTCCGCAGGGCAAACGGGCCAGAGCGCCGGGCAGTCCGCGGGCAGTGCCGGCAGCGGCGGCACCACACCCGGTGGCGGCGCGCCCGGCGGTGGCAAGGCGGCGCCCCCCGCCGGCGGCAACTGGTGCACGCCGAGCATGATCCGGGTGCAGATCCAGCCGGTGGAGTCGGGCAAGAGCGCGTACAACGCCTCGCAGAACGTGGCGCTCAAGCTGATCGTCACCAACGAGTCCGGCCCGACCTGCTACGTCGACCTCGCGCCGAGCCGCGCCTACATCGAGGTGCTCTCGGGCAGCGAGCGGCTGTGGAGTTCGGCCGACTGTGCCGCCGGTGCCCCCACCGACGTGCGGCAGTTGCAGCAGGGCGCCGCCCAGGCCGTGTCGATCACCCGGGACTGGGCCTGGACCCGCTCCAACGCCGGGCAGTGCGCCACCAACGGCGGCCAGACCAAGGCGGCTCCCGCGGACAAGGCCGCCTACCGCGCCAAGGGCACGCTGGCGGGCCTGGAGCCGTCCGGCGAGTTCGTGTTCACCGCGACGGTGGGCAAGTAGCGGGACGTCCGCATCCGAGTACGAGAAGGGCCCCGGCGCACGCGCCGGGGCCCTTCTGGTGTCCTGCGTACGACCGCGGCTACACGTAGCGCTCCAGGATCGAGGACTCGGCGAGTCGGGACAGGCCCTCGCGCACGCTGCGCGCCCTGGCCTCGCCGACGCCGTCCACGGCCTGGAGGTCGTCGACGCTGGCCGCGAGCAGCTTCTGCAGGCCGCCGAAGTGCTCCACGAGCCGCTCGATCACCACGGGTGGGAGCCGGGGGACCTTGGCGAGGAGTCGGTAGCCGCGCGGGCTGACCGCGGAGTCGAGCACCTCGTGGCCCGACGTGAAGCCGAGCGCCCGGGCCACCGTCTGCAGATCGAGCAGATCCGCATGGGCGAGACCGTCGAGCTCGGCGAGCACGTCGGCCTCGGTGCGGCCGCGCTTGATCGCCCGCTCGGGCACGTAGTCGCGGGCGACCAGCTTGCGGTCGTCCTCGACCCCCGCGATCAGCTCTTCGAGTTGCAGCGAGAGCAGTCGCCCGTCGACGCCCAACTCGGTGACGTAGCCGTCGATCTCGCGGGCGATCAGGCGCACCATCTCCAGCCGCTGGGACACCGCGCACACGTCCCGCACGGTGACCAGGTCCTCGATCTCCAGCGCGGACAGCGTGCCGGACACCTCGTCGAGCCGGAGCTTGTACCGCTCCAGGGTGGCCAGCGCCTGGTTGGCCCGGGACAGGATCGCCGCCGAGTCCTCCAGCACGTGCCGCTTGCCGTTGACGTAGAGCGCGATCAGCCGCATGGACTGGCTCACCGAGACCACCGGATAGCCGGTCTGTTTGTTGACCCGCTCGGCGGTGCGGTGTCGGGTGCCGGTCTCCTCCGTCGGAATCGACGGGTCCGGGACGAGCTGGACGCCCGCCCGGACGATCTTCGTGCACTCGCGGTCGACCACGACCCCGCCGTCGAGCTTGCACAGCTCGCGCAGCCGGGTCGCGGAGAACTCGACGTCGAGCACGAAGCCGCCCGTGGACAGCGCCTCCACCGTCTTGTCGAAACCGAGCACGATCAGGCCGCCCGTGTTGCCCCGGAGAATGCGCTCCAGGCCGTCGCGCAGTGCGGTGCCCGGGGCCACGGACTGCAGCGCGGCCCTCACGAGGGCCGCATCGGCGCTCGTGCCCTTGTCGGTCCGGTCATTCGTAGCCACAGAACTCCCCGTGGTCGTTGCCATCCTCGGCCGGCCATCGGCCGTCACCCGGGCATTTGCTCCGGTATGCACGGCCGGGAGCGCCTCAGGACCTGCGGTCGACACAGGTCGGCCGCTACGTCGGAAGATCGGTGGAAAAGTCTAGTGCCTCCCGGCCGCCGACCGGTCGCCTTATCCGGCCCGAAGCCGTGTTTCGGCACAGGTCGCGCATGCCGTTCCGCTTGTCGAGTATCTCCGAGGCGACACGTGGTCACTCCTCGGGGCACCGGAAAGTTGCCGGCCGGCATGGCGCGGTACCGCCTGCGTCGTGTCCGGGCGGGCCCGCGGCGGCCCGCTCACTCGCGGTCGGCCTTGCGCTCGCGGTGCGAGACCAGGTTGAACGCGCGCAGTGCCTCGCGGATGTCGGCCACCTCGATCACCTTCATGCCCTTGGGGATCTTGCCCGGGTCGGGCGGCACCAGCGCGTGGGTGAAGCCGAGCCTGAATGCCTCGGCGAGCCGGCGCTGCACGCCGGTGGCCCGACGGATCTCGCCGGCGAGGCCGACCTCGCCGACCGCGACCAGCTTGGACGGCAGCGGGTGGTCGGCGGCGGCGCCCGCCAGCGCGAGGGCCGCGGCCAGGTCGGCGGCCGGCTCGGTGAGCTTCACGCCGCCGACGGTGGCGGTGTAGATCTCGGTCTTCTCCAGCCGCACCCCGCCGCGTCGCTCCAGGACCGCGAGCACCATGCCCATCCGGGCCGAGTCGAGCCCCGAGGTGGCCCGGCGCGGGGTGGGGATCTGGGACGGTGCCACCAACGCCTGTACCTCGACCACGAGCGGGCGCTTGCCCTCCAGGGTGACCGTGACGCACGTGCCGGAGACCGGCTCCTGGCGCTGGGTCAGGAACAGGCCGCTGGGGTCGGTCAGCCCGGTGATGCCCTCGTCGTGCAGCTCGAAGCAGCCGACCTCGTCCGCCGTGCCGTAGCGGTTCTTGATCGCGCGGACCAGGCGCAGCCGGGCATGCCGGTCGCCCTCGAAGTGCAACACGACGTCGACCAGGTGCTCCAGCACGCGGGGGCCGGCGATCGAGCCGTCCTTGGTGACGTGGCCGACCAGGACGGTGGCGATGTTGCGTTCCTTGGCGATGCGGATCAGCGCGCCGGTGACCTCGCGGATCTGGGACACGCCGCCGGGCGCGCCGTCGATCGCGGGCGAGGCGATGGTCTGCACCGAGTCGACCACGAGCAGTGCGGGCTTGACCGCGTCGACGTGGCTGATCAGCGCGGCGAGGTCGGTCTCGGCGGCGAGGTAGAGCTCCTCGTTCAGCGCGCCGATCCGGCCCGCGCGCAGCCGGACCTGGGCGGCGGACTCCTCGCCGGTGATGTAGAGCGTGCGCGCGGCCGGCGAGGCGGACTTGCTGGCCACGTCCAGCAGCAGGGTGGACTTGCCGACGCCGGGCTCGCCCGCGAGCAGCACGACCGCGCCCGGGACCAGGCCGCCGCCCAGCACGCGGTCCAGTTCCTCCACGCCGGTCGAGCGGAACTTGGCCGCCTGGACGTCGATCCGGCCGATCGGCAGCGCGGCGGTGGTGACGGGTCCGGCGACGATCGAACGGGCCTTGGGCGCGCCGAACTCCTCGACCGTGCCCCAGGCGTGGCACTCGTTGCAGCGGCCCAGCCATTTCGGCCCGGTCCAGCCGCATTCGGTGCAGCGGTACGACGGGCGATCCTTCGTGGTGGTCCTGGCCATGCCAGGAACGTTAACGGCCCGCGCCGACATCGATCGCCGGCCGCCGATCGATCATGGTCGGAATGTCTTGATCCTGTCACCGAGCCGGCAAAGCGATGGTGACCATGGGACGTTCTCCCTACCGTGAGGCGGCATGGCGGGTGGGGACGTTGCGGGGCAGGGGTCGGGTACGACGGACGTGAGCGGTGCGGCGCCCGATGCCGTCGCGCTGTACGACGCCCATGGCGACGCCCTGTTCGGGTTCTGCGTGGCGCTGGGATACGAGCCGGGGGTCGCGGCACAGGCGGTGCGCGCGACGCTGGCGGTGGCGCCCGAGCGGATCCGCGCGCTGCGCGAGCCGGGCCGGGCCCGGGCGCTGCTGTACGGGCTGGCCCGGGCCGAGTGTGCCCTGACGGCGGTCGACCGACGCGGGCCCGGGGTGGTCGAGCAGGTGTTGGCCGCGGGCGGGGCGGCCTGGAGCGTGCCCGATCGCCGGCGCCTGGTGCCCCTGGTCCCGTACGCGTTGTGGGCGGTGGACGAGGTCGAGCGGATCGCGCTGGACCTGTCCGTACGGCACGGCCTGCACGAGCGCGAACTGGCCGATGTGCTGGCGCTCTCCGAGCGGCGGGTGGAGCGGGCGTTGATCCGCGCTCGGGAGCAGTTCGAGCACGCGCTCGCGGTGTACGCGGTGGCCACGCACGCGCGGCGGGACTGCCCCGAACTCGCGCTGCTGCTGCCGGACGCGGGTGCGGCGGTGGAGGCGTCGCTGCGCCAACCGCTCTACCTGCACGTCGACTCGTGCCCCGACTGTGTGGTGTTGCGGCCGGGGAAGGTGGACGCGCGGGCGGTGCTGGTCGCCGCAGTACCGCCCGCGGCGCCGTATTCGATCCGGACCGGGTTGCTCGGGGCCGGGACGACGGCCGCAGGCGGGTGGGAGGGCGGCGGGCCGGTCGACCGGAGCGGCTTCCCGAAGGGGATGGGCAGGCCCCGCTCGCGGGTTCCGGTCGTGGTGACGGGGGCGGTGGCCGTGGCGCTGGTGCTCGGCCTGGCCGTGCTGGTGCGCCCGGGCGACGGGGACGCGGGATCGCCGGTCGCGCTGGGTTCGACCGAGGCGCCGGATCAGCCGGTGGTCGGCCGGCCGCCCGCGGTGTCCGCGCTCGCGCCCGCCCCGAGTGTCGCCCCGTCGAGGTCGCCCGGGTCGAGTGCGCCGACCTCGGTGCCGAGTACGCGCGCCGACAGCGCGAAGCCGACCGCCCGCACCAGCAGGAGCGCCAAGCCCTCGACGGCCGGCCCCGCGTCGGCGGGCGGGGTGCCGGTGAATCGGCCGCGGGCGCTGGAGACGACGGGCAACCCGGCGCCGCGGGGCACGCTCGCGTGGTCGCGCACGTCGGTGGAGCTCGGCGCGGACGGCGCCGCGCAGACCGTCCGGCTCACCGCGACCGGCGGGCCGGTCACGTGGTCCGTGGGCATGGCGGAAAATGATTGGCTCACGGTGAGTCCGAATTCCGGGACGCTGGCCAATGGTCAGTCGATATCGATCACGATCTCCGCGAATTCGGACAGGACCCCGGCCACCACGTGGAAGGTGATCCTTTCGGCGAATCCGACGGGTGCTTCGCTCGTGGTCAACGGCGAGGGGCGTCGTGCGGACGTTCGATGAAAGAATCCGGCCAAAGGTGACGGACATTCACTCGAAAGTATGATTGTCGACCTCGAAAGGCGTATGAAAGTGCAAATCGCCTGAGTCGACGGCTCTCGGACACCTACGTTCACCAGCGTGACGGATTCGGTAACCGGCCCGGGAGCCGCTCCTGGCGGAGCTCCTTGCTCCGCTCCCCCCGCCGCGGTGCTGTCATGGGGACGCGCCGCCTACGACGCCTACGCCGAAGGGCTCTACACCTACTGCCTCTCGGTGCTCCGAGATCACCACGCGGCGGCGGAGTCGCTGCGCAGCACGTTCGTGCTGGCCGATCGTCACATCGGCCGGCTCCCCGACCTGGACCTGCTCAAACCGTGGTTGTACGCGCTCGCCCGGTACGAGTGCCTGGTCCGCCTGGACGCCCACGTGCGGGTGGGCACCGGGCCGGGGCGGCCCGAGGACGTGCGGGTGGTGTGGGCACACGAGCGCAGCCTGCCGCCGCTGGCCGCGGGCGCCGACGAGCCCGCCGATCTGTTTCCCGGCACCGAGGCGGGCCGCCCTCCCGCCCGGCGCGGCGACCTGGACGAACTGGCCTGGCCGGACGCCGTGGGCCTGGTACCGGAGCAGCGCGAGGCGCTCGAACTGTCCGTGCGACACGGGCTCGACCCGCGCGGCCTGGCCGCCGTGCTCGGCTGCGACGAACAGCACGCCCGCAGCCTGCTGCTGGCGGCCGGTCGGGAGGTGGACCGGACCCGGGCGGCGATCGCCGGCGTCGAGGCCTCGTCCGGGTGCCCAGAGGGCCAGGAACTGGCCACCGGGCGGCTCACCTCCGCGCTGCGCGAGCGGCTGATCGCGCACGTGGAGACGTGTCGGCGGTGCGGACCGCACGTGCGCCGCGCCGCGACCTACCTGGCGCCGACCACGGGTGCGGCGGCGGCGCCGGTCGCCCTTGCGCTGGTCGCGCCGCCGGCGGCGCTGCGGATCGAGGTGCTGGGTGAGGTCGGCAAGGGGCGCTCGGCCCAGCGGCCGCCGGAGATCGCCCGGCGGGTCGCCGAGTTCGACCGGGCCGGCTTCCCGGTCTTTCGGGCCGGCGTGGTCGAGCGCGGCAACCGACGCCGGGCCACGGTGATCGCGGCGGTCGTGGTGGCCGCGGTGGTCGCCGCGCCCGCGCTGGCCCTGTGGCAGGCGTCCGGCGGATCCGCCGGCGAGTCCGGCGCCAAGGCGGTCACCATCGCCTCCGCACGGGTGGAGAGCCCGGCCGGCCCCGGCACGGCCTCGCCGCCGATCGGGCCGGCGAGATCGCCGGCGACGACGGGGAGCCCCGCCGCCCCGGGCGCGCCGCGCGGACCCGGCTTCGCCCCGACCTCCTCCGCGCCGGCGCCCGCCCCGCTCGCCGCCGAGGTGGTCGCGCCCGGTGTCGCCGTACTCCCGCAGCCCGGGCCGCCCGCTCCCGTGCCGCCTCTGGTCAGCGCCACCCACACCGGTGATCGCACGGTCGTCACGTTGCGCAACATCGGCTCGGTCCCGGTCGACTGGCAGGCCCGCACGGCGGCGACCTGGCTGCGCCCGAGCCCCGCACACGGCACGCTCGCCCCGGGGCAGCAGGACACCGTCACCGTCTCGGTCGATTCCAAGCGGGCCCCGCGGGGGGCGTGGACGGCCAGGATGGTGGTGGATCCGGGCGGCACCGTGATCACCGTCGAGGGCAGTACCGGTGAGCCGACGCCCTCCACCCCGCCGCCGAGCACACCCCCCGCGAGCACGCCGCCGCCGCGCAGCCCCGAGCCGACCGGCTGAGCCGAACCCGACCCGGCCGGGCTCAGTCGATCGGATCCGCCGGGTGCGGGGCGAACGGCCGGCCGGCCGCCAGCCTGGCCTGACATGCCGCGACCAGCACCGCGTATGCCGCCTCGCCCATCAATTCACGCAGCTCCGGGCCGTACGACTCGTACACCGGCTCGCCCGCGCCGTGCGCCTCGGTGCTTCCGGTGCACCACCAGTGCAGGTCGTGGCCGCCCGGTCCCCAGCCCCGGCGGTCGTACTCGCCGATGGTCACCATCAGCACGCGGGTCTCGTCCGGCCGGTCGATCCAGTCGTAGGTCCGGCGCACCGGCAGCTGCCAGCAGACATCCGGCTTGGTCTCCAGCGGGTGCACGCCCTCCCGCAGCGCGAGGGCGTGCAGCGAACAGCCCGTGCCGCCGGCGAAGCCGGGCCGATTCAGGAACACGCACGCTCCGTCGACCAGGCGCGTGCGCTTGTCGCCGTCCTCGAACTCGCTGACGCCCTGCTCCATGGCCAGGTCGTGGAACTGCCAGGTCTGCGGGGTGAGCCGTTCGGCCCACGTCAGCACCCGTGTCTCGTCGTCCTCGTCCGACCAGTGCGCGCCCAGCGAGCAGCACCCGTCGGGCGCCCGCCCGGCCACCACCCCGTGGCAGCCGGAGCCGAAGATGCACTGCCAACGCGAGGTCAGCCAGGTCAGGTCGCAGCGAAAGAGCTGATCGGCGTCCTCGGGGTCGGGGAATTCGAACCAAGCGCGCGGAAAATCCAGGTCTACCTCAGGCACGGGACAAGCCTAGGCCGTGTCCGGCGGATCCTGGTGGATCAGGTCGCGTCGTCGGGTGCCGTGGCTCGGCGTGCCGGAGAAGCGGCCGCACAGTCGTTCCCTTCGCTGTTTCCCCGGTGCGGCGAGGCGGGCGCAGCGCGGAGCCCGTAGGCCGGATGCCGGGCGGCGCGGCCCCACCGGGATCCGCCGGACCCGGCCTCGGGCTCGCGGCCGGGGGGTCCGTCGGGCAAAGGTGTGGCAACCGAGGGAACGCCCCCGCTCGCGCGCCGGGGGCGACGGATTACCTTCATGACCATGCGACTCGGTGTTCTCGACGTGGGCTCCAATACGGTCCACCTGCTCGTGGTCGACGCCCATCAGGGTGCTCGACCCCTTCCCGCGTACTCGCACAAGCGCGAGCTGCGCCTGGCGGAGCTCCTGGAGCCGGACGGGAGCATCGCCCCGCACGGGGTCGATCTGCTGGTCCGGACGATGGCCGCCGCCCTGGAGATCGCCGAGGACAAGGGCGTCGAGGACCTGCTGCCGTTCGCCACGTCCGCGGTGCGCGAGGCGGCCAACTCCGAGGCGGTGCTCGATCGGGTGCGCCGCGAGACCGGCGTGGACCTCCAGGTGCTCACCGGCGCCGACGAGGCCCGGCTGACGTTCCTGGCGGTGCGTCGTTGGTTCGGCTGGTCCTCCGGGCGGCTGCTCGTGCTCGACATCGGCGGTGGGTCGCTGGAGATCGCGGCGGGCGTGGACGAGGAGCCGGACGCGGCGGCCTCGCTGCCGCTGGGCGCGGGCCGGCTCACCCGGTCCTGGCTGCACACCGACCCGCCGTCGCCGGACGAGATGCGGGTACTGCGCAAGCACGTGCGCGCGGAGATCGCCCGCACGGTCGCCGAGTTCAGCCGGCTCGGCCGGCCCGACCACGTGGTGGCCACGTCCAAGACGTTCAAGCAGCTGGCCCGGATAGCCGGCGCGGCGTCCTCGGGTGAGGGTCCCTACGTCAAGCGCTCGCTCAGCCGGGCCGGCCTGGCCGAATGGTTGCCCCGGCTCGCGGCGATGGCCGCGAGCGAGCGGGCCGGTCTGCCGGGGGTGTCCGTGGGTCGGGCCCCGCAACTGGTCGCGGGCGCGATAGTGGCCGACGCGGCGTTGGACCTGTTCGACGTGAACGCCGTGGAGGTGTGTCCGTGGGCGCTGCGCGAGGGCATCATCCTGCGGCGGCTGGACTGGATGGACTGAGGCCGGCCGGTCACCCGGATGCCGTGGCCGGCGCGCGGATCGCCCGTACCGATGGGTGGGAAATGGCCGGGTGGGCGGCGGATGGTTCTACTCTGGGCGACGTGGCCGACCACGACATACTCCACGGTACGGGGGCCGACACGTCCGAGGCGCGGGTGCCGGACGCGGTTCTGCGCGTCCCCGACGCGAAGATCGCCCTGTCCACCGCCTCCGTCTATCCCGAGTCCACCGCCGACGGTTTCGAGATCGCGGCCCGGCTGGGCTACGACGGGGTCGAGGTCATGGTCTCGACCGACCCGGTCAGTCAGGACATCGAGGCGTTGCGCCGGTTGTCCGACCACCACGGCGTGCCGATCGTGTCCGTACACGCGCCCTGCCTGCTGATCACCCAGCGGGTGTGGGGGACGGACCCGTGGACCAAGCTGGTGCGTGCGCGGGACGCGGCGGAGCGACTCGGCGCGAAGACCGTCGTGGTGCATCCGCCGTTTCGCTGGCAGCGCAGCTATGCCCGCGACTTCGTGCGCGGCATCGACCGCATGGCGGGCGAGACCGACGTGCTGTTCGCGGTGGAGAACATGTTCCCGCTGCGCTACCGGGACAAGGAGGTCGCCGCGTACGCGCCGGACTGGGACCCCTCCGACGAGGACTACCGGCACTTCACGCTCGACCTGTCGCACACCGCGACCTCGCGCTCGGACGCGCTGGACATGCTGGCCCGGATGGGCGACCGGCTGGGGCATGTGCACCTGGCCGACGGGAGCGGCTCGCTCAAGGACGAGCACCTGGTGCCCGGGCGCGGCACCCAACCGTGCGCGGAACTGCTCGAACACCTCGCCCGCACCTCGTTCGCCGGGGCGATCGTGCTGGAGGTCAACACCCGCCGAGCCGCCTCGCGCGCCGAACGCGAGGGGGATCTGGCCGAGGCGCTCGCGTACACCCGGCTGCATCTGGCGGCCGAGGCGGAGGCGGAGCGGCGCTATGGCTGAGGCGCGAACCGCGGCCGGCGCGCGGCGCGGTCCGGGCCGACCGCCCGGCCGGCGCGGCGACGCCTCGGCGACCCGCGAGGGCATCCTGGAGGCGGCCCGCGCCGAGTTCGCCGCGCGCGGCTACGCCGGTGCGTCGGTGCGCGCGATCGCCCGCGGTGCGGGGGTGGATCCGGCGCTCGTGCACCACTACTTCGGCCCCAAGGACCGGGTGTTCATCGCCGCGATGGACCTGCCGCTGGAGCCCGAGGAGCTGATCGGCCGGGTGTTCGCGGCGGGCGTCGAGCATGCGGGCGAGCGCCTGGCCGAGGCGTTCGTGACGTTGTGGGAGCACCCGGACACCGGAACCCGGTTGCTGGCCATCCTGCGCACCGCGGTGTCCGACGGCGGCAACCCGGCGTTTCGCGAGTTCGTCGGCGCCGAACTGATCGCGCGCCTGGCCGAGGGGATCGGCGGCGAGGACGGGGCGCTGCGGGCGAACCTGTGCGTGAGCCAACTCCTGGGGGTCGCGCTCACCCGCTACGTGCTGCGGCTGGAGCCGATCGCCTCGACGTCGGCGGCCCACGTCGCGGACCGACTCGCGCCGATCCTGCAGCGCCATCTGACCGGCTGAGCGCCGACCGGGCGGGGGCGGACGCCCACCCGGGACCGGCCCGCGGCGGGTCGCATGGTGGACGTCCGCCCCGTCGTTCCCGTTCGCGGACGTAAGCTCGAAAGCACCCCGGATCCACCGGACCAATTGCTGAGAGGGTGTGTGCAGTGCCGCAACTCAGGTCTCGGACGGTCACCCACGGTCGCGAAATGGCGGGCGCTCGCGCGCTCCTCATGGCCGCAGGCGTCAAGCGTGAAGACTTCGGCAAGCCGATCATCGCGGTCGCCAACAGCTTCACCGAGTTCGTACCGGGGCACACCCACCTCCAGCCGGTCGGCCGGATCGTGTCCGAGGCGATCTCCGCGGCGGGCGGCATCCCGCGCGAGTTCAACACGATCGCCGTCGACGACGGCATCGCGATGGGCCACTCGGGCATGCTCTACTCGCTGCCCTCGCGCGAGCTGATCGCCGACGCCGTGGAGTACATGGTCAACGCGCACCAGGCCGACGCCATGGTGTGCGTGTCGAACTGCGACAAGATCACCCCCGGCATGCTGATGGCCGCGCTGCGGCTGAACATCCCGGCCGTGTTCGTCTCCGGCGGTCCGATGGAGGCCGGTACGGCGGTCATGGTGGACGGCCGGGTGCGTCCGCACCTGGACCTGATCACCGCGATCTCCGACTCCGCCTCCGACCGGGTCTCCGACGAGGACCTGGAGCGGATCGAGGACGCCGCGTGTCCCACGTGCGGTTCGTGTGCGGGCATGTTCACCGCCAACTCGATGAACTTCCTGGTCGAGGCGATGGGCCTGGCGCTGCCGGGCAACGGCTCGGTGCTCGCGACGCACACCGCGCGCAGGGCGCTGTACGAGAACGCGGGCAGCACGGTGGTGGAGATCACCAAGCGCTACTACGAGCAGGACGACGAGAGCGTGCTGCCGCGCAACGTGGCGACCCGGCAGGCGTTCGAGAACGCGATGGCGATGGACATCGCCATGGGCGGCTCGACCAACACCATCCTGCACCTGCTCGCGGCCGCGCAGGAGGCCGAGATGGACTTCACCATGGCCGACATCGACGCGCTCTCGCGGCGCGTGCCGTGTCTGGCCAAGGTGGCGCCGAACAACGCGCCGTACCACGTGGAGGACGTGCACCGCGCGGGCGGCGTGCCCGCGCTGCTCGGCGAGCTGTACCGCGCCGGGCTGCTGCACGAGGACGTGCGCTCGGTGCACACCGATTCGCTCGCCGAGTGGCTCAAGACCTGGGACGTGCGCGGCGGCTCGCCCTCCGCCGAGGCGGTCGAGCTGTTCCACGCGGCGCCCGGCTGCGTGCGTTCGGCCACCGCGTTCAGCCAGTCCGAGCGCTGGGACTCGCTCGACCTGGACGTGGCCGCAGGCTGCATCCGCGACGTCGAGCACGCGTACAGCAAGGACGGCGGCCTGGGCATCCTGTACGGCAACCTCGCCGAGGCGGGCTGCGTGGTCAAGACCGCGGGCGTGGACGAGTCGATCTGGACCTTCTCCGGGCCGGCCGTGGTGGTCGAGTCGCAGGAGGCGGCCGTCGACGCGATCCTGACCAAGCGGGTCAAGGAGGGCGACGTCGTGGTCGTGCGCTACGAGGGCCCCAAGGGCGGTCCGGGCATGCAGGAGATGCTCTACCCGACGTCCTTCCTCAAGGGCCGCGGGCTCGGCGCGAAGTGTGCGCTGATCACCGACGGGCGCTTCTCCGGCGGCACCTCGGGTCTGTCCATCGGGCACGTCTCACCGGAGGCGGCGGCCGGCGGCACGATCGCGCTGGTCAAGGACGGCGACATCATCACCATCGACATCCCGAACCGGCGCATCGAGCTGGAGGTCTCCTTCGAGGAGCTGGCCGAGCGTCGCGAGCGGCTGCTGCACGACCTGGGCAAGTACCGCCCGGTCGACCGCGACCGGGTGGTCAGCACCGCGTTGAAGGCGTACGCGGCGATGGCCACCAGCGCGGACCGCGGCGCGGTGCGCGACGTGTCGATGTTCGACTGACCCACGGCGCTTTTCGAAAGGGGCGTCCCGGCTGCGGCCGGGGCGCCCCTTTCGGCGTTCGCACTCATCGGGCCGACGCGGTGAACAGGAATGCCCGGAACGCTTGACGGCGTGGGGCGACAGGCTCATATTCAACACATGATGAATTATTCCGGAGGCGACGCGATCCGGGCCGAGGGGCTGCGGGTCGTACGTGGTGGGCGCGTGGTGCTCGACGACGTCTCGTTCGTGGTGCCGCGCGGGAGCGTCACCGGGCTGCTCGGGCCGAGCGGTTGCGGCAAGAGCACGCTGATGCGCGCGATCGTCGGCGTGCAGTCGCGGGTGAGCGGGCGGCTGGACGTGTTGGGCCGGCCCGCCGGTCACCGCAGGCTGCGCAGCGCGATCGGCTATGTGACCCAGGCGCCGTCGGTCTACGCGGACCTGACCGTGCGGGAGAACCTGCGCTACTTCGGTTCGATCCTGGGCGCCGCGGCGAGCGAGGTGGACCGGGTGCTCGGCGAGGTGGACCTGGTCGACCGCCAGGACGCGGCGGTGGCCCGGCTGTCCGGCGGGCAGCGGGCCCGGGTCTCGCTGGCCGCCGCGCTGCTGGGGGCACCGGAGCTCCTGGTCCTGGACGAGCCCACGGTCGGCCTCGACCCGGTGTTGCGGCGCGACCTGTGGGGCCTGTTCCACCGGCTCGCCGACACCGGCGTCACGCTGCTGGTGTCCAGCCACGTGATGGACGAGGCCGAGCGCTGCGAGCGGCTGTTGCTGCTGCGCGACGGTGTGCTGCTCGCCGACGACACCCCGGCCGCGCTGCTGACGCGCACCGGGACGCGGGACGCGGAGTCGGCCTTCCTCGCACTGGTCGACGCGGCGGCCGGGCCGGGCTCGACCTCCACCACCCCCTCGCCTTCGTCCCCGCCCGAGTCCTCGGCGGAGTCCTCGGCCTCGGCCTCCGGGAGCGCGTCATGACCGGCACCGCCACCACCGCCACCGCGCGCCGCGTGCTCGCCCAGTTGCGGCACGACCCGCGCACCATCGCGCTCATGCTGCTCGTGCCCTGCGTGCTGCTCACGCTGCTGTACTGGCTCTACGACGCCGACCCGCGCAAGTTCGACCACATCGGCGGACCGCTGCTGGGGATCTTCCCGTTCGTGGTGATGTTCCTGGTCACCTCGGTGGCCACGCTGCGCGAGCGGTCCACCGGCACGCTGGAGCGGCTGCTCACCATGCCGATCGGCAAGCTGCAACTGATCGGCGGCTACGCGCTCGCCTTCGGTCTGGTCGCGGTGGTCCAGGCGGCCGTGGCCACCGGTCTCGCGATCGCACTGCTGGGTCTGGACGTGGCCGGGCCGACCTGGCTGATCCTGTGCGTCGCGGTGCTGGACGCGCTGCTCGGACTCGCCCTCGGACTGCTGGTGAGCGCCTTCGCCCACACCGAGTTCCAGGCCGTGCAGTTCCTGCCCGCGGTGATCCTGCCGCAGTTCCTGCTGTGCGGGCTGTTCGTGCCGCGGGAGCAGATGCAGCCGGCGCTCGAAGCCGTCTCCGACGTGCTTCCGCTGTCCTACGCGGTGGACGCGATGCTCCGACTGACCACCGACAGCGAGGTCTCCGGCCTGCTGCTTCGCGATATCGCGGTGGTCGCCGGCTGTGCGCTCGCGGCTCTCGGGCTCGGTGCGCTGACCCTGCGCCGGCGCACCCCATAGGACACGTGTACGTACCGTACGGTGGCCACTGGAGGCACCCGGCGTGCCTCCGGTGGAGCAACGGACGCGAGAAAGTGTGGGGCCATGGCTCAGCGGGTCGCCGTCGTCGGCACCGGGAAAATCGGTGAAGCGCTGTTGTCCGGGATGATCCGGGCGGGCAAGAGCCCGGGCGATCTCCTGGTCACCACGCGCCGGGCCGAGCGTGCCGAGGATCTGCGCCGCCGCTACGGCGTGGAGGCGGTCGGCAACGCCGAGGCCGCCAAGGCGGCCGACATCCTGATCCTGACGGTCAAGCCGCAGGACATGGCCGCGCTGATGGACGAGCTGGCCCCGCACGTGCCCGCCGACCGGCTGGTCGTCAGCGGCGCGGCGGGCATCACCACCTCCTTCCTGGAGGCACGCCTGGCCGCCGGCACCCCGGTGGTGCGGGTCATGTCGAACACGCCCGTACTGGTGGACGAGGGGATGAGCGCGATCTCCGGCGGTGCGCACGCCACCGAGGAGCACCTGGCGCGGGTCGAGGAGATCTTCGGTTCGGTCGGCAAGACCATCCGTGTCCCGGAGAAGCAGCAGGACGCGGTCACCGCGCTGTCCGGCTCCGGCCCGGCCTACTTCTACTTCCTGGTCGAGGCGATGACCGACGCCGGCATCCTGCTCGGGCTGCCGCGCGCCGCCGCACACGACCTGATCGTGCAGGCCGCGATCGGCGCGTCGGTGATGCTGCGCGACTCGGGCGAGCACCCCACGCTGCTGCGCGAGGCGGTGACCTCCCCGGCCGGCACCACGATCGCCGCGATCCGCGAGTTGGAGAACCACGGCGTGCGGGCCGCGCTGCTGGCCGCGCTGGAGGCCGCGAGCAACCGGTCGCAGGAGATCGCCGAGGGCCTCAAGTGAAGCCCGGGCTGGTGCTCTTCGACAACGACGGGGTGCTGGTGGACAGCGAGCCGATCGCCAATCGCGCGCTCGCCGGCCTGCTCACCGAGCTGGGCGTGCCCACCAGCTACGAGGACTCGCTGCGCGACTACCTCGGCGGCACCATGGCCCGCGTGCACACGATCGTGCGCGAGCGGGCCGGCGTCACGCTGCCCGACGACTTCGATCACGTCTACCACGAGCGGGTGTTCGCCGGGTTCCGGGCCGAACTGCGGGCCGTGGCCGGGATCGCCGACGTGCTCGCCGCACTCGACCTCGCGGGTGTCCCGTACTGCCTGGCCTCGTCCGGCACGCACGAGCGGATCCGGCTCGCGCTGACCCGGACCGACCTGATCGGGCACTTTCCCGACGCGGTGCGGTTCAGCAGCCAGGACGTCGCGCAGGGCAAGCCCGCGCCCGATCTGTTCCTGCACGCGGCGGCCACGATGGGCGTCGACCCGGCGCGCTGCGTGGTGATCGAGGACAGCCCGCTGGGGGTCGAGGCCGCGCGGGCGGCGGGGATGACCGTCCACGGCTATGCCGCGATGACCCCGCCGGAGCGGCTGGCGGACGCCGATTCGTTGTTCAAGGACATGGCCGACCTGCCGGAGCTGCTGGGAATCGGGACGGTTTCACCCGGTTTTCCGGGCCGCGGAATCTGACGATTCATCAAAAGATCTTCCCGGCCTCTGTCCGTCGAAGTGACCCGTCGGTAGCGTGCACGCCCATGCAGGTGACCGAACCGGCGGCCGGGCCGTCCAAGGACGAGATGTTGCGCCGCGCGCGGTTCAGCCTGCTCGCGTGCTTCCTGATCCAGGGCGCGTCCTTCGCCCTCCTGGTGACCCGGATCCCGGCGATCCAGCGCCGCTACGACATGGGCGACGGCACGCTGACCGCGGTCCTGTCGGTGGTGCCGATCGTGGCGGGCGTGGGCAGCGTGATCGCCGGCGCGCTGGCCAGGCGCTTCGGCAGTCGGATGGTGCTGCGGGTGTCCCAGCCGATCGTCTGCGCGGTCCTGATCGGCGTCGGTGCGGGCGATCGGCTGTGGCAACTGGCCATCGTGCTCTTCGTGTTCGGGCTCTCCCTCGGTGCGGTGGACGCCACGATGAACATGCAGGGCGTGGCGATCCAGGCCCGGGCCGGGCGCAGCATCATGCTCGGCTTCCACGCCTCGTACAGCCTCGGCGGCCTGGCCGGCGCCGGCGCCGCCGGGCTGTGTGCGTGGGGTGACGTCCCGCTGGTGTGGATGTACGCGGGAGCCGTCGTGGTCACCGTGCCGGCCCTGCTCGTGGTCGGCCCCGGCTACCTGGGCACCGACACCGCGACGTCGGTCGCCGACCCGGATCGCTCCGCCCGCAGGCTGCCCTGGCGCCCGCTGATCCCGCTGTGCCTGGTGATGACGTTCGCCTACATCGGCGACTCGACGGTGGCCAACTGGAGCGCGGTCTACCTGGAGAAGGTGCTGGACAGCTCCGAGGCGTTCGCGGTGGTCCCCTACATCGCCTACATGATCACCACACTGATCGGCCGCAGCGTGGGCGACCTGGGCGTCCGCCGCTGGGGCATGGTCAACGTGGTCCGCGGCGGAGCCGTGGTCGCCGCCGCCGGCTTCGCGGTGGTCCTGGCCGCCCCGCACGCCGCGGTGGGTCTGCTCGGCTTCGTGATCCTGGGCGTGGGCCTGTGCGTCCTGGTCCCGCAGACGTTCGCCGCGGGCGGGCGCCAGTCGCCGCAGGACGCGGACGAGGCGGTGGCCCGACTCAACATCTTCAACTACGTCGGCTTCCTGGTCGGCACCCCGCTCGTGGGCGGGATCGCCGACCTCGCCTCGTTCCGCGTCGCGATGCTGGTGCCGCTGTTCCTGGTGCTCGCCGTGGTGCCGCTGGCCCGCGCCTTCGCCCCGCACGGTGAACCCGCTCACGACCGATGATCGCGGGCCGGCCCGGACGGTAGCGTGACCGCATGAGTCGAGCCGTGCAGGTGATGTGGGACGACCGGATGACCGGTTACGACTTCGGCTCGTGGCATCCGATGAAGCCGGTACGCCTGCGCCTGACCATCGACCTGATCCGCGCGTTCGGCCTGCACAACCTGCCGGAACTGCGGGTGCGCGCACCGCACGTCGCCACCGACGAGCAACTGGCCATGGTGCACACCGACGCCTACGTCGCCGCCGTGCGCGCCGCCTCGCTCGACCCCCGAAACGCCGATCCGGCGTTCGGGATCGGCACCGAGGACACCCCCGCGTTCGCGGACATGCACGACGTGTCCGCGCTGATCGCCGGCGCCTCGATCGCCGCGGCCGACGCGGTGTGGCTGGGACCAGAACACCCGGACGGCGCCGACCACGCGATCAACTTCGCGGGCGGTCTGCACCACGCGATGCCCGCCGCCGCGGCCGGATTCTGTGTCTACAACGACCCCGCGCTGGCGATCGCACGCCTGCTCGAACTCGGCGCCGAACGGGTCGCCTACGTGGACATCGACGTGCACCACGGCGACGGGGTGCAGCGGGCGTTCTGGGACGACCCGCGCGTGCTCACCGTCAGCCTGCACGAGAGCCCGCGCTTCCTGTTCCCGGGCACCGGCTTCCCGGACGAGATCGGCGGCCCGGACGCCGAGGGCTTCGCGGTCAACGTCGCGCTCCCGCCCGGGATCGCCGACGCGGCCTGGCTGCGCACGTTCGACGCCGTGGTGCCGCCGCTGCTCGCCGCCTTTCGCCCGGACGTGTTGGTCAGCCAGCACGGCGCGGACACCCACGTGGAGGACCCACTCGCCCACCTCGCGCTGAGCGTGGACGCGCAGCGCACGGCGCACGCCGCGCTGCACGCACTCGCGCACGCACACGCCGGCGGGCGCTGGATCGCCACCGGCGGCGGGGGCTACGCGGCGGTGGACGTGGTCCCGCGCACCTGGACCCACCTGGTGGCCGAGGCGGCCGGGCACCCCATCGATCCCGCCCGGGACGTGCCGCTCGACTGGCGCGAGGAGGTCCGGATGTTGACCCGCGAGACGGGACCACAGCGGATGACCGACGGCGGGACCGGCGATTTTCGGCCGTTCTCTACGGGCTACGACCCGGCGGACCGGACCGACCAATCAATTCTGGCCACTCGGCGGGCGGTCTTCCCGGCGCACGGTCTCGACCCGATGTTCGACCTGTGATCCGGCGCCCCCGACGCCTGCCGTGACCTCGACCCGTGACCCAAGGAGCTGTGCGTGACCGTTGCGGTTCCCACCCCCGCGGAGCTTCGCTCCCACCTCGTGCGCGGCCGGATCGCCGGCGACGTGGCGACCACGAGGGAGAACAACCTCCGGCACTACCGACTGATGAGCGAGCGGCACCCCGGGCACCTGTTCGGCCTCGAACCGGACGGTCGGTGGAACGCGGACGACGTGCTGGCCCTGATGGTGCGTCGCTGCGGAGTGGTCGCCGACCCGGCGCACCGCAACGGCCAGGACACCATCGACCCGGATCTGACCATCGCCGCCCTGGACGCGTACGCGGACCGGGTGGCGCTGGCCGCCGAGCGCCGCGAGCGGGTGATCGTGGCCACGGGTCACCCGAAAGGGCTACAGGAGTGGTACGGCACACTGGCGCGTGTGCTGCGCGGCGCCGGGTGTACGCTCCTGCGCCCCGCCGCCGGATGGGCCTATCGCACGCCCACCGCCGAGGGCGGGCAGGGTCGCACGATCCGCTACCGGGGCGATGTGGCGATGGTCGTCGACGACGAGGGAGACTTCCGGCACACCCACTCCGCGCGCGGCGTCCGGGCGATGCTGGCCGAGTTGGCGGCTGCGCGCGAGCCGCTCCCGGATCTGCTGATCGGTGACCACGGCTGGGCCGGAGGTGCAGGTCAGGCGGGTGTTTCCACGATCGGCTTCGCGGATTGCAACGACCCCGCGCTGTTCGTGGCGGCGGAGGAGGGCCGGGTCGAGGTGGTCGTCCCGCTCGACGACAACGTCGCGCCACACCTGTACGAACCGCTCATGGCCTATCTGCTCGACCGGTCCGGACTGTCCGGAATCAATCCATAAAACAGCCTGATGGGCGATTCAGGTGGGATAACTACTCCTCTTCCCCACTGGTACCACACGCCACTACTCTGGAGGGACGCACGTGCGTGTGGCAGTCGCCGGAGGGGAAGCCGGCGCCCGACGCGTGCTGAATGGTTCGGTGCGTCATGGCTTCTGGAGAGAGGCCTCTCAACGAGGTCAACTTCTTGACTGTGGCCGAGGTGGCCGCGGTGATGCGGGTGTCCAAGATGACGGTGTATCGCCTGGTCCACAGTGGCGAGATGCCGGCCATCAGGGTTGGTCGGTCCTTCCGAGTTCCGGAGCAGGCCGTCCACGACTACCTGCGAGACTCCTACGTGGAAACAGCGTAGGGGGGCATTACGGACCGCCTCGTTTAGAGGTGGGCCGGGGCGGCGAGTAGGCTGGCCCCCAGTTGTGCGGGCTGATCCGGCTCCGCGCGGTAGGAACGTCACGTGAGCGAGGGTTGTCGGTGGGCTCTGTCATCAAGAAGCGTCGCAAGCGCATGGCGAAGAAGAAGCACCGCAAGCTTCTCAAGAAGACGCGTGTGCAGCGTCGCAACAAGAAGTAGGCATCCCACCGGCGTATGCCGCTGAAGCCTTGGGCGACCGCCCGTCGTGTTCCCTTCGGGGGACGCGTCGGGCGGTCGTCGTGCGTTTCGGGGCGTGGCGAGCGGATGTCCCGGCACCCGGATGGACGGAGTCGGTGTGAACGCCTCGTAAACGCGCGCCCGGTGGGTAGTCGGGACGGATACGTTGGAACTTGTCGTCTCGCGTATGCGTTCCGTAACCATTCGGCTGCATGGCGATCACCTGGCGAGCAAACATGGGCGGGGGCAGGCACAGCATGGGACGTGTCGTCATGGTCACCGGTGTAGCCGGCGACCCGGGGGCCGATTTCGTGCGGATGATCCGCGACGAGCCCGGCGTCGATCGGGTGATCGGGGTCGACATGGTCGAGCCCGCGACCAAACCCGACGGCGTGGACTTCGTGCTCGCCGACATCCGCAACCCGATGATCGCCAAGGTGGTCGCATCGGCGGCGGTGGACACCGTGGTGCACCTGAGCCCCAGCGAGGTGCCGGCGACCCAGGGCGGCGCGGTCTCGGTCAAGGAGACCAACGTCATCGGCACCATGCAGCTGCTCGCCGCCTGCCAGAAGGCGCCGTCGATCCGCCGCCTCGTGGTGCGCTCGACCACCGCCGTCTACGGCGGTTCGCCGCGCGATCCCGCGCTGTTCGCGGAGGACACCGAACCGCGCGTGCAGCCCTCCGCGGGCTGGGCCAAGGACGCCGTCGAGATCGAGGGCTACGTGCGCGGCTTCGCCCGGCGCCGGCCGGATGTCGCGGTCACGGTGCTGCGGTTCGCGCCGCAGCTCGGGCCGCGCACCGATTCGCCGATGGGCTCCTACTTCGGGCTCCCGGTGTTGCCGACCGTGCTCGGCTACGACCCGCGCCTGCAGTTCGTGCACGAGGACGACCTGCTGGAGGCGCTGCGGATCGCCGTGCTGGCCGATCGGCCGGGCACCTACAACATCGCCGCCGAGGGCGTGCTGTTCCTGTCCCAGGCCGCCCGTCGGCTGGGCCGACCGGTGATGCCCTTCCCGGCCGCCGCGATCGGTCTGGTCAATCAGGGTTTGCGCCGCGCGGGTTCGGTGCACCTGTCCGCCGAGCAGGTGCGGCTGCTCACCCACGGGCGTGTGGTCGACCCCACGCGTGCCCGGGAGAAACTGGGCTTCGTCGCCGCCAGGAACACGGCCGAGACGTTCGCCGACTACGCCTGGGGTCGACATTCGGCCGGCTTGTTCGACCCGAGGCGCCTGGCCCAGGTGCCCGATCGACTCGCCACGTTGCTGCTCACCAGGAGGAGCCCCGATGGGTGACGCCCGGATCATTCCCTTCGACGGTGCCGCTTCCGGTGCGCGGACCCCCGCGCCCCGGTCGGGGCGACGGCCCACCCGACCCGCGCGGGCGGTCCGGGTGCCCGAGCCGGTCGAGGGCGAGGTGCCGGTGCGGTCGATCGACGGGCGCCCGACCGGGGAGCGTTCGGCCGACGAGCAACCGACCGGGGAGCGGCCGGTTCGCGAGCGTGCGGAAGGCGCGGGCCCGGGGCCCAGGCGGGCACCGGGGAGCGGTCGCTCGTTGCTCGGGTCGCTCGCGGGTGCGGTCGGCGGGGTCGTGGGCGGTGCCGCCGCCGGGCTGCTGGACGGCGTGGCCGGACCGGGCTGGGAGGACAAGGCCGCGGACGGGCTCGCCTTCCTTCGCCGGCGGATCGCCGGCGACTACGAGGTGGACGAGTTCGGCTTCGACCCCGAGCTCAACGACAAGCTGATGGCCGCGCTGCGGGTGGTCTACGAGCAGTACTTCCGGATCGAGGTCAGCGGCCTGGAGAACATCCCGGCCGAGGGCGGCGCGCTGATCGTCGCGAACCACTCCGGCACGCTGCCCGTGGACGCGCTGATGACCCAGGTCGCGGTGCACGACCACCACCCCGGCCGGCGCAATCTGCGGCTGCTCGCCGCCGACCTGGTCTTCCAGCTGCCCCTGGTGGGGTCGGTGGCGCGCAAGAGCGGGCACACCCTGGCCTGCCACGCCGACGCCGAACGCCTGCTCGCGAAGGGCGAATTGGTCGGCGTGTGGCCCGAGGGCTACAAGGGCCTGGGCAAGCCGTTCAGCGAGCGGTACAAGTTGCAGCGCTTCGGGCGGGGCGGTTTCGTCTCGGCGGCGCTGCGCACCGGGGTGCCGATCGTGCCGTGCTCGATCGTGGGCGCCGAGGAGATCTTTCCGATGGTGGGCAACGTGCGAACGCTCGCCCGGTTGCTGAACCTGCCCTACTTCCCGATCACCCCGACCTTCCCGCTGCTGGGCCCGCTCGGCCTGGTGCCGCTGCCGACCCGGTGGCGGATCGAGTTCGGCGCGCCGATCCGCACCGACACGTACGCGCAGGAGGCGGCGGACGACCCGATGGTGGTCTTCAACCTCACCGACGAGGTGCGCGAGACCATCCAGCACACCATCTACCGGCTGTTGATGCAGCGTCGGTCGGTCTTCTTCTAGGCCCAGGGGCGTTGCGGGCCGGGAGCGAGGCTTTTGGCGCACGACGACGCGAGCGGCTCGTGGACGGGTGTCCACGAGCTGCTCGCGTCGTCGCCGGTGGTCGAGCCGGGGTGCCGGCTCAGCCGGGCGGATCCTCCTCGGCGGGGCCGAGCAGGTTGAGCCCGATGCCCGGCAGGCCGGGCAGCAGCGGCGGGAGGATCTGACCCTTGGGCGTCTTCGCCGGGGTCGGGGTGGTGTCCGCGCCGCCGGATCGGGCGGCGGGACTCTCCGCGGGTGCGTCGCCGAGGAGCGGGATGTTCAGCCCCGGAAGCAGGCCGCCGTTTTGTTGCGGTTGTTGCCGCGGTGCGGAATCACCCGGCGCCGCCGAGCCGTTCGGCTGCGGTGCGCCGTTCGCCGCGGTGCCGCCCGGGCCCGGGGGTTGCGGGGCGAGCGGTTGCGATCCGGTGCCGGGTGCGCCGCCGCCGCCCGGGTGGGCGCCGGGAGCGGCCGGGGAGCCGCCGGTGCGCCCACCGTCGGCGGGCCCGGACGAGGTTTTGCCGGCGGTGCCCGCGATCGGGGCGACCTGCTCGTTGATCGCGGTGAGCAGGGTGCGGACCCGGTCGCGTTCGGAGGAGAGTTCCGGCGGCAACCGGTCGCCGATCCGGTCCATGCGCTCGTGGCCGGCGCGGGCGAAGTCGGCCAGGTTCCGCATCGAGCCGTCGCTGCCGCTCTTGCGGAAGTGGTCGGTGAGCAGCTCACGACCCTTGTCGGCCTCGTCGCGCCAGTCGTCGAGCACCTGCCGCAGGTGCCGCACCGTCGCCTTGTCGGTGGGCGTGCGTCCGGCCCGCCGGAGCAGCTGTTCGGCCTCGCCCATCCGGGTCTCGGCCTGCTGTAGGTAGCGCTCGCCGCGCTCGTGGTCGTTGTCCGCGAGCGAGATCTTGAAGTCTTCGACCGTGCGCTTGACGCCGTACGTCATGTCGCCGGGCAGTGCGTCGGTGCTGGCATAGGCCACCCCGCCGAGGCCGCCGCCGCCGGCCACCACGAACGCGCCCGCGATGGCCGCGCGCCGACGCCAGCGCACGGTGCGCGGCGGGGCGGCGAGCTCCTTGCGGCGATGCGCGCCCCGGGGAGCGGGCACGGTGGCCGCGCCCTCGGTCGCGGGCAGCGCCGCGGCCTCGTCCAGCAGTCGTTGCCGTAGCGCGGCTCGAAAGTCCGTGCTCGGTACGGGTGCCGACTCGGACCGATCGCGCAGCAGCTCGGCGGTCCGCAACAGCGGGACCAGCGCGGGCAGAGGCTCTGCCGATCGGTTGTTGCGGTCGTTCTCGTCGAGGGCTCGCGCGAAGGCGTTCGCGGGTCGCCGATCCAGGGCCGCAATGCTCACAGGCCGCACCTCCTCTCCCCGGATGTCCGTCCAGGGAAGTCTCCGGGTCGGGGGCCACAGGGCGGCTCCCCGCCGCAACGATCCCCGAAGGGGGTCGCTATCGGGGAGAACGAGCCGCAGACCCCGAAGGTTACGGAAGTGTGATTCACCGCACGTCCTCGGGCAGGAGCCTTGCGAGCGTCCGTACGGCGCGGTATTGCAACGTCTTGATCGCCCCCTCGTTCTTACCCATGATCTGTGCGGTCTCCGCGACCGAGAGTCCCTGCAGGAAGCGCAGGGTCACGCACTCCTGCTGCTGGGGGTTGAGCTTGTGCACGGCGTCCAGGAGGGCTGCGTTGGACAACGATTCCAGCACGCAGTCCTCGGGGCTGGACTCGACCTCGTTGGCGTCGAGCATCTCCCCGGTGGTGACTTCGAGGCGGAACCGGCTGGACTTGAAGTGGTCGGCGACCAGGTTGCGGGCGATGGTCACCAGCCACGCGCCGAAGTCGCGGCCCTGCCAGGTGAAGGTGCCGATCCGGCGCAGCGCGCGCAGGAAGGTCTCGCTGGTCAGGTCCTCGGCGACGGCACGGCCGCCGACCCGGTAGTAGATGTACCGGTAGACGGTGTCGAAGTAGTTGTCGTACAGCTGGGCGAACGCGTCGCCGTCGCCGTCCTGGGCGAGTTCGACGAGGGCCATGATGCGGCGGGCCTCGCCGTCCGGACCCGGCCCCCGGGTGTATCCGGAGCCTCGGGTCGGACGGGTCGGTTCGGTGGTGCCGGCGCGCGACGCGAGGGCGAAGCCCACGGGCTGGGCCGGGGTCGCGTAACAGACCCCGGCTCCGTAACCGGCGGTGGCGGCGAAGCCTACGGACGGGGGGGCAAAGCTCGCGCACACCGCCGCACGCAGTGTCGCCAGCCCGGACACGTCAACCCGGACGATTCGGTGCACGGGACTCCCTGTTGCTTCAGCGGTAATTACGTTCGGTGCGGAATCGATCACCCATAGTAGGGAACCTGGACACCGCTGTGCGCCGATCGAGAATAACGCTTAGTAAAGGAAGGGATACCAAGTGTGCCCATCGGCGTTGTGAAGCTACCGGGATGGACCGCTGTTGTGTGCTCTTTGCGTGTTTGCCGGGTTGTCCCGGGTCGGGTGTGCTATATGCGGACAACTTGCCGTCGCCCGGGCGCCCCGGGCAGCCCGAAACGACCCCCTCGTCGCAGGTCGCAGGGGGTGCGCGGGGATATTGCCGGTCGGCTCAGATCCGGCCGGGCACCCGGCGTCGCACCGCGGTGCCGGCCACCAGCGCGCCCGCGACCGCACCCACCCCGGCGGCGGCCGGCAGGCCGATCCGGGCGGCCTTGCGACCGGTGCGGTAGTCCTTCACGCGCCACCCGTACGCCCGGGCGTGGCGGCGCAGCCGGGCGTCCGGATTGACCGCGCACGGATCGCCCACGAGGGTCAACATCGGGATGTCGTTGGCCGAGTCGCTGTAGGCCGAACAGTCGGTCAGATCCAGGCCCTCACGGTCCGCGAGGGCGCGCACGGCCTCCGCCTTGGCCTCGCCGTGCAGCAGTTCGCCGACCAGACGGCCGGTGTAGACCCCGTCCCGGGTCTCCGAGACGGTGCCCAGTGCGCCGGTCAGGCCCAGTCGGCCGGCGATCGTGGTGGCGATCTCGATCGGTGCGGCGGTGACCAGCCACACCTGACGGCCCGCGTCCAGGTGCATCTGGGCCAATCCTCGGGTGCCCGGCCAGATCTTGTCCGCCATGCACTCGTCGAAGATCTCCTCGCCGATCACCCGGATCTCCTCGACCGTGTGGCCCCGCGCGAACGACAGCGCGGCCTCCTGGGCGTCGCCCACGTGCCCCATGTGCTCGCCGCCGAGCCGGAACCGGGCCTGCTGCCAGCCGAACCGGGCGATGTCGCGGGCACCGAAGAACCGGCGGGCGTACAGGCCGCGGGCCAGGTGGAAGATCGACGCGCCGCGCATCACGGTGTTGTCCAGGTCGAAGAACGCGGCGCCGATCCGCGGGGGCAGGCCGTCCTCGCCGGGGGCGCGTGGCGGGGCGCTCGCGTGGGCGGCCGCCGCCGCAGCCTCGCCCGCCCGCACGGCACGGTCGTTGGTGTTCTTGGTCGTCGATCGCCGGCGCAAGAGAACCATGTGGCCGAGCGTAGTAGGCGCGTATTGCAGGTGTGTGGCGGCTGTCTTGCGGTGCCGCGCCGTGTCGGTGAAGCGCGGTGCGGTCGGTGCGGTGCCGCGACCGGATCGACCCGGGCCGGAAGCGGCCTTCTGGCCGGCGCCCCCGACGGGTGACAATCGAGGACGTGAATCTCTTCCGCCGCCGCCCCGACGCCGCGACCCGCACCGTGACGCTGCTCAGCAAGCCCGGTTGTCACCTGTGTGACGACGCCCGTGTCGTCATCGAACGGGTGACCGGCGAACTGGGCGCGACCTGGACGGAGGTCGACATCACCCAGGACGCCGAGCTCCAGCACAAATACTGGGAACAGATCCCGGTGACCCTGGTGGACGGGAAACAACACGACTTCTGGCGGGTGGACGAGCGGCGGCTGCGCCGAGCCCTGGGCGGCTGAACGGGTAGCGCTCCTCGGCCGCGGCCGAGCGCGGGGCGAGGGGGCCGGGGGAGGGAATCTCGCCGACACGTACGGTAAGGGGTCGTGCGCGGTCGGACATCACGACTACGCATGGACCACCCGAACGTCACCTCTTGTGAGCGAGTTCACGCTCCGAATCGGAACCAAGGCGTGATGAGCATCACGACAGGCGCTCAAATCGGACACCTACTTTGTGCGTACGTTCACAAAAGCCTAACCTGGCAATCGAAATCCCAGGTCCCACCCACAGGAGCAGCGTGGCTACAGGGCGTACCGAGCGACCGGCGCAGCGGGGACGTGGCATCCCCGAGGCGACGGTGGCGCGGCTTCCGCTGTACCTCCGGGCGCTCAGTGCGCTGTCGGAGCGGGGTGTTCCCACGGTCTCGTCCGAGGAACTCGCCGCTGCCGCCGGGGTGAATTCGGCGAAGCTGCGCAAGGACCTGTCGTATCTCGGCTCCTACGGCACCCGTGGTGTCGGTTACGACGTCGAGTATCTCGTGTACCAAATCTCGCGTGAACTCGGGCTCACCCAAGACTGGCCGGTCGCCATCATCGGCATAGGAAATCTGGGTCACGCCCTGGCCAACTACGGCGGGTTCGCCTCGCGCGGGTTCCGCGTCGCGGCGCTCCTGGACGCCGATCGGGCGGTCACCGGTCAGCGGATCGCGGGCATGGCGGTGCGGCACATGGACGACCTCGAGCAGATCGTGCGCGAGGACCACGTGTCGATCGGCGTGATCACCACGCCCGCGCCGGCCGCGCAGGAGGTGTGCGACCGACTGGTCGCCGCCGGGATCACCAGCATCCTGAACTTCGCGCCGACCGTGCTCTCGGTTCCCGAGGGCGTGGACGTGCGCAAGGTGGATCTGTCCATCGAACTGCAGATCCTGGCCTTCCACGAACAGCGCAAATCCGGTCTCGATCCCGTCGCGGGACCGGTTCCGGCGCGACCCTCGAAGCCGGGGGACCGCGGCGACCTTCCCGAGGTGATGCCCGCGTGACCGGCTGTCGCGTGGGTGTCGCGCCCGCGAACACGGCGAACAACGGTAGGAAGACACCATGAGTGTCCTGGCGGTCGGTCTGAGTCACCGCACGGCCGAGGTCGGTCTCCTGGAGCGGGTCGCGGTCACCGGGACGGCCCAGGAGGCGCTGCTGCGCGACCTGATCGCGGCCGAACCGGTGGGCGAGGCCGTGCTGCTGTCGACCTGCAACCGGGTCGAGGTCTACGCGGACGTGGACCGCTTCCACGGCGGGGTCACCGAGCTGGGCAACCTGCTGTCGCGGCACACCGGCGTGCCGGTGTCCGAGCTGACCCCGTGCCTGTACGTGCACTACGAGGACCGCGCCGTCCAGCACCTGTTCTCGGTCGCCTGCGGACTCGACTCGATGGTCGTCGGCGAAGGACAGATCCTCGGCCAGATAAAGGCCGCGCTGGCGCTCGCGCAGACCCACGGCACCGCCGGTCGGGTGCTCAACGAACTCACCCAGCAGGCCCTGCGGGTGGGCAAGCGGGCGCACACCGAGACCGGCATCGACCAGGCCGGTCGCTCGCTGATGACCGTGGGGCTGGCCCAGGCGGAGCAGTCGATGGGCCCGGTCGAGGGGTGCCGGGCGCTCGTGGTGGGCGCGGGTTCGATGAGCGCGCTGGCCGCCAAGACGCTGCACCGCGAGGGCGTCGGGCACATCGTGGTGGCGAACCGCACCTACGAGCGGGCCGAACACCTGGCCGAGTCGGTGGCCGGTCGGGCCGTGCCGATGTCCGCCCTGCCGGACGCGCTGGCCTCGGTCGACCTGGTGGTCTCCTGCACGGGGGCGGCCGGTCTGGTGATCGGCCGGGACGAGATCGAGGCGGTGCTCGCGGCTCGCCGCGAGCGCGGGGTCGAACAGCCGCTCGTGCTGATCGACCTGGCGCTGCCGCGCGACATCGACCCGCGCGTGCGCGACCTCGACGGCGTCGTGCTGATCGACCTGGAACGGCTCGCCGAGGTCTCCGCCGGTTCGGCCGGCGAGGCCGACGTGGACCTGGTGCGCAAGATCGTCTGCGAGGAGGTCGCGGCGTTCGCGACCGCCCAGCAGGCCCAGCAGGTCGCGCCGACCGTGGTGGCGCTGCGCAGCATGGGCTCGGACGTGGTCCGGGCCGAGCTGGACCGACTCGGCGGTCGGGTCCCGGAGATGGACGACCGGGTGCGCGCCGAGGTCGAGCAGACCGTCCGGCGCGTGGTGGACAAGCTGCTGCACGCGCCGACGGTGCGGGTCAAGCAGTTGGCCGGCGAGCCCGGCGGCTCGTCGTACGCCGACGCGCTGCGGATGTTGTTCGATCTCGACCCCGGCACCCCCGAGGTGGTCCGCCGGGCGGACGCCCCCGACGCAGTGGAAGGTGTGGCGTGACCGAAGCACCGTTGCGACTGGGCACCCGGCGCAGCAAGCTGGCGATGGCCCAGTCGGGGCACGTCGCCGCGGCCGTCACGAAGCTGACCGGCCGGGCCGTCGAACTCGTGGAGATCACCACGCAGGGCGACACCTCGCGCGAGCAGCTCACGCAGATCGGCGGCACCGGCGTCTTCGTCAACGCCCTGCGCGACGCGCTGCTGGCCGGCGAGGTCGACTTCGTCGTGCATTCGCTCAAGGACCTGCCGACGACCGACCCCGAGGGCATCACCCTGGTGGCGGTTCCGCCCCGGCACGATCCGCGCGACGCGCTGGTGGCCCGGGACGGGCTCGCGCTCGCCGAGTTGCCGGCCGGATCCCGGATCGGGACCGGTTCGCCGCGCCGCGCCGCACAGTTGTCGCTGCTCGGGCTCGGCCACGAGATCGTGCCGATCCGCGGCAACGTCGACACCCGGATCGGCTTCGTGACGTCCGGCGAACTCGACGCCGTCGTCCTGGCCAAGGCCGGCCTCGGCCGCCTGGGCCGTGCGGAGGAGGTCACCGAGACCTTCGATCCGCTCCACATGCTGCCTGCCCCGGGTCAAGGGGCATTGGCCGTCGAGTGTGCGGCACACGATGCCGCCCTCGTCGAATTGCTCACCGGTTTGGACGACTCGGACACCCGAGCCGCCGTACTGGCCGAGCGCACGCTGCTCGCCGTGTTGGAAGCCGGATGTTCGGCTCCGGTCGGCGCCCTCTGTGAGGTCGCCGAGGGCGAGCAGGTCACCGAGCTGTACCTGCGGGCCGTAGTCGCAAATGTCGACGGCACCGACAGCGTACGGTTGTCCGCCACCGGAACCCTCGACGAGGCGCAGAAGATCGGTCGCGAACTCGCGACCGAACTGCTCGCCCGAGGGGCCTCCGGTTTGATGGGGGAGCGCGTCCCTTGAGCCCCAGAGCGAAGAAGAAGCCCAGCGGCATCGTGACCTTTGTGGGTGCCGGTCCCGGCGACCCACGACTGCTCACACTGCGGGCCATCGAGGTGCTGGCCGAGGCCGATGTGGTGGTCGCCGACGAGGCGACGCTGCGCCAGGTCCTGTTCCACTGCAAGAGCGGCGTCGAGGTCCTCGACCCGGTGACCGGTGACGACGGGGAACTCCTGTCGGCCGTTGCCCGGGCCAAGGTCGTCGTGGCCGCCGCGCGATCGGGCAAGCAGGTCGTCCGGGCCGTGGCGGGTGACCCGTGCGTGGACCAGTCGGTCACGGACGAGGTCACGGCCGTGGCGAAGGCGAAGATCGTCTTCGAGGTCGTCCCGGGTGTCCCGGTCAGCACGGCCGTTCCCGCGTACGCGGGCATCCCGCTGCACGCGGCCAAGGGCAGCGGTGGCGTGCGCGTCCTCGACATGGCCGAGGCCTCGATCGACTGGGCCACGGTCGGCTCCGTCGACGGCACGCTCGTGTTGCGCGGTGCGCTCGACTCGATCGCCGAGATCGCCCAGGAACTGGTCGCCGGGGGTCGCAAGCCGGCCACGCCGGTCGCGGTCACCGTCAACGGCACCACCACCGAGCAGCGCACCCTGGTGAGCACGCTCGCTCAGGTGGCCTCCGACGTGCGGTCCGCGAAGATCACGCTGCCTGCCGTGGTGGTCGTCGGCGAGGTGGTCGCCCAGCGCGACACTCTGTCGTGGTTCGAGACCAAGCCGCTGTTCGGCTGGAAGGTGCTGGTTCCGCGCACCAAGGAGCAGGCGGTCACGCTCTCCGAGCAGCTGCGTTCGTACGGCGCGGTGCCGCACGAGGTGCCGACCATCGCGGTCGAGCCCCCGCGCACGCCGCAGCAGATGGAGCGGGCGATCAAGGGCCTGGTCACCGGCCGCTACGAGTGGATCGCGTTCACGTCGGTCAACGCCGTGCGTGCGGTGCGCGAGCGGTTCGAGGACTACGGCCTGGACGCCCGGGCCTTCGCGGGCATCAAGGTCGCGGCCGTCGGCGAGGCGACCGCGCGGGCACTGGTCGAGTTCGGCGTCAAGCCGGACCTGGTGCCGTCGGGCGAGCAGTCCGCCGCCGGATTGCTGGAGGACTGGCCGCCGTACGACCCGGTCTTCGACCCGATCGACCGGGTGTTCCTGCCGCGTGCGGACATCGCCACCGAGACGCTGGTGGCCGGGCTGGTCGAGCTGGGCTGGGAGGTCGACGACGTCACCGCGTACCGCACGGTGCGCGCGGCGCCGCCGCCGGCGGACACTCGCGAGGCGATCAAGGGCGGCGGCTTCGACGCGGTCCTGTTCACGTCGTCCTCGACGGTGCGCAACCTGGTCGGCATCGCGGGCAAGCCGCACGCGGTGACGGTGATCGCGTGTATCGGCTCGGCGACCGCGAAGACCGCCGAGGAACACGGTCTACGCGTGGACGTGATGGCTCCCGAGCCGTCGGTGTCGGCGCTGGCCGAGGCGCTCGCGGAGTTCGGTACGGCGCGGCGCGCGGCCATGGTCGAGGCGGGTGACCCGGTCACCCGCCCGAGCGAGCGGCGGCCGGGGTCGCGAAGGAAGGCCAAGTAGGTCTCAGGTGTTGCCGGGTCCCGGGAGTTTCCGGGTTCGGGATGGCTCCGGGCCTCGGGTGTTTCCGAGGCTCGGGATGTTCCCGGGCTCCGGATGTTTCCGGGGCTCGGGATGGCTCCGGGCCCCGGAAGTCGTCGAGGCTCGGGATGGCTCCGGGTCTCGGTTGTTCCGGGACGCGGGATGTTTCCGGCGAGAAGGGCCGTGGAGTTCCGATGTCGTACCAGGCTGACGCATCGTCAGGGTTTCCCGCGCACCGCCCCCGGCGGTTGCGCACGTCCCCGGCGGTGCGCCGCCTGGTCGCGGAGACCCGACTGCATCCCGCCGACCTGATCCTGCCGCTGTTCGTGCGCGAGGGCGCGCGTGAGCCGGTGCCGATCTCCTCGATGCCGGGCGTCGTCCAGCACACCCGCGACTCGCTGCGCAAGGCCGCGCACGACGCGGTCGCGGCGGGGGTCGGCGGGCTGATGTTGTTCGGCATCCCGACGGTCAAGGACGCGCTCGGCTCGGCGGGCTTCGACCCCGAGGGTGTGCTCCAGGTCGCCATCCGCGACGTGGTGGCCGAGGTGGGCGCCGACGCGGTGGTGATGTCCGACCTGTGCCTGGACGAGTTCACCGACCACGGGCACTGCGGCGTGCTGGCCGCGGACGGCTCGGTCGACAACGACGCGACGTTGGACGCGTATGCGCGGATGGCCGTCGTACAGGCCGACGCGGGCGTGCACATGGTCGGGCCGAGCGGCATGATGGACGGTCAGGTCGGGGTGATCCGACGGGCGTTGGACGACGCGGGATACCTGGACGTGTCGATCCTGGCGTACAGCGCGAAGTACGCGTCGGGCTTCTTCGGTCCGTTCCGCGAGGCGGTCGAATCCTCGCTCCAGGGCGACCGGATGACCTATCAGCAGGACCCGGCCAACGCCGAGGAGTCCGTGCGCGAGGTCCTGTTGGACGTGGCCGAGGGCGCGGACCTGGTGATGGTCAAGCCCGCGATGTCATACCTGGACATCGTCCGGCGGATCGCCGACGAGGTGCACGTGCCGGTGGCGGCCTACCAGGTCAGCGGCGAGTACGCGATGGTCGAGGCGGCGGCGGCGAACGGCTGGATCGACCGGGACCGGGTGATGCTGGAGACGCTCACCTCGATCAAGCGCGCGGGGGCGTCGTCGATTCTGACGTACTGGGCGACCGAGGTGGCGCGGAAGTTGCGTTGATGGGGTCCATGCGCCGTTGTCACTCGATCGGATGATCGGCAGCGATCCGGCCTGACGGCGGCATGGAGCAGGTTACGGTCGAGCGGAAGCTTGTCCGCTACCGGCGACCGTGGCCCAGACTGGGGTCGGGAGGTGTTTTCCGATGGTGATCGCGACGCATGAGTTTCATGTGACTGCTTCCGGCTTCGATGCGCTCGACGACGTGCTCTGGCAGGCGTGGAGCGAGATGACGCTGCCCGAGGGACTGCGCGCCGAGATCATTGAAGGAGCCATCGAGGTGTCTCCCACCGGGTCCCGGCGCCATGGAAAGGTTGCGAACCGTCTGCGCGACGCACTCAAGGATCACTTGGACGCGGACGATTCACTCGCGGCCTACCAGGACATCAACGTGATTTGTCGCCGCAAGGTCTACATCCCCGATGTCTTCGTGGCTCCCGAGGATGTGGACGAGGCGCCGGATCCCGATGGGCTTGGGGTCTCCGCATCGGGCGTGCTCCTGGTCGCCGAGATCGTGTCACCCGGGCGGGAGGCCGGGGCACGCGATCGAGACCGTAAGCGTCGTGCCTATGCCGAAGCCGGCATCGATGTCTACGTGATCATCGACGACTTCGATGAGGACGGGGTCGTGACGGTGCTGAGCAACCCGGATGCAACCAAGGGCGAGTACGGGATGGCGACTCGGGCGGCCTACGGAACTGTGGCCACCATTCCGGACGGGCCGCTGAAGGGCTTTGCGATCGGACCGGCGATCACCGCCCGCTGATCCGCAATCAGGACCGTAGCCGGGCCAGGGCCACGGGTGGCAGGCGTCGGGCGAGCAGCGTCAAGGCTTCGGCGACTTCGACGATGATCTTCTCGTCGGTCGTACCCATTGCTTGCGCCAATGCTTCCTCGATACCCGCCGCTCGGACCTCGGTGACCCTGGGGGACGGGGCGTCGGCCGCGCGGACCAGGAGGCGGCGGCGGTCGGTGGGGTCCTGGGTGGTTTCGACCGAGCCGGTCTCCTTGAGGCGGGCGACGGCGGTGGAGACCTGACTCTGCGGCAGGCCGGTACGGCGGGCGATCTCGCCGATGGCGCTGTCGGGATGGGCGACGATGTCGCTCAGGGTGATCAGCACGGAGCGCACACCCCCGGGGTGGCGGTCGGTGCCGTCTGCGCGGACCCGGGGGGTGGGGAGCGCGTCCTCGCCGATCTTCATGAGGGTGCGGCCGAGGAGGAAGAGCTCGACGGGGGTCAGGGGGGTGGCCTTGGGCGGCGGCGTGGGCGAGGTCATGCCCGATGATACATCGAAATAGATGCATCCTTATTGATGTATCGAATTCGATGGATTATGGTGGTGGTCGTCGGACCGACCCGGGTCCGCGCCGGGCCGCTCGGCAGGCTCGGGGTGGTTCGGGGCGACTCGAAGAGTCGGTATGGCGCGAACGCGTCGGAATGGCTCCGCACGACTCCGCACGACTCCGCACGACGCTGATCGACCTCTCGGGGGAATCTCATGGCCGCGAATCTCACTGCCGGTGCCACGCTGTCCGTGCCGGGTGCCGAGTTGTACTACGAAGTGCGCGGCTCCGGGCCGCTGTTGCTGATCGGGGAGAGCGGCGAGGGCGACGCCGGGCGCAGCGTCGACATGGTCGATCGGCTGGTCGCGGACTACACCGTGGTGACGTACGACCGGCGCGGGCTCTCCCGCAGCACGTTGGCCGACCCCGCCGCGCCGGTGACCGTCGAGGACCACGCCGACGACGTGGCACGGCTGCTGGCCGAACTCACCGATCGGCCCGCGATGATGCTGGGGCTGAGCATGGGCGCCTTGATCGGGCTGCGCGTGGCCGCGACCCGCCCGGACGCGCTGCATACGTTGATCGCGCACGAACCGGTCGCGCCCTGGCTGCTCTCCGCTTCCGAACGCGACGCGCACCGCGGCGAGTTGACGGCGATTCGGGAGATGCACGGGCGCGGCGGGATGGGCGCCGCGTTTCCCGCGATCACGGCTCACCTGGGCATCGAGCCGGGGGTCGAGGAGCGCGAGCCGGACCTGACCCCGCAGCCGATGAACGAGCGGCGGATGGCCAACTTCGACTTCTTCATCGGCCGGGAGTTCCCCGCGGTGGTCGACGACACGCTGCCGCTCACGGCGCTGCGCTCCACGACGACCCGCATCGTTCCCGGCCGGGGTGCCACCACGTTGCATCGCGTGTTCACCCGCCGCTGCGCCGTGGCGCTGGAGGCGCTCGTGGGGGTCGACGCGGCGGAATTCCCCGGCGGCCACAACGGCAACCTGACCCACCCACGCGCCTTCGCGAGGCGCCTTCGCGAGGTGTTGGGTGGCGCGATCGGGTGACGGGTTCGAGAGGTGGGAAGGCCGCACGGGTTGATTGCGGCGTGTGCCCGGTTTCATGGGTTGACGGTTCTGCATTACGACGCCGACTTTGATGCGATCGCCAAGGTGACCGGGCAGCCGATGCGGTGGATTGCGCCTGCCGGGACGCTTTGATTGTGGGCGGGGTGGCGAAGCCGACCGTTCCGCGACCCCCTCGGCCGCCCGTCCGCCGGCGCCCGAGCGGTCTGCGCCGAGGCCGCCGGTGTTGAACGAGGGTGGGGGGGGGTTGGGGGAATCGGGGATTGGGGTCGGGTGCGTCGGCGGGCTTGACGGCTAACGCTGTTAGCCGGATGATGATGCCCAGGCGGCTAACATTGTTAGCCACAGGCGGGCGGAGGCGGCGGCATGAGCACCATCGAGTACGCGGGAATCGGCGGCTCGGCCGCGGTTCGGTGGATGCGACGCGGGGCGTGGGTCGTACTGACGTTGTTGCCGGCCGCCTTCGCGGTGTTCGAGAGCGTCAAGTACGGATTCGCGACCTCGGCGGCGGCGTTGCTCTTCTTCGTGTTGCCCGACCTGACCATGTTCATCGGCGCCAAGGACGCGGCGCGGGACGGTACGCACGAGCCGGGTCGGCTTCAGCCGCGGGCGGTGCCGTTCTACAACGCGCTGCACCGAGCCTGGGTCCCGCTGATCCTCCTGGTCGGGTACACCGTCACGCCGATCGTGTGGCCGCCCCTGTTCGCCGCCGGTCTCGGCTGGTTCACCCACATCGCGATTGACCGTGCCGCCGGGTACGGACTGCGCACTCCGGAAGGATTCCGCAAGCATGACTGACGTGTCGTCACCTCCGATCAGCGCCAGGGCCCGTGAAATCGTCGGTGCCGCGCGGGATTTGCTGGAGATGGAGGGTCCGGAAGCGGTGTCGATGCGGAGGATCGCGGAGCGGATCGGCATCAAGGCCCCGTCGTTGTACAAGCACTTTTCGGACAAGTCCGCGGTGGAGAACGCGCTGATCGCGCAGGGGATGGCCGAACTGGCCGAGGCGCTGGAGGCGGTCGAGGCGGGTGTCGCGCCGACCGCGAGGGTTGCGCCGGGCGGGGGAGGCGTGGCCGATGTGGTGCGGGGAGAAGGGGCGATCGTCGCCTTGGCGGGGGCGTATCGGGCCTATGCGCTGGCGCATCCGCATCTGTATCGGCTGATGAGTGGGCAGCCGTTGGATCGCGCGGCGTTGCCGGCGGGCCTGGAGGACCGGGCTGCGGGGCCGCTCGTGCGGGCTGTGGGTGGGGATACGGACGCTGCGCGGGCCGTCTGGGGGTTTGCGCATGGCATGGTCACGCTGGAGTTGGCCGGGCGGTTTCCGCCGGAGGCGGATCTGTCGGGGGCGTGGGCCCAGGGCTGCGGGGCCTTTTCGGCGGTGCGGGCTTCGGGTTGAGCCGTCGATCGGCGCACACGCCGGCCGGGCCGGCGTGTGTTCGGCCGACGTCCGGCGGTGGGTCCGCTGGGGCGGCCCCATGCGCCGGCCGGGCTGCGTGGCGTCGTGCCCCGGCCGGACCGAGTGGGCCTCGAACGCGGGTCGGGCCGATTCGGTCGCACGTGCCACCCGAGCCGATCGACGAGGGGCTCCGGTGGTGCGACCTAGCCGGGGTCCGGGATTTGTTGCGGGGTTGGGCAGGGGGTGCGGTGGGCCTTGCGGGTGGGGCGGGGGGTGGGGGAGCGGTAGAGGAGGCCGTCTTCGAGCCAGGCGGTGTAGGTGCGTAGCGGGCGGCAGCCGAGGGGGCCGAGCGAGCGGCCCGTGGCGATCTCGAAGGTGGCTGCGTGGGCCGGGCAGGTCAGGTGTTCGCCGGTCAGGGTGCCTCGGGAGAGGATGGCGCCGGCGTGTGGGCAGCGGTCCTCGAAGACGTGGACCGTGTCGCCGTGGCGCAGGATCGCGAGCGGCGGGCTGTTGCCGATCCGCTTCGGGACGTCCTCGGGGAAGCTCGTGAGCGGGCCCAGGCAGACCGGTGGGCGCTCCCGGCGAAATGGCGACATGTGGCCCCCGGGGTTGGTGGTACCGACCCAGGTTAGGCAGTCCTGCCTTGCTTGGCCAGCGCCGTCCGAGGTGGCGAACGACCCGTTTGTGATGCGCGTGACCACGCGAAGTCTTTCTTCCCGCAAAGCTTCTGACGTACCGTCAGGTCAGCGCCTGGGCTCTGGCTTTGCCATGCCCCGGCGCCGCACCCCGGCCCCGGCTTCCCGCGCGGAGGACACGTGTCTGACCCGATCTACGACGCCACCACTCTCTGGGAGCTGGTGGAGCGCCGCGCGGCGGCGACTCCCGATGTGCCCATGTTGCTCGACCCGGAGGACCGTACGGTCACCTTCGGTGAGTTCAAGGCGTGGGCGGAGCGCGTGGCCGCGGGCTATCACGCGCTCGGCGTCTCCGCCGGCACCCGTGTGACCTGGCAGTTGACCACGCGGATCGAGTCCATCGTGGTCTCGTTCGCGCTGGCCCGGCTCGGCGCGGTGCAGAATCCGATCATCCCGTTCTACCGGGAGAAGGAGGTCGGCTTCTGTCTGCGGCAGACCGACGCCGAGTTCTTCCTGTGCCCGCGCAGCTGGAAGGGCTTCGAGTTCCTCGCGATGGGCGAGGCGCTCGCGAAGGACCTGGCGAAGCCGCCGCTGGTGCTCGTGGCGTACGACGAGCTGCCCGAGGGCGACCCGGCGGATCTGCCGCCCGCGCCGACCGACGGCGACGAGGTGCGCTGGCTCTACTACACGTCCGGGACCACGTCCGACCCGAAGGGCGTCCAGCACAGCGACTCGACGCTGCTCGCGGGCGGCAAGGGCCTGGCCGTCGCGCTCGACATGTCGCAGACCGACGTCGGTTCGATCGCCTTTCCGTACGCGCACATCGCCGGCCCGGACTACATCGTCACGGTGCTCGCCTCCGGCTTCCCGGCCGTGATCGTGGAGAACTTCGACCCGGCGGGCGTGGTGCCCGTGTACAAGCGGCTCGGCGTCACCATGGTCGGCGGCTCGACCGCGTTCTATGTGGCGTTCCTGAACGAGCAGCGCAAGCAGCCGGGCGAGAAGATCATTCCGACCCTGCGGATCGTCTCCGGCGGCGGAGCGCCCAAGCCGCCCGAGCTGGTCGCCGAGGTGCGCGACGAGATGCAGGCGATCCTGTGCCACGGGTACGGGATGACCGAGGTCCCGATGATCGCCCAGGGCGGCCCGCACGATTCCGAGGACCAGCGCTCGTACACCGAGGGCAAGCCGGTCAGCGGCATCGAGGTGCGCATCGCCCGGGCCGACGGGACGGTCGCGGACGCCGGCGAGGAGGGCGAGGTCCGGCTGCGCGGGCCGATGGTGTTCAAGGGGTACACCGATCCGGCGCTCACCGCCGACGCGTTCGACGAGGACGGCTTCTTCCGTACCGGTGACCTGGGCCGGTTGCGGACCGACGGGCACCTCTCGCTCACCGGTCGGCTCAAGGACGTGATCATCCGAAAGGGTGAAAACATTTCGGCGCGCGAGATCGAGGACCTGCTCTTCGCCCACCCGAAGGTCGCCGACGCGGCGGTGATCGGTCTGATCGACCGCGAGCGCGGCGAGCGGGTCTGCGCCGTGGTCGAGCGGCAACCCGGTGAGGCCGACCTGGAATTCGCCGAGATGGTCGGGTATCTGCGCGAGTCCGGTCTGATGACGCAGAAGATCCCGGAGCAGTTGGAACTGGTCGACGCGCTGCCTCGGAACGAGACGCTGCGCAAGGTGCTGAAGTTCAAGCTTCGCGAGGAATACGACAAGAAGCCCTGGACGCCCGCTCGCTGACGGTCGGTCGACGCAGCCGCTGCGATTTCGGCTGCGTCGTCGGTCGGTTCGCCGGTTCACCGGTCCGCGGGTTCACCGATTCGCCGTTCGCGGGTCCACCGGTTCGCCGGTTCGCGGGAATTTCGCTGCGGCCGGAGGCCGGTCGAAGCTGCGTTGATGCCCCGTCAGCGATGCGGTGACGGGGCATCAGGTTTCAGCTCCAGGCGGCCAGCACGGCGTCCACCGTGGTGATCGTGGCGATCGCGTTGAAGGTGTTCGCGAGCACCGCCTCGGCGTATTCGGGCGGGAATCCGGCCACCGCCTCGCGGGGTACGACGAACTGGAATCCGGCGTTGACCGCGTCCATCGCGAAGTTGAGCATGCCGACGTTGAGCGAGACGCCGACGCCCACGACGGTGCGCACGCCCAGGTTCCGCAGGACGGCGGCCAGTCCGGTGTCGGCCATCGGGCCGAGCCCGTGATAGCGGGAAAGCACCAGGTCGGAGGGCTCGACGGTGATTCCGTCGGCCACCGCCGCGGCGGGCGAGCCCGGCTCCAGAAGGATCGGCGACTTGGCCGCGGCGCCGAACATCCGGGCGTTGGCGTTCGCACCCAGACCGTCCGGCCGGCGCACCGCGAGGCAGTGCACGACCGGCAGTCGGGCCCGGCGGGCGGCCTTGGCGAGTCGGTCGACGGCCGGAATCAGCTCTCGGGTGTGCTCGGTCAGTGCGGGGAATACCGCCTGGGCGCCGATCACCCCGTTCTGACATTCCTGGGTGACCAACGCGGTGTGTGCGGGGGCGATCAGTTCTTCGAGATGCAGGGCCATCCGTGATTCTCCTGACGTTGAGTCAGCTTGTGGTTCCCTCGGCCCAGAGATTACGCTAAATCTGACGGTCCATCAGATTTCAGTGAGCGGGAGGGGCCGATGAGCACCAACCAGCCCGGACAGGCTGCCACGCAGTCCGGAAACTCCTTCGGTGAACTGCCGAAGATCATCAGCGTCGATGACCATGTCATCGAGCCGGCACACCTGTTCGAGCGCTGGTTGCCGAAGAAGTACCACGAGCGCGGACCCAAGCCGGTGACCACCGGCATCGGCACGCTCGAGTACACCGGCGCGAGCTACAAGATCACCACCGACCCGGACGGCCCGCCCGCCGACTGGTGGTTCTACGAGGACCTGCGCTTCCCGTACAAGCGCAACATCGCCGCCGTCGGCTTCAGTCGCGACGAGATGACCCTCGAAGGCATCACCCGCGGCGAGATGCGCCCCGGGCTGTACGACCCGGCTGAGCGGCTCAAGGACATGGACGTCAACCATGTCGAGGCCTCGCTGTGCTTCCCGACCTTCCCGCGGTTCTGCGGTCAGACCTTCTCGGAGGCCGCGGACAAGGAGGTCGCGCTCGCATGCGTGCGCGCCTACAACGACTGGATGGTCGAGGAGTGGTGCGGCGACTCCGGGGGCCGGCTGATCCCGTTGATCATCATCCCGCTGTGGGACGTGCAGCTCGCGGTCGAGGAGATCAAACGCAATCGCGCGCGCGGCGTCACCGCCGTGTGCTTCAGCGAGATTCCCGCGTTCCTGGGACTGCCCAGCATCCACACCGGCTACTGGGACCCGTTCTTCCAGGTCTGTGCGGACCTCGGCGTGACGATCAACATGCACATCGGCTCGTCCTCGACGATGCCCGCCGCCTCGCCGGACGCCCCCGCGGCGGTCCAGGCGTCGCTGAGCTTCAACAATGCGATGGCCTCGATGGCCGACTTCATCTTCGCGGGCGTTCCGGCGCGGTTCCCGAAGATCAAGCTGGCCTACTCCGAGGGTCAGATGGGCTGGATCCCGTACGCCCTGGAGCGCATGGACGACGTCTGGCTGGAGCACCGCGCATGGGCGGTCACCGGCGAGGTGCTGCCCGAGGCGCCGTCGTACTACTTCCGGCGGAACATGTTCGCGTGCTTCTTCCGGGACCGGCACGGGGTGAACTCGCTCGACGTGATCGGCGAGGACAACGTCACGTTCGAGACCGACTACCCGCACGTCGACTCCACGTGGCCGCACACCAAGAAGATCGCCGAGGAGCACCTCGCCGGACTGGGTGAGGAGACGGTCTACAAGATCATCCGGGGCAATGCGATCCGGATGCTCGACCTCGACTTCGACAAGGACCGGGTGGCCGCGGACGCGGTCTGACCCGGCGGCCTCGTCGGATTCTCGGCGGCGGGTTCGGCGGCTCGTCGGGTTCGGCGGGGCCGGGGGCTTCGCGGCTTCGGGTTGTGGGGCTCCGAGTTTGTGGGGCTCGGTTCATTGGTTCAGCGGCAAGGGGCGGCTCGTCGGGTTCCCGGCGGGCCGCTTCCGAGGTATTCCGACTCGCGTCGGCACACGTCGTCAGCACACCGGAGGGGCCTGGAATGAGTGGGATCTGCGAGGGGCGCGTCGTCATCGTCACCGGTGCCGGCGGCGGCATCGGGCGCGAGCACGCGCTGGCGTTCGCGCGTGAGGGCGCGCACGTGGTGGTCAACGACATCGGCGCCTCGCGCCAGGGCGACGGGCGTTCGCTCGGGCCGGCCCAGCAGGTCGTGGCCGACATCGAGGCGCTGGGCGGCAAGGCCGTCGTCAACGCGGACGACGTGGCCGACTGGGCGGGCGCGGAGCGGCTGGTACAGACCGCCATCGACGCGTTCGGCCGGTTGGACGTGGTGGTCAACAACGCGGGCTTCCTGCGCGACCGGATGCTGGTCTCGCTCGGCGAGGACGAGTTCGACGCGGTGATCCGGGTGCACCTCAAGGGGCACTTCGCGGTGATGCGCCACGCGGGTGCGTACTGGCGCGCGCAGGCCAAGGCGGGCAACACGATCGACGCGCGGCTGATCAACACCACGTCCGGTGCGGGGTTGATGGGTTCGGTCGGACAGGGCAACTACGCCGCGGCCAAGGCCGGCATCACGTGCCTGACCCAGATCGCCGCGGTGGAGATGGGCCGGTACGGCGTGACCGCCAACGCGATCGCGCCCGCCGCGCGCACCCGGATGACCGAGGAGGCGATGCCCGACATGGTGCGCAAGCCCGAGGACGGCAGCTTCGACTTCTACGACCCGGCGAACATCTCGCCGCTGGTGGTCTGGCTCGGCTCGGCCGAGTCGCGCGAGGTCACCGGGCGGGTGTTCGAGGTCGAGGGCGACAAGGTCTCGGTGGCGACGGGCTGGCAGCACGGTCCGGAGGCGAGCGCGGGTCGTCGCTGGGAGCCGGCCGAACTCGGTCCGGTGGTGGCGAAGCTGCTGGACGAGGCGCCTGTGCCGACGCCGGTGTACGGGGCCTGAGTTCGGTCCTCGTTCCTCGGGCGGAGCACTTCGGCTTGGTGCTTGGTGCTTGGTGTCCCGTGCTTCGTGTCCTGGGCTCCGTCCTTCGTCCTTCGGGTTCCGGGCTCCGGGCTCGGCCCTTTGTGCTTCGTCCTTCGGGTTGCGTGATTTGCGCTTGTTCTTCGGGCTCCGGCTCGGTTGGTTTCCACGGGCGTCCGGTCCGGGGCCTGCCGGTCGGCAGGCCGTTCGGTTGCCCGAGCATTCGACCTTTCGTTCGACAGGGAGTCGAGAACCATGGACCTCCGGTATACCGAGGCCGAGGAGAGCTTTCGCGCGGAACTGCGCGCGTGGCTCGACCGGGCCATTCCGTTGTTGCCGGCCAAGCCCGACCGCAACGACTGGCCGGGTCGACGGGCCTACGACACGGCCTGGCAGCGGTTGTTGTTCGAGGCCGGCTATGCGGGCCTGCACTGGTCGGTCGAGGCGGGCGGCAAGGGGGCCACGCCGACCGAGCATCTGATCTTCCTGGAGGAGACCGAGCGGGCCGGCGCGCCGTACGTGGGGGCGAACTTCGTCGGCCTGCTGCACGCGGGACCGACCATCGACGCGGCCGGCACCGACGAGCAGCGGCGCCGGTATCTGCCGGGCATCCTGCGCGGCGACGACGTGTGGTGCCAGGGCTTCTCCGAGCCGGGTGCGGGCAGCGACCTCGCCTCGCTGCGGACCCGGGCGGTCCGGGACGGTGACGACTACGTTGTCAACGGCTCGAAGATCTGGACCTCGCACGCGGAAGTCGCGGACTACTGCGAGATGTTGGTACGCACCGACCCGGACGCCCCGAAGCACAAGGGGATCACCTGGCTGATCGTGCCGATGGACACGCCGGGCATCACCATTCGTCCGCTGGAGACGGTGATGGGCACCTCGGAGTTCGCCGAGGTGTTCTTCGACGACGTGCGGGTGCCGGTGGCCAACCGGGTCGGCGAGGAGAACGACGGCTGGCGGGTCACCATGGTCACGCTGTCGTTCGAGCGCGGTACGGCGTTCGTCAGCGAAGTGGTCGCCTGCCAACGTCTGCTGCGCGAACTCGCGGCGCTGGCGCGGAAGGTGACACGACGTCAGGCGAGCGCCTGGGACGATTTGGCGCTGCGGCGCGAACTCGGACACCTGACCGCCGAGTTCGAGGCGCTGTGGGCGTTGACCAAGTGGAACGTGTCCGAGGCGCAGCGTTCCGGGGTGCCGGGCGTGGGTGGTTCGGTGTTCAAGCTGCGGTTCTCCGAGACGAAGCAGAAGGTGTACGACCTGGCACATCGGCTGCTCGGTCGGGCCGCGCTCGCCGTGGACGACGTGGCGGGGCTGCCCAGTGGCTCGTTGATGGACGAACGGCTGTCGTCGCTGTCGTACACGATCGCGGCGGGCACGTCGCAGATCCAGCGCAACATCGTGGGCGAGCGCATTCTCGGCCTGCCGAAGGAACGGTGATCGGGCATGGATTTCCAGCTGAGCGAGGACCAGCGCGATCTGCGGTCCGGGGTACGGGAGTTCTGCGAGGGACGGTTCGGTCGGGATCGCATGCGGGCCCTGGTGGACACCGCGCCGGTGCCCGGCATGGTGGACCGAGGGTTGTGGCGCGAACTGGCCGACACCGGCTTCTTCTCGCTGCGGATCGCCGAGGAGGCGGGCGGCGTCGGGCTCGGGGTGGCCGAGGCGGCGCTGGTGTACGAGGAGGCGGGTCGGGTGCTGTTGCCCGGGCCGCTGGTGGCCACGCACCTGGCGGCGTCGCTGCCCGGGGATCTGGGGGCGAAGGCCGCCGCGGGTGATGCGGTGGTCGGGCTGATCGAGGGCGACTCGTGGCCGCTGCTCGTGGAGCACCTGGACGCGTTGGATTGTTTGTTGGTGCTGACGGGTGAGGGCGTTCGACGCGTCGACCCGGCCGCCGTGCAGGGGGTGCGGGTGGCGCATCCGGTGGATCCGTTCACGCCGGTGACGTCGGTGGACGAGCTGCCGGTGGGTGAGTTGGTGGCCGACGCTCTCGTTGCGGAGCAGTGGCGCCGAATCGGAGCGGTGCTCACGGGGGCGCTTCAACTGGGGATCGCGGGTCGGCTCACCGAGTTGGCCACGCAGTACGCCAAGGAGCGGGAGCAGTTCGGGCGGGTGATCGGCGGCTTCCAGGCGGTCAAGCACCTGTGCGCGGACATGCTGGTGCGGACCGAGCTGGCGCGGGCGGCGGTGTACGCGGCGGCCGTGACGCTGGACGACCCGGCGGTGGGCGATCCGGAGGTCGCGGTGCTCACGGCGAAGGTCATGGGTGACGACGCGGCGACGCGCAACGGCAAGGACGCCACGCAGGTGCACGGGGGGATGGGGTTCACCTGGGAGGTGGATGTGCATCTCTACCTGAAGCGGGCCTGGGTGCACTCGACGCAGTTCGGCGGGGCGGAGGAGAACGAGGAGGCGTTGGCGGGGACGCTGTAGCCGGGCGCTCTGGCCGGGCGCCCTGGCCGGTCGCGCCGGCCGCAAGGGCTTCCGAGGTCGGTCTCGAGCGCGGGCCGGGCTGGGTGGAGTGGTCCGCCGTTGGGCGCGGGTTGCCTTGGGTTGGCCTCAAACGCCGGCCGGGCCGAACGGCCTCGGGCGCCGGTCGGGTGCGAGGCCGGGTGGGCCACCGGAGGCTTTGCCGGTGTCGAGGGTCGGGCCGTTCCCGAAGTCGCCGATGCGAATCAGCCCCGCTCGGGCTTCGACGAGGGTGGGCGGGTGCCCGTGGAAAGGCGGGAATCGGGGGCGGTTCGTCCCAGGGGACCGGGCGCGTCGGCTCAGTACGCTGGACGGACGCACGCTGTGGGTGCCGGCTGGGGTGGGGGAAGGTGGCGCGGGGCGTGACTCGGGGTGAGGATGACGCGGTCGCGCGGGGGCAGGCATTCGGGCGGTTGCAGGCCGGCCTCGAAGTGGTCATGGCCGGGGCGCGGAGCGGGCGTCGGCATCGCGAGCTTGCTCGCCGGGCGGGCGGGGAACTCACTCGTGGCGAGGCCCAGACGCTTACGCGGGTGGTGAAGTTCGGTCCGGTGCGGGCGTCGGCTCTGGCCGAACTCCTGGACAGCGACCGGTCCACGACGAGCCGTCAGGTGGACGTACTCGTCCGGGGCGGATTCGTCGAGCGGTCGGTCGACCCGACGGACGGTCGCGCGCACCTGCTTCGGGCGACTCGGCGGGGACGGCGTCTGGCCGACGGGATCCGTGCCCAATGGGCCGGCCTGATGAGTGAGGTCCTCGCCGATTGGCCGGCCGAGAAGGTCGACCGACTCGCCGACCTGCTCGCCGAGTTCGGCGAGGCGTTGGGTCACGCGCCGGAGGAGTGACGGGTCGGTGCCTGGCTGGGGCCTCGTGTTTGCATGGCCCCCACGGACGGACCGTGGCGGGCGTGGAGGCTCCGGCGTCTCGACGCTGGACGTATCCATGTCTTGACGTATCCGCCTCTCGACGTCTCGTGTGTTCGTGTCGTGTCGGCCTAGGCCTAGGCTCGCATTCGGACCGGGGCCGAGGCCCGCCGCGCGGCGTGGGATGTGGGCTGTGTGTCAGCCGGTGCCGCCTGCGCGCATCGCCGCTGTGACCTGGTCGAGTTGCTTGCGTACCAGGCTCTCGTCGGGGTGGTGGGGTGTCGGCTCGGTGAGGTTGACGTGGGTTACCCGGATCAGGGTGGTGCCCACGCGGATCAGGACGATGGAGTGCGCCCATCCCTGGCCGTTGTCCAACCGCGTCACGACCTCGGCGGTCATGCTCGCGTCGCCGAGCTTGGGGTCTGCGATCTCTCGGGTGGTCAGTCGGCCCGTGAGTCCCTCTTGGCTGAATCGCTCGGTCGGGCAACGGGGCACGAGTTCCCGGGCCTTGAGGATGAGGCCCTCCGCGTCGCCGGGGGTGAGGGAAGTCAACGTGACGCCGAAGATCGCGTATGACTTGCCACCGGGCGCCGGATCCCTGGCCGTGATCGACGCCGCGCCCTTGACCGGGAACACCCCGGAGGAGGGATTCAACATGGCCGTGAGCCGTGCACAGTCGCCGGCGGCGTCTTTGCCCTCCGGTACCGGATCCGTGTCCACGTATGTGGTCCAGCTCTCCGGCATGTCCATTTTCGGGAGCAGTGCCCGTTTCAGTTCGTCGCTCGACAGGTAGGGCGCGGTGCGGGGCGACGCCGGTGCGGTGGGGGTGGGCTTCGTTGCGGAGTCGGCCGTGGTGGCCGTGGTGGGCGGGGCCGGTGCGGGGCCGGCCGTGCTCACCTCGGCGGCCTTCGAGCATGCGGTTGTGGTGGCGAGCAGGGCGGCCGCGAGCAGGCCGAGCGAGGGGCGGGTGCGGGGACGTGCCAAGGCGGGGACCTCCGCTGAGAGCGGCAACGGGTGATGGGCAACAGGCAACGAACGACGGATGACCGGCCGCAGGCGACAGGCGGTGGTTCAGCATCCCAGTCGGTTCATGTCCCGGTTCGGTAGGGCCCGATCGTCCCCTCGGGTGGGTTGTGGGCGTGCCGGCTTCGCAGGGCGGTGAGTTGCGTGATGCAGGTCAACCAGTTTGGGTGTTTGCGCTGATGAGAGTGGTTGTCCATTGACAGTTCCCCGCTCTGGGGATATTCCTGACTGGTCGTCAGATCAGCTCGGGCAGCAGCAGGGAGCCAGTCATGGAGCGCGACTTCGAGAGTCGGGCCGGGGCGGTCGTGGTCGTCGGGGCCGGGGGCGGGATCGGTGCCGCGATCTGTCGGATGTTCGCCGAGCGCGGTGCGGACCTGGCGGTCACCTATCGCAAGGGAGCCGCCGCGACCGAGGCGGTTGCCGAGCAGGCCCGGTCCGAGCACGGCCGGCGGGCCCGGGCATGGCAGGTCGATCTCACCGACGCGGACGCCGTGGCGGCCTTCGTGGACGCGGCGGCGGCGGAGTTCGGCGGCGTGCACACGGTTGTGTACGCGTCCGGGCCGCACGTACCGATGGTGCACCTGAGTCGGGTCACACCGGCCCAGTACCGCGAGCAACTCGACGGCGACGCCGCCGCGTTCTTCAACCTGGTGCACCCGTCGCTGCCGCACCTGCGCGCGGCGGGCAACGGCAGTCTGGTCGCGGTCACGACGGCCGCGACGAGCCGGTTCCCGGTCCGGGACGGCCTGTCGTCCTGTACGAAGAGCGCGGTCGAGGCGATCGTGCGCGGCATCGCGGCCGAGGAGGGCCGATTCGGGGTTCGCGCGAACAGTGTCGGGCCGGGCATGCTCACCGACGGCATGGCCGCGCGGCTGATCGACAGCGGCGACCTGGACGAGCGCGCGCTGGACGTCGCGCGGCGCAACATCCCGCTCCGGCGATTCGGCCGGGCGGCGGACATCGCCGAGGCGGTCTGCTTCCTGGCCTCCGACCGGGCGGGCTTCATCAGCGGGCAGAAGCTGGATGTGGACGGCGGCTACGGCGTCTGACGACCGGCCGCCTGTACGTCGTTGCGCAGTGCCGTGCTGCGAACGATCATGGCCGTCATGGCGCAACCGAGGCGGCTCATCGAATGCGGAGACTTCGTCCTGCGACGCTGGGAGGGGCAGCAGGATTTCGCTCCGGCATTCGCGTTGATCGAGGAGTCCGTGCACCACCTGCGCCCTTGGGAGCTGTGGGTTGCCGGTCACAGCGAGGAGAACACCCGGGAACTCCTCGCGAAGTTCGAGGCGCGGTGGGACACCGGCGAGGTGTACAACTACGCCATCACCAAGGACGGCACTCCCGTCGGCATGTGCCAGTCCTCCCGCGGGGCCGAGCCTCGGGGCCGGCGCATCGGATACTGGCTGCACCCTGCCGCGACCGGCCGGGGCATCGCCACGAGGGCGACGGCGGCGTTGGTCGCCGAGATGTTCACCCTGCCGGATGTGGAGTACCTGGAAATCTCGCACGACCTGGCCAACACCTCCAGCGCCGCGATACCGCGCCGGTTGGGCTTCAGCGAAGTTCGACGTGAACAGGGGAGGACGCCCACAGCGCCCTCGGGCCGCGGGATCGACGTGATCTGGCGGCTGTACCGCCCCGCGCCGCCCGTCGACGGCACGCCCGGCCCCTGAATTTCCGGACCCATCGGGCTCGGTTCCCGTCCCTTCGGCTTCGAACGAGACGGCCTCTTCCCGGGCTCGTGGCGGCACTTCGCGTTGCCAGGGGCGACCACCGGCATCCGCATCCCGTGCCCACCCCGCTCCGGGGGGCATAGCCATGTGCTGCGCTGCTGCGGCCTCAGCCCGTGACGAGCCACCGCTGCCCGTTTTCGTTCACCTTCCACTGCTGCCCCAGGGAATCGGTGAACGTAACCTGGGGCGGGTTGTAGAAGATGTCGTTGGCGGGCCATACGCCGCTGTAAAAGACGGCCACACTTCTCGAGGCCAGGACGTCGATCGGATACGTCGATCGCGTGGCTCCGTACTGTCCTTCGAGCTGAATGGTCGCCCACTCCGGACTGCCATTGCCACCGAAGTCCACGCGAACGCCGCGTATCGGATAGTCGGTCGGGTTGGTGACCGTGACGGTGCGGGACCCATTGCCGTCGGCAGCAGGATCACCGGGCACGTCGGCGAACTCGCTGTCGATCGTGATGCGGCGGGCCTGATCGGTTCGGTCTCTGGCATACGCCAGCAGTTGGTCTTGTTGGAGCTGTAGGACGCGGGTTTGCTCGGCCACGAACGACCGCTGCTCGTCGAGCTGTTGCCGCTGATATCGCAGAGTCCTCAACGTCGCCCAAGCCGCAGTCGCGGCGAATACGGTCCCAGCTGCGGTCAGCGCGTTGCTCCGGTGGACCCGATCCGGCTTCATCAGAGCAGCGTAACCACACCGGCGGCGTGCCGGCGCGGCCCCACCGCTCACGTGGTGGGGCCGCGCCCGAAGCTCTTCATCGGTCTGTCGAGTCGTGTGGTCAGCCGCCCTGGCCGGCGCTGCCGATGGGGCCGACGTCGACCGGGGAGCCGGCGCCGTCGACGACCGGCAGGGTGGGGGTGCCGGGCCGGCGCAGGGTGATGGCCTTGGTCTCTCCGGGCGGGGTGACCTCCAGCCCCGTGATCTTGACGCCGTGGTCGCCGGTGGCACCGGAGGGGTAGGTGATGCCGAAGGACACCGACGTGTCGCTCTTGAGGGTGAACGGGTCGGCCGGGGCGCCCACGCGCTTCGCGGACAGGGGCCCCTTGGCGGTCTGGAGGTCGACGCCCGCGAATCCGGACATCGTGCAGTTGTGGCCGATGTTCTCGAACGTCACGGCGACGGTGAGTTCGTTGTCGCCGGTGATGGTGGCGTCCTGCGCGGTGGCCCTGAGGTCGTCGGTGCGGCACTTGCCGATCGAGCTGTCGTCGCCGCCGCCGCCGCCGGTGGTCGTGCCCTGTCCGCCGGAGCTCTTCCCGGCGGAGTCCTTCCCGGGGGTGACCTTCCCGGCGGGTTTGGTCCCGCCGCCGCCCCCGCTGCCTCCCGGGTTGCCGCCTCCGTTGCCGCCGGTGGTCGACGCCCCGGGCGGGGCGGCCGGCGGGGCGACGGGTGAAGAGCCCTGCGCGGCCCCCGCGTTCGAGTTCGAGTCCGTGTCCTGGCACGCCGTCGTCAACATCGCGCCGCCGAGGACGGCCGCGGAGACGAGGAGGGCGGTGCGACGGTTGCGGAACATGAACGACCCCTTGGTATCCGGTGGTTGGAGCCGAAACACTCTCGGCCCCTCGGTGCCTGCTCGACCACCTTGGCCGAGCCGCCGGCACCGGCGATACCCGAGTCGTCGCACCACGACACCGCTGTCGCAGACCGGTGACATGGTCACGAGAAGAAACGAGAACCGCCCCGACCCCCCGCCCGGCGCCCCCGTCAACACGACGTTTGCCCTGGTCGCAGCCACCACTACTCGACCCGACGGACAGTGTTACAACAGTCTGGCGGCCCTGCGGCGCAGCCGCCGGCCCACCCACGGCCCGGTAACACGCCGCCCCGCGCGAGGAGCCTCTCCACGTCGACGGGGTGAGCGACGCGGAGAGGCTTCGGGTCGGCGGACCTCGGCATCGCTCCCGCGTTTCGATGCCCGAACTCGCGTCAGGGCGCGGTCGGTTCCACCGGGATCCACAGCGCCGCGTCCGCCGTGGTGCCGTCGGCCGACGGGCGGACCCGAAGGATCTCCGGGCCCGGGCGGCTCTGGTACGGGTTGGACGGGAACCACTGGGTGAAGATGTCGCGCCACAGGTATTGGAGCGCCTGCGGATAGGGGCCGGAGTTCTCGAACACCGCCCAGGCGCCGGCCGGGACGGTCAGTGTGTCGAGGTCCTCGGGTACGGGGACCTGAGTGCCCGTCACCACCCCGTGGTAGTAGTCGAGTTCGGTGCCCTCGGCGCGGCTGGGGTCGATGTCGTCGGTGACCGCGACGATCCCGTCCGGGTCCTGGTCGGACAGGGACTTGATGCGGTCGGTCGTCTCCCGGGCGATGCCCCGGACGAACTCGGCGATCGCCGGGTTCACACCCTCGTGGACGAGGGGGACACGGGCCTTTTTGCCGACCACGTGGAACGCGTCCTTGCGTACGATCCGATACTGCATGCTGCTGCTTCCTTCCACGATGAGGCGGAAGGACATCCGTGGCTGGGAGTACAGCGCCGCACCGCTCTGTCGGACCTCACCGGGACCCACGCCGTGCACCGTGCGGAACGCTCGGGCGAACGCCTCGCCCGAGGTGTAGCCGTAACGCACCGCGATCTCCAGCAGGGTCCGCTCGCCGGCGAGTACCTCGGCGCCGGCCAGTGTGAGCCGCCTGCGTCGCACATACTCCGACAGCGGCATCCCGGCCAGGGCGGAGAACAGCCGGCGGAAGTGGTACTCCGACGTCGCCGCGATCCGGGCCGCCTCGCCGATGTCGAGCTGTTCGTGGAGGTGCGCCTCGATGTGATCCAGTGCCCGGTTCAGCCGTTCCAGCACCACGGACTCCTTCCCTCGCTTGCGAGCACCACGTTAGGAAGGGGCACGCCTGCCGGACCCGACATTCTGTGCCCGGTTCGGTCGGGTGGACGGGCGCCACCGCAGGTCACGTGCGACCGCGGGTCGTCTGCCGCGGGGCCCTGCGACTGCGGTTCACCTGCGACCCCGGGGCGCTGCGACCGCGGTCGGCATAACCGGTGCGGGCCGTGGGGAGTCGCTCGGGGAGGCCGCCCGGTCTCGGACGAGTTCGATGAGGTGCGTGTGATGCGGAAGATCGTCTACTCCATGTCGGTGTCCCTGGACGGCTTCATGGAGGGGCCGAACCACGACATCGACTGGCATCGCGTCGACGAGGAGCTGCATCTGCACTTCAACGAGTGGCTCGGCACGATGGGTGCGTTTCTCAGCGGGCGGGTCACCCATCAGCTCATGGCGGACTTCTGGCCGACGGCGGACGCCGATCCGGCGAGTACGGCGGCCATGGTCGAATTCGCCGGGATCTGGCGGGACATGCCGAAGATCGTGTTCTCGCGGACCCTGGAGCGCGCGGACTGGAACACCACGATCAAGCGGGACGTAATGGTCGAGGAGATCAGGGCGTTGCAGGCCGAGCCGGGCGGGGATCTGGTGCTCGGGGGCGCCGACCTGGCCGCGACCTTCAGGCGGCTCGACCTGATCGACGAGTACCGGGTCTACGTGCATCCCGTGCTGATCGGACGCGGCAGGCCGATGTTCCGGCCGATGGAGGGGACGACCGATCTGCGGCTCGCGGAGACCCGGGGCTTCGGTAACGGGGTCGTGCTTTTGCACTACGCGGCGCGGCGATAGGCCCGGCGGGGCGGGCGAGGCGCCGGGCGGGCGTCGTGGGTCAGCCCAGTTGGGTGTAGCGGGTCAGAGCGGCGCGGAAGGCGCTCGGGTGTACGGCGAGTGGGTCGGTGTACGGGCTGCGCAGTTGCAGGACGAACAGGATGCCGAAGGCGACGATCGCGCCGACGAAGGCGAGTGCGACGACGTGGCGGCGATCGGTGGTCGGGCCGACCAGGGCCGGGAAGACGATCGCGAACACGCCGGCGACGACCATGGCGACCGGTAGCACGAACGGTGCGACGGCGGCCGGATCGGCGAGCCGTGCATGGCGTTTGACGTACAGGTCGGCCACGGCCGCCTCGGTGTCGGCGGCCGTGTCGTGCGCCGTGGCGGAGGCGGCGGCGACGCGGGCCGCGATCACGTCGAGCTGTCGCCACGCGAGCGGGCTGTCGTGCTTGTCGGCCATCGCCGGCCATTCCTTGTCGATCACCGTGCGGGTGTAGTCGCGCAGCCCGGCGCGAACCGCATCGCGGTCCGGCGCCGGAAGCCTGCCCGCCGCCGCGTAGGTCTTGGTCAGTACGCGGGCCTCGTCGCTCGCGTGTTGGCGGACCGTGGACTGGAGTTCCCACGCCCCGACGATCTGAAAGCTCGTCAGCAATACGAAGGAGGACAGCACGGCTCCGCCGCAGAAGGACAGCAGTTGACCGTCGACTCCGCTCGCCTTGGCGTGCTCGCTGCGGCTGAGGAGGACGAGGGCTCCCGCTGCGATGCCGGCGCCGACCAGGGCACCGAGAACCCAGGTGATCACGAGCGCGCTCCTCGTCTGCCGGGATGGGGCAGCAGTGCCGCGAGCGCGGCGGGGAGGATCGACACGATCAGGGCCGGTCCGATCCCGTCCGCGAAGCCGGGGGGTGACGGATCGTCGTCCGGCGGCGCGGCGGCGATCCGTACCGGCCTTGGCGTGGGCGGCCGTTCGCCCACCGATGCGGGGGGACTCGGCGGCTGGGGCAGCGGGACGACCGGGACGACCGGCCTGATCAGGACGACTGGGATGTACGGGCGGGCAGGCGCGGCCGGAGGCGGCCGGGTCGGGGGCGGGGCGACGTGGGCGCGTTCGGTCGCCTTGGTCACCGCCGGCGCGGGGGCCGACGGCCGGGGCCGCGACGGCGGTGGTGATGGCGGTGGGGGCGGTCGGGTGGCCGTGGGCGGTGGCGGTTCGGTCGGGCATCCGCAGCCGGGACGCACGGTCACCGCGACGTCGTCGCCGAGCCGGACGGAGGTCACCACCCCGGGGTGGTACACCACGTGCACCCGGCCGGTGTGCACCTCCGTACGTGGGCCCGCGGGTTCGGCCGGACCTGGACAGGGGCCAAGGCCAGGGCCGGGGCCGGGGCCGGTTTCCACGGTTACCGTGATGCGTTCGTCGGCGAAGGCTTCGCCGCAACCGGCCACGGCCGGCAGGCCGACACACGCCACCAGCAGACACCGAGCGGCACGTCGAGCCGCACGTCGAGCCGAACGCCGAAGGTTGCCCATGGCATCAGGGTGACGACGACGGGCGACACACTCGGACGAATGCTTCGAAACCCCACTTTCGAGTGATCCGTGACCGTGGGGTGTGTGCGATGCGCTGTGCGGGCGGCGCGGGTGGTGGGTCGGATTGCGTGGGGGTGGGGCGGGGTGGGCGGGTGTGCCGCGTGAGATGCGACTTGGGCAGCGGTTTGTCGCGCCTGCGCACGGCGGTGTGCCGCGGCGTCCCCACGACGAAGGCGGCCCCCGGTGTGGGTCGGGGGCCGCCTTCGGATGGTGCGGTGTTGCCGGGGAGGGGGTGTGTCGTGGCGTTGCGGTGGGCCCCGGCGCGGGGTTCAGCCCTTGTCGAGGACGTCGGCTGCGATCAGTTCCTCCAGGTAGCGGTCGTCCCACCAGTTGAGCTGGAGCGACTTGGCCCGGCGGAAGTACAGCTGTACGTCGCACTCCAGGGTGAAGCCCATGCCGCCGTGCACGTGCACCGCCAGGTCGGTGACCTCGCGGTAGGTGCGGGCGGCGAAGAGCTTGGCCATCGGGGCCAGGCGCGCGGTGTCGCGGCCCTTGTCCCGGGACCAGGCGGCCTCCCAGACCAGGGTCTCGGCGCCGTCCACGGCGGTCGAGGCGTCGGCCAGGTTGTGCGCGATCGCCTGGAAGGCGCCGAGCGGCTTGTCGAACTGCTTGCGGTGCTTGGCGTATTCGACGGTGATCTCCAGTGCGCGCTTGGCGCCGCCGACGGCCTGGGCCGCGAGCAGGATCAGGCCGTCGTGCAGCACGTCCGACCAGATCGGCCAGCCGGCTCCGGCCGAGCCGACCAACTCGCCGCGTACGTCCGCCAGGTCGACCCGGTACTGGGTGTCCGAGGCGATCGTCTGCTGCTGGGTGAGGGTCACCCCCGACGCCTTCGGGTCGACCAGGAACAGCGAGATGCCCTGGGCCGGATCGCCCGGGGTGCCCGCGGTGCCGGTACGGGCGAGCACGAGCAGCACGTCGGCCGCCGACGCGTATGCGACGTGCCGCTTGGTGCCGGACAGCAGGTATGCGTCGCCGTCCGCGCGGGCGGCCAGGGCGACGCCCTTGCCGCCGTAGCCGCGGTCCGGCTCCAGCCACGCCACGCTCGCGATGGTGGTGCCGGCCGCGATGCCGGGCAGGTACTTCTGCCGCTGGTCGTCGGATCCGGCCGCGGCGAGGACGCCGCCGACCAGGACCGAGCTGACGAAGTGCGGAGTCGGCGCGAGCGAACGCCCGAACTCCTGGTAGACCACGGCCGCGTCGAGCGTGGTCATCTCCGACCCGCCCCACTTCTCGGGCAGCGTCAGGCCGGTCAGGCCGGACTCGCCGAGCTTCTTCCAGAACTCCGCAGGGTACCCGACCGGGTCGTTCTCCAACTCGCGAACGACACCGAGGTCGGCGTGCCGGGCCGTCAGGCCGCGCACGGTCTCCCGGAGGATGTCCTGTTCCTGGGTGAAATCGAGGTCCATCGCGCGTCTCCTCTAGGGCTTCCAGCGCTCGCCGCGCCGGTCCCACGGGTTGTCGTCGGGGGTGGTGGGCAACGCGATTCGCGCGGTGGCCGTGGTGCGGGCCGCGCCGTCCACGGTCAGCGAGATCTCGGCGCGGACCCAGCCGCAACCGGCCTCGTCCACCGAGACGTCGTCCACCGTGCCGGTGAGCAGCATGTGGTCGCCCGGGAAGACCGGCTTGGTCATCCGGAACACCATCCGGCCGATCCGGCCCTTCGGGCCGGTCCAGTCGTTGAGGTAGCGCTCGAACCAGGCGGCCTGGTTCGGGGTGTTCAGGAAGATGTCCTGCACGCCCTGGCGCTCGACCGCGAACTTGTGGTCGTGGTGCATCGGCCGCCAGTCGCGGCTGGCCAGTGCGCCCAGGATGACCGTGGTCGCGGTGACGTCCACGCCGAACGTGGGCAGTGTGTCGCCCTTGGCCAGCTGATCGAGGGTCAGGTCGCTCATCCGGTGGCCTCCCGCCGGTAGCCGTAGCCCGTGTAGGACTCGGTGCCCAACAGGGCGCCGTCCTGGTTGTGGTACTCGACGTCGATCACCCAGAAGCGGCCGATCCCGAGCTTGGTGCGCTTTTCCGGACTCACCGACTTCAGCACCTGACGCGACGTCACGATGTCACCGAGGCGCACCGGTTCGTAGAACACGTTGGTGTTGTCGGTCATGATCGCCTCGGGCAGTTCGAAGCGGATCTTGAGGTCGAAGTGCACTTGGAGGGAGAGTTGCTCGCCCTCCGCGCCGGGCGCCCAGTAGTGCGGCCGGGCCCATGCGGACAGCAGGCTCAGCGGGGCGATCGGGCCGCCGGTCAGTTCCTCGGCGACCGCCTCGTCCCAGAACAGCGGGTTGCCGTTCTGCACCGATGCGCACGAGGTCCAGATGTAGCCGCGCTCGGCGGGGAAGTCACCCCGCTTCTCGTACTGGACCTTGCCGATGAGCGCCGCCACGTCCTCGGGCAGCGCGGTGTCTTGTGCCGTCATGCGACCACTCCTGAAGCGCGAAGCTCGGCGATGCGGTGCGGGCCCAGCCCGGCCGCGGCGAGCAGCTCGTCGGTGTCGGTGATCCCGGAGTCCCGCACCGGGTACGGGTCCGTGGGCGCCTGCTGGCCGGCCAGCACCGGCCCCACCTGGCGGAACTCGCCCTGGACCGGGTGCTCGGCGGTGGCGAACGCGCCGCGGGCCAGGTACTGCGGGTCCGCCAGCAGTTCCGGTACGGACAGCACCGCCGACACGCAGGTGTCGGCGGGGGCCAGCTCGGCCACCCAGTCGTCCCGGTCGCGGGTGGCGAAGGCCGCCGCCAGATCGGCTCGGATCGCGTCCTGGGCGTCGTCGTCGAGCTGACGCGGGGCCCACTTGTCCAGCCCGGTCAACCGGCACAGGTTCGCCCAGAAGCGGCCCTCGATCGCGGCCACCGCCAGCCACTTGCCGTCCCGCGCGCGATAGGTGTCGTAGCACGCGTAGCGGCCGGTCAGGATGCCGTGCCGGGGCTCCGGTTCGACGCCGGTGGCCAGGTATTCGTCCACGCCCAACGCCATCAGCGCGAGCATGCCGTCGGCCACCGAGACGTCCAGGCGGGCGCCCTCGCCGGTGCGCTGCCGGCGGAACAGCGCGCCCATGATCGCGATCACCGCGTGCATCCCGCCGCCCGCGCTGTCCGCCACGGTCGCGCCCGGGATCGGCGGACCGCCGTCCGGGCCGGGGCCGGACATGTGCAGGAAGCCGCCCACGCCCAGGTAGTTCAGGTCGTGCCCGGCCTGCTGGGCGTGCGGGCCGTCCTGACCGAAGCCGGACGTCGAGCAGTAGACGATGGACGGATTGCGCGCCGCGACCGCCTCCGGACCGATGCCCAGCCGGTCCACCACACCCGGGCGGAAGCTCTCGATCACCACGTCGGCGCCCTCGACCAGGGTCAGGAACGCCTCGCGGCCCTCGGGCGCCTTCATGTCGACCAGCACGCGCTTCATCCGCCGATGCGCGCTGTACGAGTAGTAGGGCGGCGCGATCTGCACGCCGCTCTTGGCCGGGACCGGGCCGACCTTGATCACCTCGGCCCCGTAGTCCGCCAACCAGCGCGAGGCGCGGGCGGCGGGGCCCACGCTCGCGAGGTCCAACACCGTGACGCCTTCCAGGAACTCTCCGGACATGACCGCGGCCCCGTCAGAAGTTCTTGGGAAGGCCGAGACCGCGGCGGGCGATGATGTTCTTCTGCACCTCGGAGGTGCCGCCGCCGATGGTGTCGAGCACGGTGTAGCGGTAGGTCGAGTCGGCGCGACCGGTCATCGGCGCGTCCTCGGTGCCCACCCGCAGCTGGGTGCCCGGCGAGGCGATGTCCATCGACGCGTTCGCGAGCCGCTTGGACAGCTCGGTGGCGTACAGCTTGTAGCCGGACGCCTCGACCGTGGGCGGTTTTCCGCCACCGGCCGCGGCGGCCACCACGCGCAGGCCGAGCAGGCGGGCGACGGCGGCCTCGGTGACCAGCGTGGCGAGCTGCTTGCGCACGATCGGGTCCTCGCGCAGCGGCTCGTCGTCGCGGGTGGCCTCCTTGACGTACTCGGTGAGCACGTTCAGCCGCTGCTGGATCGGGGCGAACGAGAACATCGTGAAGCGTTCCAGGTCCAGTGCCTGGGAGATGTACTGGAAGCCCTTGTTCAGCTCGCCGACCACGTATTCGTCGGAGACCCACACGTCGTCGAAGAAGACGTCGTTGGTGCGCTCGTCGCCCATCGTCCAGATGCCCCGGACGGTGATGCCCGGGTGGTCCATCGGCACCAGGAACAGGGTGATGCCGTGGTGCTTGGGCGCGTCGGGGTCGGTGCGCGCGCCGACCCAGTACCACTCGGCGAAGTGCGCGGAGGTGGTCCAGGTCTTCTGGCCGTTGAGCCGCCAGCCCTCGCCGTCGCGGACCGCGCGCAGCTTCATCGAGGCGGCGTCGGAGCCGGCTTCCGGCTCGCTGTAGCCGACCGCGAACTCGACCTCGTTCTTGAGGATCTTGGGCAGGAACTCGGCCTTGAGCTTGTCGCTGCCGTGCGCGAGCAGGGTCTTGCCGATGATGCCGACGCCCTTGCCGATCTGCGGTCCACCGCGCCCGGCGAGGGCTTCGTTGAGCAGGTATTCGTAGACCCCGTCGCCATCCTGGCCGCCCCATTCCTCGGGCCAGGTGATGCCGAGCCAGCCTTGGTCGGCCATCTTGCGCATGTAGGCGCGGCGGGCGGGGGTGTCGACGACCTGGGCCATGTTCTCCCGGGTGACATCGAACACTTCAGGGTCGGGATTGGCGTCGAGAAACCGCTCGACCGTCTCGCTGAACGCGGTCTGGTCGGGGGAGAAGTCGAAGTCCACGGGTCGCCTTTCGGGGCGCGCCCATGCCGGCAGCCTCACCTGTGTACGTGCAGGTGAGGCAGCCGGCACAGAACCTGACGGATAGTCAGATCAAAGTAACACCGGCCAGGGTTCATTTCGAGTGGCGGTCGGCAATAGATGTGTGGGCCCCGTCTCGCTCGCGGCCCGCTCCCGCGTGCGCGCCGGGCGTGATCCGGGCGCGACCGACGGACCGGTTCTGGACAAGTCCGGAAAAGTTACGGCGCGTCCGCGATCGACCACCTATCGTGGGTGGACATGAGCGGAAATGCTTGCCCGCAATGTGGTCGGGAACACCCATGGTGCGAGGTCGAGTGGTCGGCCTACGGGCCGGATGACGCGGACCGCCCGGAACCGGTCGACGGCGAGGCCGGCGGGCCGCCGTATCGGGTCGGCGAACTGCTGCCCGACATCCTCGACTTCCTCGCCCGCGGCAGCCGCGGGCCGGATCGGGCCGGTGTGCACGGTCCGGATCGGGCCGGCGCGCGCGAAAGCCCGGGCCGGTCCCTGCGGGGACTGATACCCGGGCCCAGGCGCCGCTATTGACGACGCGTCAGCGCGGCCGCGCGCGGTGCGATGGATCGCCGCGCGAGGTGACGTGTCGTCAGGATGCGTTGTGGCGTTCGATGTCGGTGAGATGACGGGTCGTCAGGCGAGAGCGTGGGATGGTCGGGCCCCGTCGTGCCGTCAGGCGCGTTGCGAGCTGACCGAGACGACCTCGCCGGTCATGTACGAGGAGTAGTCCGAGGCGAGGAAGACCATCACGTTCGCGACCTCCCACGGCTCGGCCGCGCGGCCGAACGCCTCGCGCGAGGAGAGCTCTTCGAGCAACTCCTCGGATGAGGCCTTGGCCAGGAACGCGTGCATCGCGATGCTCGGCGCGACCGCGTTGACCCGTACACCGAACTCGGCCGCCTCCACGGCGGAGCAGCGGGTCAGCGCCATCACGCCGGCCTTGGCCGCGGCATAGTGCGCCTGGCCCTTCTGCGCCCGCCAACCCAGCACCGAGGCGTTGTTGACGATCACACCCTTGCCGCGCGGCTGCATGTGCCGCAGCGCCGCCCGGGTGCAGCGGAACGTGCCGTTCAGGGTCACGTTCATGACCAGGTCCCACTGCGCGTCGGTCATGTCGACGAGGTTGGCCTCGCCACCGAGCCCGGCGTTGTTGATCAGCACGTCGATGCCGCCGAGTTCGCGCGCGGCCGTGTCGATCAGGTTCTGCACGTCCTCCTCGACCGTGACGTCGCACGGGACGGCGAGCGGCCGGGTCCCGATCAGTTTGGCGAGTTCGTCGGCGGCCTCGCCGAGTCGGCGCTCGTGCTTGTCGCTGATCGCGATCACGGCGCCCTCCTCGGCGGCGCGCTTGGCCGCCGCGAAGCCGATCCCGGTGCCCGCCGCGGCGGTGATCAGCACGGTCTTGCCGGCCAGCAGGCCGTGGCCCTCGACGTAGGCGGGGGCGGGGGTGGGGCTCACTTGGCGTCTCCTCGCGGTTCACGGGGCATGCCGAGGACGCGCTCGGCGATGATGTTGCGCTGCACCTCGTTCGACCCGCCGTAGATGGTGTCGGACTTGGTGAACAGGAACAGGCGCTGTGCGGCGGACAGTTCGTACGGGGCCTCGGCGGCCAGGGTGGCCTCGACGCCGGCCACGTCCATCGCGAGCGTGCCCAGGCGCTGATGCCAACCGGCCCACACCAGCTTGGCCACCGACGCTGCGCCGGGGTCGGGCGAGCCGAGCGTGCGCAGCGCGTTGCAGCGCAGCACCTTCAGGTCGATCCAGCTCTGCAACAGCCGATCGCGCAGTGCCGGGTCCTCGATCGCGCCGTTGGCCTTGGCCTGGGCGACCACCCGGTCCAACTCGATCTCGAAGCCGATCTGCTGGGCCAGCGTGGACACCCCGCGCTCGAACGCGAGCAGGCCCATCGCCACGCCCCAGCCCGCGCCGACCTCGCCGACCACGTGCTCGGCGCCGGCCCGGGCGTTGTCGAAGAACACCTCGTTGAACTCGCTGGTGCCGGTGAGCTGGACGATCGGGCGGATCTCGATGCCGGGCTGGTCCATCGGCGCGAGCAGGAAGGTGATGCCCTTGTGCCGCTGCGACGCGGGATCGGTGCGGGCCAGCACGAAGCACCAGTTCGCCTCGTGCGCGAGCGAGGTCCACACCTTCTGACCGGTGATCAGCCAGTCGCCGGTCTCCGGGTCGACGGTCGCGGTGGTGCGCAGGTTGGCCAGGTCGGAGCCGGCGCCCGGCTCGGAGTAGCCCTGGCACCACAGTTCCTCGCCGCGCGCGATGGCGGGCAGGAAGCGGGCCTTCTGCTCGTCGGTGCCGAACGCGAGCACGGTCGGGCCGAGCAGGTTCTCGCCCATGTGGTTGACCCGACCGGGCGCCTGGGCGCGGGCGTACTCCTCGCCGAAGATCACCTGCTGCATCAGGGACGCCTCGCGCCCCCCGTACTGCCTGGGCCAGTCCAGGCCGATCCAGCCGCCCTCGCCCAGGCGCAGTTCCCAGGCCCGACGGATCTCGAAGTGCTCGTGCTCGCTGCCGGGACCGCCGGTACCGACGGCCGCGGCGAACTCACCGGAGAGGTTCTCCCGGAGCCACTCGCGGACCTCGGCCCGGAACTCCTCGTCCTCGGCGCTGTACCGGAAATCCACAGCGTGTCCAATCTCGTCTTCCGAGGGTCGGCGGCCACGCGCGGGGTCCGGGGACACCGGACCCCGCGCGGGTGACGCCTGCCGAGGGCTGGGTCAGTTGCCGGCGGCGGCAGCGGCCTCGGCGGCCTTCTTCTTCGCCGCGGCGGCCGCGTACTCCTTGAGCTGGGCGAGCACCGGCATCGGGTCCTGGCCGATCTGGGTGGGCAGCTTCTCGGCGATCTCCTCGGCCGTCCAGCGGTCGGCCGCGTACATCGTCTTGATCTCGTGCGGCTGGTCCCACAGCGCGATCTTGGGGCCCGCGGTCGTGTACACCTGACCGGTGATGTTCTTGGCGTGGTCGGAGAGCAGGAAGACCACCAGCTCGGCGACGTCCTCGGGGTCGCCGATCTCCTTGAGCGTCTGCGGGACGCCCTCGGACATCCGGGTCCGGGCCACCGGCGCGACGCAGTTGGCGTTGACGCCGTACTTGTTCAGGCCCAGCGCGGCGGAGCGCACGAACGAAACGATGCCGCCCTTGGCCGCGGCGTAGTTGGCCTGGGCGACCGAGCCGAGCGCGTACACGCCGGAGGTGAAGCCGACGATCGAGCCGAAGCCCTGGGTCTTCATCACCTTGGACGCGGCCTGTACGACGGTGAAGGTGCCCTTGAGGTGGGTCGCGATGACGCTGTCCCACTCGTCCTCGGTCATGTTGAAGAGCATGCGCTCGCGCAGGTTGCCCGCGACGGTGACGACACCGTCGATCCGGCCCCACTTCTCGACGCCGGCCTGCACGATGCGGGCGCCGCCCTCCATCGTGGCCACGGAGTCGGCGACGGCGACGGCCTCGCCGCCGAGCGCCTCGATCTCCTTCACCACGGCGTCGGCGACCTCGCTGGTCGGCTCGCTGCCGTCCATCGCGACGCCGTAGTCGTTCACGACCACCTTGGCGCCGTGCGCGGCGGCGGCGAGGGCGACGGCGCGGCCGATGCCCCGGCCGGCGCCGGTGACCGCGATTACCTTGCCCGTGAGGAAGTCACCCATGTGTTGTCCGCTCCTTGTCGGTGGCCTCGTCGGTAGGCCCCGGAAATCGAGGGCCGAGGCCCAGGTCGGGTCGGTCGTGGCGCGCTCCGCGGTCGGTGCGACCCGGGCCGCTTCGACCGCTCTGCTTCGCGCGCCTGCGCGGGCGGGACCCGGGCAGGCGTGCGCGGCGTCGCGGCCTTGCCGCCTTGCGGACGCAAGGTGCGCGGCCTGTGAGAACGCCCTCTCGACATTATCTGACGATCCGTTAGTTTTCCTGGGTAGAGTGCCGCAGCACACAGCACCATGCACAGTTCTTGACAACACTTGACAGCGCGGTCGTCGGATTCCGAGAGTGCGCTTGTCGGTATTCGTGCTCATCGGCACGTGTCACCACCGCCTGGAGGAGGCTCCCCTATGTCGCTGCCCCCCGAGTTCCATGAACTGGCCGCACGCGTGAACAACTGGGGCCGGTGGGGCCAGGAGGACGAGATCGGGACGGTGAACCTGATCACGGCCGAGGTGGTCAAGGCCGCGGCGGGCTGCGTGCGTACCGGCAAGCGCTTCTCGCTGGCCGTGGAGCTGCGCGAGGACGGGATCCAGAACGGGATGATCCCGGGCCGGGACAACCCCAAGCGCACCACGTTCCTGGTCAATCACGAGGTGTTCGGCCCCGGCACGGTGGCCACCAGCGACGACTCGGTGGTGATGGGCATCCAGGCGGGCACGCACTGGGACGGGCTGACCCACGCGACCTACGACGACCGGCTGTACAACGGCCACTCGGCCAAGGAGACGGTCACCGCGGAGGAGGGTGCCCGCCGGCTCGGCATCCACAACGTGAAGACGCTGGTCTCGCGCGGCGTGCTGCTGGACGTGGCCCGGGCCAAGGGCGTGGACATCCTGCCGCCGGAGTACGCGGTGACCCCCGCGGACCTGGAGGCGGCCGAGGAGTTCGGCAACGTGAAGGTGCGCGCGGGCGACATCGTGCTGGTGCGCACCGGGCAGATCCGGCAGTACTTCGCGGGCGAGAAGGACATGTACTTCTACGGCCCGGGCCTGTCGGTGCGCACGCCCGAGTGGTTCCACGCGCGCGATGTCGCGGCGGTGGCCAACGACACCGTGACGTTCGAGGTCTTCCCGCCGGAGATCGAGGACTGCTTCATGGCCGTGCACGCGCTGCACCTGGTGGAGATGGGCATGCTCCAGGGGCAGAACTGGAACCTGGAGGAGCTGTCCGAGGACTGCGCCGCGGACGGCGTGTACGAGTTCTTCCTGGAGGCCTCGCCGGAGCCCTTCGTGGGCGGCGTCGGCACACCGGTGAACCCGGTGGCGATCAAGTAGCCCCGGGAAGCGGCGGCGTGCGTCGGGTCGGCGTCCGGCCCGGGTCGGGCGCGGCCCTCGAACACGCGTAGACCGGACGGCATGCGGGCCCCGGACAGGATCGTCCTGTCCCGGGGCCCGCGTGCGCTCCGGGCACCGCGACGAGGCCCGGAACGATGACGGTCCCACTTCGTCGAGGAAACCCGGGGCACTTCCCGGGCGCCTCGTCGTCCCCTCGCGAACGACCGCCACACTCAGGGTGATCAGTGTCGGACGAGGCGTCAATATCCTGTGGGCACCGATTTCCCTTCCCCGATCACGATTCGTCCGTACATCCGCCACCGCGCCACGGCGACGCCACGCCTCCACCGGACTCGGACGGCGCACCGCCACTCGCGGAGGTCGCCCTCTCCGCGGCTGCCGCGCGAGGCCGCCGGGCCTCGGATGCCTGGCTATACACTTGTATCCGAATGATCCTTGCGCGAAGGAGGATCCTCATGAGCCACACGCGCTGGAAGCTCACTCGGGACTGGAGGCTTGTGGCCGGCGACATCGAATCGCCCGAGGTCCGGTCCATGCGCGCGGAGATCCGCATGGCTTCGGTGCTCGGCCGAGCGGTTCGGGATCGGCGGACCGAGCTGGGCATCTCGCAGAGCGAGCTCGGCAAGCGGGCGGACATGACCCAGCCGCAGATCTCCCAGCTCGAACTCGGCGGCACGGTGCCGACCCTCCCGCTGCTCGCCCGCCTGGCGAAGGCGCTCGACGCATCGTTGAACATCTCCCTGGACGAGGACACATCGACGGTCGTCTTCACGCCGCACGCCGCTTGAGGCGGCCCGAGCCGGCAGGTTGTTCCTTCGGCTGGTGGGGCGATGGGGGACTGAATGGTCGGGGCACGATCTCTTGCGGAATGCGTGATCGAGAATCCGGCGGTACCGAGTGCGGTGCTGCTTCGGGTGCTGCTGAGCGCCGAGGACGAACCATTGCGACGGGCCTTTCGCGACGCCCCGGGCCTGCCCCGGGACGTGGTGGAGGTGATGCTCGTGCACCCGGAGCAGGCTGTGCGGGCCGCGGTCGCCGCGAATCCGTACATCGACGCCGAGCAACGAGGTCGGCTGGTGCACGATCGGCGCAGGGTGGTGCTCGCGAATCTCTTCGGATACCGCACGCACCCCGACGGCGAGCCGAGACCGCTGCCGGATGCCGCCTACGAGGCGTTCTTCGCCGCTCGGCAGTGGGCGAACGCCGCGCGCGAGGACCAACCCTGGGATGAACTGCGGCTGTTGGAGGCGATGAATCGGTGCGCAAGCATGCCGCATCGGTTGCGACAGGCTCTCGCCCGGCATCCCCAGCCGGGGCTGCGCCGGTTCGCGGCCCGGTTCGTGGGCGGCCTGTCGGCCGAGGATCGGGCCGCGCTGCTGACCGACCCGGACCCGGACGTGCGCGCGGAGGCTCGGGAGGTGGCCGGGGACGACGCGGAGGTCTACGCCGGGATCGATATCGATTGGGATCCCGAGAACTGGGGCCACAGTTGGGTCTTCGGCAGTCGACGCGTGGAACGGGAGGCGATGGAGCGGGTGGTTCGAGGGGAGGACTGCCCGGACCACTACCGCAGCGCCCTGGCCGGGAACCCGCACCTGCCGCCGGACCTGGTGGCCGTCCTGGCTCGGGACGAGGATCCGTACGTCCGGGACAGGGTCTCGCTTCGGCCCGAGCTGACCGAGGAGGAGCGCGCCGCGATCGACTATCGGGTGCCGGAGTTGACCGACCTCGACGAGGTCGCGTGGTATCCGTACCTGGCCCGATCCCAATCGCCCGTCGACTACGCGCGCTCCGCCCACCCGGTGCGGCGGCGGCAGGCGGCGTGTGCGCCGGGACTGCCGGACGAGGTGCGGGACGGGCTGCTGGCCGACCCGGACCCGGGCGTACGGGTTCTGACGTGCCGTCACCAGATCGGCGTGCCCGCCGAGGACCTGTTGCGCGCGTATCGGGAGTTTCGCGGTCGCCATCGGTGGCGGCTGACCTACCGGCCGGGCTTTCCCGCCCACGGGCTCGCCCGGTTCGCGGCCGACCCGGACCCGGCCATGCGCGAACTCGTCGTGCTCGACCCGCAGGCGCCGGCCGTAGTGGTGGCCGGGTTGCTCGCCGACCCGGAGCGATGCGTACGCACCACACTTGCGCGACATCCGGCGGTGCCGGTCGAACGCCTGCTCACGATGCTGGACGATCCCGAACTCGCGCCGTACGCCGCCCGCAACCCGTCCCTCCCGATCGAGGCGATGCACCGAATCCTGGACGCGACGGGCGTTCCGGGCCGGGGGTGACGGGCGATGTCGGGGATCGATGGGCTGGTTGCGGGTGTGCTCGGGAATCCGGCGGTGCCGGGGGAGGTTTTGTTACGGGCGTTGACGGGTGAGTTGGGGCGGGTGGCCTGCAACGGGCTTGCCGAGGCGACGGCCTTGCCGCAGGACGTGATCGAGGTGATGGTCGGGCATCCCGATCGCCGGGTGCGGATGGCGTTGGGCGGTAATCCGCATGTGGATCCGGTGCAGCGGGCGCGGTTGGTCGCCGATCCGGACCGGGTGGTGGCTACCCGTACGGTCGACGGCAAACGCCATCCGGACGGGGATCCGCGTCCGCTGCCGGATGACGGCTACGCGCGGTTTCTTTCGCATGCGATGTCGGCGGAGAGCGCTTTTGGCGATCAGATGTTGACTCGCGACGACGTGCTGCAGTTGCTCTTGTCCTCCGGGGACACGCCGCAGCACATATACCGATCGTTTGTTGTCCGGCCGGAGCCCGAACTGCGGTTGACGGCGTGCCAATGGTGGGAGCACCTCCCCTTTGCCGATCGGGTGGCACTGACGCTCGACCCGGTGCGCAAGGTCCGTGGACGGGCCAGAAGGGGAGCGATCGAGGTACGCCGATGCCTGACCGACATCGACTGGGCACCGACCAACCGAGGCAGTGCGTCGGCCATCTCCCGAAGCCCGCTCACGCGCGCCGACGCCGAGCGGATCGTTCGGGGTGAAGCGCCGCCGCACTACCGGTACTACGCCGCCGGGAACCCGCATCTCCCGGCCGATCTGGTTGCCTGTCTCGCCCGGGATCCCGATCCGCGCGTTCGCTACGCGGTGTCGATCCGGGCGGAGTTGACGGAGCAACAGCGGGCGGCGATCGACTACGCGGTGCCGCCGATGGAGGATCTGGACGACGCGATTCGGTACGTGCCACGTCCCCTCGCGGGTACGCCGGACGAGTGGGCGCGCTCGGCGCATCCCGGGCTGCGGCGGATCGCGGCGTGCTCGGGCGGGCTTTCGGCGGAGCGGCGCGATGCCTTGGCAGTGGATCCCGACCTCGGGGTGCGGGTGCTGACCAGTCGCCACCAGGCGGGTGTCGCGCCGGAGTCGCTGTTGGGTGCGTATCGGGACTTCCGTGGTTGCCATCGGAGGCAGCTGACCTGGCGTCCCGGCTTTCCGACGTACGGGCTCGCGCGGTTCGCGGGTGATTCGGATAGCGGCATGCGGGAGCTTGTCGTGCGTGATCCGGACGCGCCGGTGGATGTGGTGGTCGGGTTGCTCGCGGATCCGGAGCGGTCTGTGCGGGCCGCGCTCGCTCGGCATCCGGCGGTGCCGGTGGATCGGTTGCTTGTGCTGCTGGACGATCCCGAACTCGGGCCGTACGCGGCGCGCAATCCGGCGCTGCCGGTCGAGGTGATGCATCGGATCCTGGATGCCGCCGGGGTGCCGCGCGGGAGGTGAAGTCGCCCCGCCGGCACGGGTGGTGAACCGTCCGTCGATGCGACACGTGTGTGATCGACGGGCTGCTCAGAGGCGGTTTCGGGGGGTGACGAGAGGACTGTCACAACCGGCTGACTGCTCATCAGTTCCGGGCTAGAGTGCCGCGCGGGTACGCGTGCGCGCTTGAGCTCCGGAGCCGGTCCGGCCGGTAAGCCGTCGAGCGCCCCGGCTCGTCAGCCCATTTCCGATGGAGGAGGAACCGGTGAAGGGCGTTCTTTTCGACGGCAAGGAAGCCTCGATCGTCGATGACCTCGAGGTGCGAGCACCCGGGGCCAACGAGGTCCTGGTGAAGATCGGTGCGGCCGGTCTGTGCCACAGCGACATCTCGGTGATCAACGGCACCATCCCCTTCCCGCCTCCGGTCGTGCTCGGACACGAGGGCGCGGGCGTCGTGGAGGCCGTCGGCGAGCTGGTGTCGCACGTCAAGCCCGGCGACCACGTGGCGCTGTCCACGCTCGCCTCGTGCGGTGCGTGCCGCGAGTGCGACCGTGGCCGGCCGACCATGTGTGCCAAGAGCTTCGGCCAGCTCAACCAGCCGTTCACGCGCGGCGGCAAGCCGGTCTACAACTTCGCGGGCCTGTCGGTGTTCGCGGAGAAGATCGTGGTCAAGGGCGTCCAGGCGGTCAAGATCCCCAAGGACATCCCGCTCGCCTCCGCCGCGCTGATCGGGTGCGGCGTGCTGACCGGCGTGGGCGCGGTGCTGAACCGGGCGAAGGTACAGCCCGGCGACACCGTCGCGGTGATCGGCACCGGCGGCATCGGCCTCAACGTGATCCAGGGCGCGAAGCTCGCGGGCGCGGTGCGGATCGTGGCCGTGGACGCGAACCCGGCGAAGGAGGAGGTGGCGCGGCAGTTCGGCGCGACCGACTTCGTCGATGCGCGTGCGGTCGAGGACTCGGTCAAGGCGGTCCAGGCCCTGGTGCCGGGCGGCGTGGACCACGCGTTCGAGTGCGTCGGGCACGTCGCGGTGATCCGCAACGCGATCGACATGCTCGGGCGGGCCGGCCAGGCGATCATCCTGGGCGTCGCGCCGTCGGACGCCGAGGCGTCCTTCCACGTGTCCTCGATGTTCCTGGACAAGTCGATCATGGGCTGCCGCTACGGCTCCTCACGCCCGCAGTACGACATCGCGCGCTACGCCGACCTGTACAAGACCGGCGGCCTCAAGCTCGACGAACTGGTCACCCGGACCTACGCGTTGGACGACTTCCACCACGCGGTCGAAGACGCGGAGGCGGGCAAGATCGCGCGAGGCGTCTTCGTCTTCTGACGCAGCATTGTTCATTGGATCACCTTCACCTGACGTTCGAAGCGCGCTCCTCACGCCGAGGGGCGCGCTTCGGCGTACGGGGTCCGCACCTCGCCCGATCGACCGGATTTTGTTGCCCTGTGCAATCGACGGGATACAATCGGCTCTTCGCACTGACCGGGGGTGTGTGATGGCTGAACGGTTATCAGTACCGATCGTCGGATCCGATTTCAAAATGGTCGACGGGAAACCGGTGGGGCAAGTGCGGGTGGATATCTACAAGCGCTACAACTGGGGGAATCCGGAGGGCGGCGTGCCCCGGGGTGATATCAAGGGTGTGCCTCAGAACGATTTGGCTCGACTCAACGAGACGGGGCTGGCGCACGATTTTGATATCGTCGGCAGCACGACGTTCTATGCGGCTCCGCAGCCCGGGTCGTGAACCTTGGTGGTGCGGTGCGCAGGGTGAAGGATTCCGTTTCCCGGGCCTTGTTCTTGGGTGCCGCTTTTCTGGTCGGGATGCTGGTTCTGAGCCTCGTGACGATTGGGATGTACCAGATTTATCGTTGGCATCCATGGGCCCCGGATCGACATGATTCGCGTGCCGATGCGGGGAGCGATCCCAGTTTTTCCCTGAAGAAGTCGTTGCGGCTGACCGGAACCACCCTTCCGGTGGAGGCCGTCGATGTTCACTTTTCAGCCGGGGGAAATATGATGGGGACGAGCTTGTCGCTCACCTATCGGATCCCCTGTGGGGCGGTTCCGGCCGTGCTTGCCGAGGCGAAGCCGGGCGCCCCGACTGCTGTGGATGATGTTGACAACAGGTACGTCCGGGACTTTGCCACGAGGCACGGCTGGCGTCCGGATATCGGTTCCACGGTGGCCTATTCCCGTGAAGGCAAGGGATTCACCAGGCTGCTGGTGCAGACACCGGCGGCGCCTGGGAATTGCTCGGTGTATATCGACGCCTTCAACTGACTTCATTCCTCGCTCGCGCGCCGTCGTGCCCCGGCGCGCCGATCGTTTCCGACGAGTGGGGCGCTTTGCCGTGGGTGAGTGCGTCCGGTGCCGATTGCCGCCGGGCGCGCGGTGCCGGGTGAGGCAGCCGGGCGGCAGCCGGCCGAGGCCGGCCGAGGCGAGGCGCATCGTCCGATTGCCGCGTGCGCACGGGAATGACGGTGCGGGTCGCTACATTGCGCGGATGATCTTTCCCGGACGTGCCTTGAACACGGCGGTCGACCGACTCGAACGGGCCTTGGCGGAGCGGGACGACGTCCTGTTGAACGAGGCGTATGGGCAGCTGCGCGACGCCTTCGAGGAGGCGAAGCCGAAGAGCAGCGCCGAGGTGGGGCCGCGACTGGCCGCCCTGTTGCCGCGAACCCCTCTGGGGGCGGGAGCGATCCTGGCCGTCATGATCGGCGCCTGTGTGGAGAACGGCGCGGATCCGCAGGCGTGTTCGGGACCGGTTCTCGCCGGTGTGCGGGACGCCCTGCGCGACGTCGCGGGCTTCCCGGCGCTGTGGGCGGAGGCGGTCGGCGACGACCTGCCCGAGCGCGACCATCTCGCCCTGGGCGAGGTACTCGAACGCGTTGCGGCTTCGGCGGGCGGACTGGACGAGGGACGGTTCGCCGCCGTGTCCGCGTGGATGCAGTTGCCGCTGTGGGAGATGGCGGCCGTTGCGATGCTCTCGCACGAGGAGATACGCCGGGCGGTACAGGCCGACGGCACGCTCGTCGCGTCGGCCGAGGAGGCCGCGCTCGGCGACGCGGACCTCAAGTGCCTGCGCTATCTGCTCAAGATGTTCGACGACGAGCCGTTGGTCGTGCTGCATCGGCCGACCGAGACGGGCTACCGGATGCGGGTCACCCGCATCGGCGACAACTTCCAACTGCACACGCTGATACGGCACATCCTCGTCGGCGGCGGGCACATCGCGGGCGACCCGCCGTCGGCCGAGGCGGTGGCGGCCTCCCGGGACGCGGCGTTCGACCCGGACAGGGCGCCGACGACGACCGGCGCGTTCAATCTGGCCGGCGCGGACGGCGCGTGGATCTGGAACGAGGGCTGCCCGGCGGACATTCCGATCGTGGACGGCGAGCGCGTACTCGTACTGGACCCGCCGACGTACGAACGGACCTGGAACGCGGGCCGCTTCTACCCGCACATCACCGGCGACCTCACCCTCGAAGCGCTCCTGGACGGCGCCGAGACCCAGGCGTACCTGGCCAAGGTCGCACCCCTGCGGCTGTGGCCGGACGGCGACTAGGGACTGTCTGAAAGCAGGTCTTGGTCATGGCCATTCGCCGATGGCGACGATGATGACGGCCGACCCGCACGTTGTCGCAGCGAGGAGGGATGATCACGGCAGCTACCGAACACCGCGGCGGTGAGCACCCGTCGAGGGCCCGCTGTCGAAGGGAGAGGCATGTTTCTCGGACTACCCGGCGCAACTTGGGATGCCGTGCCGGTCGAGGAGGCGCTGGAGTGGTACGACATAGCCGAAGCGAGCAACAACCCTGACTGGGATGTCGATGACTATTTCGGAGAAGAGCCCGAGCACTTCTACGTCCACCGCGGTGACCTGGCGATCGGCGGCGCGTTGGCGCTGGGCAACGGTCCCGACGAGGACGAGGACACGGTCTACGTCATCGACGGCGACCTGACCGTCAGCGGTCCCATCACCTTCCTGAACATGGATGTCTACACAACGCTCTACGTCACCGGCTCGGTCGTGGCGCAGGACCTGGTGTGCCTCTGGGACAGTTGCCTGTTCGTCGGTCGGTCGTTGACCGTCCGGAACCTTCTTGCGACGTCACTGACCGAAGCGGGCGCCCTCGTGGTCAAGGGGCCGGTGTCTGCCCATACCTGGCTCGAGATGGGCGGCCAGGGCTGTATCTACTTCGCCGGCAAACCGGACGCCCGCTTGGTCGCAAGCCCCGACTCCGGTGCGGGCGGGCCGGCCGACCCGTACTCCGACGGCGCCAACGCCGGTGTCTACCTCGGTGGGGAAGGCAAGGTCGACATCTTGGCGGAGGTGGTCCTCCCTGAGTTCCTCGAAGAGGACGGCACTTGCGACGACATGAAGATCCGGGAGGCGGTGTTCGAGGGCAGGTCCGTCCTGCGTTAAGGACCCTGCCCAGGCGCGCTGTTGTGTCGGCCCGGCCGACCGCGTTCACGCGGCGGGACCAGCTGAACGCGATCCGGTGGCGCACCCGGACGGGTGCGCCGTGGCGGGACATACCCGAGCGGTACGGGCCGTGGGAATCCGCGTACAGCCTGTTCCGGCGCCGGCGGCGCGACGGGACACGGGCGCGGGTCCTGGAGCAGTTGCAGGCCCGCGCGGACGCACGGGGACTCCACGATCGCGCGGGCGCATCAGCACGCGGCCGGTGCCCGCAAAAGGGGGATCTGCAGCGCGAGCCGCCCGGCGGCGTGGTCGACGAGCCGTCCGACCACGCGCTCGGACGGTCCCGCGGCGGGCCGACCACGAAGATCCACCTGGTCTGCGAGCAGGGCCGGCGTCCGCCGGCCCTGCTGATCACCGCCGGACAGCGCGGCGACTCACCGCGGTTCGCGAACCTCCCGGACGCGATCCGGATCCCCAGGATCGGACCCGGGAGGCCGCGCACCCGCCCGGGGCGGGTGCGCGACGACAAGGCCTACAGCTCCCGCGCGAACCGCGCACTGCTGCGCAGACGCGGGATCGCCTGCACCATCCCCGAACCTGCCGACCAGATCCGGAACCGCAGGAAACACCGTCACCATCGCCGCCATCGGCGAATGGCTGTGACCAAGACCTGCTTTCAAACAGACCCTGGTGCCGGGCGCGGCACCAGGCCGGGTGTTCACGGCCCGCGGAGGCGGGCCGTGACAAGCTGCCATGCGCTACCGATCGGGGTGGTGGGAGCTCAGGATTCCATCGTCGCTCGGTCGGATTCGCTGCGCAGAACGCAGAATTCGTTGCCTTCGGGATCGGCGAGGATTGCCCAGCCCGAACCGTCGGGGTTGCGGTGATCGGCGACAAAGGTGGCCCCGAGGCCCAGCAGCCGGTCCACCTCCTGATCGCGCGAGGTCTCGGGGCGCAAACACAGGTGGATCCGGTTCTTGATCGTCTTGGGCTCGGGCACCTGGTTGAAGTACAGCACCGGGCCCTCCGCAAGCATCACCTGAGTTTCCCGGTCACCCGGTCTGTCCTCCGGATGCAGCGGACGGCCCGTCACACCGCTCCAGAACCGAGCCAACTCGTAGGCATTCGCACAGTCGATCGCCACGTTCTGCAATACCGAGACCATGCGCGTGAGCCTTCCCGATCTGCACGCCCGACACCACCGAGTCGCGCCGATCTTCGCGCACACGGCTCGGTCTTCCGGCGGCCTGTCCGATACGCGCCGCAGGTCGCTTCCCTCGGATCATCCGATCAGCGAATGGCTGTTACGCGTCGAGGTGTTGGTCCCGCATGGCGGCTTGGCGGCGGTCGGGCCGACGGTTGCGGGGAAACACGTGCGATGGGGCCGCGTGACACCGCGCCGACGGTGGGGTGGGCGCAGGGGGTGCACCGTGGGACGGCGAAACTCCTGTAACACTGTCCGCCGAGCCGGGCTGGAAACGCTGTGACCAGGGCAAACGTGGCGTCGCCGGGGCGTCGAGCGGGGGGTGCCGGGCCCGTCCTCGTTCCTTCTCGTGACCATGTCACCGAACTGCGACAGCGGCGTCGTGGAGCATCGACTCCCGTATCGCATCGGCTCGCAGCCCCTTCATAGTGATCACGCAGGCACCGACGAGCCGGAACCGCTTCGGCTCCAATCACCTGATACCAAGGGGTTCTTCATGTTCGGCAACCGTCGCACCGCCCTCCTCGTCTCCGCAGCCATCGTCGGCGGCGCCATGCTGACGACGGCGTGCCAGGAGTCGGACTCGAACTCGAAGGCCGGTCAAGGCACCTCGCCCGCTGCTCCGGCGGCCAACACCCAAGCCGCTCCGCCCGCAGTGCCCGGGTCCGCGACCACGGGCGGCAACCAGGGCGGCGGGACGGCCGCGCAGCCCCCCGCCGGGAAGAGCTCCGGCGGGCAGGGCACGACCGCCGCCGGCGGCGGTGGCGGGGGTGCGGGCGACAACGGCTCGATCGGCAAGTGCCGCTCCGACGACCTCAGGGCCACCGCGCAGGACGCCACCATCACCGGCGACGCCGAACGCACCGTCGCGGTGACGTTCAAGAACATCGGCCACAACTGCACGATGTCCGGATTCGCCGGCGTCGACCTGGAGACCAACCAGGGGCCGCTGTCCGCGAAGCGCACCGGCCGGCCGGCGGACCCGTTCACGCTCAAGAGCGACACGTCGGTGTCCTTCGGCGTCACCTACCCGAGCAACGACACCGGCGGCTCCGGCGTCCGGATCACCGGCCTGCTGGTGACCCCGCCCGGAGAGACCAAGTCGATCACCGTGCGCTGGCCGGGCGCCGCCACGCTGCCCGTCACGGACGGCGCCGGCTCCCCGGTCAAGGTCGGCCCGATCGGCAGCGCCGGCCAGGGCGGCTGACCCACACGCATGGGAAGACCTCAGGCAAGGCCAACGGGCACGGGCCCCACCGCACGAGCGGTGGGGCCCGTGCCCGTTGGCCCGTCGATGCGGCCGTCCACGGGCCGACACATCACCGGCACTCGCGCCGGAAGAGCCCATGGGCCGCAGCAGTCACCCGAACGACGGCCAGCGGTTGGCGGCCCATTCCCGCCAGTCGACCCACCCGGGCGGCGGGTCGGCGTCCCCGCGGCCCTCCAGCTCCGCCGCGTCGGGCTCCTCGAAATGCGCGCGCCCGTGCAGGATGTCGGCCTCGGACATCGGCAACGTCTCCTCGGGGGTGGTCGCCCAGCGGTGGGCGACACGGGTGCGTTGGGTCTCCTCGTCCACCGGCAGGTAGACCATGCGGAAGCACGCCCCCTCGGCCTCCACCAGCCGGCGGATCGCGGACCGTTCGTCCCGTGACCAGCAGCCGTAGTCCACGACGACGTCGGTGCCCAGTCTGACCGCCTCCAGGGCGAGCCAGAGCATGCGCCCCTCCAGCACGTCGCGCTTCCCGTCCGCCTCCGCCTCGCCGAACAGGGGGATCATCCAGTCGTCGGGCGTCAGACGCAGCGCGCCGTGCTCTGCGGCAAGCTGCCGAGCCCGTGTGGTCTTGCCGGCCCCTGGCAGGCCGACCATCAGGAACAACGTGGTCACCCCCGGATCGTGGCAGGGAAGCGAATCAGGCAGCCACCGTTTTATCTGCCCGATCACGGGCTGAGCCACAGGCGGAGGGATGCCGGTGACAGTGCCGTGGAAGACGTGGGCGCGCATGTCGTAGCGCGTAGCCACGGCGCGGAAGTGCTCGAGCCGGTTGATCATGCGCTCGACCTCGTTGCGGCGCTTGTATCTCTCCTTGTCAAAGCCCGCCGGCCGGCCTCCTCGGCTTCCTCGGCGCCTGCGGTTGGCTCGCTGGTCCTTCGGTTCCGGGATGGTGTGTCCGATCTGACGTCTGCGTAGGTAACGGCGATTACGGCGGGGATGGGCTCGGCACGAGGTGGAGTCCACGCTCACCATGCTCCAATCGATCCGGCCCGGGCGTCGGCATCGGCCTGGACGGCTTGCACGATCCGATCCCAGGTGCCGTCCGCCGACCACCGACGGTGACGCTCATAGGCGGTTCGCCGGCTCCCGAACCGGTTCGGCAGATCCCGCCGAGGGACTCCTGTGCGGATCCGGAACAAGATCCCGTTGATCACTGTTCGGTGGTCGTTCCAACGCCCGCCCCGACCGCCGGACTTCGGCAGATGGGGCGCAAGTCGCGCCCACTCGTCCTTCGTCAGATCGCCCCGCCCCGCAAAGCGAACCATGGCCCCGACGCGAGGGGGTTGTCACAAGATCCGCCGGACCGGCCCTAGAGGAGATGGTCGGCCCGGCCGGCCTTGATGTCGCGGATGAGGGTTCGGAGGGCGTCCATGGTGTCGGTGAGGTAGTGGTCTTCATGGCCCTTGACGGCGATGTAGGCGTTGCCTTCACCATCGATGCCGAGGCGGAAGCAGTTTCCGGAGTCCTGGCAGAAGGGGTCTTCCCAGGAGATGTCAGGCATGTGCGCTCCTAGAGCTGCTGCATGATCGACCGGATCAGATCGCGTGTCCGCGATTCGGTGAGCGCGATCCGTTCCATCTGGTCGAGTTGAAGGCTGAACTTGCGAAGCTGCGTGGTCGTGTGTAGAAACTCGGCGACGCTGGTGCGATCCAACTGGACCGTGTCCAGGCTCGGCACCTCGCCGTAGGCGTACAGGAACGACTGACCGGAGCCGGGGAACGCTCCTGCGGAAAACGGAATGGCCCGGACGGTGATGTTGCGCTGTTCCGCCATGTGCAGGATGTGCGCCAACTGTTCGCGGAGAACGGTACGTCCGCCGACCTCGATGCGGAGTGCGGCCTCGTGGATCGTGGCCATGTAGGTAGGGCCGCCCGGCCGATCGAGTGCCCGGTGACGCTGGATGCGGTGGGATACCCGAGCCTCGAACTCTTCCTCGGGTAGCTGCGGGATGGCGGCCTCGAAGAGGGCGCGGGCGAAGGACTCCGTTTGGAAGGGGCCGGGGATGTGGGCCAGCGTGGTCATTCGTAGCCCCTTGGCGAACCACTCCATTTCGGCGATGTCGAGGAACGTCGGTGGTAGGAGGTCTCGGAACTCTTCCCACCAGCCCTTCGTACGCTCGGCACCCATACTGGCAAGGACCTCGATCAGGTCCTTGTCCGTGCAGTCGTAGTGGTAGGCCATCCGCCGCACCCGCTCGGGGCTGATTCCGTGCCGACCGGCTTCCGTGCTCGTGATGACGGTTCGGTTCGTCGCCAAGACCGCAGCCGCTTGCTCCGTGGACAGGCCGGCACCTTCGCGTAGCTTGCGAAGTTCGGCGCCCAAGCGTTGCTGGCGGGCGGTCGGGTTACTTCTCGGCGCCACTCGCACCCCTTGCGTACATGTCGCTCAGTTTGCCGCGCTCGCGGAGTCCGGTCCACCACTCTTGGCCGACTAGGTGGCACATGTGCTCCCGAAGCTCTACGGTGAGTATCGCATCATCCACGTAAAGCGATGCCGGAAGTGCACCGCGCGAGCATGCCCGCCTGTTTCAGGACGGGTGTGCCCGCGCTCGGGGAGGTAGGCCACCGGCGCCGTCGCGCGACGCGTTCACCGCGTCCACACCCATCGAGCCCGCGCTGCCCAGGAGTTGCCATGCCCGGATTCCTCTGTCCTGCCGGCGAGCCGACACCGGCCATGCCTGTCGTTCCCGCGATCCCCGTCATCCCGTCCCACTGGAGCTTTCCCGCCGAGCCCGCCTCCGTGGGGCGCGCTCGGTGTGCCGTGGCGGGTGCCCTTCCGCGCGGATGCCGACCCGAACTCGCCGACGAGCTCGTGTTGGTGACCTCCGAGCTCGTCACCAATGCTCTGCTGTACGGCACTTGCCCGGCCGACGGCTGCCCGATCGAACTCGTGCTCTGGCCCGCCGACGGCTACTGCCGGCTCGCCGTCTCCGACCCGGGCGCCGCGCTGCCCGCACTTGCCTCGCCCGGTCCGCAGGCATGCGGAGGGCGAGGACTTCTCCTGGTGAGCGCGCTCACTGCCACCTGGGCGGTGGTGCCCCGCCGCGAGTACGGCAAGTCCGTGGTGGTGGGATTGAGGCTCGCCGGCTGATGGGCACTTCGGCGGCGAGGCGGGCAGGTCGGCTGCCGTGCACCGAAGGCCGGTCGATGTCGGGGGAGTTGGTAAGTCGGGGCGTGGAGAAGTCGCGGAGCGGGCGTGGGTCGCGCGGAGCGGCGTCGCCGAAGTCGCCGTGTTCGAGCGTGAAACGACGGCATTTCGATCTTGAGCCCGACTCGACATCAGGCGCGAGCCCGCCCCGAGGCGTTGCTGATCGAGATGTTTCGAGTGTGGTGAGAATTGGTCGTAGCAGACGTGTACGGGCTATTTCGACGGTGGTTCGGTCGGGTTCGTTGAACTCGTGGGCAGTTTTGATCAATTCCGCGGGCCATGGGAAATCGTGGGTTATCCGCGTAACCCGTCAGTCCCGCTTTCAGTTGATCGGATAGGTTCCGCGCGTCCTGGCGGCACCTCTAAACTCGCTCCGCTGCGGCCCCAGGTCCCACGGACCGCGGTCAGGTACCCGATCGGCGCCTCGGGCCACGCGCGGGGTGTCCGCTGGAGAGGAGCCCTACCGCCCCATGCCGACTCCGCACGTCGACCCGCACGATCGTCCTCCCGAGCCCGAACCCGAGTCCGCGTCCGAATCCGAACTCCGCCCCACGTCGGCAAGCGAGAATCCCTCCGTCCCGGCGCAGCGCGCCCCGTACGTCGACGACCGCGCCGGTTACCTGGAAATGGAACAGGACCCGAGATTCGGGGGGCTCAAGAAGCGACAGCGGTCCTTCATCTTCCCGGTCACCGCCGCGTTCCTCGCGTGGTTCCTGCTGTACGTGGTGATGTCCGCCTACGCGCGTGACTTCATGGCCAAGGAGCTGATGAACCACATCAACGTCGCGCTGGTGTTCGGCCTTCTCCAGTTCGTCTCGACGTTCGTGATCGCCTGGGCCTATTCGCGATTCGCACGCACCCGACTCGACCCCGTCGCCACCGAACTGCGAGAGGAACTCGAAGCGTGAACCTTTCTCTCGAACTCGCCGCGAAGTCCAGCAACCGAGGCTGGACCTTCGCGATGTTCGCCGTGCTGGTCGTGGTGACCCTCGGCATCACCTTCTGGGCCGGTCGCAAGAACCGGACGGCGTCGGACTTCTACGCCGGCGGCCGTTCGTTCTCCGCCCTCCAGAACGGCATGGCGATCGGCGGCGACTACATGTCGGCCGCGTCCTTCCTGGGCATCGCGGGCATCCTGGCGCTGTCCGGTTACGACGGATTCCTGTACTCCATCGGCTTCCTGGTCGCCTGGCTGGTGGCCCTGCTGCTGGTCGCCGAGCCGATGCGCAACTCGGGCCGATACACGATGGCCGACGTACTCGCGAACCGGATGCGTGAACGCCCGGTACGGATGGCCGCGAGCGTGTCCACGATCGTCGTGTCGATCTTCTATCTGCTGGCCCAGATGGTCGGCGCCGCCTCGGTCGTCTCGCTCCTGCTCGACGTCAAGAGCGACACCGCGCAGATCTCGGTCATTGCCGCGGTGGGCGCGCTGATGATCGTGTACGTCACCGTCGGCGGCATGAAGGGCACGTCCTGGGTGCAGATCGTCAAGGCCGGGCTGTTGATGGTCGGCGCGTTCGTGATGTGCGTGTGGGTGTTGGCGAAGTTCGACTTCAACGTCGCCGACCTGCTCGGCACCGCGGCGAGCAAGTCCGGTTCGGGCGAGTCGTTCCTCCAGCCGGGCCTCAAGTACGGGGCCACGGACGGCTGGTCGAAGATCGACCTGATCTCGCTCGGGCTCGCGCTGGTGCTGGGTACGGCCGGCCTCCCGCACATCCTGGTGCGCTTCTACACCGTGCCCAATGCCCGCGTCGCGCGCAGGTCGGTGACCTGGGCGATCGGCATCATCGGCGTGTTCTACCTGATGACGCTGATCCTCGGCTTCGGCGCGGCGGCGCTGATCGGCAGCAAGGAGATCAAGAAGGCCGACCCGACCGGCAACACGGCCGCGACCCGGCTCGCCGAACACCTGGGCGGCGGGGCGGGCACCACCGGTGGCGCGCTGATGCTCGCCTTCATCGCCGCCGTGGCCTTCGCGACCATCCTGGCCGTGGTGGCCGGCCTGACGCTGGCGTCGTCCTCGTCGTTCGCGCACGACCTGTACGCGAACGTGTTCCGCAAGGGCCGCACCACGGACGCCGAGGAGGTCAAGGTCGCGCGGATCGCGGCGCTGGTGATCGGCACGGCGGCGATCGTCCTGTCCGTGTTCGCCCGCGAGTTGAACGTGGCCTTCCTGGTCGCGCTCGCGTTCGCCATCGCGGCCTCGGCCAACCTGCCGGCCATCGTGTTCTCGCTGTTCTGGAAGAACTTCAACACACGCGGTGCGGTGTTCGGCATCTACGGCGGCCTGGTCACCTCGGTCCTGGTGGTCGCGCTGTCCCCGATCTGCTGGGGCGGGGCCACCGATACCAAGCCGGCGATCAAGCAGCTCAACGCCAAGCAGGCGGATGACTGCAACGTGTCGAAGGACCGCAAGGACGTGGGCAACGCGACGGCGCTGTTCAGCTGTACGACGCCGGCGCCCATTCCGCTGGAGAACCCGGGGATCATCTCGATCCCGGTCGGCTTCGCGTGTGCCGCGATCGGCGCGATGTCCGCCCGGCGTCGCCGGACCGACGACGACGACCGCAAGTTCGCCGAATTGGAGGTCAGGGCGCTGACCGGAGCCGGCGCGCACTGAGCGGGCGCGGCAGGCACCGATTCGGACCCGCGGCCTCGGCCCGGGTCCGAATCGGCGTCACGCGTTGTCGCTGGGGTGGCCGAACCGGCCCTTGTAGAACAGCAGGGGAGCACACTCCATCCGCGGTGCGTCCAGGGCCTGGACCCGGCCGATCACGATCTCGTGGTCGCCGCCGTCGACGACGCTCTCCAGCGTGCAGTCGATCCACGCGAGGACGTTCTCCAGCTTCGGCGAACCGGTCGGTGCCGGGCTGTGGGCGACACCGGCGAACTTGTCCGCGCCGCTGACCGCGAAGCCGCGGCAGAGCAGTTCCTGGTCCTCGGCGAGCACGTTGACGCAGAACCGGCCGCCCGGGCGGATTCGCGGCCACGTGGTGGACGTCTTGGCCACGAAGAAGGTCACCAGCGGCGGGTCCAGCGAGAGCGACGCGAACGACTGGCAGGCGAAGCCCACCGGCGTGTCGCCGTCGAGCGCGGTGATCACCGTGACGCCGCTGGCGAAGTGGCCGAGGACGTGCCGGAACGTGTCCGCCTCGACGATGCCTTCACCCTCCGGCAGGGCGATGGCCGCGGGATCCGCGGGCTTCGTGCTCGCTGCGTCGATCTGGCCCATGATGGACTTCCTCGCAGGTGTCTTGGGGCGTCGGGTCTGTGACGCTACGTCACCCGTTTTCCTTGCGTCAATCAAAGGGGAGGGGGTCCTTCGTCACACCTGACGACTCGTCAGTTGCCTTGTGGCGTAAGGCACAACGGGCGAACAAGGACCGAGCGGCGGGTCGTTGCGCCCCACCGCCCGGCCCGGTGCGGCTACCAGCCGTAGTACTCCGGCTTGCGGCGCTCCATCAGCGACGCGACGCCCTCGTTCGCGTCCCGCGAGGTCATGTTCAGCTCGACGATCCGCGCCTCCTCGTCGAAGGCCGCCACCCGGTCGCTCTCCAGCGAGCGGTTGACCAGCTGCTTGGTGAACGCGTACGCCCGGGTCGGCCCGCTCGCCAGGCGCTCGGCCCACTCCCTGGTCACCGCCTCCAGCTCGTCGGCGGCTACCACCTTGTTCACGACGCCGATCCGCAGCGCCTCGGCGGCGGGCAGGTCGTCGCCGAAGAACATCAGCTCCTTGGCCTTCTGCGGGCCGACCAGGCGCGGCAGCAGGTACGCGCTGCCGCCGTCCGGCACCAGGCCGCGACGGGTGAAGATCTGGATGAAGCGGGCGCTGTCGGCGGCGATCACCAGGTCGCACGCGAGCGCGAGGCTCATCCCGTAGCCGGCGGTGGTGCCGTTGATCGCCGCGATCACCGGCTTCTCGCAGTCCAGGACGGCGTTGGTCAGGCGCTGTACGCCGGTCTTCATCATTCGGGTGGCGTAGCCGGTGGGCCGGGCCGGGGGCTTGGGCGCGGCGTCGTCGTCGGCGGTCGTTTCCTCGGCGGCTGCGGCCAGCAGGGACTTGGTGCCGGGGGAGCTGCGGAGGTCCATGCCGGTACAGAAGTGCTTTTGGCCTGCGGCGGTGAGGACGACTGCGCGGACCGACTCGGTTGCGGATGCCTCGGCGAGCAGGTCGATCAGCAGTTCGCGTTGGGCCCAGGTGAGGGAGTTGCTGGCGGCGGGGCGGTTCAGGGTGAGCCAGAGCACACCGTTGCTCACGCTGTGGAGGAGGTCCTGGTCGGTGTTGGCGGTCATGTGAGCTTTGGCTCCTTGATGTGGTTGGCCGTCCTCGGGCGCCGGACGGGCTCTTCTCGGCCTCAAGCGGGCCGGGCTGGATGGTTTTCGTCCGGCGTTGAGCGTTGGTCGGGTTGGGTTGGCCTCAAACGCCGGCCGGGCTGAAGGGTGGCCTCAAGCGCGGGCCGGGCTGGATGGTTTTCGTCCGGCGTTGAGCGTTGGTCGGGTTGGGATGGCCTCAAGCGCCGGCCGGGCTGTCGGGTCGCTCGGCCGGGCCGAGGGGTGGCCTCGAACGCCGGCCGGGCTGCCGGGGCGCTCGGTGGGGCCGGCGGGGCGCTCGGCCGGGTCGAGAGGTGGCCGCAAGCTCCGGACAGGCCGTCCAGCCCGTCCGGCGCTTGAGGACACCTCGGCCGGAGGCCGGGGGCGAACCCGGCCGGCCGGCCGCAGGCCCTAGCGGGCCACCGCGAGGGCGTCCAGGGCTACCGTGCCGCCGCCGCGGGGCATCACCATCAGCGGGTTGATGTCCAACTCGGCGAGTTCGTCGCCCAGTTCGAGCGCCATGCGCTGCACCCGCATGACCACGTCGACGAGCGCGTCCAGGTCGGCGGGCGGCTGACCGCGCATGCCCTGGAGGCACTTGAGGCCGCGGAGTTCGCCGAGCATGCGCTTGACCTCGTAGGCGCCGAACGGCGGCACCCCGATCGCGATGTCGTCGAAGACCTCGACGAAGATGCCGCCCAGGCCGACCGAGACGGTCGGTCCGAACAGGTCGTCGTGCGAGATCCCGACCACCATCTCGACGCCGCGATCGACCTGCTGGCACACCAGGACGCCTTCGAGCCGACCCGCGCCCGCCTCCTTGGCCGCGTCGGTGATCTCGCGGTACGCGTCCCGTACCTGACTCGCCGAGCGCAGGCCCAGCTTGACCAGGCCCAGGTCGCTCTTGTGCGGCAGTTGCGGGCCGCACGCCTTCATCACCACGGGATAGCCGATCAGCCCGGCCGCGCGCACGGCGGCGGCGGCCGAGGTGACCAGTTGCTCGCGCGGCACCCGGATCCCGTACGTGCGCAGCAGTTGCTTCGCCGAGTGCTCGGACAGCGGCTTGCCCGAGGACAGCAGCCGCTTGGCCTTGGCCGCAGCCGGCGACGCGGTGCGCGGAACGTCCTCGAACGGCGACGAGTACTGGGTGCGGAAGCGGTGGTAGTCGAAGTACGCCCGCAGCGCCCGCACACAGTTCCCGAACGTGCGGAAGACCACCACCCGGTTCGACTTGAGCAGGATCTCGCGGTAGGCGCTCTCGTCGCCCACCGGCGAGCCCCAGACCACGCAGACCACCTTGTCGGTCGCCTCCGCCGCGTCCACCAGGTCCTGCGCGAGCCGGTCGCTCATCGGCGGGAACGCGCCGGTGATCGGACACACCAGCACGCCGATCCCGGGGTCGGCCAGGATCGTGTCGATGATCTTGCGGCCACGCTCGTCGCCGGCCGGGTGGCCGCCGTTGTCCACGGGGTTGGACACGGTCAGGTAGGGCGGTATCCACGCGTGCAGCTTCTCCTGCGTGGCCCGGTCCAGCCGAGGCACCGACAGGCCCTCGGCGGCGGCGAGGTCGGCCATGTGCGCACCGGTGCCGCCGGAGATCGAGTACACGCAGACCCCCTGGGCGAGCGGGGTCCTGGTGCGCGCGAACAGCTGGGACGTGTCGATCAGCTCGTCGAGGCCGTCGACCCGGGTGACCCCGTACTGGCGGAACACCGCCGACGCGGTGCGGTCGCCGCCGGTCAGCTTGCCGGTGTGCGACTGGGCCATCCGCGCCCCGGTCTCGGTCCGCCCGACCTTGACCACGACCACCGGTACGCCCTGCCGGGCGGCGTGGTCGGCCGCCAGGGCGAAGGTGCGGCCGTCCTTGAACCCCTCGACGTACGCGGCGATCACGCCGACCTCCTCCTGATCGGAGAAGTGCCGGACGAAATCCGCGATTTCCAGATCCGCCTCGTTGCCGACCGGGGCCCAGTGGGACACCCGGATGCCGATCTCCTGGGCGGCGAAGACCGGGCGGCCCTGGTGTCCGCTCTGGGTGATCAACGCGATTGCGGGGCCTTCGAGGTCGGTGCGGAACTCCTCGAAGGCGTTGAGGTTGGTGTTCGGCCCGAGCAGGCGCAGCGAGCCGCCCGACGTGAGCTGGGCGAGCCGGGCCTGCGCCTCGGCCCCGGCGGCGCCCGCCTCGGCGAAGCCGGACGCGAACACGACCGCGAAACCCACGCCGGCGCCCGCGAGTTGCTCCAGTACCTCGGCCGGGTCACCGACCAGGACGACGGCGAGGTCGACCGGCTCGGGGACCGCCGAGATGTCCGCGTGGCACGGCCGGCCGGCGATGCGCTCGTGCTTGGGGTTGACCGGGAACAACCGCGCGCCCACCCGGTCGGCCCACGCGATCAGTTGCGCGGTGATTCGGGCGCCGGGTCGGCCCTCGGTGTCCGAGGCGCCGATCACGGCGACCGTGCGAGGTCGGAAGAAGCGGTCCAGGTCGGCGGGGCGGAGCGCGAGTGGTCGGCCGGTCACGTCGAGTTCGGCCGACGGATCCGCGTTCACGGTGACGCTGGTTCGAGTGTGCCCCGGGAAGTGGTGTCCTCTGCTGTCGTGAAGCATCATCGCGCCCGTCCCTTTTTCGATCTTTCGTCGCCGCCAGATCCGATCGACACTGGAATCGAGCTGACGGTTAGTCAGTTAGCTTGCTGATGGGACGTCAGGGCTGTCCACTGTCTCACCGGCCCGGTCCCGACGCATCTGTCCGATCACCTGGACATTTGCTGACTTGGTCAAACATATTGTGGATATCTGCTGGTCATCGCGCGGTTACTAAACGTCCCCGAAGGACTTCTCGCGTTCGGTCAAGGATCTGCGGTCCACTTTGTCCATCCCGGTGAGCGGCAGCTCCGGCACGATCCGGATCGCCTCGGGGAGCTTGTGTGCGGACAGCCGTGACGCCGCGAATTCGCGCAACGCGGCGAGTGACGGCTCGGATGCTGCACGTGACACCACGACCGCGACGCCGATCTCGCCCATCACCCGACTGGGTCGAGGGACCACCGCCACCGAGGCCACGTCGGGATGGTCGAGCAGCACCGCTTCCACCTCCTGCGGATACACGTTGTATCCGCCGCGGATGTACATCTCCGTCATCCGCCCGGTGATCCGCAGGCAGCCGGCCTCGTCGATCCGACCGAGGTCGCCGGTGTGCAGCCGGCCGTCGCCGTCGAGGGCGGCGGCGCCGGCTTCGGGGTCGCGCCAATAGCCCGCCATCACGGCGGGCGAGCGCAGGCAGATCTGCCCCTCCTCGCCGACCGGCAGGACGGTGCCGGTCCGCGGGTCGCGGATCTCCAGTTCGGTGCCCGGCCGGGGCCGGCCGACCGTGTGCAGCGCCTCCGAGTCGGGGGCGTCGAAGGCGGTGAGCGTGCCCAGACCCCCGGACTCGGTGGACGAGTAGCGAATCGAGTAGCCCGCCCCGAATCGGGTCCGGGCCTCGTGCACGAGCGGGGCGGGGGACGGCCCGCCGCCGACGATCAGTCCGCGTACGTGGGTGAGGTCGTAGCGGTCGAACTCGGGTCGGCCGAGCAGGAGGGAGACCTGCGCGGCCACGCCGCCGAGGTAGGGGATCTTCTCGCGGGCGACCAGGCGCAGTGCGTCCTGGGCCCGCCAGCGGCCGAGCACGTGCAGGGTCGCGCCCATCTTGAGGTAGCCGGCCAGCTTGGTCATGAAGCCGACGTGCGGCAGGCCGGTGGCGATCAGTTGCGGACCGCCCTCGCCCCAGCGGTCGCCGGTGTCCATCGCGGTGATCGCGGCGATCTGCCGGGACGTGAACAGGGCGCCCTTGGGGGTGCCCGTGGTGCCCGAGGTGAACACGACCGTCTCGGGCAGGCTCGGATCCTGCTCGCCGGTGACCGGCGGCGCGGGCGGAATCTCGTCCCGCCGCAGTTCGGCCCAGACCTCGTGCGCGCCGGCGGCCGGTACGCAGCGGATGTGTTCGGGGCCGGCCGGGATGCCCTCGGCCAGTTCCTCGGTGGCCAGCACCAGATCCGGCGCGGCCCGGTCCAGGATCGCGGCCCGCTCGGCGGGGGTGTAGCGCGGTCCCACGCCGGTGGTGATCGCGCCGAGTCGGGCCAGGGCGGTGTAGGCGACCACGTACTCGAGCCCGGACGGGAGCACGAGGGCGACCAGATGACCCGGCCGGACACCGCGCCCGGCCAGCCCGGCGGCGACCTGGTCGGTCACCGCGTCCAGGCCGCCGTAGGTGAACCCGCTTCCGCCGTGCACGAGGGCCCGACGCTCGGGAAAGCGTCGGGCAGCCTCACGAAGCACCTGGGCGAGAACGGTCACAACGGGTCCCTTCGGCCTGCGCGCGAAGTATCGGCGTGGGGGTGGTGTATGCCACACAACACGACACGCCCGGGGTAACGCGACGTTTCGGAGGTGTGACGAAAGCAATGTTCCAAGGGTATGACGGTGTGTCAGATACTGGTGCTCGCGGGCTGCCGGATCGTCAATGGAGCCGACCGGAACTCGGGCCGGGCAACCGTCCCGACCCGCACGACATGAGTGCCAAGGAGTTGCGGTACGTGGACGTCGAGTTCAGCGATGAGCAGCAGGAGATCCGCAGAGCACTCCGGGACGTGTTCGACAAGCACAGCGACTCGCCCGCCGTCCGGGCCGTGATGGCCACCGAGACGGGCTACGACGCCAAGGTGTGGCGACGCGTGTGCGAACAGACCGGGCTGCCCGGTCTCGCGATTCCGGAGGAGTACGGCGGGGTCGGTTTCGGCTTCACCGAGTTGGTCGTGGCCCTGGAGGAGATGGGCCGGTCGCTTTTCCCCTCACCGTTCCTGGCGTCGTCGGTGCTGACGGCGTATGCGCTCGTGCACGCGGGCGACGAGGGCGCACGGGCCGAGTACCTGCCGGGCATCGCGGCGGGTGAGACGCTCGGTGCGCTCGCGCTGGCCGAGCCGGGCCGCCGGGACGTGCGCGTGGTGGAGACGACCGCGCGCGCCGACGGCGACGGGTGGCGCCTGGACGGCGTCAAGACGCACGTGATCGACGGCCTGATCGCGGATCTGATCGTGGTGGTGGCGCGCGTCGAGAGCGGGGGCGAGCGACGGGTGGGCGGCGACCTCGCGCTGTTCACCGTGGCCAAGGACGCCGCCGGGCTGACCCGCACGGCGCTGCCGACGCTGGACCAGACCCGCAAGCAGGCCCGGCTGACCTTCGCGGACACCCCCGCGAGGCTGCTGGGCGCTCCCGGCGCGGACGCGGCCCTGGAACGGGTCCTGGCGCTCGCCGAGATCGCGGTGGCCGCGGAGGCGGTCGGCGGGGCGGCGCGCTGCCTGGAGGCGACCGTGGAGTACACCAGGGGGCGGGTGCAGTTCGGTCGGCCGATCGGCTCGTTCCAGGCGATCAAGCACCGCTGCGCGGACCTGTACGTCGAGGTCGAGACGGCCCGTTCGGCGCTGTACTACGCGGCGTGGGCGGCCACCGAGGCGGAGGCGGCGGGACTCGCGACGCCGGGCGAACTGGCGGTGATGGCACCGCTGGCGATGACGACGGCGACCGCCGCGTACCGGCATGTCGCCGAGGAGATGATCCAACTGCACGGCGGGGTCGGCTTCACCTGGGAGTACGACTGCCATCTGTACCTGAAGCGGGCCATCACGTCCGCGCACCTGTTCGGTGACCGGGGCGCACAGCGCGAGCGCATCGCGGAGCTGGCCGGGATCTAGCAAGGCTCGACCTCGAACGCCGGACGGGCTGACATCAGCTCGTCCGGCGTTCGAGGACGGCGCACGGCACGGGGCCGCCGGTTCGGCGCTTGCGACTCGCCGACAGGCCTAACGCGTCGGGGGCTTCTTCCCCGTGACGCCCATGAAGACCAGCGTGGACAGCGCCGGCCGGACGTCCTTCATCTTGATGTTCCAGGATTCGAAGCCCTTCTGGTGCCCGGCCACCGCCGCCAGCATCGCGACGAGGGTGCCCGCCATCGCGTTCGGCTGCACGTCGTCGCCGACCTTGCCCTTGGCCTGCATGTTCTCGATGGCCTCGGTGAGCGAACCGGTGACCGCCGTCAGGATCTTCTGGCGCACCTTGTAGAAGCGCTTGTCGCCCTCGGCCGAGGCCAGATCGACGACGCGCAGGATCGGCTCGTAGTCCCGCCAGAATTCGAGGAAGCCGTCGGCCAGGGCCTCGGCGGCGGCGAAGCCGCCCTTGCCGGCCCAGTTCTGGTCCTCGGCGAGAGTCTTCAGACGCTGGCCGTCCTTGGCCATGTCGTTCGCGATCTCGAGGATCGCACTCTCGACGTCCTGAAAGTACTGGTAGAAGGTGGCGGGAGAGGTGCCTGCCATACGGGCGACGTCGATGACCTTGACGTCCCGGTACGGAGACGTGTCGAGCATCTCGCGGAGGCAGTCGAGCAGCTTTTGCCGCGTCGCCTGTCCGCGTCGCCCGGCGACGCGGCCGTCGACGGTGCGAACTTGTCCTGTCATGCCGTCAGTTTACGGGCGCATGATCGGTCTCGCTGTCCGCCGCACGGAGGAAAGCGGGCATTTCCCCGCCGCCGTGCATGAGTAGTTCCGCTCCGCTGACGTACCGTGACATCGGCGAGGCGAGGAACAGACACACGTCCGCGACGTCGGAGGGGTCCGCGAGCCGGCCGAGCGGAATCGTGTCCGCCACACGCTGCACGCCCGCCTCGTCCCCGTAGTGCAGGTGCGCCTGTTCGGTCCGGACCAGGCCCACGATCACAGAGTTGAGTCGGATCTTCGGCGCCCACTCGACGGCCAGCGAGCGAGTGAGCGAGTTCATCCCGGCCTTGGCCGCGCCGTAGGCCGCGGTGCCGGGCGAGGGACGCACGCCGCTCACGCTGGAGATGTTCACGATCACCCCACCGGTTTCCTGACGGTGCATCAAGCGGTGGGCGGCCTGCGCGAAATACAGCGGGCCGAGCAGGTTCAGCTCGATGATCGCCTTGGAGAACCGGGGTGACGCGGTGGCCGCGTCGGTCTGGGGCGCGCCGCCCGCGTTGTTGACCAGCACGTCCAGTCGACCGAAGCGTTCCTCGACGAACTCCACGGCGGTGAAGGCGGTGTCGGGGTCGCGCACGTCCGCGGGGGTGTACACCGCGGTGCGGCCGGCTGCTGTGGGCAGTGTCTCCGGCTCGCGGCGCGAACACACCACCACGTCGGCGCCGGCCGTCAGGAAGCGCTCGCTGATGCCCCGTCCGATCCCCTTGCCGCCACCGGTGACGAGAACGACGCGTCCACTCATGTCGAGCGGGTTGGGGGAGGACGTCATGGCCTGCTCCTGACGGGCTGCGGTGTCGTGGGCGCCACGCTCGCTTCGTCTGGCGTGGGTCGCTCGGGGTCAACTATGGTGGCAGAAATCTGACGATCAGTCAGATCGGGTGGTGATGTGCCTCTCACGACCGGACGGCCGCGTCGGCCGCACCCGCCGGTACATGGGACGTCACCGGCCGATCCGACGCACGCGGCCGAATGGATCTGGTTGCCATGGCTATCCGTTACGAGGTGCGTGAGGGCATTGCCGAGGTGGTGCTGGACGCACCCCCCGTCAACGCGCTCACCGTCGCCGGCTGGTTCGAGCTCGCGGACCGACTCCGCGACGCGAGCCGTGACTCGCAGGTCCGGGCCGTGGTGCTCCGGGCCGAGGGCCGCGGCTTCAACGCCGGCGTGGACATCAAGGAAATGTCGAACACCGAGGGCTTCGACGCACTGGTCGCGGCCAACAAGGGCTGCTTCGACGCGTTCGCCGCGGTGTACGACTGCGAGGTGCCGGTCATCGCGGCGGTGCACGGGTTCTGCGTCGGCGGCGGGATCGGTCTGGTCGGCAACGCGGACATCATCGTCGCGTCGCACGACGCGTTCTTCGGCCTGCCCGAGGTCGACCGCGGCGCCCTCGGCGCGGCCACCCACCTGGCCCGACTGGTCCCGCAGCACCGGATGCGACAGATGGTCTACACGTCGGAGAACGCCCCCGCGGCCGAACTCCACGCGTACGGCTCGATCTACAAGCTGGTGGACCGGGACAAGCTGGTCGAGACCGCGTTCGAGGTGGCTCGCGCCATCGCCGCGAAGAGCCCGACCGTCATCCGCGCCGCGAAGGCGTCGCTGAACGGCATCGACCCGGTCGACGTCAAGCGCTCGTACCGCTACGAGCAGGGCTTCACGTTCGAACTGAACCTGACCGGCGTCTCGGACGAACTGCGCGACGCCTTCACCGAGGGTCGCGAAGCGGACACCTCCAAGTGAGCGGCACCGCCCCTTGCCGGGGGTCCGGGGGTCGTCCCCCGGGCGGGCACAGTACCGAGGGTCGCGAAGCGGACACCTCGAAGTAGAGACGGAGCAACCATCCATGGCTGACAAGCGCATGACGCCCGATCAGGTCGTCGCACAGCTCTCCGACGGGATGACCGTCGGCATCGGCGGGTGGGGTTCGCGGCGCAAGCCGATGGCCCTGGTCCGGGCCATCCTGCGATCCGACCTCAAGGACCTGACCGTCGTGTCCTACGGCGGCCCCGACGTCGGGCTGCTGGCCCGGGCCGGCAAGGCGAGCAAGCTCGTCTATGCGTTCGTGTCGCTCGACTCGATCCCGCTGGAGCCCAACTTCCGGTACGTGCGGGAGAACGGCCTGGTCGAGGCGGTCGAGTACGACGAGGGCATGTTCCTCACCGGCCTGCGCGCCGCCGCCCAGCGACTGCCGTTCCTGCCCACCCGCGCGGGTCTGGGCTCGGACATCCTCAAGGTCTCGCCGCACCTGAAGACGATCGAATCCCCGTACGGCGAAGAGACGTTGGTCGCGATGCCGGCGCTGAACCTGGACGTCGCGCTGATCCACGCGAACGTCGCCGACGAGCGCGGCAACGCCGCGCTGACCGGCCCGGACCAGTTCATGGACGACCTGTTCTGCCTCGCGGCCGAGAAGGCGTACGTCTCGGCCGAGCGCATCGTGCCGAGCGAGGAACTGCTCAAGGCGGCCGGCTGCGTGCACACGCTGACCGTGCACCGCTACATGACACACGGCGTGGTCGAGGCCCCGAACGGCGCGCACTTCACCGAGTGCCCGCCGGAGTACGGCCGGGACGAGGCGTTCCAGAAGGCGTACGTCACCGCCGCCGCCGACCCCGAGGCGTGGGCCGCGTTCGAGCAGCGCTTCCTCGCGGTCGAGAGCGAGGCGGCGTACCAGGCCGCCGTCGAGGAGTTCAAGAAGGAGACGGCCAAGTGAGCACCGAGACCCTGACCGAGGCCACCCGCGCCGACGTGTGTGTCGCCGCCGTCGCGGACTGCTTCCGCGGCGACGGCGAGATCATCGGCAGCCCGATGGGCGCCGTGCCCACGATCGGCGCCCGGCTGGCCCGCGCGACGTTCGAGCCGGACCTGATGCTCTCCAACGGCGAGTCGTACTTCTTCGAGGGCGACGCCCGACTGGGCGCCAGGCCCGACGAGTTCGCCGTGGTCGGCTGGATTCCCTACCGCCAGGTGCTGGACGTGCTCGCCTCGGGCCGGCGGCACGTGATGATGGGCCCGGTGCAGATCGACGCGCACGGCAACGCCAACATCTCCGCGATCGGCGACTGGGCCAGGCCCAAGCGCCAGGTGCTCGGTTCGCGCGGCGGTCCGGGCAACACGATCAACCACACCACCAGCTACTGGATCCCCAAGCACTCGGCGCGCGTGCTCACGCCGAAGGTGGACATGGTCTCCTGCGTCGGGTACGACCGGGCCGCCGCGGTGGGCTCGGCCGGGCGCTTCCACGAGGTCCGACGGGTCGTCACCAACCTGTGCGTGCTCGACTTCGAGACCGAGGCGAAGGTCATGCGGCTGCGCTCGGTACACCCGGGCGTCACCGTCGAGGAGGTCGTCGAGGCGACCGGCTTCGAGCTGGTGATCCCGGCCGAGGTGCCCACGTCGCGGGTGCCCACGGACGAGGAACTGCGGATCGTGCGGGACGTGCTCGACCCGCGCGGCATGCGGCTGCGCGAGGTGCCGGCGTGAGCGCCGGCGGGCTGCACCCGGCGCTGCGCAACGGGTTCACCGAGAAGTTCGGTGTGCGGTACCCGATCGTGCAGACCGGGATGGGCTACGTGTCCTACCCCCGGCTGGTCGCGGCCACGGCCGAAGCCGGCGGTCTGGGCATCCTGGCCTCGGCCACGATGACCTACGACGAACTGGTCGCGGCGATCGCGGCGGTGAAGAAGAGCACCACCAAGGCGTTCGCGGTCAACCTGCGCGCGGACGCGCCGGACGCGGCCGAGCGCATCGACCTGATGGGCCGCGAGGGCATCAAGGTCGCCTCGTTCGCGCAGGCGCCGAAGAAGGACCTGATCAAGCGCGCGCACGACCTGGGCATGCTGGTGGTGCCCTCGATCGGCGCCAAGCGGCACGCGCAGAAGGTCGCCGAGTGGGGCGTCGACGGCGTGATCGTGCAGGGCGGCGAGGGCGGCGGGCACACCGGCTCGATCCCGACCACGCTGCTGCTGCCGCAGGTGACCGACGTGCTGCGGGGCAGCGACGTCACGGTGATCGCGGCCGGCGGCTTCTTCGACGGGCGCGGCCTGGTCGCCGCGCTGGCGTACGGCGCGGACGCGATCGCGATGGGCACCCGCTTCCTGCTCACCTCGGACAGCCCGGTGGGCCAGGCGGTCAAGGACGTCTACCTGGCCACCGACGTCAACGGCACGATCGTGTCCAAGGAGGTCGACGGCGTCCCGCACCGGGTGCTGGCCACCGACTTCGTCAAGCGGCTCGAACAGCGCTCGGTGCTCGCCCGCTATCCGCGCTCGATCGCCAACGCGTTGAAGTTCCAAAAGCTCAGCGGAACCAGGCTCACCGACATGGTGCGCGAGGGCCTGGCGATGAAGAAGTCGCAGGGACTGAGCTGGCCGCAGGTGCTGATGGCGGCGAACACCCCGATGTTGCTCAAGGCCGCGATGGTGGACGGGCGTCCGGACCTGGGCGTGATGGCCTCCGGCCAGGTGGTCGGCGTGATCGAGGACCTGCCCTCGTGCGCCGAGCTGATCACCCGGATCACCGAGCAGGCCGACGCGATCCTCTACGACCTGGAGTCCGCCCGGGTCTGACCGCTCCGCACCGCACGCGAACGCCGGCATCGCCCTATTCGGGTGGTGCCGGCGTCGCGTTCGCGGTGTGTCCGGGCTGCCGTCGTGCCGCCTGCGCGAGGTCGGTGCTGCCGCCGTGCCGCGTACGTGCTGCTTTTGTGCCGTGTACGTACCGCGTCCGTGCCGCTTCGAGGCGCGTACGTGCTGCGTACGTGTCGCTTTGGTGCCGCGTCCGCGCTGCCTCTGCGCGGCGTCCGCGCCCACCCGAGGGTGGGTCTGGACCCACCCCGGATCGGGGGTTCGACGCAGTGTTCCGCGACCGCCGCGCCGACAGACTCGAACTGTCAGCGGGACACAGTGGAACACGAGGGGACCTGACAATGGCCAAGCAGCCGGCGACCGTTCGCGTCGCACGATGGAGTGCCACCCACCCGTGGCGGGCGATCATCATGTGGATCGCCTTCGTCGCCATCTGCCTGGTCGTCGGGGGAATGGCGGGCACCGAGAAGACCACCGCAGCGGACATGGGCAACGGCCAGTCCGGCCGGGCCGACGAGATCTCCCGGCAGTACGGTCTCGACGGCGCGGCGAGCGAGAACGTGCTGATCACCGCGAAGAACGGCACGCTGGACCGGGCCGTGGCGGACCGGGTCGCCGCCGAGGTCACCGCGAAGTTGCGGGCGCTGCCCGAGGTGGCCGACGTCGCCGCGCCGATCCCGGCCACGAACGGCCGGGCGCTGCTGGTCCCGCTCACCATGAAGGGATCGGCCGAAAAGGCCCAGGACCACATCGACCCGTTGCTGAAGGCCACGGCGAGCGTCCAGAAGGCGCACCCCGACCTGCGGGTCGAGGAGATCGGTGACGCGTCGATCGGCAAGGGCATCCAGGACCAGATCGGCAAGGACCTGGGCCAGGCCGAACTGTTCAGCCTGCCGGTCACGTTGATCATCCTGATGGTCGCGTTCGGCGCGATGATCGCCGCCGCCGTGCCGGTGCTGCTGGCCATCTCCGCCGTCGGTGCCTCGATCGGTCTGTACGGCCTCGCCTCCGCCGTCTTCCCGGACTCGGGCACCGTCTCCAGCGTGATCACCATGATGGGCATGGCGGTCGGCGTCGACTACTCGCTCTTCTACGTCAAGCGCGAGCGGGAGGAGCGGGCCAAGGGCCGCGGCCGGATCGACGCGATCGAGATCGCCGCCGCCACCTCCGGGCACGCCGTGGTGGTCTCCGCGATCGCGGTGGCCGTCTCGATGGCCGGCATGTACATCGCCGACGACGCGGTCTTCTCCAGCCTGGCCACCGGCGGCATCATCGTGGTCGCGGTCGCCATGATCGGCTCGCTCACCGTGCTGCCGGCGCTGCTGGCCAAGCTGGGCAACAAGATCGACCGGCCGCGGATCCCGCTCCTGTGGCGGCTGACCGCCCGCGAGGACCGCGAGCCGCGCGTGTGGAAGGCGCTGCTGCGCCCCGCGCTGAACCACCCCGGGATCACCCTCGCGGTGTCGGTGGCCGCCCTGGTCGCGCTGGCCCTGCCGGCCTTCGGAATGAAGCTGCAGAACACCTCCAGCGACGACTTCCCGCGCTCGATGGCCACGATGCAGACCTACGACCGGATGACCGACGCCTACCCGAGCAAGCACAGCCCGTACAACCTGGTCGCGCTGGCCCCGGTCGGCAAGGAGAAGGAGACCCGCGCCGCGCTGGACAGGGCGGTCGCACAGACCCGGAACAACCCGCTGTTCGCCCAGGACCCGGTCGAGGTGCTGGTCTCCGCGGACGGGCGCGCGTTCAAGGCCGACGTCATCACGCCGCACATCTCCAGCTCGACGGAGGCCAAGACGGCGCTGAAGCAACTGCGCGAGAGCGTGCTGCCGAACACCGTCGGCAAGGTGGCGGGCGCGGAGTTCGCGGTCTCCGGTGAGACGGCCGAGAACAAGGACTTCGCCGACCACGTGCAGGACAAGCTGCCCCTGGTGATCGCCTTCGTGCTGCTGCTGACCTTCGTGATGATGTCCGTGACCTTCCGCTCGGTGGTGGTCGCGCTCACCGCGATCGCGATCAACCTGCTCTCCGCGCTGGCCTCCTTCGGCTTCCTGGTCGTGGTTTTCCAGCACACCTGGGCCGAGGGCATCCTGGACTTCCACTCCAGCGGCGCGATCATCTCCTGGCTGCCGCTGTTCCTGTTCGTGGTCCTGTTCGGCCTCTCGATGGACTACCACGTCTTCGTGGTCAGCCGGATCCGCGAGGCGGCCATGCAGGGGATGTCCACCAAGGCCGCGGTCGAGAAGGGCATCACCGGCTCGGCCGGCGTGATCACCAGCGCGGCCCTCGTGATGGTCTCGGTGTTCGTGGTCTTCGGCACGCTGAGCATGCTGGACATGAAGCAGATGGGCATCGGCCTGGCCGCCGCGGTCCTGATCGACGCGATCGTGGTCCGCATCGTGATCCTGCCCTCGCTGATGACGCTCCTGGGCAGGGCCAACTGGTGGCCCAGCCGCATCCCCCGCATCCACGCCCCGCAACACGCGGCCCCGCAGCACTCCACGACCGACTACGAGCCGCACATCTACCAGCGCCAACTCTGACCCCCGGCCCCCACTTCCCCCCCGCGAACCCCGAAGGGCGCGACCACCACACCGGTGGCCGCGCCCTTCGGGCGTTTCGCCGTGCGGAACTCGAACCGATCTGTCCGGCAACGGTGTTGATGTTCCGTCGGGGTTCGCGGAAACGTACTGTCGCGGCTGAGATGTGGGCGCTACGCTCGGCGCGCCGGTCCGGCCGGTTGGGGGGCGTCGATGTCGGCCCGTTGTGCTGATGTGTGTGGCACCGGGTCTGCTGTGATCCGTTGGGGGACGTGATCGGGCTCGTTGCCGGCCGGCAATTCTCTTTGCGAAAGATGGCTGCTTTGACCTTGAAACAAGCTTCTTTCAGGGCCGTCGGTGTCGTGTGCACCACGGCCACGCTCGTGCTCACGGCGACGGTGCTCGTTGCGCCGGCGGCACACGCGGACAGGGCGACGCCCGCTGCGCCCGGTGATCCGGTGGAGTTGATCTACACCCGAGGGTGGGTCGACGGCTTCAGCGTGGTCCGAGCGGACGGTGCCGGGACGGCTCCGTTCACGCCGAACGGGATCGACGCCGTCGATGCGGTGTCCAAGGACGGCAAGCGGCTCGCCGGTCGTTCCAGCGGTGTCAACGATCGTCGGATTCGCACGGTCGATGTCGACGGGACCAAGCCCACGAACATCGTGATTCCTGGTGATCTTTCCGGCGGGGACCCGGTCTTCTCACCTGATGGTTCGAAGCTGTACCTGGACGGCGATGTTCCTGACGATCATGGGAACCAGTCCCGCCTGTTGGTGGCTCCCGCGGATCGGGACGCGACCGCGCAGCCGCTGCTGCCGGCGCAGGCGGTCTCGTGTGACCGTTTCCTGTCCACGTCCACAGGTCGGTACGCCTTCACCCGGACGGCTCCGATCGGCACCCGCTGTGACGGCGCGTCGTCGGTCATGCTCTACACCCCGGAAACGGGTGTGGTCGAGCCCGCCGTCGAGTTGAACGACGCGGGCGTGGAGGTTCCCGTCGGGGGTTTCTTCCCGAGCATTTCGCCGGACGGGACGCGCCTGGTCTACATGCGGATGTTGGCCGGCGACGAGCGCGCCGAGCTGCGTGTCCTGGACCTCGCCACCAAGCGCAGCAAGGCCCTTTACGAGGGCTCCGACATGTGGGCGGCGCGGTGGTCGCCCGACGGCCGCTACCTCGCCTTCGGCGTTTTCAACACGAGCAAGCGCCTCGACCTGGTGACCGGCCAGGTCAACTCCCTCGGGGACGGCCAGACCGTGCCGATCTGGGCGAACCGGACCGTGACGCCGTCGGTGGGTGTTCGGGTGTATGGCTCGAATGCGATCACCACGGGTGTGGCGACGTCGCGGTTCAAGTTCGACGCGGCTTCGTCGGCGTCGGGTGCGCGTAAGGCGAATGTGGCGGTGTTGACGCGTTCGGACGCGTTCTATGACGGTCTTGCGGGTGCGGGTTTGGCGGGTGCCAAGGGCGGCCCGATGTTGCTCACGCCGAAGGAGGGCCTGGCACCTGCGGTGTCGGCGGAGTTGGCGCGGATTCTGTCGCCGGGTGCGACGGTCTACGTCCTCGGTGACGAGGGTGTCGTGAGCGCCGCGGTGGACACGCAGATCCGTGCGCTGGGTCTGACGCCGAAGCGCCTCGCGGGCAACACGGTCGCCGAGACCGGGGTCGCGATCGCGAACGAGTTGACGTCGGCGCCGAAGGAGGTGTTCGTCGCCACCGCGGCCGAGTACTACGACGCGTTGGCTGCGGGTGCCGCTGCGGGTTCGACCCCCGACGCGACGGTCGTGTTCTCGTGGGGCAACACGCTTCCCGCCGCGACCGCGAACTACCTGAATGGCCTGGACCGGAGCAAGACCAAGGTCACTGCGGTCGGTGGCCCGGCCGTGGTCGCGTTGAACTCGGCCTCGATCCGGATCGATGCGACGGCGGACGGTCGTACCGCGCCCGACACCGCCAAGCTCCTTGCCGAGCACGCGTTCGCCCACCCCAAGGCCGCTGCGTTGGCGACCATGGCGACCTGGCAGGACGCCCTCACCGGCGGCGCGTTGATCGCGGGCAAGGGCCCGTTGCTGCTCGCGACGCAGACCACCCTGCCGCAGGGTTCGGCGAACTACCTCACGGCCGAGGCCGCTTCGCTGGACCGCGTCGTGGTGGTCGGTGGCTCGGATGTCCTCGACGACACCGTCGCCGCTCAGGCCGCTTCGCTGACCGGCCCGCAGGGCTTCCACGACTTCGTCGACTCCCCGAACGGCGACGTCAAGGTCTCCATCGGCTGACCCTCGGATTCATGCCCGATGCTGCTCCGGCTGCCCCCGACGCTTTGTCGGGGGCAGCCGGTCGTGTTCGACCGGCACTTGCCCTTCCGGCGAGACCCGATACCGCTGTCCTGGCGACATTGCCGCCGTCGGAGTGCTGTTTTGCCGCAGAGATCAATCGAGACGGAGAGAACCTTGCACGTTCACGCGCGATACAAAGCCCGTGCGGCCGCATCGGTGGCCGCCACCGTGATGCTCGCCGCCGGGATCGGGGTGGGGATCGCACCTTCCGCGCACGCGGCGCCGGGGGATCCGGTCGATGCGGTCTACGTCACGGACCGCGCGGACCTTTCGGACCGCCACGGGGTCACCCACCTTGTGCAGCCCCAAACGGGGCAGATTTTGGCCTCGTTCGGTGTCCTGGGCATCCACATGACGGACGCGTCGCCGGACGGGCGTCGCGTCGTCGGCTCCGTCATCGACGGAACACAGAGTCCGCGTACGGTGCGGTCGATGGGCCTCGACGGCTCGGCTCCGATCGAATTCACGCCCGCCGATGGGGCATACGGCAGAGCCGCGTTCTCCCCCGACGGCACGAAGATCTACATGAATCTGACGCCGACGGCCGACGGCGGACATTCGAGCATCGTGGTGGGCCCGTCCGACGGCGGTACCCCACCCCGGCCCCTCTTCCCCGGGCCGGAAGGCACCTGCGATCGGGATCTGTCGTTCTCGGCGGTCGGCCTGCACGCGTTCACCCGCGCGGACCTCATGCCGGACGGCACCTGCTCGATGTGGCGGCACGCGATGTTGTGGGACGAGCGCACCGGCACGGTGGAACGCGCGCCCAAAACACTCGAAGCGCGGGACGACGATGTCGCCAACCTCGCCATCTCGCCCGATGGCACGACACTGGCCTTGACGAACCTGGCCGGTGGCTACGTCTGCACGTTCGACCTCGCCGCGCGAACCTGGAAGGACGTGTACAAGGGAGGAATCAGTGGGCCGATCTCGCGACTGCGCTGGTCCGCCGACGGAACGAAATTCCTGTACGACGTAAGCTACTGGACGTATCGGGACACTTTCACCGCCGACGCCAAAACGGGCGTGCAGACAGTAGTGCGCGCACATTCCACCGATTCGGTCTTCAAGCCCGGAAAGGTGACGCCGTCGGTGGGTGTTCGGGTGTATGGCTCGAATGCGATCACCACGGGTGTGGCGACGTCGCGGTTCAAGTTCGACGCGGCGGGTTCGGCGTCGGGTGCGCGTAAGGCGAATGTGGCGGTGTTGACGCGTTCGGACGCGTTCTATGACGGTCTTGCGGGTGCGGGTTTGGCGGGTGCCAAGGGTGGCCCGATGTTGCTCACGCCGAAGGAGGGTCTGGCGCCTGCGGTGTCGGCGGAGTTGGCGCGGATTCTGTCGCCGGGTGCGACGGTCTACGTGCTCGGTGACGAGGGTGTCGTGAGCGCCGCGGTGGACACGCAGATCCGTGCGCTGGGTCTGACGCCGAAGCGGCTCGCGGGCAACACGGTCGCCGAGACGGGTGTCGCGATTGCGAACGAGTTGACGTCGGCGCCGAAGGAGGTGTTCGTCGCCACTGCGGCGGAGTATTACGACGCTCTTGCGGCGGGCGCGACTGCGGGTTCGACGCCGGATGCCACGGTCGTGTTCTCGTGGGGCAACACGCTGCCCGCCGCGAGCGCATCCTACCTCAGCGGCCTGGACCGTACGAAGACCAAGGTCACCGCCGTGGGCGGGCCGGCCGTGGCGGCGTTGGGTTCGGCGTCGATTCGGATCGACGCGACGGCGGACGGTCGTACCGCGCCGGACACGGCGAAGTTGCTTGCGGAGCACGCGTTCACGCACCCGAAGGCCGCCGCGTTGACGACCATGGCCACCTGGCAGGACGCCCTCACCGGCGGCGCGTTGATCGCGGGCAAGGGCCCGTTGCTGCTCGCGACGCAGACCACCCTGCCGCAGGGCTCGGCGAACTACCTCACCGCCGAGGCGGATTCGCTGGACCGGGTCGTGGTCGTCGGTGGCTCCGATGTGCTCGACAATGCGGTTGCCGGGCAGGCTGCGTCGCTGACGGGTCCGTACGGCCTCTACGACTTCGTCGACTCCCCGAACGGCGACGTCAAGGTCTCCCTCGGCTGACCCTTCGGCACCGAGGCAATATGTTGCGCCGGCCATCCCCGACACTTTGTCGGGGATGGCCGGCCACATTTCGCCTGCCGCCGGCATCTTTGTTCCGCCTGTTCATGACGACATGTCAGGAGCTGTCGCGCGGAGACCGGCATGACCGGCGCCCACCGGTGCAGGCGGACGTCCGGGGTGTCGTCACCCGGCGATAACCTGCGTGCGGGGCATTCCCGAGGGGTGGGGCGGGGCGGTCTCGGGGCAAGGGGTCGAGGGTGTTCGTGTGCGGAGCCCGATGAGTGGGCGTCCGTCGGGCGCCCGCGTTCCGCGCCTGCCCGAAACCCCCGCCCCGATCCGAGGATGGGGCATCTTGGCCAACACGAGACGTCTTTTCGCGCGTGCCGGTGTCGTGATCGGCACGTCGGCCGCGCTGGTACTGGGCGCGGTACTTGTCGGTGCGCCCGCGTCCGCCGGCGACGCACCACTGTTGCCGCCCGTGGATGTGGTCTACCTGAACACCGATCCCTCCGGGACCGGGACGGCGAATCGGGTCGTCACCACCCGACCGATTGGTCCGGGGGTGCGCAGCGAACTCGCGGTACGCGACTTCGCACTTCAGGCCGTCTCGCCGGACATGACCCTGCTGGCGGGGGAGCCTCGGGACGGTGGAGCGTCCGGTCGGGTGCGAGTGGTGCGCCCGGACGGCGCGTATCCGGTCGACTTCGGCAGTGGCGCGGCCATGCGATACGAAGCACCGGAGTTCTCCTCCAGCGGAACCCGAATCCTGATGACCCTTCGGGACGCATCGATCGGCGCGAGGCTGTACGAGGCACCGGTCGACGCCGGCCGTCCGCCCGGCCCCTTGTTCTTTAACTCGGGCGCCTTCTGCGACTTCGACATATCCGCCTCGAAGGTGGGGCTCTACGCGTTCTCCAGGGTGCCCAGAAGCGCAAGCGGCGAGTGCGACCCGAGTCTCGATCCTGCTGTGATGCTCTACAACGAGCAGTCCGGCGCGGTTACCCCCGTCACCGAACCGGCCGCCGACGGGTCGCCGGTGCCGGTGCGCCAGAAGCAGCCCGACATCTCGCCCGACGGCACCCGGATCGCGCTCACGGTTCCGGCTCCCGGGCACATGGTCGGCTTCGAACTGTTCGACCTGGCCTCGCGCACGCGGACCACGGTGCCCGCCACGCGGTACCAGCCCGACAGCCTGGACTGGTCGCCGGATGGTCGCGCACTCGCCTACCGCGACTCGTCCGGGGGTCTGGTCGGTACGGTCGACGTCGCCACCGGCGAGATCAACAACCTGGGCTCGGGCGCGAACCCGATTTGGCGGCCGGTACCCGTATCGCCGGCGGTCGTCACGCAGGTGTATGGCTCGAATGCGATCACCACGGGTGTGGCGACGTCGCGGTTCAAGTTCGACGCGGCGGGTTCGGCGTCGGGTGCGCGCAAGGCGAATGTGGCGGTGTTGACGCGTTCGGACGCGTTCTATGACGGTCTTGCGGGTGCGGGGCTGGCGGGTGCCAAGGGTGGCCCGATGTTGCTCACGCCGAAGGAGGGTCTGGCGCCTGCGGTGTCGGCGGAGTTGGCGCGGATTCTGTCGCCGGGTGCGACGGTGTACGTGCTCGGTGACGAGGGTGTCGTGAGCGCCGCGGTGGACACGCAGATCCGTGCGCTGGGTCTGACGCCGAAGCGCCTTGCGGGCAACACGGTCGCGGAGACGGGTGTTGCGATCGCGAAGGAGCTGACGATGGCGCCGAAGGAGGTGTTCGTCGCCACCGCGGCCGAGTATTACGACGCCCTCGCCGCCGGCGCCGCGGCCGGTTCGACGCCGGGCGCGACGGTCGTGTTCTCGTGGGGCGACACGCTGCCGGCTGCGACCGCGAACTACCTGAGGAGCCTGGACCGGACCAAGACCAAGGTCACCGCCGTGGGCGGTCCGGCCGTGGTCGCGTTGAACTCGGCGTCGATCCGGATCGACGCGACGGCGGACGGTCGTACCGCGCCCGACACCGCCAGGCTGCTTGCCGAGCATTCCTTCGCCCGGCCCAAGGCCGCCGCGTTGGCGACCATGGCGACCTGGCAGGACGCCCTGACCGGCGGCGCCCTGATCGCCGGCCACGGACCACTGCTGCTGGCAAACGCGACTTCGCTGCCGGTGGCCACCCTCGACTACCTGATCGCCCGCAAGGGGACCGGCCTCGACCGCCTTGTCGTGGTCGGCGGGACCGATGTGGTCAACGAACACGTCGGGCGCTCCGCGGGACAGACCGTCGGTACGTACGACCTCTACCAGTATGTGGATTCCCCGAACGGCGACTTGCGGGTGGCACTGCCCTGATCCGGGCCGACCCACGTACGACGAGGCCCGCCGGCGCACCGGCGGGCCTCGTTCGCGTCGACCGGGTAGCTCAGCCCAGGCGTTCGATGATGATGGCGTTGGCCTGGCCGCCGCCCTCGCACATGGTCTGGAGGCCGTAGCGGCCCCCCGTGCGCTCCAGGTGGTGGAGCAACGTGGTCATCAGGCGGGCGCCGGTGGCGCCGAGCGGGTGGCCCAGGGCGATCGCGCCGCCGTTGGGGTTGACCTTCTCGTGTGGGGCCTTGATGTCCTTCATCCAGGACAGCACCACCGGCGCGAACGCCTCGTTGATCTCGACCGCGTCGATGTCGTCGATGCCCAGGCCGGACTTGGCGAACGCGTACTCCGTGGCCGGGATCGGCGCGGAGAGCATCTCGATCGGGGACGCGCCGCGCACGCTCATGTGGTGGATCCGGGCGCGCGGGGTGAGGCCGTACTGCTTGAGGGCCCGCTCGGAGACGATCAGCAGCGCCGCCGCCCCGTCGGAGATCTGCGATGCGACGGCGGCGGTCATCCGGCCGCCCTCCATCAGCACCTTCAGCTCCGCCATCTTCTCCAACGTGGTGCCCCGGCGCGGCGGCTCGTCGACCGAGACCACGGTGCCGTCCACGTCGATCGGTGCGATCTCCTTCTCGAACCACCCGTTGTCGATCGCGTGCAGGGCACGCTCGTGCGACGCGAGCGCGAAGCGCTCCATCTCCTCGCGGGAGATGTCCCAGCGCTTGGCGATCAGCTCGGCGCCGTAAAACTGGTCGACCGGCTCGTCGCCGTAGCGTGCCACCCAGCCCTTGGAGCCGGAGAACGGGTCGCTGAAGCCGAGCGGCACGGCCGAGGTCATCGCCGACCCGATCGGGATCTGGTTCATGTTCTGCACGCCGCCGGCCACGACCACGTCCTGGGTGCCGGACATCACGCCCTGCGCCGCGAAGTGGATCGCCTGCTGCGAGGAGCCGCACTGCCGGTCGATCGTGACCCCGGGCACCGCCTCGCTGTAGCCCGCGGCGAGCCACGCGGTGCGGGCGATGTCGCCGGCCTGCGGGCCGATCGTGTCGACGCAGCCGAACACCACGTCCTCGACCACGTCCGGGTCGATCCCGCTGCGCTCGACCAGGGCCTTGATCGCGTGGGCGCCCAGGTCGGCCGGGTGCACCCCGGCCAGGCTGCCCTTCTTGCGGCCGACCGGCGTGCGAACCGCGTCGACGATGTATGCCTCGGCCACTGGGGCCCCCTTTGATCCTCGAGTGTTCGACTCACGAGTGTTCGACCGACGATTGTTCGACCGGTGACGTACGACCGGCGACGTTCGACCGACGATTTCGCTCGCCCGCGTGTCCGATCGCACGCCGTACACGGTGTCGCCACACCGCACGGAACGGTTAACCTGACGACCCGTCAGTTATGCTACCCGTGTCCGACCGGGTTTCGACCTGTGTGTCCTCGGTCTCACACCCGTCGAGGGAGTCGCCCAGTGGATCTCGAATTCACCGAGCAGGAGCAGGAGTTCCGCCGGGAGGTGCGCGCTTGGCTGGCCGCCAACGTGCCCGCCGAGCCACTGCCGTCGATGGACACGCGGGAGGGCTTCCTGGCCCACCAGGCGTGGGAGCGCAAGCTCTTCGACGCGCGCTGGGCGGTGGTGTCCTGGCCGCAGGAGTACGGCGGGCGCGAGGCCGGTCTGACCGAATGGCTGATCTTCGAGGAGGAGTACTACCGCGCGGGCGCCCCGGGCCGGGTCAGCCAGAACGGCATCTTCCTGTTCGCGCCGACCGTCTTCGAATTCGGCAGCAAGGAGCAGCAGGACCGCTACCTGCCGAAAATGGCCTCCGGCGAGGAGATCTGGGTCCAGGGCTGGTCCGAGCCGGAGGCCGGCTCCGACCTGGCCAACGTGCGCTCGCGGGCCGACCGCGACGACGAGCGCGGCGGGTGGCTGCTGAACGGGCAGAAGATCTGGAGCTCGCGCGGCACGTACGGACACCGGCTGTTCGGCCTGTTCCGCACCGACCCCGAGGCACAGCGGCACCGCGGGCTGACCTATTTCATGGTCGACCTCGCCGCCCCGGGCGTGACCGTACGGCCGATCCCGCAGCTGGACGGCGAGCCGGGCTTCGCCGAGGTCTTCCTGGACGACGTCTTCGTACCGGACGCCGACGTGCTCGGCGGGGTGAACGAGGGCTGGAAGATCATGATCGCCACCACCGGCAGCGAGCGCGGGCTCAACCTGCGCAGCCCCGGCCGCTTCGTGGCACCCGCGAACAGGCTGATCGAGCTGTACAAGCAGGACCCGCGCCCGGCCGAGCGGGACGCGGTGGTGCGCGCGTGGATGGACGCCGAGGCGTACCGGCTGTTCACCTTCGGCACCGTCACCAAGCTCCAGGCGGGCGGCGCGATCGGCGCGGACTCCTCGATCAACAAGGTCTTCTGGTCCGAGATGGACGTCGAGCTGCACGCGACCGCGCTGCGCCTGCTCGGCGAGGCGGGCGAGCTGGACGACGGCGACGGCGGCTGGCTGGACGGCTTCCTGTTCGCGCTCGGCGGGCCGATCTACGCCGGTACCAACGAGATCCAGCGGAACACGATCGCCGAACGCATCCTCGGCCTGCCCCGAGCGAAGTAGAAGGATTCCGACGATGCGCCTCGCATACACCGAAGACCAGGAACTGTTCCGCGACACCGTCCGCGACTTCCTCGCCGACCGGTGCACCGGCTCGGACGTACGCGCCGCCTGGGCCGCCGACAGCGCGATCTCCGCACGCTGGGCCGAACTCGCCAAGATCGGCGTGACCGGCATCGTGATCCCCGAGGAGCACGACGGCCTGGGCATGGGCGACGAGGAGCTGGCCGCCGTGCTGGTGGAGACCGGCTACGCCGCGCTGCCCGAACCGCTGCTCGAATCCGCGGTCGCGGCCGGCCTGCTCGCCGAGTTCGCCGCCGACGCCGGATGGCTTGCCGAGATCGCGGCCGGCCGGGCCACCGCCTCGGTACTGCTGCCCGGTCGGCGACTCGCCGTCGAGGCCGCCGCCGCCGACGTGCTGGTGATCGGGCTGGCCAACGGCGACCTGCACGTGACCGACCCGGGCGACTGCGAACTCACCGCACAACGTTCCGTCGACCGCAGTCGCAAGCTCTACACGGTCGGCTTCCAACCGACCCCGGAGACCCTGGTGGCCTCCGGCGCGCAACGGGCGCTGTCCCGGGCGGCGAACCGCGGCGCGCTCGGCGCGGCGGCACAGCTCCTGGGCCTGACCCGGCGGATGCTCGACATGACGGTGGACTACGCCAAGCAGCGGGTCCAGCGCGGCGTGCGGATCGGCACCCATCAGTCGGTCCAGCACCACCTGGCCAACGTGCTGATCAAGCTGGAGTTCGCCCGCCCGGTGGTGCTGCGTGCGGCCTACTCGCTCGCTCGCGACCTGCCCTCGGCGGACCGCGACGTGTCGATGGCGAAGATCTACGCGGGCGAGGCGGCCGACCTGGCGGCCCGCAACTGCCTCCAGGTGCACGGCGCGATCGGCTACACCGAGGAGCACGACCTCCAACTGTTCATGAAGCGCGCCTGGGCACTGGGCGCCGCGTGGGGCGACCCGGGCGAACACCGCGACCGGATCGCAACCGACCTGCTCGGCGCCGCACCGGCACCCACCACGCCCTCGTACTGACGCCCGAGACCCGGACGACGCAAGAGGCGGCCGTCGTCCGACCGAGCCCCGACCCACCTCGGTGGGTCGGGGCCCTCGGCGCGTGTCAGCGCACCCGGAAGTCCTTGCCGCGGTCTCGGAACAGGCTCGCCTGCTCGGACCAGTCGAGGTTGCCCAGCTCGATCATGTGGGGGGCCATGCTCAGGGCCTGGGCGCGGGTGAGGTCGCGGGCCGCCCAGATGGAGCGCACGGAACCCTGGACGCCGTGCGGGGGGTAGGAGGCGATGGTTTCGGCGGCCCACCGGGCGGTGTCGAGCAACTCGGCCGCCGGCACCACCTGGGACACCAGTCCCGTCTCGTAGGCGCGCTTGGCGCTCATCCGCTCGGCGTTGCCCAGCAGGGTGAGCCGCATGACCTCGCCGAGCGGCATGCGCTGCGCGAGGTGCATCGACTCGAAGCCGGACACCATGCCGTACGTGGTGTGCGGGTCGAAGAAGGTCGCCTCCTCCGCCGCGATCACGAACTCGCATTCGCCGAGCAGGTAGAACGCGCCGCCGCAGGCCATGCCGTTCACCGCGACGATGACCGGCTTCCACAGGTCGGAGAACTTCGGTCCCACCTTGAGCATCGGGTCGTCCATCATGTACGGCGACGACGGCTGGGGGATGTCCACACCCCGGTCGATGCCGGTACAGAACGCCTTGTCGCCCGCGCCGGTGAGCACCACGCACCGCACGTCGTCGTCGTGCCGCAGCTCACGCCACAACGAGTGCAGCTCGTCGATCATGGTGATGTCGAACGCGTTGTGCCGGTTCGGGCGGTTCAGCGTCACCCACGCGACGCCGTTCTCCTGCTCGTAGCCCAGCGTCTCGAACTTGCGCATGCCTCAGCCCTCAATCATCGGTGACCACCACGTCTCGGTGGTCTGCGTCTCGATCGCCGTGATGCCGCTTCCCACGCCACCATGATCTGACGTACCGTCAGGTTCTATCAACCTCTGGCCTCTCCGGGAGCGATCATGCAAGGGGATCTTGAGTGGGGGAGCATCCCTGCTCTCGTCGACAGCGCGGCGGACCGCTTCGGTGACCGTGAGGCCGTGGTGGACGGCAATGTACGGGTCGGCTACGCCGAACTGCGGGACCGTGTCCGGCGTGCCGCCGGCGCCGCCATCGCGGCGGGCGTGCACAAGGGCGACCGGGTCGGCATCTGGGCGCCGAACTCGCTGGACTGGATCGTGTCCGCGCTCGGCGCGCTGACCGCGGGCGCGGTCGTGGTGCCGATGAACACCCGGTACAAGGGCGCCGAGGCCAAGTACGTGCTGGCCAAGACGCACGCCAGGCTGCTGTTCGTCTCGGGCACGTTCCTCGGCTCGTCCTACGTCGGCATGCTCCGCCAGGCGGCCGGCGGGGCGGCGGAGGGCCGGGCGTTCGCGGACCTGCCCGAATTGGAACGGGTGGTCGTGCTGGCCGACACCGCGCCGGACGACTGCGTCGCGTGGTCGGACTTCCTCGCCGGCGGCGACCGGGTCACCGCGGCCGAGGTGGACGCCCGCAAGGCGAGCGTCAGCCCCGACGACATCGGCGACATCATCTTCACCTCCGGCACCACCGGGCAGCCCAAGGGCGTGATGACCACCCAGGCGCAGACGTTGCGCGTGTTCGACACGTGGGCGTCGGTGGTCGGCCTCGTCGAGGGCGACAAGTACCTGATCGTCAGCCCGTTCTTCCACACCTTCGGGTACAAGGCGGGGATCATCGCGAGCCTGATCAAGGGCGCCACGATGATCCCGCAGGCGGTCTTCGACCCGGACGCCACGATGGCGGTGATCCAGCAGGAGCGGGTCACCGTGCTGCCGGGCGCGCCGACGATCTACACCTCGCTCCTGGACGCGGTGGCGCGCGAGGGGGCGGGCAAGTACGACGTGTCCTCGCTGCGGCTCGCGGTCACCGGCGCGGCGGCGGTGCCGTTGTCCCTGGTGACCCGGATGGCGGAGGAACTGGGCTTCGACTCGGTACTCACCGCCTACGGGCTGACCGAGTCGTGCGGTACGGCCACCATGTGCCGGCAGGGCGACTCGGCCGAGGTCATCTCGTCCACCTCGGGGCGGGCCATTCCCGGCGTGGAGGTGATCACCACGGACGCGGACGGCAAGCCGACCCCGGTCGGCGAGTCCGGCGAGGTGTGGGTGCGTGGTTACAACGTGATGAAGGGCTACTTCGAGGACCCGGAGGAGACCGCCGGGTCGATCGACGCCGACGGCTGGCTGCACACGGGCGACGTGGGTGTGCTGGACGAGCACGGCAACCTGCGGATCACCGACCGGATCAAGGACATGTTCATCGTCGGCGGCTTCAACGCCTACCCGGCGGAGATCGAGTCGGTGCTGGCGGGGCACCCGGCGATCTCGGAGGCCGCGGTGGTCGGCGTTCCGGACGCGCGGATGGGCGAGGTGGGCAAGGCGTACCTGCTGCTGCGGCCCGGGGCGGAGGTGACGGCCGAGGAGGTCATCGCGTTCTGCCGGCAGGAGATGGCGAACTACAAGGTGCCGCGGGCGGTCGAGTTCGTCACCGAGTTGCCGCGGAACCCGGGCGGGAAGGTGCTGAAGTTCGAGCTTCGGGCGCGGGCTGCGGAGGAGGCGGCGCGGCGCTGAGGGGGTGGGCGGCGGGGCTGCTTGGCCTCAAGCGCCGGCGGGGCTGTTTGGCCTCAAGCGCCGGCCGGGCTGGGTTCGCCTCATGCGCCGGCGGGGCTGTTTGGCCTCAAGCGCCGGCCGGGCTGAGTGGCCTCATGCGCCGGCCGGGCTGGTTCGCCTCAAGCGCCGGCGAGGCTGGGTTCGCCTCAAGCGCCGGCGGGGCTGTTTGGCCTCAAACGCCGGCCGGGCTACTTGGCCTCAAACGCCGGCCCGGCTTGTTCGCCTCAAGCGCCGGCGGGGCTGCTTGGCCTCAAACGCCGGCCCGGCTTGTTCGCCTCAAGCGCCGGCGGGGCTGCTTGGCCTCAAACGCCGGCCGGGCTTGTTCGCCTCAAGCGCCGGCCGGGCTGGGTGGCCTCGTGGGCCGGCCCCGCCGAGTGGCCTCAAGCGCCGGTCGAGGTGTGGGGGTCCGGCCGGCGTTTGAGGTTGTCGGGGGCGGGTGGGGGTTACTTGCCCTCGAATTCTGCTGATTTGCGGGCTGCTTTGGCTGCGTAGCCTGCTACCGAGTCGTCGGAGACCAGGGTCAGGGCCGCGGACATCGCGGTCAGACCCAGGGCCGTGTCGAGGTTGGCGTCGGCGAAGGTGTCGATGCTGCGTTTGATGCCCTGGACGGCCAGGGGGGCGTTGGCGGCGATTTCCTCGGCCAGGGCGCGGGCGGTGCGGTCCAGGTCGGCCACGGGCACCACCTCCTGGACCAGGTTCAGGCGCTCGGCCAGGGCCGCGTCGATCCGGCGGCCGGTCAGGGACAGCAGCTTGGCCCAGCCCGCGCCCGCCTCCCGGGCGATCCGGATGTCGCCGCCCGCGTCCACCGCGACGCCGATCTGCGCCTCGGGCAGCGCGAACCTGGCATCGTCGGCCGCGATCCGGATGTCCGCCATCAGCGCGAGTTCGAAGCCGAAGCCGAGGCAGTACCCCTGGACGGCGGCGACCACGGGCTGCGGCAGCCGGGCGAAGGTGCGAAAGCGCTCGTGCACCCAGCGCAGGCCCTCGTAGTAGTTGCGGGTGCGCTCGGCGCCGGAGCGGCCGGTGATCGCGCCGCCGGGTGCGGTGACGTCGATGCCCGCGCAGAAGGCCCGCCCCTCGGCCCGCAGCAGCACCACCCGGACCCGCTCGTCGAACCGGATCCGGTCGGCCATGATGCCCAACTGCCGGGTGGCCTCCCAGCTCCACGCGTTCAGCTTGTCCGGTCGACACAGCGTCAGCACCGCGATGCCGGTGGCCTCCTCGACCTCCAGCCGCATCCGCACCTCGGCCTCGTCGACGCTTGGGTCGGTGGTGTTGATCACGGTCCGGTTCCTCCAGGAGCGGTGCTTCGGCCTTGTCTGACGACCCGTTAGATCGGAGTATGTGACACGCGTTCGCCACAGTCCAACGATCTCCCTCGATCCCTCGGAGGCACTTCCATGGCCGCGATCCTGCCCCCGGGCACCCTGCACGTCGGCATGCAGCTGCCCATCCAGTCGCAGAGCAAGCTGTACGCGGAGGCATGGGAGGAGACCTCGGGACCGGACGAGCTGGCCGCCATCGCGCAGGCCTGCGAGCGGGCCGGCTTCGCGTACATCGCGGTCTGCGACCACACCGCGATCCCGCGCAGCCACGCCGGCGCGATGGGTACCGAGTGGTGGGACACGATGACCACGCTCGGCTGGCTCGCGGCCATCACCGAGCGGATCCGGCTGATCAGTCACGTGTCGGTCCTCGCCTACCGGCACCCGATGATGTCGGCCAAGGCGTTCGCGACGCTGGACCGGATCTCCAAGGGTCGGGCGATCGTCGGTGCGGGTGCGGGACACGTCGAGGCCGAGTTCGAGATGCTCGGGGTGGACTTCAAGACCCGGGGCAAGGCGCTCAACGAGGCATTGGAACTGCTCGACCTCGCGCTTCGGGACGAGTACGTGACCTTCGCCGGCGAGCGCTGGCAGGTCGGCGACATGGGCGCGCGGCCGCGTCCGGTGCAGACCCCCCGTCCGCCGATCTGGATCGGCGGCTCGGCGGGCGCGGCGCTGAAGCGGGTGGCGAAGTACGGCGACGGCTGGTTGCCGCAGGGCAGCCCGCGGGCGACCTACCCCGATCAGCTGGCCGAACTGAAGCGCTACCAGGAGGAGGTCGGCCGCGCCGACGAACGCCTGGACATCGGTGCGATCACCGAGCTCCTCTACGTCGGCGAGGCCGGCTGGGACGTCGGCGCGAACACCCTCACCGGCAGCCCGGACAAGCTCGCCGAGTCGCTGCGCTGGTACGGAGAGCAGGGCGCGAACCAGATCCAGGTCCGCTTCCGCAGCCGTGACCTGGCCGAACTGCTGGACCAGATCGCGCTGTTCGCCGCCGAGGTCGCGCCGAACCTTTCCTGAGCGCGGCGTTCCACGCACCCGGAGCCGCCTCCTCGTACTCCTCCCACCTCGTACCCCGCCCGCCTCACACACCACGCGCACCACGGCATTGCGCACCACGAACCGCGGCACCACGCGGCGCTTCACGGCACCACGCGCACGATGTGCGCCATGGGCGCAACGCGCACACCCCGCACGACGCTCTGATGCTCCATCAGTCTCCGCTCTCGGAAGGGAAGTTCGCATGGGCAAGCTGGACGGCAGGGTGGTCCTGATCACCGGCGCGGCACGTGGCCAGGGGGTCGTGGAGGCCCGCCTGTTCGCGGCCGAGGGGGCGAGGGTCGTACTCGCCGACATCCTCGACGAGGCGGGCGAGGCGGCGGCGAAGGAGATCGGCGACGCTGCCCGCTACGTACATCTGGACGTGTCGGACGAGGACGACTGGCAGCAGGCGGTGCGCACCGCCGTCGACGCGTTCGGCAGGCTCGACGGGCTGGTCAACAATGCCGGGATCCTGGCCTTCGACCCGATCGAGGAGATGTCCCGGGCGGCATACCTGCGGATCGTCGAGGTCAACCAGCTCGGCACGTTCCTGGGCATGAAGACCGCACTGCCCGCGATCCGCGCGGCGGGCGGCCCGGGCACGATCGTGAACATCGCGTCCTACGCGGGCCTGGCCGGCATGGAGGGCCTGGTGGCGTACGCGTCCACCAAGGGCGCGGTGCTCGCGATGACCCGGGTGGCCGCTCTGGAGGCCGGACCGGGGATCCGGGTCAACGCGATCTGCCCGGGCGGCGTCCGTACGCCGATGACCAACCCGGGCGACATCGACGGTCTGACCGCGCCGACCCCGGCCCCGGGTGAACCGGACCCGGTGAGTGAGGTGTTCGGCGGCATACCTCTGGCCCGGATCGGCGAGCCGGACGAGATCGCGACCGCGGCGCTGTTCCTGACGAGCGCCGACAGTTCGTACATGACGGGCACCCACATCGTCGTGGACGGTGGCTGGATGGCGGGCGTGAAGCTTTTCTGAGCCTTGTCCCATGAGCCTCGTCCCACCGTCGAGATATGCCGCTGCGGCATGACTCGGGTGAGCCCCGTCTCATCCCGCGCGGACCCCTGGCGGGCCCGTGCATCTGACGTACCATCAGTTTCGTGGGTGGGCGGGGCCGGGCATGCGCAGGCGTGCGGTCGGCCGCGTTCGCGGGCAACACCGAGGGCAGAAGGAGCTTCGCCATGCTGGACCACGTCATCACCGGAGCCACCGTCGTCGACGGGACGGGCGCGCCGTCCTTCCTGGGTGACGTGGGCATCAGGGACGGACGGATCGTCGCGGTCACCCCCGCCGGCGGCATAACCGAAGAGGCCGCGAGCACCGAGAACGCCGAGGGCCTGATCCTGGCTCCCGGGTTCGTCGACCCGCACACCCACTACGACGCCCAGCTGCACTGGGACCCGTACGCCACGCCCTCGGTCAACCACGGCGTGACCACGATCATCGGCGGCAACTGCGGGTTCACGCTCGCGCCGCTCCGGGCCGAGGACGCCGACTACACCCGACGGATGATGGCCAAGGTCGAGGGCATGGCGCTGCCCGCGCTGGAGAACGGCGTGGACTGGAGCTGGGAGACCTTCGCCCAGTACCTGGACAAGCTGGAGGGCCGGATCGCGGTGAACGCCGGCTTCATGGCCGGACACTGCGCGATCCGTCGCTACGTGATGGGCGCCGACTCGGTCGGCAAGGAGGCCACGCCCGAACAGGTCGCGGCGATGGTGGTCGAGCTGGGCAAGGCGATGGAGGCCGGCGCGCTCGGCTTCTCCACCGGCCAGTCCAACCACACCGACGGCGACGGCAACCCGGTTCCCTCGCGAGCCGCGACGCCCGCCGAGATCCTGGCGCTGTGCGAGGAGGTCGGCAAGCACGAGGGCACCCAGCTGGAGGTCATCGTGGCCGGCTGTCTGGACAAGTTCTCGGACGAGGAAATCGACCTGCTGGTCAAGATGACCACCACGGCCGGCCGGCCGATGAACTGGAACGTGCTCACCGTCGACGCCGCGGCGCCCGACCGCGCGCCCCGCCAGATCTACGCGTCGGAGAAGGCCAAGGAGGCCGGCGGGCGGATCGTCATCCTGACCATGCCTGTCCTGGTTCCGATGAACATGTCCTTCCTGACCTACTGCGCGCTCAACCTGATCCCGGGCTGGGGCCCGATCCTGTCCCTGCCGGTGCCCGAGCGGATCGCCAAGCTGCGCGACCCCGAGGTGCGCGCGGAGATGCTGCGCAACGCGGACAGCCCCGAGGCGGGCGTCTTCCGCCGGCTCGCCGACTTCGGCCGCTACGTGATCGGCGACACCTACTCCGAGGCGAACGAGGGCCTGTCCGGCCGGGTGGTCGCGGACATCGCCAAGGAGCGCGGCCAGGACGACTTCTGGACGCTCGTCGAGATCTGCATCAACGACGACCTGCGCACGGTGTTGTGGCCGATGCCCACCGACAACGACCAGGCGTCGTGGGACCTGCGGCAGCAGGTGTGGGACAACGAGCACGTGATCCTGGGCGGGTCGGACGCCGGCGCGCACCTGGACCGGATGTGCGGTGCCACCTACACCACCCGCTTCCTGGGCGACATGCTGCGCGGCCGCAAGCTGGTCTCGCTGGAGCGCGCGGTGCAGATGCTCACCACCGAGCCGGCCGAGCTGTTCGGCCTCAAGGACCGCGGCCGGATCGCCGAGGGCTTCCACGCCGACCTGGTGCTGTTCGACCCGGCCACCGTGGGCTCCGGCCCGGCTCGCCTGATGCACGACCTGCCCGGCGACAGCCCCCGCCTGACCAGCGAGTCCACCGGCGTGGTCAGCGTCCGGGTCAACGGCGTGGAGACGGTCCGCGACGGCGAGACCACCGGCGCGGCCAACGGCACGCTGCTGCGCTCCGGCAAGGACACGGTCACCGTCTCGGTCTGACCACCCACCGGAAACTCGGCGGCGTGCGGGGGTCCTCCCGTACGCCGCCGCTCCATGTCCGATGCAGGCGGATCGTGCGAGGGCGGTCTACGCGTCGAGGTCGGCGGGATCGAGTTCGACGGAGAAGGGTTCCTCGATCCGAGTGGTGGTGCCCGCCGCAAGGCGGCGGGTCAGTTGATACTCGCCCTCGGCATCGAGCGTGTAGGCGAACAGCACCGGCAGTCGATCGAGTCCGAGTCCGCGAAACCGTGCCGTCTCCAAGCGCCAGAAGTGCAGGATGCCGGCAGCGGTGTACTTGGCGGGCTTGAGGGTGCGGTCGGTCGTGGTTGTCGGCGGCGAGACGATTTCGACGACCAGGTGGACCTGCGATGGATCGGGCATCTTGATCCCGTCGGCGAGAGCGGAACGATCGACGACGAGCACGTCCGGGATCAGGCCGGTCTGGTTCCCCATCGGGATGCCGGACGCGGTGACCGCGATGAAGTCGGGTGGTGCCGCTGCGTGCAGGAACATCCGGAGTTGGTCACCCGCGAACTGGTGCTGCATCGATGGCGGCGGGCTCATCAGCACGCTCCCGTCGACGAGCTCGTATCGGCTGCCGTCCGGTGATGCCTCGTTGAGAGCGATCCATTCGTCCACGGTCCACGGCTGGACGTGCGACTGCGCGGGGAGAGCCGCCATTCGCAGCACCGCCTTCGTGTCGCCCCGACCTGCCCCGATTGTGACACTCTCCACGACCACCGGCACGGTCCTTGTCCGGTCCGAACAGTCCAACGACCGAGTCGGTCGGAGGTCACCCGAATGGCACGGCGTCGAGATCGACGACGGTGTTCGTCGCGGCCCTCACGACCCACGTGACGTGCGACACGAGTCGCAATGCCCTCGTTCGAGCGCGCCTACCCTTGGTCTGTTCGGGGGGCGACGTCGTGTCGGCTCCCGTTCGTCGGTTGGGCGGACCGTACGAGGTGCGGTCGGCCCGCTGATCCAACCCGAGCAACAGCGACGACAGCGAGGTGTCGCATGACCCCGACCCCCAACGAGGGACGTCCCACCGAGAGTTCGATGCGGCGTGCGCTGCGGCGAGCCCGAGACGGGGTCATGCTCGACGTCTCGGAAGCGGCAGTGCTCCTGCACGCGCGCGACGCGGACCTGGTGGACCTGAGCCGGTCGGCCGCGCGCGTACGCGATGCCGGGTTGGAAGCGGTCGGTCGCGCCGGAGTGATCACCTACAGCCGAAAAGTGTTCATCCCGCTGACCAGACTGTGTCGCGACCGCTGCAACTACTGCACCTTCGTCACCGTCCCCGGCAAGCTCAGGCGCGAGGGCCACGGGATGTTCCTCAGCCCGGACGAGGTGCTGAAGATCGCCCGTGACGGCGCCGCGCTCGGCTGCAAGGAAGCCCTGTTCACGCTCGGCGACCGGCCCGAGGATCGCTGGCCCGAGGCGCGCGAGTGGCTGGACGCGCACGGGTACGACGACACGCTCGCGTACGTGCGGGCGATGTCGATCCGGGTCCTGGAGGAGACCGGACTGCTGCCGCACCTCAACCCCGGCGTGCTCTCCTGGACCGACTTCCAGCGGCTCAAGCCGGTCAGCGCTTCGATGGGGATGATGCTGGAGACCACCGCGACCCGACTGTGGTCCGAGCCCGGCGGCCCGCACCACGGCTCGCCGGACAAGGAACCGGCCGTGCGGATGCGGGTGCTGGAGGATGCCGGGCGCTCGAACGTCCCGTTCACCACAGGCCTGTTGATCGGCATCGGCGAGAACATGACCGAGCGGGCCGAGTCGATCTTCGCGATGCGCAAGGTCGCCCGGCAGTACGGCTCGATCCAGGAAGTCATCCTGCAGAACTTCCGGGCCAAGCCGGACACCGCGATGCGTTCGACGCCGGACGCCGACCTGGTCGAGTTGGCCGCCGCGATCGCCGTCTCGCGGATTGTGCTCGGCCCGAAGATCCGGGTGCAGGCCCCGCCGAACCTGATCGGCGAGGAGTACGCGCTGATGATCGCGGCCGGCATCGACGACTGGGGCGGCGTCTCGCCGCTCACCCCCGATCACGTCAACCCCGAACTCGCCTGGCCGCAGATCGAGTTCCTCGCGGCGCGGACCGCCGAGGCGGGCTTCACGCTGCGCGAGCGGCTCAACGTCTACCCCGAGGTGATCCAGCGCGGCGAGCCGTGGCTGGACCCGCGGGTGTTGCCGCACGTGAGCGCGCTGTCCGACCCGGAGACCGGGCTCGCGATCGAGGGCAAGTGCCCGGAAGGGCTGCCCTGGCAGGAGCCCGAGGACATCTTCGCCGCCGCGACCGGCCGCACCGACCTGCACGTGAGCATCGACACCACCGGCCGCACCACCGACCGCCGGGACGACTTCGACAACGTGTACGGCGACTGGGAGTCGTTGCGCGAACAGGTCGCCGACAGCGCCACGGGATCGGTGGTCCGACTCGACTCGGAGGTCAAGGCGGCGCTCGGGCAGGCGGCTGCCGACCCGACCCGGCTGACCGACGACCAGGCCCTCGCGCTGTTCCACTGCGACGGCGTCGCGATGGACGAACTCGCCCGGATCGCCGACGACTTGCGGCGCACGGTGAACGGCGACGAGATCACCTACATCGTCAACCGCAACATCAACTTCACCAACGTCTGCTACACCGGCTGCCGCTTCTGCGCGTTCGCCCAGCGGCGCACCGACGCGGACGCCTACACGCTCTCCCTGGACCAGGTGGGCGAGCGGGCCGAACAGGCCTGGGCGGTCGGCGCGACCGAGGTGTGCATGCAGGGCGGCATCCACCCGGACCTGCCCGGCAGCGCGTACTTCGACATCGCGCGCGAGGTCAAGAAGCGCGTGCCGGACATGCACGTGCACGCGTTCTCGCCGATGGAGGTGGCCAACGGCGCGACCCGGACCGGGATGTCCATTCGCGACTGGCTGATCGCCGCCAAGGAGGCGGGCCTGGACACCATCCCCGGGACCGCCGCCGAGATCCTCGACGACGACGTGCGCTGGATCCTGACCAAGGGCAAACTGCCCGCCGCGACCTGGGTCGAGGTGGTCACCACCGCGCACGAGCTGGGCATCCGCAGCTCCTCGACGATGATGTACGGCCACGTGGACACGCCCTCGCACTGGCTGGGCCACCTGCGGCTGCTCGGCCGGATCCAGGACGAGACGGGCGGCTTCACCGAGTTCGTCACGCTGCCGTTCGTGCACACCAACGCGCCGGTCTACCTGGCCGGCATCGCCCGCCCGGGCCCGACCCTTCGGGACAACCGGGCCGTGCACGCGATGGCCCGGATCCTGCTGCACGGCAAGATCGACAACATCCAGACCAGCTGGGTCAAGCTCGGCGTCGAAGGCACCAACCTGATGCTCCAGGGCGGCGCGAACGACATGGGCGGCACGCTCATGGAGGAGACCATCTCCCGAATGGCGGGCGCCGACAACGGCTCCAAGAAGTCGATCGCCGAACTGGAGGCGATGGCCGCCTCGCTGGGTCGGCGCGCCCGCCAGCGCACGACCACCTACGGCGAGGTGAGCGCCGAGCGCCAGGAGGTGGCCCGTCGCCACGATGCCGAGGTCGAGCGGATCATGCTCCCGATCCTGAGCAACTGAGCCCGTGCGCGGGCCCCGGGGAGGACGTCCCGTCCCCGGGGCCCGCGCGGATGACACCGGCTGATCGGGCTCGCTCCCGCCGCCCGCCGGCCGGGAGCGCCCACACCGGCACCACGCCGGCACCGGACCGAGCACGCCCACGCCCACCGACCGCAGGCCCTCGGACGCGTGTACGACCCCTGGGCGACCCGCCGCCGGTACGCTGCGGTGGGGTGTCGGGGGAGGGGAGTACACACATGGCCGCACTCTGGTCCAGAGACCGGCTGCAGGACTTTCGGGCACGGGTACGGGGGTGCCTCGTCGGCGGCGCGATCGGTGACGCGCTCGGCGCGGGCATCGAGTTCCTCAGTCTCGCGGAGATCCGCGAACAGCACGGAGCCGACGGCGTGGTCGGGTACGTGACGGCGTATCACCGGCACGGCGCGATCACCGACGACACGCAGATGACGTTGTTCACGGTGGAGGGCCTGATCCGCGCGCACGTGCGGCGCGACACCGGTGCCTGGCATCCGCCGACCGATCTGCACGGCGCGTATCTGCGCTGGAAGGCGACGCAGAGCGAGTGGGGGCCGGACGAGCGCAAGGACGAGGGCTGGCTGGTCCGCGAGGAGTGGCTGTACAGCTCGCGTGCGCCCGGATCCGCGTGTCTGCGCGGCCTGGAGGACGAGAGTGTGATGGGCACGCTGGAGCGGCCCAAGAACCCCGATTCGAAGGGCTGCGGGGCGGTGATGCGCTCGGCGCCGTTCGGCCTGCTGGTCGGCTGGCGTCCCGAGCTGGTCTTCCAACTCGCGGTGGAATGCGCGGTGTTGACGCACGGTCACCCCACCGGCTATCTCTCGGCGGGCGCGTTCGCGGTGATCGTGCACGCGGTCATGCAGGGCGCGCCGCTGGAGGAGGGCGTGCGGGTGGCGCTGGATCTGGTCAAGGCCCGGCCCGAGCACACCGAGACGGCGACCGCCATCGAGGCGGCGCTGGCCGCGGTGCGCGCCGGCGTGCCGTCGGCCGAGCGGGTGGAGGCACTGGGCCAGGGCTGGACGGCCGAGGAGGCGCTGTCGATCGGGCTGTACTGCGCGCTGGTGGCGCCGGACATGCGCACCGGGCTGCTGCTCGCGGTCAATCACGGCGGCGACAGCGACTCGACCGGGTCGATCTGCGGCAACCTGCTGGGCGCGATGCACGGCGACACCGTGCTGCCCGCCGACCTGGTCGCCGAACTGGAGGGCCGCGGCGCCATCCTGGAGTTGGCCGACGACTTCGCGATGGAGATGACGCAGGGCACCACGCTGCACGGCCCCGAGGCCGGCGAGACCTCCTGGGCCAAGCGCTACCCACCGACCTGACGTCGAGGCGCGAACGGGACGGGCTCGGGGGCGGGGGATGTCGCCCCCTTCACCCCGGGCCCGTCTCCGTGCCCGCGTGCGCGCCCGGGTCCGCGACGACTCTCGGGCCGTGTCCGCGACCCCGACCACGCGTCACGACGGGGGGCGAGCACACCCGCTACGGCCTGCGGTCGTCCACCCAGCGACCCGCCGCCATCACCGCGCGCACCCGCAGTGCGTCGTCGAGCACCACCAGGTCGGCCTGCTTGCCCGGCTCCAGGGTGCCGACCCGATCGGCGATGCCCAACGCCCGCGCGGGTGTTGCGGACAACGAGCGGACCACGTCGGCGATCGGCAGGCCGCCCGCGACGCCGTTGCGCAGCGCCCGGTCCAGCGTCAGCGTGCTGCCCGCGATCGAGTCGCCGTCGGCCAGCCGGGCCACGCCGTCGACCACGTCCACGGTCATCACGCCCAGCGGATACACGCCGTCCGGCATGCCCGCCGCGCCCATCGCGTCGGTGATGAACGCGACCCGGTCCGGACCCGCGCTCGCGTACGCCAGGTTGACCACGCTGGAGTGCAGGTGCACGCCGTCGTTGATCAACTCGACCACCGCGTCGCTGTCCTGGAGCAGTGCGGTGACCGGTCCCGGCTCGCGGTGGTGCACGCTGCGCATCGCGTTGAACAGGTGGGTGGCCACGCTCGCGCCCGCGGCCAGCGCCGCGCGCGTCTCACGGTGGGTGCCGTCGGTGTGCCCCACCGCGGCGATCACCCCCTCGTCGGCCAGTCGGCGCACCAACTCGACGCCGCCGGGCAGTTCGGGGGCCAGCGTGATCATCCGGATCGCGCCGCCGGCCGCCTTCAGCAGCGTGCCGACCTCGTCCCGGTCGGGTGCGCGCAACTGGGTCGGATCGTGCGCGCCGCAGCGGGCCGCGCTCAGGTATGGGCCCTCCAGGTGCAGTCCGGCCAGCCGGCCGTCGTGCACGAGCGGGGCGAGCGCGGACACGACGGCGAGCAGGTCCGCCGGGGAGGCGGTGACCAGACTCGCGACCGTGGTCGTGGTGCCGTGCGAGCGATGGAATTCGGCCACCCGCAGCGCCTCGTCGGGATCGCCGGAGGTGTACGAACCGCCGCCGCCGCCATGTACGTGCATGTCCACGAAGCCGGGCACGATCCAGCCGCCGGCGACATCGACCACCGGTTCGGGACCTGCCGGCAGGCCCGGGCCGGCGAAGGCGATCCGATCACCGACCACGCCGACCGAGGCGCCCTCGACCACCCCGGAGGGCAGCACCACTCGCGCATTGCCGAGCACCGTCACCCGCGCACCTCCAAGGTGTCCCACGCGATCAGGCCGGCGCCTCGGCAGCCGGCCTCGTCCCCGAGCGCCGCGGTCACCAGCGGCGGCACGTGTTGAACCACGGCGCGCTCGGCGAGCAACGTCCGCAAGGGGTTGAACAGTTGTTCCCCGGCGAGCGAGAGCCCACCGCCGATCACCAGCAATTTCGGGTCGTACAGCGCGAGTCCGGTGAGCAGGCCGTCCGCGAACGCGGACAGCCCCCGGCCCCACACGGCCGCCGCGACCTGGTCGCCGGCCGCCACCCGGGCGACCACCTGGGCCGCGCTCAGCGGCGGGTCGTCGCCCGGCGCGGCCTCCGCGAACGCGTGCGCGATGGCGGGTCCGGAGAAGTGCGCCTCCAGGCAGCCGACCGCTCCGCACGTACATCTGCCGCTGCCCGGCCGCACCGTGATGTGGCCGATCTCGCCCGCCTGTCCGTGTGCGCCCGGGTAGGGGCGGCCGTTCAGCACGAGCACCGAGGCGAGCCCGGTGCCGATCGCCACGAACAGGAAGTTGTCGCAGTCGCGTCCCGCGCCGAGCCGGCCCTCGGCCAGCGCACCGGTGCGTACGTCGTGGCTCAAAGCCGCCGGTAGGCCGAGCCGATCCGCGATCAGCGAGCGCAGCGGCACCTCGCGCCACTGGATGCTGGCCGACCACACCGCGACTCCCGCCGGATCGTCCACGATCCCCGGCACCACGACGCCCGCCGCCCGCGGCACGCCACCCAGCTCGACCGCTCGCTCGCGCAGCGCGGCGGCGAAGTCGACGATGCCCGACACCACCGCGTTGGGGCCCGCGGTCCGGCCGGTGGGCCGGCGCTCGCTGTAGACGAGGTTGCCGCCCGCGTCGACCACACCGCCCTTGATGTCGGTGCCGCCGACATCGAGGGCGACGACGCAGTCCGCGCCGGACAGATCGGACGGCGGGGTGTTCACGTGCGGCATCGGCGTCTCAAGTCTGGTAGGCGGGGCGGATTGTGAGCCCGAGGGCGGGTGGATCGGAGAATGCGCGTTTGTGCTCACTGGATAGCAGTTGAAAACATGAACATGCAACAGCATCGTTGAGTGAGCGGAGGTTCACGGAAACCCCGATGCTCGACACGTGTGGGGTGCCCGCCAGGATGTCCCACACGATCCGACGCGAGTCGGCCAGGGCTGTCGGACAGGGCGGGAGGTCACGGGTGAGCCGTTACGAGCGGTGGGGTGCGCTCCTGGAGCTGCTGGCCAAGCACGGTCGGCTGGAGGTCGAGGACGTGGCCTCGGAGCTGGACGTCTCGCCCGCGACGATCCGCCGCGACCTGGATCAGTTGGCCCAGCAGCAGATGTTGACCCGCACCCGGGGCGGCGCGGTCGCGCACGCGGTCTCCTACGACCTGCCGCTGCGCTACAAGACCGCCCGGCACGCGTCCGAGAAGCAGCGCATCGCACAGGCCGCCGCGGCGCTGGTCAAGCCGGGCGAGACGATCGGGCTCAACGGCGGCACCACGATGACCGAGGTGGCCCGTGCCCTGGTCGCCCGGGCCGACCTGCACACCGAGGGCGACTCGAACGCCCAGGCGTTCACGATCGTCACCAACGCGCTCAACATCGCGGGCGAGCTCGCCGTGCGCCGGCACGTGAAGATCGTCGTCACCGGCGGCGTGGCGCGCACCCAGTCCTACGAACTGATCGGTCCGTTGGCCACCGGCATCCTGCGCGAGGTGGCCCTGGACGTGGCGATCCTGGGCGTCGACGCGATCGACGTCGAGCACGGGGCGAGCGCCCACCACGAGGGCGAGGCGAGCATCAACCAGTTGATGGCCGCCGGCGCGGGCCGGGTGGTGGTGGCCGCGGACTCCTCCAAGCTCGGCCGCCGCGCGTTCGCCCGGATCTGCCCGCTGGACCGGATCGGCGTTCTGGTCACCGACACCTCGGCGACGGAGGAGGCCGCGGCGGCCTTCGTCGACGCGGGCGTACGGGTCATCCGGGTCTGAACCCGGCCGTTCCGCCCGACCCGCCCGGACCCCGCGCGCCCGCCTTCCCGGCGGGCGCGTTCGCGCGTCCGGGTCGATCGCGCGCCCGTTGATCGACCAACCCGATGCACCAGTCGCGGGAGCGAACCGGCACCCTCTGTGCCGGTTCCTCTGCATGCGCGCCCACCCGGGTAACGAATTGCTCTGCAAACTTCCTCGACCCCTCCTCCGAATCTCCGGATTGGTGTAGACCTTTGTTCCGGCGAGGTGTTGACTGCCGACACGGCGAGTCCGCAAAATGCTCGATGCTGCTCAAGAGTTTTCTTCAAATCCGCATTGCGAACAGTTTTGCGCAAGCACGTGCATGGGTTTAGTGCGACCAAACCCTCACCAACGGTCCTGTTTTCCCGAAGGCATGAAGGCGGTACTGCGATGAAGCGGCACCAGATGGCATTGGCGGCGACAGGACTGTCGGCCG
>NZ_JBIBGL010000012.1:0-96878 GCF_042956465.1 Embleya sp. NPDC008237
CGCGGTCTCCGGCAAGTCGCCCAAGGACGTGCTGGACCAGCTCCAGAAGGAAGCCGAAGCGGCGGTCGCGCAGCAGAAGAGCTGACGCACCACAGATACGTCCGAGCACCGAAGGAGGAGGACGGCCCCGTGGCCGAAACCGCCGTACGCAGAGCGCCTACCGTCGTCACCAGAGTCAAGAAGGCGCTGGCCCCGCTGCCGTGGATCGGCCCGGCCGTCCTCCTCATCGGTGTCGTGGTCCTGTGGCCCGTGGTCGTGATGGTCTGGAGTTCGTTCCAGCGCATCCGCCGCACCGGCATCGTGGTGGGATCCAACGGCACCGACAACTACAAGAAGCTGTTCGACGAGCCGGACTTCGTGGCCGTGCTGTGGAACACCGTGGTGTGGGTGCTGGTGGTCGTCGCGATCACGCTCGTGTTGTCGCTGTTCCTGGCGCAACTGTTCAACCAGCACTTCCCCGGCCGGCGGTTCGCCCGCTGGGCGATGATCGTGCCGTGGGCGGCCTCGGTGTTCATGACCGCGGTCGTCTTCAAGTGGATGCTGCACGAGACCCACGGTGCGATCAATACGCTCATGGTCGACCTGCACCTGATGGACGCGGGCAAGGACTGGCTGGGCAGGCCCTCCACGGCGATGCCGTGGATGATGGCGGTCGCGGTCTTCGTCTCGCTCCCGTTCACCACGTACACGCTGCTCGCCGGGCTCCAGACGGTTCCCGGCGAGGTGTACGAGGCGGCCAAGATCGACGGCGCGTCCACGTGGCGCACCTACCTGTCGATCACGCTGCCGCTGCTCAAGCCCGCGATCCTGGTTGCGGTGGTGATCAACCTGATCAACGTCTTCAACTCGTTCCCGATCATCTGGGCGATGACCAACGGCGGTCCGGGCTACGAGACCGCGACGACCACGGTGTTCATGTACCAGCTCAAGGCGTCCGACATCGGGGAGAGCGCCGCGATGTCGGTGGCCAACTTCGCGATGATCATCATCCTGGTCGCGTTCTTCCTCGTTGTCAGCCGTAACAAGGAGACCGACCGATGAGCACGAGCACCGCCGCCGGCCGCAAGCCGGGCACCGGCGCCGCGAAGCAGCCCGCGGGCGCCCCCGGCGGCGGGAAGCGACCCGGACGCGGCAAGCTCGGGGGCTCGAAGTACAGCCAGAAGCAGCTGTGGTTCGGCGCGCTCGCCTGGGTGATCGCGATCGTCTTCGTCCTGCCGTACATCGAGATGGCGATCACCGCCCTGCGCCCCAAGGACGAACTGACCAGCGACGGCTACGTGCCGTCGAAGTTCGAGTGGGCCAACTTCGTCGACGTGTGGGACAAGTCCACGCTCGGCGACAACCTCAAGGTCTCGCTGCTGGTCGCGGGCATGTCCACGCTGCTCGTGCTGGTGGTCTCGCTGCCCGCGGCCTACTACACCGCCCGCAAGCGCTTCCGCGGCCGGGGCGTGTTCCTGCTGCTCGTGCTGGTCACCCAGATGTTCCAGCCGACGTCGCTGCTGGTCGGGCTGTACCGGGAGTTCTACATCCTGGACCTGCTCGACTCGTACTGGGCGCTCGTGCTCGTCAACGGCGCGTTCAACCTGGCCTTCTCGGTGTGGATCCTGACCGCCTACTTCAGCGCGATCCCGGTCGAGCTGGAGGAGGCCGCGATGATCGACGGTGCCTCCCGTCTCGGGGCACTGCGTCGGGTCACCCTGCCGCTGGCGATGCCCGGCATCGTCACGGCGGTGATCTTCACCTTCATCGCCGCGTGGAACGAGTTCACCGTCGCGCTGGTGCTGGTGACCACACCGGACAAGCAACCCCTCACGGTCGGCATCAACAGCTTCCTCGGCGCCTACCGCGTCGAATGGCAGTACCTGTTCGCCGGATCCGTGGTGGCCATCGTGCCCGTGGTGATCCTGTTCGCCTACATCGAAAAGCACGTCGTGTCCGGCCTGACCGCCGGATCGGTCAAGTAGGTCCGACCGACTCCGGGAAGCGCGAAGCCCACAGGTCTCGGGGCCTGTGGGCTTCGCCGCGTGCGGATCCGGCGGTCGGTGCGGCGCCGGGCGACACCTGCCGCCGTCGCCGGGCGCGGTGCTACGGCAGGGTGATGTGGTACGCCTTGCGCAGCGTCTCGTGCACCGTCCACACCGTCTCGTCGCCCTCCTGGAGCACGCACGCGTCGCCCGGGCCGACCTCGATCGTCGCGCCGCCGCGGATCTCGATCGTGGCCCGGCCGGAGACGACCACGAACAGCTCGTTGGCCTCGGTGTCGGTCACCACGCCCGGGGTGATCTGCCAGATGCCGCGGATCTGCTTGCCGTCCTCGGACTCCCACAGGACCTTGCCCGAGACCTCGGGCGTGCCGGAGACGATCTGCGCCGGGTCGAGCGGGTCGGCTTCGAGTTCGGCGGCGGGGATATGGACGGCAAAAGTAGACATGCGGCGGAGCATATAGGTCTCTCCGGTGCCCCCCTCCCTCGGGTGATTCATGGGCTTTTCCGGCGAATCATCGTGCCGGTGCGGTGGTCCGTCGGCACGGGCGGGCACAATGCCGAAAGCGGGTCGACGGGCCCGGCGAGGTACCGAAGGGGTGAGCGATGGGCGAGGAACACGACGCGCGGCCCGAGCCGCCCGTGATTCCCGGGCAGGCCGGCGCGCCGACCTCGCCGGAAGCGGTGCCCGCGGGCGGGCTCTCCGACCGGGATCGGGACATCCTCGAATTCGAGCGCCAGTGGTGGAAGCACGCCGGCGCGAAGGAACGCGCCGTGCGCGATCGTTTCGGCTTCTCCGCGACCCGTTACTTCCAGGTGCTGAACACCCTGCTCGACCGACCGGAGGCCCTGGAGCACGATCCGATGCTGGTCCAGCGGCTGCGGCGGCTGCGCGAGGCCCGGCAACAGGCCCGGTCCACCGTGCGCCGTTCCGGGCACTGAGCGGCGGCCCCGATGTTCCCGCGCCGCAGGGACGAGTACGACGTGTTCCCCGGCTTCGGTCGGTACGGCCTGATCTGGACCAACGAGGACGCGTGGGCCGAGGAGGCCGACCCGGAGCCGGACTCCCCGGCGCCCGAGCGTGACCTGATCGCCGGCCTGCGCGCCGACACGGCACCCGCGCGGGCCCGCTCGCGGCGCGGCCTGATCCCGGTGGCCGCGCTGCTGGCCATCTGCGTCGTGGCCGGCGTGCTCGCCATCGGCCGGGACGAACCCGCCTCCCGGGTGGCCGCGGACCGGGCCCGGCTCCCGTCCGGGCCGGCGCCGGCCGCGGCACCGGCCGGCTCCGCCCGCCCGGTGCCGCCCGCCCGGGCGCCCGCGGTGCCTCGGGGAGCGCACGGCAAGGTGGTGCTGCTCGATCAGAGCAAGGTGCCCGCGCTCGCCGAGCGCATGGCCCGGCGGCTGGAGGCGGCGGGCTGGGAGGTCACCGGAACCGACGTGTTCCGCGGCTCGGTCCCGGCCACCACCGTCTACCACCCCGTCGGGCAGGAGAAGCAGGCCCGCGCGCTGGCCGCCGCGCTGCCCGGGATCGGCCGGATCAAGCCGACCTTCGCCGGCATTCCGCGGCATCGGCTCACCGTGATCGTGGTCGACGACCAGGTGGTCCCGCTGGCGGATCGCCTGCTCGGTTCGCTGACCACTGGGTAGGTTGGACGGCATGTCCACGAACCGGTCCACGCTGCCCGCACCCACCACGCCGGCCGGCAGAGCGGGCCTCGCCGCGTTGCTCGGTGAGCCGGCCCGAGCCGTCGTCGCGCTCGACTTCGACGGCACTCTCGCCCCCATCGTCGATCGCCCGGAGCAGGCGCGCGCGGACCTGCGCGCGGTGGCCGCACTGTCCCGACTGACCCCGCACCTGGCCGCGGTGGTGATCGTGACCGGCCGCCCGGCGGCGGTCGCCGTCGAGTACGGCCGCTTTCGCGGCGTGCCCGGGCTCGAACACCTCGTCGTGCTCGGCCACTACGGCCTGGAGCGCTGGGACGCGGCGACCGACCGGATCAGCGCGCCCGAGCCGCCGCGCGGGGTGCACGAGGTGCGCCTTGCCCTGCCCGGCCTGCTCCGAAAGCTCGACCTGTGGGACACCACCCGGATCGAGGACAAGGGCAGCGCGCTCGCCGTGCACACCCGCCGCGCACCGGACCCGGACGCCGCCTTCGCGCTGCTGCGCGACCCGCTCGACGACCTCGCGGCGCGGCACGACCTGGCCGTCGAGCCCGGCCGCTACGTGCTCGAACTGCGCCCGCGCGGAATGGACAAGGGCCGCGCACTGACCGGCTTCCTGGCCGAGAAGCAGGCCGGCTCGGTCCTGTTCGCCGGCGACGACCTCGGCGACCTCGCCGCGTTCGAAGCCGTCGAGGGACTGCGCGAGCAGGGCACCGCCGGCGTCACCGTGTGCAGCGGCTCGGCCGAGGTGCACGCCCTCGCCGAACGCGCCGACCTGGTCGTCGCCGGCCCGGAGGGCATCGCCGACCTGCTCACCGCCCTCGCCGACCACGTGGAACCGGCCCGGTAACTCCCGGTCGTCCCGACGGACATCGCACCCGCACTCGGATCGGTGGGCCCGTACGCCCGCTCACAACGCGTCGGCATGCGGCGCCGAAGTGCCCGCACACGGCTCGGTGGTCGCCATCGCGACCGCGAAGCGGGCCCGCGGGTCGAGCAGCAACGCGGCCATCACACCCGCCGGTTGCGCCGTCGGCACCCGCAGGTCGGGCTGCACCCGGACACCGTGCTCGGCCAGCGCGGCCCGGGCGCTCGCGTACAGGTCCGGCGTCAGCCGATACGCACACGGCATCGGCCCGACCGCGCCGCGGCCCGCCGGGACGTTGTCGGCCCCGTCGAAGTACACCACTTCGCCACCGCGCTCGGCCCGCTCCCGGGACGTTCGCACCGCCGCGGTGATCGCGTCCCCACGCTCGGCGGCCATCCGCAGCGTGGCCTGCGCGGCCACCAGATGCGCGGCCACCCGGCGCCGGCCCAGCAGACCCGGGTCCGCGCGCTCGAGCGCCGAGACGGGTCGGGTGCCGACCTCGACCAGCACCGCCACCGCGTGGTCCAGAGCGGCCGCGTTGCGCAGCAGCCGTTCGTCCCCGTCGCCGCCGAGTTGTCGAGCGGTGCCGTCCTCGCCGTACACGCCCGCCGCCCAGCCCGCCGCGGGCAGCGCCGTGCCGATCCGATCACGCGCCAACTCGATTGACAGGGAACGCAGTTCGGGAGCCACATTGAGATTGCGCGGCCACAGGTACAGGGCCGGCGGGGCAGCGGTGTCCGCCGGCACGGTGAACTCGTGCAGGTCGTGCACGATGTGCGGGCGCGCCTCGCGCAGCACCCGGCGGATCGCCCGCGCCTCGGGCGAACCCACCGCCACATGGTCCCGGTTGAGGTCCACCCCCTCGGCGGTCGCGCGCGTGCCCGCCGCCGATCCGTCCGGGTTCGGCGTGGCCAGCACCAGCACGGTGACCCGCTCCAGCAGTCGGCGTCCCGCCGGCGAGCGGTCCGCGGCCAGATCCCGGACCAGCTTCAGGCACGCCTCCCGACCGGCCGGCTCGTCGCCGTGCTGGCCACAGACGAACAACACCCGGACCGGCTCGGGCACCGACCGTGTGCCGGCCACCGTGATCAGGTCCACGGCCCGGCCGCGCGCGCTCGTGCCGACCCGGGTCACCGTGACCCGCGCGGCTCCCCACCCGGCCCGCTCCGGGCCCGGCGCCGCCGCGACCAGGTCGCGCAGGTAGTCCCGCTCCTCGGCCACGGTCGTCCAGACCGTGCCGCCGCGCCGCTCGAATCCGGTCGACACCCGCCCGCCGCGCCCACCGCCCGCCGGGGCCGGTGCGAGGGCGACCCCGGCCACCAGCGCCATCGCGAGCACCGTCCGCGTCGCCCACAGCCTCATCCCCGAACCACCGTCCCCTTGTTCGCCACGACCGCCGCACCGTGGGCCGTGACCGCCGCACCACGATGGCCGATCCGTCGGGCCGTTCGCGCCCGTCCGGGCGGCCGGCCCGCCGGCAACCGAGCATGGCCCGGCAAAGGGAGTTGATGGCAGAGCCGGACTCGCCTAGGCTCGCTGATTCCGCTGTCCCACCCAGTGCAGTGATCGGGAACCGTCCTCGGCGCCCGGCACCGGTGGGCCGCGCGGGCCGCCACCTTCGGGCAATCGGCCCGTGCCCTCCGCAGGGGCGCACCAGGACGTGGCATCGCACACGGCCGGGCTCCGATTTGTCGCCGCCACGAACCGGAGAAACATGTCCGCGCCCGCCACCACCGGCCCCGCCCTGCCCGCTTCCGACGCGCTCGCCGTCGAACGCGCCTACCTGGACGCCTCCCGCGCCGCCCTGCGCCGGATGCGCGAGGAGACCGAGGCGCTCGACCTGCGCGACGTCGGTGCCACCGCCGTCGCCAACGAGACCGCCCAGCACCTGATCGCCAAGCGCATCGCCGCACTGGCCGACCACGCCGGCTCACCGCTGTTCTTCGGCCGGGTCGACGGCCGGTTCGCCGACGGCGTCGAGGGAGTCGAACCGGTCGAGGTGAGCGCCGACCCGAGCAAGCCCGTCGAATCCTTCTGGATCGGCCGCCGACACGTGCACGACGAACTCGGCGACCCGATGGTGGTGGACTGGCGCGCGCCGCTGTCCCGCGCGTTCTACCGGGCCAACCGGGACGAGCCGCTCGGTGTCGAACTGCGCCGCCGCTTCGGCTGGACGGCCGGCGAGCTGACCGCGTTCGAGGACGAGCACCTGACCGACCCGAACGAGACCGACACCGTCGGCGGCATCCTCGCCGCGGAGATCGAACGCCCGCGCGTGGGCCCGATGCGCGACATCGTGGCGACCATCCAGCCCGAGCAGGACGAGATCGTGCGCTCGGACCTGGGCCACACGCTGTGCGTGCAGGGCGCGCCCGGCACCGGCAAGACCGCCGTCGGCCTGCACCGCGTGGCCTGGCTGCTGTACGCCTACCGGGACCGCCTCGCACGCTCCGGCACCCTGGTGGTCGGCCCGAACCGGTCCTTCCTCGACTACATCCAGCAGGTGCTGCCCGCGCTCGGCGAGATCGAGGTCGGTCAGACCACCGTCGAGGACCTGGTCACCCGCACCTCCAAGATCAAGGTCCGGGCGCCGGACGAGGCGGTGTCCGGCACGATCAAGGGCGACGCGCGGATGGCCGAGGTGCTGCGCCGCGCGGTGTGGTCGGGACTGCGCGCACCCACCGAGTCGGTGGCCGTGGTCCGCGACTCGCGCACCTGGCGGCTCGCGGTGTACGAGGTCGAGGAACTGGTCGCCGCGCTGCGCACGCGCGACGTGCGCTACGGCGCGGCCCGCGACATGCTCCGGCAGCGCATCGCACACGCGCTGCTGACCAAGATGGAGGAGCGCGGCGAGTCCCCGGACGACCGGGTCCAGGACGCGGTCGCGCGCAGCCGGCCGGTCAAGGCGGCGGTGGACGCGATCTGGCCGGCGGTGGACCCGCTCAAGCTGGTGTTCCGGCTGCTGGGCGACGCCGACTTCCGGGCCGCGTGCGCGGACGGCGTGCTGAGCGCCGAGGAACAGGCCGCGATCGGCTGGGCCACGCCGCCGCGCGGGGTGGGATCCGCCCGCTGGACCGTGGCCGACGCGGTGCTCGTGGACGAGACCGCCGACCTGCTCCACCGCACCGGCGGCTACGGGCATGTGGTGATCGACGAGGCGCAGGACCTGTCCCCGATGCAGTTGCGTGCGGTGGGTCGGCGCTGCTCCACCGGCTCGGCCACGGTGCTCGGCGACATCGCGCAGGGCACCACGCCGTGGGCCACCCCCGGCTGGCAACAAACGTTGCGGCATCTGGGACACGAGGGGGCCAGGATCGAGGAGCTGACCCGGGGCTTCCGAGTGCCGCTGCAGATCCTGGAGTTCGCCAGTCGGTTGTTGCCGCTGATCGCACCGGGCCTGGTGCCCGCGTCCTCGGTCCGCCAGGCGGCGGGCGCACTGGAACTGCGTGCGGTCGCGGCCGACGAACTGGCCGCGCGATCCGCCGAGGCGGCCGTCGAACTGCTCGACCACGAGGGCTCGATCGGCCTGATCTGCGCCGACGCGCGGGTGGCCGAGGTGGCCGCCGCATTGCGGGCGGGCGCCGTCGCGCATCGGGTCCTGGGCGCGGACGGCGACGGCGAACAGGCCCGGATCAGCGTGGTGCCCGCGTCGCTGGCCAAGGGTCTGGAGTTCGACCACGTCGCGGTCGCCGAACCGGCCGAGATCGTCGACGCCGAGACCCAGGGACTGCGCCGGCTCTATGTGGTGCTCACCCGCGCGGTCTCCGGGCTGGTCGTGCTGCACGCCCGCCCGCTCCCGGAGCCGCTGACGGCATCGGTGGGCACCGGCTGATCGGCGGGCGATCCCGGCCGGTGATTCGGCGTGCGATCGGCATCCGATACGAGTGAACCGCGTGTGTCGGAACGGTTGGTGGTCGGCTTCGCTCGCTCGTTCTGCCATGCTGGCCGGGTGGAACGCATCCAGGAGTCCGCGACCGTGACGCTGCGGGACCAGTGGGCCCGGCTCGTCGGTGAGCACGCCGAGGCCGGCGCCGTCGTCGAGAGCCTGCTGGCGCGCTATGCCGAGCCGCACCGCCGCTATCACGACACCGACCATCTGCGCACCGTGCTCGACCTGATCGGTGAGCTGGCCTACGAGGCCGACGACGCCGACGCGGTCATGCTCGCCGCGTGGTTCCACGACGCGGTCTACGACCCCGCCCGGGCCGACAACGAGGAGCGCAGCGCGCGGCTGGCCGAACGCGGCCTGCGCGAGGCGGGCGTGGCGCCGGCCCTGGTCGCCGAGACGGTGCGCCTGGTCCGGGTGACCGCCGAGCACGCGCCCGGGGAGTCCGACCACAACGCGCACGTGTTGTGCGATGCGGACCTGGCCATCCTGGCCGCCGACCGCGAGCGCTACGAGGCGTACACGGCGGCGGTCCGCGAGGAGTACGCGTTCGTCCCGGACGAGGCGTTCCGGGCCGCCCGCGCCGCGGTACTGCGCGACCTGATGTCGCTGCCCCGGCTGTTCCACACCCGACTGGGCGCGGCCCGGTACGAGGAGGCGGCCCGCTACAACATGCGCGCCGAGCTGGAGCGGCTGGAGGGCACCATCCCGCGTCAGCAGTCCTGACCGACCCGCCGCCGACCGTCAGCGCGGTCGGTACCGCTTGCGCCGGCGCAGGCCCGCCGCGGTCAGCCGGACCACCAGTTCCCGGCTGGAGACCGGCTCGGCCCCCTGGGCCAGTGCCTGCGCGTACAGGTCGGCCGGGACGTCGTAGTGATCCCGGTCGAACGCACGTTCCGGCGCGCCGAGCGCGCGGGCGAACGCGTGCAGCTCGGCATGCGAGACGTCGCTGACGAGGTGCGACCACAGTCGCCCGCGTCCGGGCCAGGCCGGGGGATCGATGAGGAGAGCCACACGCTCGATTCTCGTATACGTCGCGATCACGCACACTTGTGGACCATGAGCAAGGATCCGACCGACGCCGCCCTGTTGACCGCCCGCGCCCTGGTCCTGGCCGATCTGCGCACGCACGGCGTCGAGACCCCCGAGACCGTGACCGTGGTCGAGCACGCCCTGGTCGAGCGCAAGTGGTGGGTCGAGCAGTGGCCCGACGGCGCCGCGTACGTCCCCGGACTGATCGGGCAGGACGTCCAGGAGGCACTGACCGAACAGGGCACGGTGTGGCCGCCGTGCCCGCGGCACGACGACCACCCGCTCTACCTCGAACCCGAGCTCGGGGAGGACCCGCACTGGGTCTGCGAACGCGACGCCGAGGTGATCGCCCCGCTCGGCGGCCTCGCCCCGACTCAGCCACCGAACGAACGTGCGGTCAACGACGCGTAGATCGGCCGTTCGCCACCGACCGCGTACGCGCCGACCAGCCGCTCGCTCTGCGCCCGGCCCACGGTGACACCGGCGTGCGAGTGCTCCGGGGGCCGGCGCCACCGGGTGGGCGCCGGCGTCGTCCAGCGTGCGCTCGGCGCGCCGCTGCTCCTCGGCGTCGGCGGCGCGCGGGTCCGAAGACCTCTCCGCCGTATTACCTCGAGGGAAAGTCCGAGGTGTCCAGTTCGATACCGAAGGGCCCGGGGACGGCGACCGATCCGCCGAAATCGACGCGCTGGATGCGCTGGTAGACCTTGCCGTCCGGCTCGGAGTACAACGTCGCCGCCGGGCCGTCCTTGTCCCAGCGATCGACGAGCAGGTAGAGCGGAATCGGCCCGTGTGCGTATGCCCGCAGCTTGTCGACACGATCGGTGTCCGCGTTGCTCGGGGAGGTGATCTCGGCGACGAGAAGAACCCGATCCGCCGGAGTCGGCGTGGCGACGTCTTCCCGTGCCACCACCACCAGGTCGGGAATACACAGCCGACCGACCGACATGATCTCCACGCCGAGATGCTGAAAGACACCGCATCCTTCGGGGGCGGCCCGGCGCAGCTGCCAATGGAGGTCGTCCGCGATCAATTCGTGCCTGTGTCCCGGAGGCGGCGACATCGTGATGTTCTCTCCGTCGAACTCGGCGCGCCAGCCTTCGGGCGCCTCCAATTCCTTCCACATGGTCACGATGTCGCGCCAGGCGGTGGTCACTTCGATCACGGGTGCGGTCAACTCGTCCACCTCGCCCACCTCGATCCATGTCGTACGAGAACGACGCTACGGCCGCCCGGAGACCGTTTCAGGGTAAGTCGCCATCGCCACTCGAACGAGCGAACACGGCTTCGAACACGCGGAAACGCGAAAGAGGCGGTCCCCCGAAAGGGACCGCCTCTTCCGTAAAACAACCGACCGTGGGTCGGGACCACCGATCCTCAGTGGATCAGAAGTCCATGCCGCCCATGTCCGGGGCGCCGCCGCCGGCCGGAGCGGCGTTCTTCTCCGGCTTGTCGGCGATGACGGCCTCGGTGGTCAGGAACAGCGCGGCGATCGACGCGGCGTTCTGCAGCGCGGAACGGGTGACCTTCGCCGGGTCGATGATGCCCTCGGCGATGAGGTCCACGTACTCGCCGGTCGCGGCGTTGAGGCCGTGACCCGGGGTCAGGTTGCGCACCTTCTCCACAACCACGCCGCCCTCGAGGCCGGCGTTGACCGCGATCTGCTTGAGCGGGGCCTCGACGGCCAGGCGCACGATGTTCGCGCCGGTGGCCTCGTCGCCGTCCAGCTCGAGCTTGTCGAACGCGATGGTGGACGCCTGGAGCAGGGCCACGCCACCACCGGCGACGATGCCCTCCTCGACGGCGGCCTTCGCGTTGCGCACCGCGTCCTCGATGCGGTGCTTGCGCTCCTTGAGCTCGACCTCGGTCGCGGCACCGGCCTTGATCACGGCCACGCCGCCGGCCAGCTTCGCGAGGCGCTCCTGGAGCTTCTCGCGGTCGTAGTCCGAGTCCGAGTTCTCGATCTCGGCGCGGATCTGGTTGACCCGACCCGCGACCTGGTCCGAGTCACCGGCGCCGTCGACGATGGTGGTCTCGTCCTTGGTGACGACGACCTTGCGGGCGCGGCCGAGGAGTTCGAGACCCGCGGTGTCGAGCTTGAGGCCGACCTCCTCGGAGATGACCTGGCCACCGGTGAGGATGGCGATGTCGCCGAGCATGGCCTTGCGACGGTCGCCGAAGCCCGGAGCCTTGACGGCGACGGACTTGAAGGTGCCGCGGATCTTGTTGACGACGAGCGTGGCCAGGGCCTCGCCCTCGACGTCCTCGGAGATGATCATGAGCGGCTTGCCCGACTGCATGACCTTCTCCAGCAGCGGGAGGAGGTCCTTCACCGAGGTGATCTTCGAGTTGACGATGAGCACGTAGGCGTCTTCGAGGACGGCCTCCATGCGCTCCATGTCGGTCGCGAAGTACGGCGAGATGTAGCCCTTGTCGAAGCGCATGCCCTCGGTGAGCTCGAGCTCGAGACCGAAGGTGTTGCTCTCCTCGACGGTGATGACGCCTTCCTTGCCGACCTTGTCCATGGCCTCGGCGATCATCTCGCCGATCAGGGGGTCAGCGGCGGAGATCGAGGCGGTGGAGGCGATCTGCTCCTTCGTCTCGACGTCCTTGGCGAGCGCGAGCAGCTGCTCGGAGACGGCCTCGACGGCCTTCTCGATGCCACGCTTGAGGGCCATCGGGTTCGCGCCGGCGGCCACGTTGCGCAGGCCCTCGCGAACGAGCGCCTGGGCGAGGACGGTCGCGGTCGTCGTACCGTCACCGGCGACGTCGTCCGTCTTCTTCGCGACCTCCTTGACCAGCTCGGCACCGATCTTCTCGTACGGGTCCTCGAGCTCGATCTCCTTGGCGATGCTCACACCATCGTTGGTGATGGTGGGCGCACCCCACTTCTTCTCGAGCACGACGTTGCGGCCCTTGGGGCCCAGCGTGACCTTGACGGCGTCGGCGAGCTGGTTCATCCCGCGCTCGAGGCCGCGGCGCGCTTCCTCGTTGAACGCGATGATCTTGGCCATGTGGTGAAGTCCTCCCAGAACGGGGGTGAGTGCCGGACCGCACTGGCGCCCGCGACGGACGACCCGACCACCGCGAGGATCCCTCCCTCACGGGTGCCGAGCCTCACCGGCCCGGTCCGTTTCTGTCACTCTCACATCCAGAGTGCTAACGCCAATGATTAGCACTCGACCATGCCGAGTGCAAGCGCAACGGGAGGTCTCGACCCGTCCGCGTGCACGCCCGCGTGTGTCGCACGTGGGGCGGGCCGCACCGGAGACGACGGGTCGCGGGCGGGCCCGGGGCCGGACGCGCAACGACCGGGGCCCGGCCCCCGCGTGGCGGGAAGGCCGGGCCCCGGTCACCGATCGACCCGATTCGACGATCCGGCAAGGGATCGGTGGGAATCGGAGGATCGGACAAGATGTGTGCTGCGGTGTGTCGTGCAGTCCGTGGTGTGGACCGTTTCAAGCAGAGGAGCGGATTGCCCCCTGGTTCAGGCGGTGACGCGGACCATGTCGGCCTGCGGCCCCTTCTGCCCCTGCGAGATCTCGAACTCGACTCGCTGCCCCTCCTCGAGCGTCCGGTACCCGTCCATCTGGATCGCGCTGTAGTGGACGAAAACGTCCGCACCACCGTCGACCGCGATGAAGCCGTACCCCTTCTCCGCGTTGAACCACTTGACGGCGCCCTGAGCCATTCCTAACTCCCCTGTTACTGGCCCTTTCACGGATACTGCACGCCGCAGCTCCGGGTTCGTATCCAGAAGGACCCGGCCTTCCGCTACGACCGCGGCTGAATGTATCCGGACGGATGCCCGGAGCAACAGGTCAATCGGACGAGAATTCCCGAGTGAATAAAGACCGCATTCTTCGCGAGTCACCAGGAAAGCCGTATTTCAATTCGTCAGGAAAGCGACCTTCCGCACATAACGGGTGTGATCCCGACCACGGGTTTACCGACGCGTCGCCGCCAAAGCCGGGAAATGGACCCGGTTAAACACGTGTAACGATCACCCTCTCCGGGTGACGAAGAAATCCGCCGCCCGGTGCTCCGGGCGGCGGATTTCTCGGTTCCGTTTCGTGCCCGAGTCGATGAAGATCGGGACCGTCGGCCTATCGCGTCAGCAACCGCCCGCGACCGCCGGGATGATCGAAACGGTGCCCTTGTCGGGGGTGGCCGTGGCGAGACCGTCCGCGAAGCGCACGTCCTCGTCGTCCACGTACAGATTCACAAAGCGACGCAGCTTGCCCTCGTCGTCGAGGATGCGCGCGCGAATTCCGGTGTGATCCTTTTCCAAGGCATCCAGGACCTCGGCGAGGGTCGTCCCCTCGACGGACACCTCGGCCGCCCCGCCCGTGTAGGTGCGCAGGATCGTCGGGATGCGAACGGAGACGCTCATGCCAGGCCGGCCTTTCGGAAGGAATCCAGAGTGGGTCGAATGGTCGCGGTGGCGCCGGTGGTCGGCGTGACCGCGTCCAACGTCTTGAGGCCGTCACCCGTGTTGAGCACGACCGTCTCGGCGTCCGGGTCCAGCGCGCCGGACGCGAGCAGTTTGCGCAGGCAGCCGACGGTCACGCCGCCGGCGGTCTCGCCGAAGATGCCCTCGGTGCGGGCCAGCAGCTTCATCGCCTCGACCACCTCGGCGTCGGTCACGTCCTCCACCGCGCCGCCGGTGCGCTTGCACACGTCCAGCACGTACGGGCCGTCGGCCGGGTTGCCGATCGCGAGCGACTTGGCGATCGTGTCCGGTCGCACCGGGCGGATCACGTCCTGGCCGGCCTTCCACGCCGCCGCAACCGGGGAGCACCCGGTGGCCTGCGCGCCGAAGATCTTGTACGGGGTGTCCTCGACCAGGCCCAGTGCGATCAGCTCGCGGAAACCCTTGTCGATCTTGGTCAGCTGCGAACCGGACGCGATCGGGATGACGATCTGCTCGGGCAGCCGCCAGCCGAGCTGTTCGGCGATCTCGTAGGCCAGCGTCTTGGAACCCTCGCCGTAGTACGGCCGCAGGTTCACGTTGACGAAGCCCCAGTCCTCGCCGGCCGGGTCGCCGATCAACTCCGAGCAGAACCGGTTGACCTCGTCGTAGGTGCCCTCGATGGCGACCAGCTCGCCGCCGTAGACGGCCGCCGTGACGACCTTGCCGGCCTCCAGGTCGGCCGGGATGAACACGCAGCTGCGCAGGCCCGCCCGAGCGGCGGCGGCGCCCACCGCGCCGGCCAGGTTGCCGGTGGAGGAGCAGGAGAGGGTGGTGAAGCCGAAGGTGCGTGCGGCCTCGACGGCGATCGCGACCACGCGGTCCTTGAAGGAGTGCGTCGGGTTGCCCGAGTCGTCCTTGACGTGCAGCTTCGCGATGCCCAGCTCGCGGCCCAGGTTCTCGGCCCGGACGAGCTTGGTGAAACCGGGGTTCAGGTTGGGCCGGGACGCGACGTCCGCGGCGACCGGCAGGAGCGGTGCATAGCGCCAGATGTTCTGCGGGCCGGCCTCGATCTGCTCTCGCGTGACGGTGCCGAAGTCGTAGGCGACCTCGAGCGGGCCGAAACAGGACTCGCAGGCGTACTTCGGGCCGAGTTCGGTGCGTTCGCCGCACTCGCGACACGACAGCGCGACGGCCGGACCGAAGGCGGTGGAGGTGGCGCTGGTGGAGCGGGTGGCGGTGGGTGTCGCCATGGCGAGGGCCTTTCTGTCCTCATCTTTACCCGTGGGGTCCCACGGGCCGGACTTGGCACCTGTCCGATCCGCCGGTGCTCGCTCGCGCCGAAAGCGCGTCACGAGGAATGACGATCGGATGGTTGCCGGGGCTTCAACGGGCCGTTCCCTCTGCCCCTCTGGATGAGCTGCTATGGCGGTGGACACACCCGTCGCCGGGTGGCCGGTCCGCGTTTGTCCGGCTCGACGTGCGATCGTCGTATCCGGTGACGACGACTGTAACCGAACCGGTGCCGCGTCGATCATCCGGTCCACCTCGCGAGACGATAAAGGGTGACCGCGACCGAGGCCGGAACACCGGCGACGACAGGGGATTTCGAACGTGCAGCCCGAGGTGAGCGCCTGGCTTCGACGACGGTCCTCCGTCGCCGCGGACTGGCCCGTCGACAAGCTTCTTGACGCCAAACGCGACACCCGGGTCAGCGTCGTCCTGCCCGCGTTGAACGAGGCGGCGACCGTCGGGGACATCGTCAAGGTGATCCGGACCGAGCTGATCGAGCGCGCGCCGCTGGTGGACGAGCTCGTGGTGGTCGACTCCGGATCCACCGACGACACCGCCGGGGTCGCCGCCGACGCGGGCGCGCGGGTCGTGCACCGCGACGACATCCTGCCCACGCTGGCGGCCGTACGCGGCAAGGGCGAGGTGTTGTGGCGCTCGCTCCTGGTCACCGACGGCGACATCGTGGCGTTCGTGGACGCCGACCTGAAGGACTTCTCGGCGGACTTCGTCACCGGGATCCTGGGCCCGCTGCTGACCGACTCCACGGTTCGACTGGTCAAGGCCATGTACGACCGGCCGCTGGAGATCGGCGACACGATCGTGCCCGCGGGCGGCGGCCGGGTCACCGAGTTGGTCGCCCGCCCCCTGCTCAACCTGCACTGGCCGGAACTGGCCGGTTTCGTCCAGCCGCTCGGCGGCGAGTACGCGGCCCGGCGCTCGCTCCTGGAACAGCTGCCCTTCCCGTGCGGCTACGGCGTCGAGACCGCGATGCTCGTGGACACCCTGCGCCTGGCCGGTCTGGACGCGATGGCCCAGGTGGACGTGGGCGTGCGCCGGCACAGCCACCAGGACGAGGCCGGCCTCGGCCGGATGGCGGCGGAGATACTCCAGGCCGTGGAGCGCCGACTGCGCCGCGGCCCCACGGGCGCGCACCCGGTCGAGCTCAGCACCGCGCTGACCCAGTTCGAGCGGGACGAGGACGGCTTCCGGCTGCGCACGCACGACGTCGCGGCCCGAGAGCGGCCGCCGATGGCGACCGTGCCCGAGTACCGTGCGCGGACCCGCCTGGTCGGGCGCTGACGGTCGTCCCGGTCGGGCGCCGGACGGCTGTTTCGCGCCATCGTCGTGGGCGAGGCGGGCCCGGTGCGGGCGCGCCGGCTCAGCCGCCCAGGACCGCGGCGACCCGACGGGCGGATTCGTCCTCGTTCGCCCGCACCCGTGCCAGCGCCGCCGCCTCGCGTTCGATCGCCTGCCGCTGGTAGGCCACGTCGACCGCGTACCAGGTGCCCGCCACGTTGTGCTCTGTCCGGCAGGCCACCGTCGCGCTCGCCGCGGCGATCTCGCGCGCACTCGGCGCGGGCGTGTCCCACGCCGGATCGCCGCCAGCCGCCAACGGGTCGGGGTAGTCGAACCCCTTCGCGCGCATGCAGGTCGACCACCGCGCCAGCACCCGAAGCACCCGCGGGTCGGCCCGCGACCGCTCGAACGACTCCACGTCCAGCCGACTCGGCAGCGCCGCGCGCTCCAGCACCGGATCCACGCCCAGCGCGAACCGCGCCTGGCCCAGGCAGCCCGGCCCCGGCCGATCGGTGCCCTCGGTCGGCGCCGGCGGCTCACCGTCCGCCCCGGCCGCGCCGTACAGCGCCACCGCCAGCTCCCGGCTCGGCGCCGGCGCGCTCGGCTTGGCCGTACCGCCGGCGACGGAGCCCGGCGGCCGAAAGCCCCACGTGGCCACCTCGACCGGGTCGCCCACCCCGTAGCGGCGCTCGGTGCGCGACTTCAACACCGGTCCGCCGTCGGCGGCCGGCGGTGTCGGGTAGGTCAGGCCCAGCCGGGCCAGGCAGTCCCGGATCAGCACGGACTCGGCCGAGGCCCGCCGGGCGCGCTGTTCCGGGGTCGGCAGGTAGGCCGCGATCGGCAGGTCGAGCCCGGTCACCTCGCCGCTCACCGGAGTCGCCGTCGCCGGCGGCGGGGCGCCCGACGCGAGGTCGGCCGCGGGCGGGCGGTCGCCGCGGTCGCCGGCTCCGGTGCACCCGGCCAGTGCCAGGCACAGCACCGCGATCGCGGCCGACCCGCGGCGCCGGCCCCCTACTGCGCGGTCCAACTGCCGGACGCGTTGTTGTTCTTCAGCGCCGGGTCGAGATTGGCCGTCGACTTCGGGCCGATCTCCTGGACCGGACCCTGGTAGTTGCTGCCGTAGTAGATCCGCAGGATGTGCGTCGGGTCGTTGTTCCACACCGACGCGGCGTTGTTCTTCACCGGCACCCCCGTGCCGCTGCTGCCGTCCGGGGACCGCATGAAGGTGTAACCGGCGTAGTTGGCCATGTTGTACCGGTGATCGAAGCGCGCACCCTTGGTGTTCGAGTTGTAGTACAGACACGCGTCCCCGTCGTTGCACGCGCCGTCCCCCTCGGCGACCGCCGGTGCCGCACCGGCCGCGAGGACCAGCGCGGCGGCCACCGCACCCGCACCGAGGCCACGATTGCTGCGCATACCCGATTCCCCCTTGCCCCGTTGCCCGCAGGCCCGATTTCCGGGCCCGGGTCCGATTCGTCGGTCGAGTCGGCGGGCCGAGTCACCCGGTCGCATCCGAGCGGGACAGGCCCGACGAGTCAAGAGAAAACACACCTTCGCTACTCCCGGTAATGACATGCACACGTGATTCTCGCCACACCGTTCGAGTCGCAGGCGCGAGCGGGTCGGGTTTGCGCACCGGGATGCGTGGCTAGGGTCGGGGCATGAGTGCTCCCCCTCCCGCCGGTGTCCTGGTCGCGTCCAATCGTGGTCCCGTGTCCTTCTCCCTGGAGGACGACGGCAGGCTTTCGGTGAGCCGCGGCGGCGGCGGACTCGTGTCCGGACTGTCCACCGCCGGGCAGGGAACCGGCGCCGTGTGGGTCTGCTCGGCGCTCGGCGAGGCCGATCGCACCGCGACCCGGGCCGCTCCCTCGGGCCGGCTGGATCTCGCCGGTCACGACACCGGCGGCCTGGCGGTGCGGATGCTCGACATCGACCCCGGCACCTTCGCCCGGGCGTACAACGCCATAGCGAATTCGACCCTGTGGTTCGTCCACCACCTGCTCTACGACACCCCGTCCAAGCCGGTCTTCGACGCGCGCTTCCGCAAGGAATGGGCCTCCTACGAGGCGTACAACCAGGCCTTCGCGGAGGCGCTGGCCGACGAGGCCGCCGAGGGCGCCAAGGTGGTCGTGCAGGACTACCACCTGACCCTGGTGCCGGTGCTGCTGCGCCGGCTGCGTCCGGATCTGCGGATCGGGCACTTCTCGCACACCCCGTGGGCGCCGCCGGACTACTTCCGGCTGCTGCCCGACGACATCGCGCGGTTCGTCCTGGAGGGCGTGCTCGGCGCCGACCACGCGGGCTTCTTGACCCGGCGCTGGGCGCTCGCCTTCCTGGACTGCTGCGCCGACGTGCTCGGCGCGACGGTGGACCGGGACGCGATGACCGTCACGCATGCGGGCCATGTGACCGAGATCGGCGTGCACGGCCTGGGTGCGGATGCCGAGTTCCTGCGCGAGCGGGCGTCGCGTGCCGACGTGGACACCCGGCTCGCCGGACTGCGCGAGGCGGTGGGCGATCGCCGGGTGATCGTCCGGGTGGACCGCACCGAACTGTCCAAGAACATCGTCCGGGGCCTGCTCGCCTATCGCGAGCTGCTGCGCACCCGACCGGAATGGCTCGGTCGGGTGGTGCACGTCGCGTTCGCCTACCCCTCCCGGCACGACCTGCCGGAGTACCGCGAGTACACCGCGGCGGTGCAGCGGGTGGCCAAGGAGATCGACGACGAATTCGGCACCGGCGACTGGCAGCCGCTGATCCTGCACGTCAACGACGACTTCCCGCGCTCGCTCGCGGCGTACCGATTGGCCGACGTCGCGCTGGTGAACCCGATCCGGGACGGGATGAACCTGGTCGCCAAGGAGGTGCCGGTCGTCTCGCTCCTGGACGAGGCGCACGGGGGCTGTGCGCTGGTGCTCTCGCGCGAGGCGGGAGCGTGCGAGGAACTCGGCGAGGACTCGATCGTGGTCAACCCGTTCGACGTCTCGCAGACCACCGAGGCGCTGCACACGGCGCTCACGATGGACTCGACCGAGCGGCTGCAGCGGACCAAGCGGCTGGCCGCCGCCGCGGTCGCGCTGAACCCGCAGCAGTGGTTCCTGGAGCAGTTGGACGCGCTCGGCAAGTAGGCACTGCGGGCCGCCGCCCGCAGTGCCGACACCCGCCCGCGCCCGCCGGTTCGACCGGTGGGCGCGGGCGGTCGGGCTCAGGCCGCCGTGGGCGGGGTGGCGCGGCGGCGGCGGGTGATCAGCACGGCCACCGTGCCGGTGCCGATCAGGGCGACACCGGCGACACCCGCGCCGACCAGGCCGGCCGGTCCGGTCAGCGGCAGGCTGCCGCCGCCGGACTTGCCCGCGCCGCCGCTCGCCCCGCTCGACCCGCTCGACCCACTTGTGCCCGCGGTTGTGCCGCCGCCGGTGGTCGTCGCGCCGGTCGTGCCCGAGGTGCCGCCGCCGGTCGTGGTGCCGGCCCCGGCCGTCGCGCCGGATCCGGTCGTGGCCGAGCCGCCCTTGAAGGAGACCTTCACGAACGCGTCCTGGCTGCGGTCGGGCGAGCCGTGCGCGGCCATGGTCAGCACGTAGCACTCGGTCCGGAGGCAGTCGACGTCCTTGCCCGCGCCGTTCTTGTAGGTCGCCTTGACGTCGGTGAGGGTGGCCGAGAACGTGCCGTCCGGGTTGATCCCGTCCGGGCCGTACGCCTTGAGCCACTTCGAGGCGCCGTAGTTGCCCGCGTTGGTGGTCCAGTCGGCCTCCTTGGGCCCGAACACCACGTAGATCCCGTTGCCGCTGCCGGCCGCGTAGCCGGAGCCCTCGACCGTGATCGACGTGCCCGCCGGGTCCAGGCCGGTGCTCGGCGTGACGGTCAGCTTCGCGCCGCCGGCCGCCGCCCGCGGTGCGGCCTGCGCGAGTTGCGCCGGTGCCGCCGGTGCGGTGGCGCGCAGCGATCGGGGGGCACCGCCGGGCGCGGTCGCGGCGAAGGTCAGCGCGACCTCGGCGGTCGGTCCGCCCTCGACGCCGACCCGGACCTCGAACGCGGGCGCGTCCGGAGCGAATCCGGTGCCCACCCGCAGCGGCGTTGCGACGACGCCCTGCCCGTCGGCGGCGAGCGTGCGGCTGCCCGCCCGGTCGGCGGTGTCGCCGCCGTACAGCGCGACGGTGACCCGGGCACCGGGGGCGAAGCCGCGGCCCACGACGGTGATCTCGTCGCCGGCCGGGGCCAGTGCGGTGCTGCGCGACACGGTCGCGGTGGGTCCGGCCGGGCTCTCGGCACGGGTGTCGGCGGGTGCGGCCGAGGCAACGGCGGCGGCGCTCAGCACGCCGGCGGCGGCCAGGCCGAGCACGGCGGCCGAGCCTGCGGCGCGACGGACACGGGGGGAGGTGTACATGTCGGCTCCTGGTGGGGTCGGGGCGGCGACGCGCGACGGCGGGTGTTCAGCCGGTCGGGTCGGCGGTGACTTCGGTGGGGGAGGCGGCGGCGTCCGGCGCGGTGTCGGTGTCCTTCGCGGCGGCAGCCTCGTTGGCGGCGGCGGCGGCGGCTTCGGCGGAGGAGGCGGCCGCGGCGCGGCGTCGGCGGAGCACCGTCGCGGCGTAGGCGATCAGCGCGCCGAGCAGCAGCGTGATCGCGCCGAGCAGCAGCCACGGCGGCGCCCATACGCTCGTCGACTTCGCGGTCACCGTCGCCGGGTTGCCGGTGACCTCGACGTCCGCGGTGAGTCGACCGGCCGGGAAGACGCCATCGAAGCGCTGCACCACCTCGTGCGTCGCCCCCGGCAGCAGCTCGGGCAGGGCGGCTCGGGCGGGGCCGCCCAGTCGCCAACCGCCGGGCCCGGAGACGGTGGTCTCGACGCCCGCCGTGGTGCGTACGTTGCCGGTGTTGCGCACCCGGTAGCGCACGACCGCCTCGGCGCCGCCGAACATCGCGATCGGGTTGTCGTAGGACAGCCGCAGGTCCTCGATCGCCAGGCGCGGTACGGCGGGGCCGTCCACGCGCAGGTAGATCCGGGCGCCGACGCGTCGGTCCACGTCGAATCGTTGTTGTCCCGGGCCGGTCGCCTCGGCCTTGATCGAGGCGACGATGGCGCCGGTGTGGTCGCCGGGGCTCGCGTCCGCCGGGACGGTCAACCGGAACGGGATGTCCGCGCGTTTGCCCGGCGCCACCGTGTACGACTCGGCGTCGAAGCCGATCCACGCACCGACATCCTTCGGTTGCTCGGCGGCGGTCAACAGGGTCATCCCGCCGTCGGCGGCGAGCACGGCGTCGGTGGCGTACACGCGCAGCGTCAGCGGCTTGTCCCCGAAGTTGGACACGCCGACCACGTCGACCAGGGTCTGCCCCGGCGCGGCGGTCAACACGAAGTGGTCGCGTCCGCCCGCCGGTTGCACGCCCCAGGTGAACTCGTCGGCGGCCCGGGCGGGTGCCGCGAGTGCGACGAGTGCGGTGAGGGGCGCGATGGTGGCGAACAGGGCGCACAACAGGCGGGCGGCGGCGCGCATGGGGGTGGGGCTCCTTTGTCGGGCGCCTTCGGCGCCGGCTCGCGAGGGACCGCTTCGTTCTCTCCCCCGCTTCGCTCCTCCGAGAAGAAAAGCGGTCCCTCGCTCGGGACTTCGTGTCCCTGCGTTTCGCCCCGGGTCACGAAGTCCACGCTTGCGGCTCCGCCGCTCTCCGCGCTGCGCGCGTCGATCACCGGGGGCCGCCGGGTCGGGGGCGCCGACGCGCCGGGCGGTGGGTCGGCGCTGCCGGGATTCGCCGGACACGGGCTGGGGCGGCGCGGTGGGGCACCCCCCGACTCGGCGGCGGCGGGGGATGGCCGTCGGCGGCGAGTCGGGGGATGGTCCGGTCCGGGAAGGGGTCAGATGAGGGTCAGGGTCAAGGTGCCGGTGTAGGTGCCGGGCACGGTGATGCCGGGGACGCCGAGCTTCAGGGCGCCCGCACATTCGAACGAACCGGCGCTCGCGCCGGCCGCGGACGAGCACAGGGTGCGCGGTCGACCCAGGCCGGTGCCGGGTTCGGCCTTGGCGCCCGCGGTGACCTGCGGGGTGGCGCCGCCGGTGGGCAGCGTGCCGGTGACCGACTTCGCGGTGGGCGTCCAGCCGAGGTTGTCGCCGACGATCCGGCCGCCGGCCGCGGTCAGGTCGCTGGCCTGGCCGGTCAGCGTCCAGCCCGCGTTGGTGCCGCGCGCGTCGGAGACCGTGAGCGGGTTGAGTGCGCCGCCGGTGAAGGCGTCCTTGCCGTTCAGGGTGACGCCCGGGAGCGCGACGTCGGTGCCGCCGACGCCCAGGGTCAGCGGGCCGCCCTGCACGTCGGTGGTGATCACCTGGTAGCCGGTACCGGGGCCCGGCGGGACCGTCGGGGCCTTGAACGCGACCGGCAGGAAGGTGTCCTGGCTGCGGTCGGGCGAGCCGTGCGCGGCGAAGGTGACCACGTGGCACGTGGTGACGGAGCAGTCGAACTCGACGCCGTCCTTGTTCTTGTACTTGGCCTTCATGCCGTCCAGGGTCAGCGTGAAGCTGCCGTCGGCGTTCAGCTTGGCCTGGCCCGGCGAGGCGGCCGGGTTGGTGCGCACCCACTTGGTCGCCTGGTACGGCGCCGGGTTGGTGTTCCAGTCGGCGTTCTTGGGGCCGAACGCGACGTAGATGCCGTTGCCGCCGTCGCGGACGGGGTCGAAGCCGGTGCCGGTGACGGTGAACGTCTGGCCGGCCGGGTCGGCGCCGGCGGCCGGGGTCACCGCGAGCCCGGGTGTCCGCACGGGCGGCGTGCCGTTCTTGAACGCGATCGGCGTGAAGGTGTCCTGGCTGCGGTCGGTCATGCTCGCGCCGTGCGCGGCGAAGGTGACGACCCGGCACTCCTGCTTCAGGCAGTCCACCTCCTTGCCGTTGCCGTCGGTGTACTTCGCCTTGATGTCGAGCGTCGTGGTGAAGGCGCCGTCGGCGCTCATCTTGCTGCCCGCGACCCACGCCTGGGCGCTGTAGGCACCCGCGTTGCCGTAGTAGTCGTCGATCTTGGGTCCGAACAGGACGTAGACCCCGTTGCCCGAGTTGCGCACCTTGTCGAAACCCGTGCCGTTGACGGTGATCGTGGCGCCGTCCGGGTCGACGTCGACGGCGGGCGACACACTCACGGACGGGGTCGTGGCGGCCTGCGCGGGCGAGGCCAGGCTCACGCCGGCCAGCGCCAGCGCGGCGGTTGCGCCCATCGCCCCGAAGCGGATCAAGCGGTTCGCGGGCTGGGGCCGCGCTCCGTTCGTCATCCTTGGCTCCTCCATCTGGCAGTGTGCACAGTGCGGCGCCCGGACCTATTAGCGGTAGGTCCGGGCGCCGTCCGATGCAGAGGAGGTAAGGCTAACCTAATTAATGGGATCGTAAAGAGCGGATGCGGCGCCCCGGCAGCGGAGTGCGTCACACCCGGACAAGTCCGAGTACGGGTGGTGTTCCCGTGCCTACGCGGTGATCTGACGACGATTCAGTCGCCACAGCAGATACAGGGACGCGGCGATCGCGGCGATCCGGATCATCCCGGGCAGCAGCTCGCCGAAGCGGTCCCACGCCTCGTCCCGGGTCAGATCCGCGCCCAGGTGCCCGGTGGCGCGCATCCACATGCCGATCGCGAACGCCAGGGCGGTCGCGCCGGGGACATAGAACGCGGCGAACCGGCGTTCCTTGAGCGACCACGCGCCCGCCGTGAAGACCACCAGGTAGCCGAGCAGCACCACCACGGTCGACGCCACGATCGCACCGATCGCCATCATTGCGATCGCGAACACCTCGCGCACCTGCGTGCGCAGCGCCCCTGGACCGAACATGCCCAGTGCCGGCGTGGGTTCGGTCAGCGAGTCCTCGTCGTCCCAGGTCGCCGACGTGTCCGAGACCACGCCGATCGGATAGGCCGGTGCGTGCAGCGAGCCGTCGCCGTACACGTCGGGGGCGGGTCGCTCCGGCGTCCCGCCCTCCGGCGGCGTGCGCCACCACAGCGGCTCCTCCTCGGGATCCGCGAGCGGGACCGGCTTGGTCGCGGCGCCGCCGGCCGCGGTCTCGGCGAGCGTGGGCGGACCGGCCGCCGGGGGCGCCTCGGGGGAGACCCGGGGCGGCGGCGCGGCCGGCTGCGGGGCGGCCGGCTGCGGGCGGGACGGATCCGGCACGGCCGGAATCGGCGTCGCGTCCGCGCGAAAGCCCATCTGGCGCGCCACCGTGGCGTAGCGCGAACCGCGCATCGACATCGCGCCGACGCCGTCGTCGGCCCCGGCGGTGCGCAGGTCGCCGAGCCGGTACAACTCGTGGCCGACCACGGCCTCGGGGCTGCCGAGCCGATCCAGGACGACCTGCACGGTGCCGGGGGTGTGTGCGTTCAGCCGCTCGCGCTCGCTGTTGATCTGGCTGCGCAACCGCTCCACCAGTCGGGCCCGGTCGGCGGGGCGCAGTCTGCGCTGGGCGGCGTCGCCGACCTCGCCCAGGTACTGCAGAACCAGATGATCGCTCTCGAAGTTCACGCCCCCACCCCACCCCCGCCGAAGGATCGTCGCATCGGCACGACGCTTGCATCGGTAAAGCGACAACTCAGCGTAGGGGCCCGGGCGAAGCGGAGCGAGGGGTTGACCGAAATGGTGATCGCCCGGACCACCCGAGGCGGCGTCGACGGCCGATATTCGGTCGCCGAAGGGCACCGGGATCTCGGGAGCGGTGATCGTCGGCGGGCGGACCGTCTAACGTTGATGGGATGACCACAGCTGCGTCGCCCACCCGTGCCGAGGCGGATCGGCCCGCCGAGTCCGGCCCCCGGACGCTCGCCGAGGATCTGCGCGGGCGCACCGACGCGGCCCTCGCCGCCTTGCTGCGGGCCCGACCGGATCTGACCACCCCGGTCCCGGTGGACCTGACCCAGCTGGCCACCCGGGCCACCACGCGGGCCTCGATCGCCCGGGCCCTGGAGCGGCTGGACCGGTTCACCCTCCAGGTGGTGGACGCCGCGGTGGTGCTGCCGGACGGATTCGCGGTGGCCCGGCTGCACCCCCTCGTCGGCGCGGCTCCCGAGGCGCTCGCCCGGGCCGTGGCCAATTTGCGCGAGCAGGCCCTGCTGTGGGGCCCGGACGACGCGCTGCGGGTGGTGCGCACGGTGCGCGACCTGGTCGGCGCGAGTCCGGCCGGGCTGGGCCCGACGCTGGTCGGCGCGTCGGCCGCGACCGCGCCCTCCCGGCTCCAGGAGGTGCTCGCCGATCTCGGTCTGGGCTCCACCCACGACGCGGTCTCCGCGATCGCGGCGATCACCGAACTGTTCACCGACCCGGCCCGCCTGGACGCACTGCTCGGACAGGCTCCCGAGGCGGCGCGCGAGGTGTTGGACAAGCTGGTCTGGGGCCCGCCCACGGGCAGCGTGCGCGGCGCGGACCGGCCGGTGCGCGCCGACGCGGCGCGGACCCCGGTGGAGTGGCTGCTGGCCCGGGCGCTGCTGGTGCCGGCCGGCCCGGACGCGGTGGTGCTGCCGCGCGAGGTGGCGCTGCACCTGCGCGGCGGTCGAGTGCACCGGACCCTGGAGCCCGCGCCTCCCGAGCTGCCGACGCGCGCACACGATCCACAGGCTGTGGACAGTCTGGCGGCCGGCTCCGCGTTCACCGCCGTGCGTCGGGTCGAGGACCTGCTGGAGGCGTGGAGCGCGGGCGGGCCGGCCGTGCTGCGGGCCGGCGGCCTGGGCATGCGCGAGTTCAAGCGCGCCGCGGTGCAGTTGGACGCACCCGAGGCCGAGGTCGCGCTGTGGTTGGAGTTGGCCTACGCGATGGGCCTGGTCGCGGGTGACGGCGAACCGGACGAGCAGTGGTTGCCCACCCCCGCCTACGACACCTGGCGGCGCACCCCGGTGGGCACCCGCTGGGCCGCGCTCGCCGGTACCTGGCTGGAGACCACCCGGGTGCCCGCGCTGGTCGGCTCGCGCGACGACAAGGACCGGCCGATCGGCGCACTGGGACTGCAGGTGGACCGTACCGCCGCGCCCGAGGTGCGCCGCCGGATCCTGGCCACGCTGGCCGCACTGCCGCCGGGCTCGGCCACCGACGCCGACTCGCTGCTCGCGCACCTGACCTGGCATCAGCCGATCCGGGCCGCGCGGCTGCCCGAGGCGTTGTTCCGGGCGATGCTGGTCGAGGCCGAACTGCTCGGCATCACCGGGCGGGGCGCGCTCGCCGGATACGCCCGCACGCTGGCCGAGGGCCGGGTCTACGAGGCGGGCGACGCGCTGACCCCGCTGCTCCCGGAGCCGCTGGACCACGTCTTCCTCCAGGCTGACCTCACCGCCGTGGCCCCGGGCCCGCTGGTCCTGGACCTCGCGCACGAACTGCACCTGGCCGCCGACGTGGAGTCCACCGGCGGCGCCACCGTGTACCGCTTCACCGAGTCGTCGGTGCGCCGCGCACTGGACGCCGGCCGCACCGCGGCCGACCTGCACCACCTGCTCGCGACCCACTCGCGCACGCCGGTGCCGCAACCGCTCGGCTATCTCGTGGACGACGTCGCCCGCCGCCACGGCCGGATCCGGGTCGGCACCGCGGCGGCCTTCCTGCGCTGCGACGACGACGCGCTGCTGGGCGAACTGCTCGCCGACCGCCGCGCCGCCGGACTGCGGCTGCGCCGACTGGCCCCGACCGTGCTGGCGGCGGAATCCGCGCCGGACACGGTGCTGGAGAAGCTGCGCGCGCTGGGCTTCGCGCCGGTCGCCGAGTCCGCCACCGGCGACCTGGTGCTGACCCGCCCGGACACCAGACGCACCCCGCCGCGCTCGGCACCGCCTCGGGTGGCCGGCGAACCGCCGGCGCCGAGCGAGGCGCTGCTCGGCGCGGCCGTCACCGCGATCCGCGCGGGCGACGCGGCCGCCACCGGCCGGGTCGACGACGGCGCGGAACGCGACGGCGAGCCGGTCGAACTGCCGCGCACCTCGGCCGCCGAGACGCTGCTCGCGCTCCAGGCCGCGCACGCCGACCGACGGGCGGTGTGGATCGGGCACGTCACCCGCGAGGGCCGGGCCACCCAACACATCGTGATCCCGCTGCGCCTGGAGGGCGGCTACGTCACCGCCCACGAACAGGGCACCGGCGAGATCCACACCTACCCACTGCACCGCATCACCGGCGTCGCCGAAACGAACTAGGCCGGACACGGCCCGGCCCCACCCCGGGCGCGTCGGCGCCCCCTCACATCTCCCGACGCCCGATCCGCCACACCGCGAGCCATACGCACAGGGCGGACAGGACCAGGGACAGCGCGAGGTTGTCGCCGTACTCCCCGGGGTCGTGTCCGCGCAGCAGGTCGACCTGGGAGTTGAACAACTGGGACGGCAGCCAGGTCTGCACCGGCCGCCACAGCGCCGCGAGCGGCATCAGCACGAAGCTGACCAGGGTCGCGCCGAAGATCGCCACCGGCCGGCGCAGGAACGCGGCCATCGCGGCGACCACGCTGAGTTCGAGCACCACACCCACGATCCCGTAGAACGACCCGTAGAAGACGGCTTCGGCCGGCAGCGGGCCGAACATCCAGTGCACCTGGGCCCAGGCGATCAGGCTGCCCAGCAGATAGGCCAGCGAGACCGCCGCCGTGGTCACCGTGTACCGGGGCAACACCAGGTCGCGCGGGCTGCGCATCCGGGTGCGGTGGAACGCGGCCAGGCCGGGTCGATGGTCGACCGCCAGCGCACTCGCCATCAGCGCGAGCCCGACCAGCACGCCGATCTGGCCGGCGGCGTAGGTGTACACCGCCATCCCGCTGTCCGCCCGCAACCCGCCCGTCGGTGCCACCGCGTCGATGTGCAGCGCCTCGACGATCCGGTCGCGGTGCCTGGCGAACACCGGGCCGATCAGGCCCACGCCCGGATAGGCCACCAAGAGCAGCAGCCAGCGCCGGGTACGCACCAGCCGCAGCCACTCCAGGCGCCACAGGCCCAGCCGACGCGGCCCGCGCGGGACCCGGTCGACGCCGGCCACCACCGCGGGCACGGTCGGTTGGGTCGAGGCGGGCGCCTGCACCGCGCCGGATCGCGTCATCGCGGACCGCCGGTGATGGACAGGAATGCCGCCTCCAGGTCCGACTCCTCCGGCGCGACCGAGACCACTCGGGCCGAGCAGCGGCTGAGCACCTCGGCGAGGTGCCGCTCGCCGGCCTCCAGCGACCGGGCCTCGACCCGGAACAGACCGGGTCGCAGTGACGATACGCGCGCGACCCAGTGCTCCGCCGCGAACGCGCGCAGCAGATCGGTGCCGCCGCCGCGCACCCGCACCAGCCAACTCGGCCGCATGTGCGTGTCCACCAATTCGGCGGTCGACCCCTGGTAGAGCAGCCGGCCCGCGCGCATCACGCCCACGTGATCGCAGACCCGCTGTACGTCGGCCAGGATGTGGCTGGAGAAGACCACCGTGGTGTGTTCGCGCAGGCTCGCCACCAGGTCGAGCACGTCGGCCCGACCACGCGGGTCCAGCGCGGAGGTGGGTTCGTCCAGGATGAGCAGTTCGGGATCGGCCACCAGGGCGGCGGCCAGGCCCAGGCGCAGCGTCATGCCGCGGGAGAGCGAGCCGGCCTTGCGATCGGCGCACCCGGACAGTCCGGTGCGGTGCAGCGCGACCTTGATCTTCTCCCGGGGCAGCCGTCCGTCGACGAGGTTTCCGGCCAGTTCGACCACCTCGGACGCGGTCAGCCACGGTTCGAATTCGGGCACGTCCGTGGACACCGCGACGCGACGCCGTTCGACCCCGAAGAGCACCTCGCCGTAATCCGCCCGGCGGGTGCCGCCCATGATCGACAACAGCGTGGTCTTGCCCGCGCCGTTCGGTCCCACCAGGCCGTATACGCAGCCGCGCGGCACCGTCAGGTCGATGCCGAAGATCCCGGTGCCACCGCCGTAGTCCCGGGTCAGGGCGCGTGTGCACACGGCGGGACCAGTCGGTTCGCCGGCGTGCTCGGGGGTCTCGGCGGCGGTGCGATCGGGACGGGGAACCCGATCGTCGGAGGCCGACGACGTTTGTTGCGCCATCAAGTATCCAGGGTAGGTAGACGGGCCGGTTTGTGTGTTCCTCCGTAAGGATGGGTCTGGCGCTCCTCCCTGGGCAGTACTGCCCCTGAAGCCTGCTCCTGCCGATGACAAACGGTTTTCGGAACACGGCCGCCGCGCGGATGGTTGAGACTTGTTGGTCCCGTCCCCTCCACCATGCGGAAAGGTTGGCCCGTGCCCGATGGCCCGCTGATCGTCCAGTCCGACAAAACCCTGCTCCTCGAGGTGGGGCACGAGGCCTCCGGCGACTGCCGTCGGGCGATCGCTCCGTTCGCCGAACTCGAACGCGCTCCGGAGCACGTGCACACCTACCGGCTGACCCCGCTGGGCCTGTGGAACGCGCGCGCCGCGGGCCACGACGCCGAGCAGGTCGTGGACGTACTGCTGCGCTACTCGCGCTACCCGGTGCCCAATGCGCTGCTCGTGGACGTGGCCGAGACGATGGGCCGCTACGGCCGGCTCCAGCTGTCCAAGCACCCCACCCACGGCCTGGTGCTGACCAGCACCGACCGTGCGGTGCTGGAGGAGGTGCTGCGCAGCAAGAAGATGATTCCGCTGGTGGGCGCGCGGGTGGACCCGGACACCGTGGTGGTGCACCCCTCCGAGCGCGGCCAGATCAAGCAGGTGCTGCTCAAGCTCGGCTGGCCCGCGGAGGACTTCGCGGGCTACGTGGACGGCGAGGCGCACCCGATCGAGCTGGCCGAGGACGGCTGGGGACTGCGGCCGTACCAGCAGGAGGCGGTCGAGGGCTTCTGGCACGGCGGCTCGGGCGTGGTCGTGCTCCCGTGCGGCGCGGGCAAGACGCTGGTCGGCGCGGCGGCGATGGCCACCGCGAAGGCGACCACGCTGATCCTGGTCACGAACACGGTCTCGGCCCGGCAGTGGAAGTCCGAACTGGTCAAGCGCACCTCGCTGACCGAGGACGAGATCGGCGAGTACAGCGGTACCCGCAAGGAGATCCGGCCGGTCACCATCGCCACCTACCAGGTGGTGACCACGCGCCGGAAGGGCGTCTACCCGCACCTGGAGCTGTTCGACTCCAGGGACTGGGGCCTGATCGTGTACGACGAGGTCCATCTGCTGCCCGCCCCCATCTTCCGGTTCACCGCCGACCTGCAGGCCAGGCGCCGGCTCGGCCTGACCGCGACGCTGGTGCGCGAGGACGGTCGCGAAGGGGACGTGTTCTCGCTGATCGGTCCCAAGCGCTACGACGCGCCGTGGAAGGAGATCGAGAACCAGGGATACATCGCGCCGGCCGACTGCGTCGAGGTGCGGGTGACCTTGACCGAGATCGAGCGGCTGGCCTACGCGACCGCCGAACCCGAGGAGCGGTACCGCTTCTGCGCCACCACCGCGAGCAAGACCCGCGTGGTCAAGGAGCTGGTCGAGCAGCACCGCGGTGAACAGACCCTGATCATCGGGCAGTACATCGACCAACTCGACGAGTTGGGCGAGGTGTTGAACGCGCCGGTGATCAAGGGCGAGACCACCAACAAGGAGCGCGAGCGGCTGTTCGACGCGTTCCGTACCGGCGCGGTGCAGGCGCTCGTGGTCAGCAAGGTGGCGAACTTCTCGATCGACCTGCCGGACGCGACGGTGGCCATCCAGGTGTCCGGCTCGTTCGGCTCGCGACAGGAGGAGGCCCAGCGGCTCGGGCGGGTGCTTCGGCCCAAGGCCGACGGCCGGGGCGCGCGCTTCTACTCGGTGGTCGCGCGCGACACCATCGACCAGGACTTCGCCGCACATCGGCAACGGTTCCTCGCGGAACAGGGATACGCGTACCGGATCGTCGACTCCGACGACCTGGACAAGCAGAGGTAGTCCGGGACCGGGGCGTTCGGTCACTCGGTCGGGCGCTGCTCGACCGTCTTCGTGGTCCGCTCCCGCCGCCACCACGGGGTGCGGCGGGGGTGGACCCGGGCGGCCAGGTGTCGGCCGAGGAATATGTAGGCCAGGAACGCGCCGGTCGCGTTCAGGATCACGTCGTCGATGTCGAACGCCCGGCCGACGACGAACAGGCCCTGCACCGCCTCGACCACGAGCATCAGCACGCCGACGGTGAGCAGGATCCGGAGCGGGCCGCGCAGCCGGGCGGAGACCACCGGGAGCAACACGCCCAGCGGTGTGCACAACACCAGGTTGCCGCCGACCTGCCGGACCGCGTCCCGGACTTCGGGGCGGTCCAGGTAGGACCGGATCGAGTCGCCCGGGTCGGTGTTGCCGGTGACCAGGTCCTGCGAATCGGGCTGTGGGGTGAACGTCACCCGGGCCAGCACCAGGGCGAAGGCGACCAGGGCCAGTACCCCGAGCCCGATCGCGACGGCGCGCAACACGCGGGCACCGCGCGAGCGGGTGGGCCGGGGGTGCTCCGCGGGGTCGGCGGTCGTCGTGCGCCGTGCGTCCCCGGTGCCGAGCGCATCCACCGTGTCCACTCCCGACTGTCGGTTCGGCTGCCTGAGCGGGCGTCTGCCCGCGTGCGGCCGGACCATGCGGGGTCACGGCACGGCGTGTCGACCGAGCAGGGTGACCCGAACGGCCGTACTGGTGAACACCCATGTGCCGCGCGCGACCGTCGCGGTGATGTGCGCGGGCCGGCGCAGCCGGGCGCGGACCAGGTCGGTGAAGGGGATCGCGGTGGCGGTCCCGGCGGGGATTCCGGCGGAGGAGGAGCCGCGCAGCGTCGGCATCCGCAGCGATCGGGGGGCGGGGAGATGCGTCATCGTGCTCATGTCCTCGACGCTAGGTGGACCGACATAACGGGCGCGTCAGCACCAGGGCGCCCGCTGCGGTACCTCTCGCGGATGACCGCCCCTCGTGGGTCGACCGCGCGACCGACCCGGCGGGTCGGGGGAGCGGTCCGGTCCGGGCCGATCCGGATCGACGTCGCGCGTGGCCGTGAGTTCCCCGGCGGGGACATCTGCTTCCGATGCGCCCTTGACCCGAATACGCCGAAACGATCAAGGATTTCGCAGTTCACGGCATCGTCCGCATGCGGACATCGGCCCGCAACGCACCGCGTCGTAGGCTGAACGGGTGAATGCCCTCATGGTTGGTTTCGACCTGGATATGACGCTTGTCGACTCCCGTCCCGGCATCGGGGCGGCCTGGGCCGTGCTCGCCGAGGAGACCGGCGTCCCGATCGACATCGCCCTGGTCGTCTCCCGACTCGGGCCGCCGCTGGAGACCGAGGTCGCGAACTGGTTCCCGGCCACCGAGATCACCGCCGTGGCGGCGCGTTATCGCGAGCTGTATCCGGACCATGCCGTGCGCGGCACGGACGTGCTGCCCGGTGCCCGCGAGGCGCTCGCCGCGGTGCATCGACACGGTGGGCGCACGATGGTGGTGACCGGCAAGCACGAGCCCAATGCGCGCCTGCACCTGGACCATCTGGACCTGGCCGTGGACCACCTGGTCGGCGACCTGTGGGGCGAGCAGAAGGGCGCGGCGCTGCGCGCGGCGGGAGCGAGCGTGTATGTCGGCGACCATCTCGGCGACCTGATCGGGGCCCGCGTGGCGGGCGCGATCGCGGTCGGGGTGGCCACCGGTCCGATCTCGGCCGAGGACCTGCGCGCGGCCGGCGCCGATGTCGTGCTCGCCGATCTGACCGAGTTTCCCGCGTGGTTGGACGCGCACGTCGCCGATCTGCGGCTGGCGGACCTGCGCGAGCGGCTGCGCGGCCTGGGCAGCGTCGCGGTCGCCTTCTCCGGCGGCGCGGACTCGGCCTTCCTGCTGGCCGCGGCGGTACGCACGCTGGGTGCGGCCGACGTGCTCGCGCTGACCACCGAGTCGCCGAGCCTGCCGGCCGCCGAGCGCGACGCCGCGCGGGCCTTCGCGGCGGACCTTGGCGTGCGTCACGAACTGGTGCCCAGCGACGAGATGGCTCGCGAGGGGTATCGCGCGAACAACGGCGATCGGTGCCGGTTCTGCAAGACGGAGTTGATGGCGGTGCTCGGGCCGGTGGCGCGTGCGGCGGGGATGACCCATCTGGCCACCGGCACCAACGCGGACGACGCGCGGGTGGGCTTTCGGCCGGGGATCGCCGCGGCGGCCGAGGCGGGGGCGGTCACCCCGCTGTTGGACGCGGGCCTGACCAAGGCTCAGGTGCGGGCGATCAGCCGGGCCTGGGGGCTGCCGACCTGGGACAAGCCGGCCGCGGCGTGCCTGTCCAGCCGGGTCGCCTTCGGGGTGGCGATCACGCCGGCCCGACTGGCCCGGGTGGAGCGGGCCGAGGCCGCGTTGCGTGCGGTCCTGGCCCGGGACGGGATTCCGGTCCGCAACCTGCGCGTGCGCGACCTGGGGCAGTCCGCGCGCATCGAGGTGGACGCGGCGCTCAGCGCCGCTGTGGGCGGCCACGCGGCTGCCCTGGCGGCGGTCCGCGAGGCCGGCTTCGCGAGCGTCGAGGTGGACCCGCTCGGCTACCGCGAGGGCGCGATGAACGAACTCCTGGCCGACCCGGAGCCGTACCGCTAGGGCCTGTCCTCGATCCCGCGTCGGGCGTCGCGGCGTCAGATCGTCTCGGGCACCGGGCGACGCCTGCTGCGGGCCGATTTGACCAGACCGGCGGCGGCCACCGCGAAGCCGACCGGCATCAGCACACTGACCAGATAGACCGCCGTCGGCAGCGCGTCGGCGCCGATCAGCAGCGGTGTGACGGTGGCGAGTGTGGCGATCGTTCCGATGGCGAAGAGCACCGCGCCGATGCGGACGAGCCGATCGCCGGGGCCTGCGGATGCGTTGTACACACGCCCAGGGTAGATGCCCCGATCCGGCCCCGATGCGCCCGGGGCGGGATCCCCATGTCCGGCCGAGAACGCGACCATTAGCCTGGACGAGTGAACGGGGTCACTACGCGTTCCTGCTCGGATTCGATGTGTGCGCCCCACCCAGCCTGGTAAATGCTCGTAAAAGTCCCGACGAAGCCGTCCCGACACGATCGAGGTCTCCCGTGCCCACCGGCAAGGTCAAGTGGTTCGACACCGAGAAGGGCTTCGGGTTTTTGTCCCGGGACGACGGAGGCGACGTGTTCGTACACGCGTCGGCACTGCCGCAGGGCCTGGACACGCTCAAGCCGGGCACCCGGGTCGAGTTCGGCATCGTCGAGGGGCGACGGGGCGAACAGGCCCTCTCGCTCCGGGTCATGGACCCGCGTCCCTCCGTCGTCGCCGCGAGCCGCAAGAAGCCCGACGAGATGAGTTCGATCATCCAGGACCTGCTCAAGGTCCTCGAAGGCGTCGACAAGACGCTCGAACGCGGCCGCTACCCCGACAAGCGCGCGACCACGAAGGTCGCCGAGCTCCTGCGCGCGGTCGCCGACGAACTGGACACGTGACGCACTCGTTCGCGTGGCGTCGGTGCGCTCGGCCTGGCGGCCTGCGCGGTGTCCTCAAGCGCCGGACGGGCTGATTTCGGCGGACCTTGGTGGTTCGTCCGACGTTGTGCTCCACCCGTCCGGCGATCTCCCGTCCGGCGCTAGGGGAGTTGCAGGGCGCCGGGCGGGATTGGCGGGACCAGGCCCTCGGTGGCGGCTCGGGTGAGCAGGTGGGTCACTGCCGCGTGGCCGGCTTCGCCCAGGTCCCGGGTGAACTCGTTGACGTACAGGGCGATGTGCCGGTCGGCGACGGCCGGGTCCATCTCCTGGGCGTGTTCGAGCACGTAGGCGCGCGACGCGGCCGGGTTCGCCCAGGCGTGCTCGACGGACGCGCGTGCCGCCGCGGCCAGGGCGGGCAGGTCCAGCGATCGTTTGGCGATGATCGCGCCGAGCGGGATCGGCAGCCCGGTGTCCGACTCCCACCAGTCGCCCATGTCGGCCAGGCAGGTCAGTCCGTAGCGCTGGTAGGTGAAGCGCGCCTCGTGGATCACCAGGCCCGCGTCCACGACGCCGTCGCGCACCGCGGGCATGATCTCGTCGAACGGCAACACCCGGATCTCGCCCACGCCGCCGGGTACGTTGCGCGCCGCCCACAGCCGGAACAGCAGGTAGGCGGTGGAGCGTTCGCCGGGCACCGCGACCACCTTGCCCGCCAGCGCCGCGGGCGTGCTCGCGACCGGGCTCAGTACGAGCGGGCCGCAGCCGCGGCCGAGCGCGCCGCCGCAGGGCAGCAGCGCGTACTCGTCCAGAACCCACGGCAGCGCCGCGTAGGAGACCTTCAGCAGGTCCAGTTCGCCGCGCTCGGCCAGGCCGTTGGTGATGTCGATGTCGGCGTAGCGCACCTGTACGGGCGGCGCGTCCGCGAGCAGGCCGTGCGTCCACGCGTGGAAGACGAACGTGTCGTTCGGGCACGGCGAGTAGGCCAGCGACAGGGTCATCGGGTCGGGCTCCCTTCGAGCGCGGCGAAGGCCGAGGCGAGTGCGCGCAGCGCGTCGGGGATGCGCCACGCCGCGCGGTCGCGCGGGCCCACGGCGTTGGAGATGGTGCGCAGTTCGAGCATCGGCACGCCGAACGCGGCGGCGGCGGTGGCCACTCCGAAGCCCTCCATGCCCTCGACCGCGGCACCCGGGTGCCACCGGGCCAACTCGGCGGCGCGCGCGGCGGTGCCGGTCACGGTGGAGACGGTGAGCGCCGGACCGGTGGCGAGCGCAAGGCCCGCCGCCCGCAGGGCGTCACCCACGCGGGCGACCAGTTGCGGGTCGGCGTCGAACGCGCTCGTCCCGAAGCCCAGTTCCTCGATCGGCACGAACCCGTCGGCGGTCTGCGCACCCAGGTCGGCGGCCACCACGCGGGTGGCCAGCACCGTCGAGCCGACCGGCGCCGAGCCCGGAAAGCCGCCGCCGATACCGGCGTTGATCACCAGGTCGTAGGCACCCCGGGCGAGCGCCGCAGCTGTTCCGGCGGCGGCCGCGGCCGGGCCCGCGCCGACCGCGAGCACGTCCGGGCCGGGAGTCCGCCAGGAGCGCGCACCGCCGAGCACGGCATCGCGTTCGGCGGCCACGGCGGTGATCACCAGGATGGGCAAGAGCTACTTCTTCTTGACCTTGAACGCCCAGATGCCCCGGTAGCCCTGCTCGCCGTCCGGCTGCACGACCTGGACCAGGATCGGCTCGTCGTCCTTCTGCGGTGACCCGTACTTCAGCCGAATGTCGGAGTAGAACGTGGTCTTGATCACGGACTGGGTCTGCGGCTTGCCGTCGAACAGGAGCAACCAACCGGCGTCGGCGATCTTCTTGTCCACGCCGACCGAGAAGCTGCCGCCCTCGTCGACCGAGATGGTCTTGAGCTTCGTCTTGTTCAGGCAGTCCGACACCTTCGCGTCGTCGATCGTGCCGTCGTCCTTGTAGCACTCGGCCTCGGAGTGGACCGACGTACTCCCGGTGACCAGGGTCACCAACGGGGTGGGCTTGTCGATGTTGCAACCCGTCAGGGCGAGCGCGCCCAGGACGGCGGCGCCGGCGAGCGCGGCAGGGCGGCGAGTCTTCATGATCGGAAGATTACCGGGCGGCCCGCAGCCGGATGCCGGGGGACCGCTTGCGACGCGCTCGGCGAGTCGTCAGTTTGCGACCGACGATCACCAGCGCCAGCGTGAGCACGCCGGCCGCCACGCTCATCCCCAGCGTGCCGTTCAGCGGCAGGGCGATGCCGATGCCGCCGCCGATCACCCACGCCACCTGGAGTGCGGTCTCGGTGCGGGCGAAGGCGGAGGTGCGCACCTCCTCGGGGATGTCGCGCTGGATCATCGCGTCCAGGGACAACTTGCCCAGCGCCTGGGCGAGACCGGCGACCGCGGCCACCGCGAGCACGGTGACCAGGCTGTACATCACCGCCGCCCAGGCCGCGCAGGACGCGGACACCAGCAGCACGCCGACGATGATCGCCTCCGGCGCACGGGACTTGAGCCAAGCCCCGAGCCCGGTGCCGACCGCGTTGCCGACCGCGGCGGCGACCACCACCGCGATGGTGGCCTGGGTCGCGGACAGGTCGGCCACCGGGTGTTGTCGCATCAGGAAGCCGAGGAACATGATCAGGAAGCCGGAGAAGCCGCGCATCGCCGCGTTCGCCCACAGCGCCTGGACCACGGACGGGCCCACGCTGCGCAGCCGCCGCGAGGTCTTGACCCGGGGCGGTTTGCGACCGGGCTCGCGCACGCCGGCACTGCCCGCGACCGTCTCCTCGGCCCTCGGCTCGGGCAGTGTCTCGGTGGTGTCCCCGTCCCGGCCCGCCCGCAGCTTGGTCAGCGACACCTTGCGCTTGTGCTCGACGCCGGGCGCCTCGGCGGTGAAGGAGGCCCGGTCCTCGCCCTCGGCCGAGTCGACCTTGGCGGGCAACGTGAGGGCCAGGATCGCGCCGACGGTGAACACGACGCACGCGCCGTACAGGATCCCGGGTGTGCCGAACGCGTACTTCAGACCGCCCGCGACCGGTGCCGCGCCCATCGTGCCGATCAGGCCGAACAGGGTGATCCGCGAGTTCGCCTTGACCAGCGAGACCGAGCGCGGCTGGAGCCGGGGCACCACCGCGCTGCGGCTGACCCCGTACACCTTGGAGGAGACCAGGACGCCGAAGGCCGCCGGATACAGCTCCAGGCCGCCGTTGTTCACCGAGCCGGCCATCAGCCAGCACAGGCCGACCCGGACCAGCATCGCCACCGCCATCGCGAAGCGGCGACCGCGGCGCATCCGGTCCAGGATCGGACCCATCACCGGGGCGAGCAGTGCGAACGGCGCGAGCGTGATCAGCAGGTACATGGCGACCCGGTCGCGCGCCTCGCCGGTGGGCACCGAGAAGAACACGGTCGTGGCCAGGGCCATGGTCACCAGCGCGTCGCCCGCGTTGTTGATCAGATGCAGCTCGATCAGCTTGGCGAGGCCGCTTTCTCCGGCCCCCTTGGCCCGGGCCGCGCCGCGTAGTTTGCCGAAGCCGCCGGTGAACAGTCCGCCGAACCAGCCCAGCGCGCGACGCGCCGGACCCCGGTTCTTGGCGTACGACCCACGGGTCGAGCCCGGCGCACGAATGGTGCGCCGTGATGCGGTGGTGGTCTTGGAGGCTGCCACGCCGGGATCCTGCCCTCGCTCCCTTGGTTGATGCGGTCGCGACACGCCAGGAAGGGCTCGCTCCGCGCGCCCGTTCGGGAATCGGACGTGTTTTGAGGGTATCGGCGGTGGAGACCTTCGACGCGTGAGAGAGAATCACTCTCGTGAGTGCCGCGACCCGTAGTCGAACCCCGGACCGCCTCTGCGCCGAGGCGGTTGATCTTGCCTTCGCTGCCGCCGAGGAAGCCGCAGGTCAGGACTCCGTCGGCGAGCATCTGGGTGTTCAGGTGGATGGTGATCGCCTGGTCACCCACCTGTTCGCGTGCCGCGAGTCCGCCTACCACGGCTGGCGGTGGGCGGTGACCGTTGCCCGCGCGCCCCGCGCCAAGCTGGTGACCGTGGACGAAACCGTCCTCGTCCCGGGACCCGAGGCGCTGCTCGCGCCTGCCTGGGTGCCGTGGAACGAGCGCCTTCGTCCCGGCGACCTCGGCGTGGGCGACCTGTTGCCCACCGACGCCGACGACCCCCGTCTCGAATTCGGTTACACCGGAGCGGACGAGACAGAGGAGGAACTGACCGAACCGATCGCGTTCGGTCCCAAGGCGGTCGCGTACGAACTGGGGCAGGGGCGCGCGCGCGTCCTGTCGCCGGTCGGCCGCGATCTGGCCGCAGATCGCTGGGACGAGCAGTTCGGCCGGGGCACGCCCATGGCCCAGGCCGCCCCGGCGCACTGCACGAGTTGTGGATTCCTGGTCAAGATCGGCGGCCCGCTCGGGCAGGCGTTCGGAGTGTGCGCCAACGAGTACTCGCCCGCCGACGGCCGGATGGTCTCGCTCGCCTACGGCTGCGGTGGCCACTCGGAAGCGGCGGTCATGCCCGCCGCGACGCCTGCCGCCGAGCTGTCCCTGGACGAGTACCGGATCGAGACCGTGCGGATCCGCCCGGTCGAGAGCCCGGTGGACGAGGACGGCATGCAGCCCGGCGAGGACCAACTGGGTCACTCCTGATCGATCCCGTGCACGTGTGCGCGACCTCGCGCGACACGCCCGACGTCCTCGACCCCTACCCGACCGACATGCCGAAGCCGCCACCGATCCGGTGGCGGCTTCGGGTCGTTTCGGGTCCGCGTCAGCGGGCCGTGCCGCGGAAACCGACCGGGCCCTCGCCCGGGAACTGCGCGGAACCCTGGAAGCGCGCGCCGTCGTCGAAGAACGTGATCGTCGCGTTGCCCTGGGGGCCGGACCAGGAAAGCTGGGTGCCCGTCGCCGGGCGCGCCTTGTCCGGAATCACGGCGTTGCGACTCTGGACGACGATCACCAGGTCCGCGTCGTCGTGCCAGGCGGCGTCCGCGCCGCCCCACTGGATCTGCGTGCGATAGGTAGCCACGTTGTCTCCCCTTCCGTAGCCGAGCGGGGTTTCCCCCACCCGTGTGTCTACTCCCGCGTCCTCGGGTCTCGCCGGCGAATCGGGGGTAGTTGTTTGTGTGGGTTTTGTGTGAGTTGATCCACTGCCGTCCACACGGTGGGATCACCGGGAAGCCGTGTGCCCGGAAACGCAATAGGGTTCCGGCCACATCCGCGAACGAGGGACGGCGCACGGCATGGGCATCGAGGACCGCTTTGGCACCGCTTCGCTTCGGCGAGCCGTACTGGACGCGTGGGCCGCGTCGCCCGCGCGTTTCCGGGAGGACGCGAACGCCGAGGAGGAACTCGCCCTCGGCGGCTACCGCGACCGCCTGGTGGTCGAACTCGCGCAGAACGCCGCCGACGCGGCGGCCCGGGCGGGCGTGCCGGGCCGGCTGCGGCTGACCCTGCGCGACGGCGTCCTGGTCGCGGCCAACACCGGCGACCCGCTGCACGCGCAGGGCGTCGAGGCGCTGTCCACGCTGCGGGCCTCCGCCAAGCGCGACGACGGGCCCGAGGCGGTCGGCCGGTTCGGGGTCGGCTTCGCCGCCGTGCTCGCGGTCACCGACGAGCCGTGCGTGCTCTCGCGCACCGGCGGCGTGCGCTGGTCCCTCCAGGAGGCCCGCGACCTGGTCGCCGACGCGGCCCGAGGCAACGCCGGGCTGACCGACGAACTGGCCCGGCGCGACGGCGGTGTGCCGGTGCTGCGGTTGCCGATGCCGGCCGAGGGCACCCCGCCCGAGGACTACGACACCTGCGTCGTGCTGCCGCTGCGCGACGGCGCCGCCGCGGACCTGGCCGGCCGGCTGCTCGCCGAGATCGACGACGCGCTGCTGCTCACCCTGCGCCGGATCGCCGAGATCGTGATCGAGACCCCGGACGGCGTGCGCACGCTGACCTGCCGGGCCGACGGCGGTGCCCTCGTGGTGGCCGACAACGGCGTGGAGACCCGCTGGCGGGTCGGCGAGGACGGCGGCGCGCTGGAGCCCGAGCTGCTCGCCGACCGGCCCACCGAGGAGCGCCGCCGGGCCGCGTGGTCGGTGTTGTGGGCGGTCCCGCTGGACGCCGCCGACCAGCCGCGCCGGCCGAGCGTACGGGCCGTGGTGCACGCCCCCACACCCACGGACGAGCCGCTCGGGTTGCCCGCGCTGCTCGTCGCCTCCTTCCCGCTCGACCCGACCCGCCGGCACACCGCGCCCGGCCCGCTGCGCGACTTCCTGATCGAGCGCGCCGCCGAGACCTACGCCACGCTGCTGGCCACCTGGCCGACCACGACCACCGGCATCCTGAGCCTGGTGCCCGGACCGACCGCCGAGGGCGAACTGGACGGACTGCTGCGCCACCGGGTGCTGAGCCGGCTCGCCGACACCGCGTTCCTGCCCGCCGCCGCGCCCGCCTCCGAGGCCGAGCCGGACGATCCGGACGCGCTGCTGCTCGACCGCGGCACCGCCGCGCGCGACCGCGACCTGCTGCGCCCGCGCGACGCGGTGCTGATCGAGACCGCGAGCCCGGGCCTGGTGGACGCGCTCGCGCCGGTGGTGGCCGGGCTGCTGCCCGCCGGGCTGGACCGCAGCGCGGCACTGCGGGTGCTGGGGGTGCGCCGGCTGCCGCTGGCCGAGGTGGTCGACCAGTTGGCCGGCATGGACCGGGACCCGGCCTGGTGGCGGGCCCTGTACGACGCGTTCGACCCGGCGGCCCGGGACGCGCTGGGCGCCCTGCCGGTGCCGCTGGCGGACGGCCGGATCGTGCGCGGGCCGCGCGGGATCCTGCTGCCCTGTCCGGACAGCCCCGACCTGGCCGCGCTCGACGTGCTCCGGCTGCGGGTGGCCCACCCGGAGGCGACCCACCCGCTCCTGGAGCGGCTGGGCGCGGTCCGGGCCACCCCGCGCGCGGTGCTCGCGGACCCGGCGGTGCGGGCGGCGGTCGTCGAGAGCGAGGACGGCGACGACATCGCCGAGGCGATCCTGGAACTGGTCCGGGCCGCCCGGATCGGCCCCGGCGACGAGCCCTGGCTGTCCGCGCTGCTGTTGCCGGACGTGGACGGCGACGCGGTCCCGGCCGGCGAACTGATGCTGCCCGGCAGCCGGATCGCCGCGGTGGTCGAGCCGGGCGCGCTCGGCGTCGTCTACCCGGACCTGGTCGAGCGCTGGGGCGAGGACGTGCTGGAGGCGGTCGGCGTGCTCGGCACCTTCGGCCTGGTCCAGGAGGACGACGTGGTCTTGGACCACGACGGCTGCGACCACGACCTGGACGCCGAGGACGACTGGCTGGACGACGTGCTCGACCACATGCCCGACCAGGGCGTGCCGCCGGTGTTGGCGACCTTCGTCGCGGTGCGCGACCTGGACCTGGTCGCGGACGACGCGTGGGACGAGGCGCTGGAGGTGATCGCCACGCCGCCGCTGCGCACCGCGGTGATCGAGCCGGCGCACGCCCTGCTGCCGGACGGCGGCACCGCCCGGGTGCCCTCGTACACGGCGTGGTGGCTGCGCGGGCACCCGGTGCTGGACGGCCGGCGGCCGGCGGGTCTGCTCGCCGCCGACGGGGACCGGCTGCTGCACGGGCTCTACGACGAGGTGCGGGCGAGCCTGGACCCGGTCTTCCTGACCGCTCTGGGCGTGCGTACGACGCTCTCGGCGCTGCTGGCCGACCCGGACGGCCCGGACGAACTCCTGGAGCGCCTGGCGGACCCGGAGCGGCCCGTGACGCGCGATCAGTTGCGGGCGCTGTACACCGCGCTCGCCGACGTCGCACCGGAGCGGTTGTCCGCGCCGACCGAACTGCGCGGCGTCTCGGGTGGGCGGATGACCGTGGCCGACGTGGCGGACGCGCTGGTGGGCGACGCGCCGGACCTGGCGGCGTTGGTCGCGGACGACGCGGCGCACGTGGTGCTGCCGGTGCGCCCGGACCGCGCGGAGGCGCTGGCCGACCTGCTCGACGTACCGCTGCTGTCCGAGACGATCCCGGGCAAGGTGCTCTCCGAGGGCACGCTGCACGAGGTGCCGGACGACGTGCTGGCGGCGATGCCGGACGCGCCGAAGGAGTACTTCGAGCACGAGGAACTGATCGTCTCCGGCCCGAACGGGACCGAACTCGACGCGGACTGGCGCTACATCGACGGTCGAGTGCACGCCACCACGTTCGAGGGCGTCGCCCGCGGCCTGGCCTGGGCGGCCGGCGAGTGGCACCGCCGCTTCGAGGTGGAACAACTCCTCACCCACCCGGAGAACGCGGACCACTTCGCGACGGAACGCGACTTCGACGGGGTGTGAGTCCGGCGAGCCGCCCGGCCCGAGGCGGACTCGGGCGGCTCGCCGGCCTCAGCTCCCACGCGGGGAACGTGCCGGTGCGACGAGCGAGCGGGCCGGGGTACGCAGTCCGCCCGTCGCGTCCTCAGCGCAGGTCGGCGCCGTACACGTGGTCGACCGTCATCGTCATCAGCACCCGGCGGTCGCTCACCATCGCCGCGCGGTATTCGGCCCAGTCCGGGTGCTCCCCGGCGGCGCGCCGGTAGTAGGCGACCAGCGCCTCGACCTCCGGGCCGTCGGGGTCGGTGCCCGGACCGGTCAGGGTCACCGTGCCCTCGGCGGTGGCCCAGGAGCGGCCGTCGGGGCCGGTCACCTCCAGCGCGGCGCGGGGGTCGCGGCGCAGGTTCGCCGTCTTGGCGCGGCCCTGGGTCATCGAGACGTACAGGAGACCCGCCTCGGGGTCGTAGTACGGCATCACGGGGGAAAGCTGGGGGCGGCCGTCCGACTTGATCGTGGCCAGGACGCCGAGCCGGCTCTCCGCGAGCAGCGTGCGCGGGTTGAACGGTGTGTCGGTCATATCCGGAGCCAATCCCCGATCGCCCGCCGGCTATTCCCCGCCGCGCGCACCCGGGTGACCGGCCCGCCCGGGCAATCCGGCGGCCAGGAGTTCGGCCAGGTGTACCGGGCGGTGATCGCTCACGTGGGTGATCTGGGTGCGGCAGCTGAAGCCGTCGGCCAGCGTCACCGCGTCCGGCCCGGCGGCTTCCAGCGCCGGCAGCAACCGGTCCGCGGCGACCGCGCGCGACACCTCGCCGTGCGCCGCCTCGTAGCCGAAGTTGCCGGCCAACCCGCAGCAGCCGCCCGCGAGTTCGCCGGTCAACCCGGCCCGGGTGCGCAACCGGCGGTCGGCCGCGTCGCCCAGGACCGCATGCTGGTGGCAGTGCAGTTGGCCGGTCACCTCACGATCGAGCACCGGCGGCGACCAGTGCGGCGCGTACTCCTCCAGGGCCTGGGCGAACGTCCTGACCGAGTCCGCGAGGCCGTCCGCCGCCCGGCCGAGCAACTCGGGTACGTCGGTGCGCAGCGCCGCCGCGCAGGAGGGTTCCAGGCCCACGATCGGCAGCCCGGCCTCGATCGCCGGCCGCAGGATGCGCACGGTACGGGTCATCACCCGGCGCGCGACGCCCAGTTGCCCGGTCGAGACCCAGGTCAGGCCGCAACACACCGACCCGGGCGGCACCACCACCTCCAGCCCGGCGGCCTCCAGCACCTCGACCGCCGCGCGGCCGACCTCGGGCCGGAACCGGTTGGTGAAGGTGTCCGGCCACAGCACCACCCGACGGCGCGAACCCCCCTCCACACGCGGCCGATCGCGCCACCAGCGGGTGAACGGCTCGGAGGCGAACGGCGGGATCTCCCGAGTGCGATCGAGTCCGGCCAGGCCGAGCGCGGCTCGCCGCAGCGCCGGCACCCCCGCCGCCGCGTTGGCCAGCCCCGCCAGGCCCGGCACGGCGCCCACCGCGCGAGCCCACAGCGGCAGGTTGCCCAGCGCGTAGTGCGCCGCGGGCCGCAGCCGACCCCGATAGTGGTGGTGCAGGAACTCGGCCTTGTAGGTGGCCATGTCCACGTCCACCGGACAGTCGCTGCGGCAACCCTTGCAGGACAGGCACAGGTCGAGCGCGTCGCGGACCTCGGTGGAGCGCCAGCCGTCGGTGATCACGTCGCCGATCAGCATCTCGTGCAGCAGCCGGGCCCGCCCGCGCGTCGAGTGCGCCTCCTCGCCGGTGACCCGGTACGACGGGCACATCACGCCGCCCGAGGAGGTGTCCGCCGTCTCGCGGCACTTGCCCACTCCCACGCAGCGCCGCACCGCGGCGGCGAAGTCGCCGCCGTCGGCCGGATAGCCGAACTCCACCGGCACGGGCGTGCGCATCCCGGTGAAACGCAGATTGTCGTCCACGGGGTGTGGACGAACCAGGATGCCCGGGTTCAGCAACCCGGCCGGATCCCAGATCGCCTTGAAGGCGCCGAACAGTTCGACGATCTCCGGTCCGTACATCCGGGGCAGGAACTCGGCCCGGGCCTGTCCGTCGCCGTGTTCCCCGGACAGCGAGCCGCCGTGCGCGACCACCAGATCCGCCAGGTCGGACGAGAAGGCCCGAAACGCCGCGACGCCGCGGGTGGTGAGCAGGTCGAAGTCGATCCGGATGTGTACACAGCCCTCGCCGAAATGGCCGTACGGCAGTCCGCGTAGCTCGTGCCGCGCCATCAACTCGGCCAACGCGCGCAGGTACGCTCCGAGCCGCTCGGGCGGCACGGCGGTGTCCTCCCAGCCCGGCCACGCCTCCGAGCCGTCCGCCATCCGGGTTGCGGTGCCGGACGCCTCCTCGCGGATCCGCCACAGCGCCCGCTGCCCCGCCGGATCGGTGACCACTCGCGCCGGTCCGGAGCCGGCCAGCGCGTGTGCCCGCGCCGTCGCCTCGGCGACCGAGCCCCCGCCGACCTCGACGAACAACCAGGCGGCGCCGGGCGGCAGTTCGACGTCGCGTGCGGATGCGGCCAACGCGACCAGGCCCGCGCTCAGGCTCTCCACGGTCAGCGGACCGTGCGGCAGCAGACCGGGTGCCGCATCCGCCGCGGCGAAGTCGTCCGAAAAGCCCAGCACGGCCAGGACGCGGGCCCTGGGCGCCTCGACCAGGCGCAGACCGGCCCCGAGCACCACGACGCACGTGCCCTCGGTGCCGACCAGGGCCCGGGCCAGGTCGCGCCCGTGCTCGGGCAGCAGCCGGTCCAGGGCATAGCCGGAGACCCGGCGCGGCAGGGCGGGAAAGCCCCGCCGGATCAGCGCCAGGTTGGCGTCCGCGAGCTCGGCGAGCGCGGCGTGGATCTCGGCGGCGCGGCCCGTCGTGGGCACCGGCTGATCGCGGCCGACCCGCATCCGGGTGCCGTCGACGGTCGCGATGTCGAGCCATTCGACGTTGGCGCTCGTCCGGCCCCACGCGACCGAGTGCGACCCGCACGCGTCGTTGCCGATCATGCCGCCGAGTGTGCAGCGGCTGTGGGTGGACGGGTCCGGGCCGAAGGTGAGTCCGTGCCGGCCGGCCTCCCGGCGCAGGTCGTCGAGCACCACGCCGGGCTCGACATGCGCGATCCGGGTCGCCGGGTCCACGTGGCGGATCCGGTTCAGGTGCCGGGCCAGGTCGAGCACCACGCCGTTGCCGGTGGCCTGCCCGGCGATGCTGGTGCCGCCGCCGCGCACGGTCACCGGCGCGCCCAGCTCGTGGCACACCGCGAGCGCCGCGAGCACGTCCTCGGCGTCCAGCGGCGCGACCACCCCGGGTGGCACCCGACGGTGGTTGGAGGCGTCCATCGAGTACAGCGCGCGGGCCTGCGGGTCGAACCGGACCTCGCCGCGCACCCGCGCCCGCAGCGCGCCTTCCAGGTCCCCGAGCTGTGCCGTCACCGCGTCATCCTCATCCGTCGTGCCCCGCCGGCCGAGCCGAACACGCCCGCTCGCCGGGCTCCGGACCCGGGCCCCTACCGTCCGTCGGGCCGAGCACGAAGCACCGGCCCGGTCGCGTTCCGTCCACCCGCCGAGACGCCTCCCGCCACATGCCGGCCACGATCGTCTCATTGTGCGGAATACACATCACCCACGAAACGGACACGACTACGCTCTCCGCGTGGCCGAGATCCAGATTCCCGCAGCGCTCATGCCCGCCGACGGCCGGTTCGGTTCGGGTCCGTCCAAGGTACGTCCCGAGGCGCTCGCCGCCCTCGCGGCGACCGGTACCTCTCTCCTGGGCACCTCCCACCGGCAGGCGCCGGTGAAGAACCTGGTGCGCCGGGTTCGCGAAGGTGTCGGCAGCCTGTTCTCCCTGCCCGAGGGCTACGAGGTGGTCCTGGGCAACGGCGGTGCCACCGCCTTCTGGGACATCGCCGCGTTCGGCCTGGTCGAGCGCAAGTCCCAGCACCTGTCGTTCGGCGAGTTCTCCTCCAAGTTCGCCACGTCGGTCAAGGCCGCGCCGTGGCTGGACGAGCCGACGGTGATCAAGTCGGAGCCCGGCACGCACCCGCTGCCGCAGGCCGAGGCGGGCGTGGACGTGTACGCCCTGACCCACAACGAGACCTCGACCGGTGTCGCCATGCCGATCGCCCGCCCGGCCGGCGGCGACGTGGGCTCGCTGGTGCTGGTCGACGCGACCTCCGCGGCGGGCGGGCTGCCGGTGGACGCGGCCGAGACCGACGTGTACTACTTCGCGCCGCAGAAGAACTTCGCCGCCGACGGCGGTCTGTGGCTCGCGGCGTTCTCGCCGGCCGCGTTGGAGCGGGCGCAGCGGATCGCCGCGTCGGACCGCTACATCCCGCCGTTCTTCGACCTGGCCACCGCGATCGACAACTCGGTCAAGGACCAGACGTACAACACGCCGGCGCTGAGCACGCTGTTCCTGCTCGCCGACCAGCTCGACTGGATCAACGGGCAGGGCGGCCTGGACTGGGCCGTCGCGCGCACCGCCGACTCGTCGAGCCGGCTGTACGGGTGGGCCGAGAAGTCCGCCTACGCGAGCCCGTTCGTGGCCGACCCGGCGGCCCGCTCGCAGGTGGTCGGCACGATCGACTTCGCCGACTCGGTGGATGCGTCCGCGGTGGCCAAGGTGCTGCGCGCGAACGGCATCGTGGACACCGAGCCCTACCGCAAGCTGGGCCGCAACCAGCTCCGGGTGGCGATGTTCCCGGCCGTCGAGCCGGCCGACGTCGAGGCGCTGACCGCGTGCGTCGACTACGTGATCGAGCAGCTCTGACCCACGTCCGCAACGCCTGACGGGCCGCCGCTCCGGACCGAACCGGTCCCGGGGCGGCGGCCCTTCGGCGCGCGTGCGCCGAACCGGCCTCGGGAAGGCGGCCCTTCGGCACGAGTGCGGCGACCGGCGTAGAGAAGGCGGCCCTTCGGCATCCCTTGCGGGGTCGTCGGCGGTCCCGTCGTCGGTCAGTTCCGGTTTCGGCCGCCGAGCCGGCGATACGCGAAGAACAGCACCACCAGGCCGGCCACGGCCAGCAGCCCCGCGCCGTAGGTCTTGGCCTTGTCCGTGGTGGACTCGCCGTCGCCCTCGTCACCGGCGGACGTGGTCGGGTCCGCGGAACCGCCGCCGTCCGACCCGGATCCGGACGTACCGCCGCCGGGCGCGTTGCGCACCAGGTCCGGGCGGTTGTCGCCCTTGAGTTCGACCCGGCGGACCTGGCTGCCCTTGCCCTCGCTGCCGAACAACAACTCCCTGCCGTCCCGGCTCCACGCGACCGACTCGCCCTGGCGCTGGATCGGCACGCCGACCCCGGCCAACTCCTTGCCGGGCGCGGCGAACACGGTGGCGGAGAAGTAGCCGCGCAGCACGAACCGGGAGCCGTCCGGCGCGAACGCGCCGTCGGTCACCGTCGGGCCGCCGGCGGCGATCCGCTTGAACGTGTTGATCCCGGTCGGGGAGAGCTGTTCGGGCTGTTCGTACAGGCCGCCCTCGCCCTCCTTGCTCGCGATGTAGAGCCTGTTCGTGCGCGGGTCCATCAGCAGCGCCTCGGCATCGCGCGGACCGTTGTCGTACTTCACCCGGAATTTGGTCGCCTTGACCGTCGCGTCGGCGAGCGTCGCGGGTTCGGCGAAGCGGTAGATCCACACTTCGGGCCACTTGCCGTGCAGGTTGTCGCCGATGTCGCCGACGAAGACCGCCGGTTTGCCCGCGTCGTCCTTGCCGATGGTGATCGCTTCCCAGTCCCGGGCATCCACGCCGGCCAGCGTGATGGTCGCCTTCGTGGTGCCGTCCTTGCCGATCGCGTAGACCTTGGGCGCGTCCGAGCTGTCGTTGTGCGTCCAGTAGACGTCCGGGTGCAGCGCGCTGGCCACCAGGCCGCTGGACTCGGTGATCCGCTCGTCCTTGATGGTGAACAACACGTCCGCGTCGGCCACCGCCGACGCCGGTACCGCCACCACCAGGGCCACTGCCGCCGTCAGGGCGCCGAAGCCGCGCATCCGCCCCCGTCCCACCCGCTTCACCCGTCCCGTCCTGTCATGGGTCCACCCTGCCGGCCCGACCCCGATCGCCGCCGAGTCGGGGACCACTTTGCGACAGGTCGGTCGAATGCATTGCGGTTTGCCGTGCATCGGGGATGGGATGGGAGTTCGTGGGCGTCGGCATTCGGAGTCTTCCATGACACTGATCAAGGCATGTCTGAACGGCACACGGCGCCCCGAGGAGCACCCGGCGCTCCCGCTGACGCCGGCGCAGATCGCGGCGGACAGCCGCGCCGCGGTGGCCGCGGGGGCGTCCATCGTGCACGTGCACCCGCGCGGTCGCGGCGGCCGGGAGAGCCTGGCGCCGGACGTGATCGCGCCGGTGGTCCGGGCGATTCGCGGGGCGGCGCCGGGGGTGCCGATCGGGGTGAGCACGGGCGCCTGGATCGAGCCCGACGCCGCGGCCCGGCTGGCCGCGGTGCGCGCCTGGACGGTGCTGCCCGACCTGGCGTCGGTCAACCTGTCCGAGGAGGGCTCGGTCGACCTCGCGTACGTGCTCGCGCACCTGGGTGTGGGAGTCGAGGCGGGGGTGTGGACCGAGGCGGACGCGGAACTGCTGGTCGAACGGGACCTGGCCGCGGTGTGCACCCGGATCCTGATCGAGGTCGAACGCGCCGATGTGGGGGAGGCGCTGGACGAGGCGGGCCGCATCCTGGCGGTGCTCGACCGGCACGACATCGCGGTGCCGCGCCTGCTGCACGGCGCGAACGAGTCCGCGTGGCCGGTCCTGGACGCGGCCATCGCGGCCGGTCTGGACACCCGGATCGGCCTGGAGGACACCCTGCTGGACCCGGAGGGCCGCCGGGTGTCGGGCAACGCGACGCTGGTGCGGATCGCCACGGACCGAGCTCTCGCGGCCCGCTCGGCGGGCAATCCGCACTGACCGCACGGCGGCGTCCGCGCGGATCCGCCCCGCCGATCCCGTGTGCCGGGAGTGCGCGGTCGCGCGCGCCGGTTCGGGTGCCGCTCCGGCCCTAGGCCGTGTCAGGTGGATCCTGGTGGGGCCGCGCCGCCTGGCATCCGCCCTTCGCGGGCTCCTCGCTGCGCTCGTCTCGCCGCACCGGAGAAACAGCCGAATGGAACCACCATGCGGCCGCTTCGCCGGCACGCCGAGCCACGGCACCGGACGACGCGACCTCATCCACCAGGATCCACCGGACACGGCCTAGCGCATCAAGGCGCCGATGATCACGGCGATGAGCAGGAGGGCCAGAGTGGCCGTGACGACGCGGGTTCTGGTGCGGGGATTCACGCCCCAGAGCCTACGCGGCGCGGGCGCGCGGCCGAATCCCGGCCGGGCGCCCGCCCTCGCGGGTCACACCATCGAGGCCGCCAGGCGGCGGCGGAAGGCGGTGAGCACGCTGCGGTCGCCGGTCTGCGAGACGACCGTGCCGGGGCGTCGACCCCACAGGTAGAGCAGCAGTTCGGCGGGCTCGCCGCTGACCGCCGCGTCGGCGAACCCGCGGTCGCGGGACATCGTCACGCCGGAGCGCTGCATGGTCAGCCGCCAGTGGTGCCGGTTGCTGTGCACGCCGATGGTGCGCCCGCTCGCGCCGTCGCGCGTGCCGCCGTCGTAGTGCGCCGGGAGCAGTACACCCAGCACCTCGTCGATGCCGTCCAGGGCCTGCTGGGCGTCCAGCGGTCCCGGGGTGCCGACGGCCATCTCGATGTCGGCGCGGTGCACCGCGGCCTCGCGCGCCATCCGGCGGACCAGGAAGCCGGCGGTGCCCGGGTCGGGCCCGTCGCCGTCCACGCCGTCGGCGACGCCGGGGTCGAGGGCCTCGCCCTCGATCGGGTCGAGCGGGTCCCGTCGGGCCATTTCGGTCACGAGCGCCGCGTGCGCCCGGTTGTAGGTGTCGAGCAGATCCCCCTTGGTCGTGCTGTTCGTGACCGGGTGCGCACTGCCTGCGCCCGGGCGCGCGTTGGGCGTGACCGGGCGCTGCTTTGGGCGTAGTTGCCCGGCGGCGCCGGTGTACATGAGCACGGAATGTCGTACGACGTCGGCGACCGTCCAACCGGGACAGGACGGTACCGGCGCGTCCATGTCCGTGACGGCCGCCTGGCCCAAGCGGAGACCCTCCGCCTGGAACAGGTGCTGGAACCGCACGTAGTCCATTCGTCGAGGATTCCAGCGTTTCGGGTGACGTGTCGATGGTCTGCGTCACCCCAGGGCGTGAATCCCGCGTCAAGAAAGGGTCTATCGCACACCAGTGCTGACGCTGTGTCAGATCTTGACCACGGGATTACCGAACTCCGACCGTGTCGCCGAGACGGCGGGCGTCGCCGGCCGCATCGCGCGCACCACCGAGCCCGGCCGCAGTCGGACCCCGGCGTGCCGGGCGAGCAGCACACCGACCACGAGCGCCGCGGCCAGCGAGATCAAGCCGCCCACGAGCAGCCCGGTACGCGGCCCGAAGCTCTCCGCCAGCCACCCCGTCAGCGGGCCGCCCAGCGGGGTGCCGCCCATGAACACGAGCATGTAGATGCCCATCACCCGGCCGCGCATCGCCGGGTCGCTGCCGAGCTGCACGGTCGAGTTGGCCGCGGTGTTGAAGGTCAGCCCGGCGATCCCGATCGGCACGAGCAGCAGCGCGAAGCTCCAGTAGCCGGGCATCAGCGCGGCGATCGTCTCCAGCAGCCCGAACACGATCGCGGCGCCGACCAGCACCCGCAGCCGGGTCCGGCCGCGCTTGGCCGCGAACAGGGCACCCGCCAGCGAGCCGACCGCGAACACCGTGTTGAGCAGCCCGAACGAGCCGGGCCCGGCGTGGAAGACGTCGTTGGAGAAGGTCGCGAGGGTGACCGCGAAGTTGTAGCCAAAGGTGCCGATGAAGCCGACCAGGGCGATCGCCACGAGCAGGTCGGGACGGCCGCGCACATAGCGCAGCCCCTCGCGCAGTTGGCCCTTCTCGCGTGCCACCACCGGCATCGTGCGCAGTTCGGACTCGCGCATGGCCAGCAGGCCGAGCAGCACCGCGATGTAGGAGACCGCGTTGACCGCGAACACCCACCCGGTGCCGATCGCGGTGATCAGCAGGCCGCCGACCGCGGGGCCGACGATCCGGGCCAGCTGGAAGTTGGCCGAGTTCAGGCTGACCGCGTTGGCCAGGTCCTTGCGGCCGACCATCTCGATCACGAACGCCTGCCGTGCGGGATTGTCCACCGCGGTGGCCATGCCCAGGCCGAACGCCAGCAGCCACACGTGCCACACCTGGACGGCATCGCTCAACACCAGGACCGCCATCACGGCGGCGAGCAGACCCATCACGGTCTGCGTACCGATCAACAGCAGGCGCTTGCGGTAGCGGTCGGCGATCACGCCGCCCCACAGGCCGAACAGCAGCATGGGCAGGAATTGCAGACCGGTGGTCACCCCGAGCGCGGTGGCGCTGCCGGTGAGCTTGAGCACGAGCCAGTCCTGGGCGATGCGTTGCATCCAGGTGCCCGTATTGGACACCGTCTGCCCGGCGGCAAACAGCCGGAAGTTGCGGTTTCGTAGTGATGAGAAGGTGCCGGCTGTCGCCGCCACGGGCTCCCCTTTCGTCGTACGGTCGGCCGAGGCCGGATGAACATCCGTCCCCGAACCGAACCGCGACGCGGGCTCCCGCGCCGGCCTAGGCCTGCGCCAACTTCTCCAGCACCGGCAGGGCCGCGCGCAACGCCTCGTTCTCCTCGGGCGTGAGCCGGGACAGGTGTTCCGCCAGCCAGGCGTTGCCCAGCCTGCGGTTCTCCTCCACCACGGCGGCGGCGGGCTCGGTCGCGGAGACCACGACCTGCCTGCGGTCGTCGGGGTGCGGCTCGCGCCGCACCAGGCCGCGCTCCTCCAGGCCGGCGATCACCCGCGTCATCGACGGCGGCTGCACCTTTTCCTGCCGGGCGAGTTCGCCCGGGGTCATGGCGCCGCGCACGACGAGCACGGTCAGCACCGAGAGCTGGGTGGGGCTCAGCGTCTCGTCGGCCCGCTGGTTGCGCAGGCGACGGGAGAGCTTCAGCACCGAGGCACGGAGGGCGGCCACCGTGGCACGGTCGGGTTCGGACGGGGACACGTTGTTAGCTTAACTCTTTACTCTCGCTAACTTCCAATGGTTTGCCCGCGGGGGATATTCCCGGGGCCGCCGCCGGGCCGCGATCGGGCCGGTGACCTGCCTGCCGCACCCGGGCCCGACGGAGATGCGCACCCCCGACGGCGACCCGGCATCTCACGCTCCCGGCGCTACTTGACGCCCAGCACCTGCTCGATCGGGTCGATCGCGAAGTGCACCACGAACAGCGCGGACACGATCCACAACAACAGCGGGATCTCCCGAGCCCTGCCGACCGCCGTGCGCAGCACCACGTACAGGATGAAGCCCGCGCCGATCCCGGTGGTGATGCTGTACGTGAAGGGCATCAGCGCGATCGTCACGAACGCCGGCGCGGCGACCGTCATGTCGTCCCACTCGATGTGCTTGACCTGCGTCATCATCAACGCGCCGACCACGACCAGCGCGGGAGTGGCGGCCTGCGCCGGCACCAGCTTCGCCAGCGGCGTGAACAGCAGCGCGAGCGCGAACAGGCCGCCGGTGACCAGATTGGCGAGCCCGGTCCGGGCGCCTTCGCCGACGCCCGCCGTGGATTCGACGAAGACCGTGTTGGAGGACGCCGAGGTGCCGCCGCCGGCGATCGCGCCGACCGATTCGACGGTGAGGATGCGGCCCAGGTTCGGCACCTTGCCCTGCTCGTCGAGCAGTCCGGCCTCGCGGCTGACCCCGATGATGGTGCCCATGCCGTCGAAGAAGTTCGACAGCAGCAGCGTGAAGATCAGCAGCGACGCGGTGATGAAGCCCACCCGGCCGAACGCGCCGAACAGGTCCACGTCGCCGATCAGTCCGAAGTCGGGGGTGTCCACGACACCGTTCGCCTCGGGGGCGGTCAGGCCCCAGGTCGCCTTGTCCAGGCCGGCCGCCTGGTGCACGATCACCGCGAGCACGGTCGAGGCGACCATGCCGATCAGGATCGCGCCCGGCACCTTGCGGACGACCAGTACGAACGTGAGCACCAGGCCGAAGCAGAAGACCACGGCCGGCCAGCCCTGGAGCGTGCCGCCACTGCCGAGCGCGACCGGCACGGTGGAGTTCGTCTTGTCCGGCACCCGGGTCACCACACCCGCGCTGACCAGGCCGACCAGGGTCACGAACAGGCCGATGCCGACCCCGATCGCCTGCTTGAGCACCAGCGGGATGGCGTTCATGATCGCCTCGCGCAGCCCGGTGGCGGCCAGGATCAACAGGCCGATGCCCTCCAGCACGACCAGGCCCATCGCCTCGTCCCACGTGGTCTGCGGCGCGATCTGGAACGCGACCATCGCATTGATGCCCAGCCCGGCGGCCAGTGCGAGCGGCATGTTGCCGATCAGGCCCATCAGGATGGTCATCACCGCGGCCACCAGAACGGTGGCGGTGACCAGCTGCGGCTGGGAGAGCTGGTTGCCGAACTTGTCGTGCGCGGATCCGAGGATGATCGGGTTCAGCACGATGATGTAGGCCATCGCAAAAAACGTGGCGAGACCACCGCGTATCTCGCGCAGCGGCGACGAACCGCGCTCGGAGATCTTGAAGAAGCGGTCGAGGCCGCTCCTCGTCGTGGCGGGGACCTCGGGGGTGGTCGCGGCGGCGGCCTGGGGGGACATGCGGAATCCTCGAAGCGTGGGAACGGGTAGTCGAGACACGCACACGGCACGATGGGACGAAGTACCGGGAGACCCTGAAAAGGGTGCCAGACACCACACCGAAAACGGGAACCGGTCCCTGCGTTCGTTCGTCGGGGCGCACGCGGGGCCGGTGCGGGCGGCCAAGTAGCCTAGGTTTCGTGAGCAGGCACGGGAGCGGGAAACGACGGCGCACCTCGCCGGATCCGGACGACACGGGCGCACCGCACCCGGGCGCGGCCGCGGACCCGGCGTCGGGGCACGTCGAGGACGCGTACGACGCGGGCTCCCCGGGCAGCGGCGAGTACGACGTGAGCCCGTACGGCAGTGGCGAATACGCGGCGTACGGAGCGCAGACGTATCCGCGGACCGACTACGCGCAGACCGACCATGCGCAGGGGGACCACGCGCAGACCGACTACGCGCAGGGGGACTACGCGCAGGGGGACTACGCGCAGGCGGACCACGAGCCGACGCAGTACTCGCAGGACGCGTACGAGCCCGCCGAGTACGAGTCCGGCGGCTACGCGGCCCACCCGGCGCCCGGCGGGGGCGAGTCGTACCCGTCCGAGGTGCCTCCCGCGGCCGGCTACGGCGCGAGTGCCTACGACCCGGCCACCGATCCCGCGCTCATGGGTGGGACCGCCGAATTCGCCGCCGTCGTCGACGAGCCGGCCGAGCCCGTCGAGCGCCGGTCCACCGAGGACCGACCCGCCGAGCGCCGACCCGCCGAGACCCGCGACGCGGACACCGGCATGCGTCCCGCGCCGCCTCCGCACGAGGGCAACATCATCAGGCTCGTCGCCGTCGGCAGCCTGATCTGGTTCGCGCTGTTCGTGCTCGCGTGGTTCATGCGCGACACGCTGGCGGACGACGACCGGGGCTGGTGGCCGTGGTGTGCGCTGGCCGGGTCGGGCCTCGGGCTGTTCGGGCTCTGGTACTGCCGCCGACTGCAAAGCGCCGACGAGGACTGAGCAGGGCGGCGGCCACTCGGTGCGAGCAATCCTCGCGACTGATGGCGAATAGCCACAAAATCCGACATTCGCTGACGTAGCTTCAGGGCATGATCGAAGCCCCCGCCACCATCACCGGGCTGACCACCGCCGAGGTCGCCGAACGCGTCGCGGACGGCCGCGTCAACGACGTGCCGGCCCGGTCCAGCCGCAGCACCTCGGCGATCGTCCGGGGCAACGTCTTCACCAGGTTCAACGCGATCATCGGCACGTTGTTCGTGGTGATCCTGATCGTCGGCCCGATCCAGGACGGCCTGTTCGGCCTGGTCATCGTCGCCAACACGGCGATCGGCATCATCCAGGAGCTGCGCGCCAAGCGCACCCTGGACGCCCTGGCGGTGGTCGGCGAGGCCAAGCCGCGGGTGCGCCGGGACGGGCACACCGCCGAATTGTCCGCGCGCGATCTGGTCCTGGACGACGTGTGCGAACTCGGCGCGGGCGAACAGGTCCTGGTCGACGGTGTGGTGATGGAGGCGGACGCACTCGAACTCGACGAGTCGCTGCTCACCGGCGAGATCGATCCGGTCCACAAGAAGGTCGGCGACCAGGTGATGTCCGGCAGCTTCGTGGCCGCCGGCAACGGCGCCTTCCGCGCGGGCAAGGTCGGCCGCGACGCGTACGCCGCCCGACTCGCCGAGGAGGCGGGCCGCTTCACCCTGGTCGACTCGGAACTGCGCCGGGGCCTGGACCGGATCCTCAGCTACGTGACCTGGTTGATGATCCCGGTGGGAATCCTGCTGATCATCAGTCAGCTCCGTACCCACGACGGCCTGCCGAACGCGTTGCGCGGCATGGTCGCGGGCCTGGTCACCATGGTGCCCGAGGGCCTGATGTTGCTCACCTCGGTCGCCTTCGCGGTCGGTGTGGTGCGGCTGGGCCGCAAGCAGTGCCTGGTCCAGGAACTGCCCGCGATCGAGGGACTGGCCCGGGTCGACGTGGTCTGCCTGGACAAGACCGGCACGCTCACCGAGGGCGGCATGGACGTGGCCGAGGTGCGCCCGCTCGACGACACGCTGCCGATCGACGCGGCCCTGGGCGCACTGGGTACCTCCGACCCGCGGCCGAATGCGAGCCTCCAGGCGATCGTGGACGCCTACCCTGCGCCGCCGGATTGGCCGGTCACCGACGTCGCCGCGTTCTCCTCGGCCCGCAAGTGGAGCGGCGCGAGCTTCGACGGGCACGGGACATGGCTGCTCGGCGCGCCCGACGTGCTGCTGCCCGAGGGTCACCCGGTACTCGCCCGAGTCGACGAACCGGGCGGCCGGGGCCTGCGGGTGCTCCTGCTGGCGACCGCCGACGGGCTGACGGACGAGGCGGGCGGTCGGGCCCATCCCGCCGCGCTGGTGGTGCTGCAACAGCGGCTGCGTCCGGACGCCGCGGCGACGCTGCGCTACTTCGCGAGTCAGGACGTGGCGACCAAGGTGATCTCCGGCGACAACGCGCTCTCGGTCGGCGCGGTGGCCGCCAAGCTGGGCCTCGCGGGTGCCGAACACGCGGTGGACGCACGTCGGTTGCCCGAGGACCGAGCCGAACTCGGCCAGGCGCTGGAGGACAACACCGTCTTCGGCCGGGTCACCCCGCAGCAGAAGCGCGCGATGGTCGCGGCCCTCCAGGCCCGCGGTCACACGGTCGCGATGACCGGCGACGGCGTCAACGACGTGCTCGCGCTCAAGGACGCCGACATCGGCGTCGCGATGGGCGCGGGCAGCGGTGCCAGCCGTGCGGTCGCGCAGATCGTGCTCCTGGACAACAGCTTCGCGACGCTGCCCTCGGTGGTGGCCGAGGGCCGCAGGGTGATCGGCAACATCGAGCGGGTCGCGAACCTGTTCCTGGTCAAGACCGTGTACGCGCTGCTGCTGTCACTGCTCACCGGCGTCGCGGGCGTGGTCTTCCCGTTCCTGCCCCGCCACCTCACCCTGATCGGCTCGCTCACCATCGGCGTACCGGCCTTCTTCCTGGCCCTCGCCCCGAATGCCGAACGCGCCCGGCCCGGCTTCGTCCCGCGCGTGCTGCGCTTCGCGATCCCCGGCGGCGTGGTCGCCGCACTGGCCACGTTCCTGTCCTACTGGTTGGCCCACCTCAACCACGGCTCGAACCTCGACCAGGACCGCACCACCGCCGTCATCACCCTCTTCCTGGTCGCGACCTGGATCCTGGCGATCGTCGCCCGCCCCTACACGTGGTGGAAGATCGCCCTGATCGCGGCGATGGCGGCAACCTTCCTGATCGCCCTCTACGTCCCCCCGGTAGCCGACTTCTTCGCCCTCTACCCCCAACACCAGGGCAACAACGGCACCGCGGTCGGCATCGCGCTCGTCGCCGCCGCTCTCCTCGAACTCGGCTGGCACATCTCGGGTTGGCTCCACCGCGAGAACGGCCGTGGAACCGCGAGCCCCTGACGGTCGGGATCGGCGGATCGGGGCCGGCCGGCGGCGGATGCCCCCGTCATGGGTGGCACGGGCCGGGCGTGGGGCGCCGGGCTTGATACTCCCCGGTCAGACCAGGTCGCCCGGGTCGGTGTTGGCGCCGCACAGTATGACCGCGACCTTCTCTCCGGCCGCGGGCGTGTAGGCGCCGGTGGAGAGGGCGGCCAGGGCGGTGGCGGCGGCGTGTTCGACGACGATGCGGAAGTTGTCCCACAGCGCCTGGCGGGATTCGATGATGGCCTTGTCGGAGACCAGGACCGAGAAGGCGCCGGTGCGTCGGGCCGTGGCCAGGGCCGTCGCGGAGACCCGGCGCGCGCCCAGGGAGTCGGCGGCGACGGAGTCGGTCGGTACGTCCACGACCTCGCCCGCCTCCAGCGCGGCGTTCAGGGCCCGGCAGTGTTCCGGTTCGACCGCGACCGTGCGGATCCCGTGTTCCTCGGCGGCGGTCGCCACGCCCGCGAACAGGCCGCCGCCGCCGACCGAGACGATGATCGTGTCCAGTTTCCCGGGCACACCGGCGAGCAACTCCGGCACCAGCGTGCCCGCGCCCGCCGCGATCAGCGGATTGTCGTACGCGTGCGACAGCAGCGCGCCGGTCTCCCGGGCGAAGCGCTGCGACGCCTCCAGCGCGTCGGCGTACTCGCGGCCGACGAGCAGCACGTCCGCGCCGTACGTCCGCAGCCGCTCGACCTTGATCCGCGGCGCGGTCTCCGGCAGGAACACCGTCGAGCGCACCCCCGCGCTGCGCGCCGCCCAGGCGCAGGCGAGGCCCGCGTTGCCGCCGGAGGCGATCACCACGCCGGCCTCGGGCATGGTGCCGGCCTCGATGTGCGCGGTGGTGAAGTTCGCGGCACCGCGTGCCTTGAACGACCCGGTGTGCTGGATGTACTCCAACGCGAGCCACACGTGCGGTGACGGGTGGATCGGCATCATGGTGACCGGCTGGGTCTGGCCCACGATGCGTTCGGCGGCGTTCCTGATGTCGCCGTAGGTCAGTTCGGGTGTGGCGGTATCCATGACGCCCGACCCTATGGGTTGTCCGCCCGCCCACCACTCGCAGACCCGCGCGTTCGGCGCGCGGGCGGCGCCGGCGCGACGCGCTCGGCACGGGTCGCGTGTGGCGCATCCGGGCCGCGCACGTTGCGATGCGGGAATGGTCCCGCACCGCCCGTCACCGTCCCGACAGCGCAAGGCTCGAATCGGCCCGATCCATGACAGCCTGTCAATTGTGGGGGTGTCGCCCGTGGGTCGAAGCTGACTCGCCATCAGTTCTTTCCCGACGAACGGTAGGGAGGTGGGATGTCCAGCCACTCCGGTGACGGGCAGACCCCCACGGCCACATCGCAGGCCCAACCCCAGGCCCAGCCCCAAGTACAGCGCCTTAAGGCGAATTCGGTCGGGCTCGTCGGGGTCGTCTTCATGGCGATCGCGACCGCCGCGCCGATCACCGCGATGACCGGCAACCTGCCGATCGCGGTCGGCTTCGGCAACGGCATCGGCGCACCCGCCGGCTACCTCTTCGCCACCCTGGTGCTGAGCGTGTTCTCCATCGGCTACGTCGCGATGGCCAAGCACATCACCTCGGCCGGCGCCTTCTACGGCTACATCTCGCACGGCCTGGGCCGAGTCGTGGGGATGGCCTCCGGGCTGCTCGCGGTGCTGGCGTACGTGGTCTTCGAGGCCTCCATCGTCGGCATCTTCGCCTACTTCGCGGACACCACCGTCAACGCCCAGTTCGGCGTCGACCTCAACTGGGCCGTCTACGCGTTGGGCATGCTCGCGGTGACCGCGCTGCTGTCGTACTTCGACATCCACCTCACCTCACGCCTGCTCGGCGTGCTGCTGGTCGCGGAGATCGCGGTGCTGGCCGCGATGGCGATCGCGGTCCTGGTCCAGGGCGGCGGCCCGGACGGGTTGTCCACCGCGCCGATCAACCCGGCCAACGCGTTCGAGGGGGCTGCCGGTCTCGGCCTGTTCTTTGCCTTCTGGTCCTGGGTCGGCTTCGAGTCCACCGCCATGTACGGCGAGGAGTCGCGCAATCCGAAGAAGGTCATCCCGCGCGCCACGCTGATCTCGGTGATCGGTGTCGGTCTGTTCTACGTGTTCGTGTCCTGGATGGCCATCGACGGCAGCGGACTGGAGAAGTCGAAGGAGATCGCGAGCGGTTCGACCCCGCTGGACGTCTTCTTCGGCCCCACCGGCGAGTTCATCGGCGGCTGGGCGGTCGACTGGTTCCAGTGGCTGCTGATCACCGGCTCGTTCGCGTGCGGCATGGCCTTCCACCAGTGCGCCTCGCGCTATCTCTACGCGATCGGCCGCGAGGGCTTCATCTCGCGCAGGCTCGGCAACACCCACCCGGTGCACGGCTCGCCGTACTTCGCCTCGTTCGTGCAGAGCGTGATCGCCACCGGCATCGTGCTGCTCTTCCTGGTCACCGATCAGGACCCCTACATCCACCTCTACACGCTGCTCGCGATCCTGGGCACGATGGCGATCCTGATCGTGCAGACCCTGTGCTCGTTCGCCGTCATCGGCTACTTCCACGTGGGCGGGAACCATCCGGAGACGGCGCACTGGTTCCGTACCTTCCTGGCCCCGCTCCTGGGCGGCATCGCGATGATCGCGGTGGTGGTCCTGCTGCTCCAGAACATGGAGACCGCCGCCGGCGCCGCGTCCGGATCGTTGCTCTTCAAGCTCACGCCGTACATCGTCGGCGGAGTCTTCGTCGGCGGCATCGCCCTGGCCCTGTACATGAAGGCGAGGAGCCCGGAACGCTACGAACTGATGGGCCGCATCATCCTGGAGGACGCCGGCGAACGGCCCGACGACGACGTGCTCGACGTCCCGGTGTCGGTCCGGTCCTGAACCGGCTCCCGGGCCGCGCCCCGGGGCATATCGCAACATCCGAACCCGAGTCCGAAACCGTAAGGGGCGCGCGGCCACACCGCGCGCCCCGTCGCGCCATCGCCCACAGGAGTGGGGTCGGGGCGTGTGATCGCATTCTCGGGTGCGCCATATGGACAGCGGGTTAGGCAAGCCTTACCTTCGGATCATGACGTTGCTCGATCTTCGGCAACCGGTACCGTGCCCCGCGTTCGCGGAGACCTTCCGTGCGCTCGGTGCCGCGTGCCCGCTGATCGCGGTCGAGCCCGGACGCCCGGGAGCGGACCGGCTGCACGCCGCGCGGCTGGCGAGCGACCCCGACGTGCTCGCCGGCCTGCTGGCCGCCGAGCGCCGGCGGATCACCGCGGCGCTCGACGTCGAACCGCGTGCCGACGCGATCGCGATGTGGGCCCTGCACGGCTACGCCTGGTACGCGTGCCTGATGCTCGCCGGGCCCTGGTTCCTGAACCGCCGCGTGCCGCTCGTGGGCCTGGCCGACGTGTGGATCGACGTCGACTCCGACCGCTCGGGCCGGTCCTTCACGGTCACCGCGGGCACCTTCGCATGCCTGCCCGACGACCCGGACGCGGGCGCGACCGGCGCGCGCGTGGTGGCCGACGAGGCCGCCCTGCGGGCCGAACTGCTGCGCGCGGTGTCCGAGCACCTGGAGCCACTGCTCGGCGCGTTCCGGTCACACCTGCGCCGAGGCGAGCGGGTGTTGTGGGGGATGGTGGCGGACGAGCTGGTGAGCGCCGTCTGGTATCTCGGCCGCATGCTCGGCCCGGCCGAGGGCGACCGCGCGGTCCGCGACCTGGGCGAACTGCTCCCCGGGAACACCGGCCGCTTCAAGCGCGAAGCGGGCTTTCGTACCCTGCGCGGCACCGAGGGCCGCACCCACCGCAACCGCACCCAGAGCGTGTGCTGCCTGTGGTACACCATCGACCCGAACGCCCTGTGCGGCACCTGCCCCCGTGCCGACGACGAGCGGCAGGCGGCCATCCTGGAAGGCCGTGCCTGAGCGACCCCGCGGCAACGGGACCCGACGGACCCGAAAGACCGACGGCCGTGCGCCGACCACCCCGACCGTGCGCCGGGCATGACGGAACCCCGCGCCCTTGTGGGGAACGGGGCTCCGGACGAGCGTCGAGAACTCAGTGCTTCAGGTTGCGGACCGTGTCGTCGTAGCCCGGGACCTCGGTGATCGGGCGGGTGCCCGGGCCGACATACAGGGCGGCCGGGCGCACCAGCCGCGAGGTGCGCTTGTGCTCCAGGATGTGCGCACTCCACCCGGCGGTCCGGGCGCAGGTGAACATCGAGGTGAACATGTGGGCCGGCACCTCGGCGAAGTCCAGCATCACCGCGGCCCAGAACTCCACGTTGGTGGCCAGGATCCGGTCGGGACGTCGAGCCTGGAGCTCCTCCAACGCCGCCTTCTCCAGTGCCGCGGCCACCTCGTAGCGCGGCGCCCCGAGCTCCTTGGCCGTGCGCCGCAGCACGCGCGCGCGAGGGTCCTCGGCACGATAGACCCGGTGGCCGAAGCCCATCAGGCGTTCGCCGCGGTCGAGGACGCCCTTGACATACGCCGTGGCGTCGCCGGTGCGCTCGATCTCCTCGATCATGTGCAGCACGCGCGAGGGCGCACCGCCGTGCAGCGGGCCGGACATCGCGCCGACCGCGCCGGACAGACATGCCGCGACGTCGGCGCCGGTGCCCGCGATCACGCGCGCGGTGAACGTCGAGGCGTTCATGCCGTGCTCGGCCGCAGACGTCCAGTAGGCGTCGACCGCCTTGACGTGCTGCGGGTCCGGCTCGCCGCGCCAGCGGATCATGAAGCGCTCGACGATGGTCTGCGCCTTGTCGATCTCGCTCTGCGGCACCATCGGCTTCTCCAGGCCGCGGGCCGACTGGGCGACGTACGACAGCGCCATCACGGCGGCCCGGGCGAGATCGTCCCGCGCCTGGGCGTCGTCGATGTCGTGCAGCGGTTTCAGACCCCACACCGGAGCGAGCATGGCCAGCGCGCTCTGCACGTCCACGCGGACATCGCCCGAATGGATCGGGATCGGAAACGGTTCGGCCGGTGGCAGGCCGGGGTTGAACGCCCCATCCACCAGCAGGCCCCAGACGTTGCCGAACGAGACGTGGCCGACGAGGTCCTCGATGTCCACACCTCGGTACCGGAGCGCGCCACCCTCCTTGTCGGGTTCGGCGATCTCCGTCTCGAACGCTATGACTCCTTCGAGCCCGGGTACGAACTCGGACATCAGGCGGCTCCTCATGCGATCTCGACTGACTTGTGGCCGGGTCCTTCATACCCCGCACTACCACACCGTGTCTTCCCCCGAACGAGGCCGGGGCGCATGGTGCCGATCATGCTCCGCACCTGGGATCCGCCGGTGGTTCGGGGAGGTGTTCCGCTCGGTCCGGGCGAGGCCGGGATGGTGCCTCGCCTGAAGGTATGGGCCGATCGAAGTCCGTCGGTCAGGATATCTCTTGATATCGAGACGACCTACGCCGGAACACGCCCGGGCGAGTGAGGTCCGGCACAAACCGGCCGGGTTCGGTCGTCCCGGCATCATCCGGTAGGGGGTGACCGTGCCGGCGGCGGGCGCCGAGTGGTACTCGTTGTCCGTGGAGTTCACCGAGCTTGCCGCCATGCGCCGGCAGTACCGAGGCGAAGGCATCGACGTCTGCGCACTGCCGCCGACCCCCTTCCCGTTGTTCACCGCGTGGCTGGCCGAGGTGGCCGCTGCCGAGTTGCCCGAGCCGAACGCGATGGTGGTCGCGACCGCGACGCCGGACGGCCGGCCGAGCATGCGCACGGTGCTGCTCAAGGAGTTCGACGAGCAGGGCTTCGTCTTCTATACGAACTACGGCTCGCGCAAGGGCGCCGAACTGACCGCGAACCCGGCGGTGAGCCTGCTCTTCCCGTGGCACGCGCTCGCCCGCCAGGTGATCGTGAGCGGATCCGCCGAACGGGTGTCGCGCGAGACCACCGCCGAGTACTTCCGCTCCCGGCCGCGCGGCTCGCGGATCGGGGCCTGGGCCAGTGAGCAGTCCAGCGTGGTGTCCGGGCGGGACCAGTTGGAGAAGCGCTACGCGGAGGCCGCGGCAGGGTTCGCGGACATCGACGACATCCCGGTGCCGGAGTTCTGGGGCGGCTATCGGGTCCGGCCGGATGCCGTGGAGTTCTGGCAGGGGCGGGAGAACCGGATGCACGACCGACTGCGCTACCTGCGCGAGGGCCGCGAGGGCACCCGGTGGCGGTTCGAGCGACTGAGTCCGTGAGCACGTGCGGCCGGTTCGGCGTGCGGGTGGGCGCCCGGCAAAGCAGCGACCCGCAGGTCGCTTCTCCGTCCACCTCGGTGAGGTGGAACGAAGGCCGGGGGACGATCCCGGCGACCTGCGGGTCGGGTGTCTGCCTGGTGTTGCCGGCCGCCTGCCTGCGTCCGTCGCGGTGCACTCACGACGGGGCCTGCCGAGCCGGTAAACCGGAGTGGCGGCTAGCGGGCAGCCACCTCACGCGTCCGAATGCTATGCAACTTCAGACCACCTCCTCTCCCGTGTGCCAGTGAGGTTAGATCGGCCCGAGGGCGGGTGCAACGCATTTTCGGGGTGCCCGATCCCACATCGAAATCAGGAATAGATGCAGGGGACATTGGGATTGGATAGCGCGGGTGCCCCCTGCCTCGAAGCACCTCGCCCGGACCGTCCTCGCGGACGTGACCCCGCTCCGCGAGTTCCCCCACTTCCGTCGTCTGTGGTTCGGCCACTCGGTCTCCTCGCTGGGTCAGCAGATGACCGCGGTCGCCGTGGCGATCCAGGTGTACGCGCTGACCGGGTCCAACTTCGCCGTCGGTCTGGTGGGGCTGTGTTCGGTGGTGCCGCTGATCGTGTTCGGGCTGCTCGGCGGTGCGATCGCGGACAGCGTGGATCGCCGACTGGTCGGCCTGGTGACCGCGAGCGGGCTCTCCGCGGTGTCGATCGTGCTGGCCGCGCAGGCGTTCCTCGATCTCGGCCAGGTGTGGCTGCTGTACGCGGCGGTGGCGGTGCAGTCGGCGTTCTTCGCGGTGAACAACCCCGCGCGGACCTCGATGCTCCCCAAGCTGCTGCCCGTGGAGCGGCTGCCCGCCGCGAACGCGCTGAACTCGATAGCCATGGCGCTCGCGATGACGATCGGGCCGATGCTCGGCGGCCTGGTGATCGGTCTGTGGAGCTTCCAGGCCGCCTATCTGATCGATGCGATCGCCTTCTCCGCGGCGCTGTACGCGATGTGGCGGCTGCCGTCGATGCCGCCGACCCGGACCGAGGGCGGGCCCAGGCGGGCCTCGGTGCTGGAGGGGCTGCGCTTTCTGCGGAGCAGGCCCAACATCCGGATGACGTTCCTGACCGACATCGTCGCGATGGTGTTCGGCATGCCGCGCGCGCTGTTCCCGGCGATGGCCGCGACGCTGTACGGCGGCGGGGCGACCACGGTCGGCCTGCTGGTCGCGGCGCCCGCGGTGGGCTCGCTCGCGGGCGGGTTGTTCTCCGGCTGGCTGGGCCGGGTGCAGCGGCAGGGGCGCGCGGTCGTGCTCGCGGTGATCGCGTGGGGCACGTGCATCGCGGTGTTCGGGCTGGGCGGCCCGCTGTGGCTGGGCCTGATCCTGCTGGCCCTCGCCGGCTGCGCGGACACCATCGGCATGGTCTTCCGCAACACGATCATGCAGGTGGCGACCCCGGACGAGATGCGGGGGCGGCTGGCCGGCGTGTTCATCGTGGTGGTCGCCGGCGGGCCCCGGCTCGGCGACTTCGAGGCCGGGTCGGTGGCGGCGCTGAGCACCGAGCGGATCTCCGTGGTCAGCGGTGGACTGGCCTGCGTGATCCTGGTGATCGCGCTGTCGCTGCGGTGGCGCGGCTTCTGGCGCTACGACGCCCGCGACCCGCAGCCGTAGCAGCCCGGGCTGCGGAACGGGTCGGCCCGACCGGGCCGCGCCGACCCGGTCGGATCGGCGCGGTCCGGTCGAACGGCGCGCGGTACGCGGCTCAGGTGCGGGGGGCGATCCACACCTGTTCGGCGTGTGCGGCCACCCGGCCCTCGGCGTCGTAGAGCGTCGTCGCGGTACGCACCTTGCGGCCCTCCCGGCCGAGTCGGCGACCGAGGACGACGCACGGCTCGTCCGGGTAGGGCAGCGCGTACACGTGCGCGGTCATCCGGCCGAGCAGCAGCGCGGTGTCCCGGTCCATCCCGGTCCAGCCGCCGGGGCAGTCGAGCGCGGCCCAGACGAACTCGGGGCCGACCTGCTCGCTTCCGGGCGCGACCAGCGAGGCGTGCGGGGTCCACACGCATGCGTTGGTGTCCGGCCGGTCCGTGAGCATGCCCGGGAACAACCGCAGGCCGTCGCCCTCGGCCCGTCCGGTGCCGCACACGAAGCACTCGGTGTAGGGGTTCCAGGCCGCGAACCCGGGGAAGGACCGGCTCGCCTCGACCGCCTCGGCGGGGGTCACCGGGTCGATCGGCGTGGGCAACGGCAGCGCGGCGTCGACCGGTACCGCCTCGGCGATCGGCCCGTCGTCTTGGTGCAGCGTCAGCACACCCGTGCCGGCGTCGTGCGCGAGCGCCAGCGGTCGGTCCAGCGGCACCGCGCGGCGCAGCGTCACGGTCACCCCGGAGGCCGTCCCGCCGCTCGCGCGGCCGGCCAGCAGACCGGCCAGGTAGCCGCCGTTGCCGATGCCCGGCGGCCCGTTGAAGCGGCCCGGGACCACGATCGTGGCCGCGCGCGGGTCGGGCACGCCGGCCGACTCGGCCGACCCCGGGTCGGCTGCCTGATCGGACGCCTGCTCGGCCCCGGTCGGCGTGGACGACCGATCGGCCGACGACTGCCGGTCCGGGGTCCGCCGATCCGCGGCCTGCCGGTCCGAAGATTGGGACCGTGCGTTGGGATGCACTGCCGGGTTCACCTCAGATAGAAGATCCGGTCCGCGTGTTCGGTCAGCAACCGCTCGTTCCACGCGGCTCCGCCCTCGACGTTCGCGGACATGAACACCGGGGGTTCGATCCCCCGGGAGACCAGGTGGCCGATCACGCCGACCATGAGCGCCTGGAGCACCGCGGAGCACACCACGCCCGAGGTCGGGCCGATCCGCTGCGGTACGCCATCCGCCTCGAGGGCGGCGTCGCCCGGCGGGATGGCGGTGTCCAGCACGACGTCGCAGTTGTCGAGGACCCGGGTACCCGACGGATGCCTGGGCGATTCGGCCTCGCTGGCCACGACCGATGTGACGCCGACCACGAGCGCGCCGCGCTCGCGCGCCCGCCGGGCCATCTCCACGGGCAGCCCGTTGCGTCCGGACAGCGAGATCACCACGAGCACGTCGCCCTTGCGCAGGCCCGCGCCGTCCAGCACCGGGCCGGCCAGCTCGGCGAGCTTTTCCACCGCGGTGCTGACGGTGATCGGGCGCACGGAGAGTTCGTTGCCGGGGGCGATCAGCGGGTTGGCCAGGATCAGGCCGCCCGCGCGGTAGACCACGTCCTGCGCGGCGAGCGCGGAGTGGCCGCCGCCGAACACGAAGAGCCGGCCACCGGCGGCCAGCGACTCGGCGATGCGGTCCGCGGCCCGGTCGATGGTGGGCAGTTCTTCGTCCCGCAGCCGTTCCAGCAGTCCGATCGCCGCGTCGAGGTAGCGCGCACCCAGCTCGACCATGCCCGGTCCTCCCGTTTCCTTCGGTGCGTTCGGAGCTTCGTATTCGGATCCGCCGTGCGTACGCGGATCCGGCACCTTACCGCCGGATCGCCTCGTAGCGGTCGAGTGCGACGCGTCTTTCCTCGGCGTGCTCGACGATCGGATCGGGGTAGCCCGGGACGCCGATCCTCCACGGCTCGTGCACCGCCTTGCCCGCGACGGCACGCAGTTCGGGCACGTAGCGCCGAACGTAGTCCCCGTCGGGGTCGAACCGGCGGCCCTGGGTGATCGGATTGAAGATCCGGAACCACGGCGAGGCGTCGGTGCCGCAGCCCGCCGTCCACTGCCAGCCGTGGCTGTTGGAGGCCGGGTCGCCGTCCACCAGGTGCCGCATGAAGTGTGCCGCGCCGCGGGTCCACTCCTGGTGCAGGTCCTTGACCAGGAAGGACGCGACCACCATCCGTACCCGATTGTGCATCCAGCCCTCGGCGAGCAGTTGCCGCATTCCGGCGTCCACGAACGGGAAGCCGGTCCGGCCCTCGCGCCACGCGTCGAACAGCGCGTCGGCGTCCGGGCCGGTGTCGTAGCGCATCCCGGCCATGTCCCGGTTCAGGTACTCCCGCGCGGTCTCCGGGTGGTGCCACAACACGTCGGCGTAGAACTCGCGCCAGGCCAGTTCGGCGCGGAAGGTCTCGTCGACGCGGCCGGCGAGCAGCGTGCGCGGGTGGATCTCGCCGAACTTCAGGTGCACCGACAGCCGCGAGGTGCCGGCCAGGTCGGCCCGGTCGCGCAACTCGCGGTACCGATCCAGACCGTGCGCGCGGAACGCCTCCCAGGTCGCGCGGGCCACGCGCTCGCCCGCCTCGGGCAGCCGTACCCCGGCGGGCGCGGGCGCGGCGGGTGGCGCGACCGCGTCGGCGTCCGCCCACGCGAGGTCGGCGGGCAGCGGCAGCGGGTCGGGCCGGGCGTGTTCGAGCCACGCGCGCAGGAACGGCGTGAACACCCGGTACGGCGTCCCGTCGGCCTTGACCACCCGCCCCGGAGCCACCGCGTACGGCGACCCGGTGGCCCGGAACGGCACGTCGAGCGCCGCCGCCACGGCCGCGTCGCGGGTGCGCCCGTAGGGCCCGAAGTCGGCGGATACGTGCACCTCGGCGGCGCCGACCTCGCGCACGAGCGCGGGCACCTCGCGGGCCGGGTCACCCGCGCGGAGCACCAGGTGGCCGCCGAGTTCGCGCAGGTCCTCGTCCAGGGCGCGCAGCGAGTCGACCAGGTGCGCGCGGCGTGCGGGCCCCGAGGCGTCCCACAACACCGGGTCGAACACGAACAGCGGCAGCACCCGGGCGGGCTCGCCGTCCCCGGTGCCCGGGAAGCCGGTGCCGGCCGCGGCGTGCAGCGCCGGATGGTCGGCCAGCCGCAGGTCCCGCCGGAACCAGAGCACGTGTACACGATCGAGGGATCCGGACGAGTCCGAGGTCTTCCGGGATGGCAATGGCATACCGGAACGTTATGACCGTACGCACTCGACGACGTGGGCCCACACGGGCGGGGCACACGTACGGATGACGCGGGGGCACGCGCCGGACGGCGCGAGCGGGGCAAACCGCGGGGACCCGATCGGCCGGACGTCCGCATCGGCGGTTCAGGTGCGTCAGAATTGCACGGCAGGACCACCCAAGAACGGAGCCGCTGGTCGTGAGTGGACTCATCGACACCACGGAGATGTACCTCCGGACGATTTTCGAGCTGGAGGAGGAGGGCGTGGTCCCGCTGCGGGCGCGGATCGCGGAACGGCTCGAGCAGAGCGGGCCGACCGTGAGCCAGACCGTGGCACGTATGGAGCGGGACGGGTTGTTGACGGTCGAGGGCGACCGTCATCTGGAACTGACGACCGAAGGGCGGGGAATCGCGACTCGGGTCATGCGCAAGCACCGACTCGCCGAGTGCCTGCTCGTGGACGTCATCGGATTGCCCTGGGAACAGGTGCACGCCGAGGCGTGCCGTTGGGAGCACGTGATCAGTGAGCAGGTGGAACGTCGCCTGCTCGAACTGCTGCGCTACCCGAAGGAATCGCCGTACGGCAACCCGATCCCGGGCCTGGAGGAGCTGGACCAGGAACTGCACGCCGACTCCTTCAAGGAAGGCGGGCTGGTCACGCTGCTCGAGTCGGCGGGGCCGGAAGGCAAGAACGTCGTGGTGCGACGGCTCGGTGAGCCGCTGCAGACCGACGCCCAACTGATGTACACGTTGCGCCGGGCCGGGATTCGTCCCGGGGCGGTCGTGAGTGTGCACGAGTCCGCGGGTGGCGTGATGGCGGGCAGCGGCGGCGAAGCCGCGGAGCTGTCGCCGGAGGTCGCGTCGCACGTGTTCGTGGCCGCACGGTAGTCGCGGGTATACCCGCGGGATTTCGGGCCCTCGTTGCCGGTTGGTTCGGCTTCGAGGGCCCGTTGCGTTCCGGGTGGCTCGGAATGGTGCCCCCACCCGGCGCACGCGTGCCGCCGGGTGGGCCGGCTGCGGCCTTGCCGGCAACCGGCCGCCCGGTGGCGCCCGGCGGCGGGGGCGCGTCGGTGGGCCGGGTGGGGGCGGCTGCGGTCCGTGTGTGGGGGAGTTACCTGGCCTCGACCATGGAACGGCCGCAGGCGTAGGCGATCGGGCTGACCAGTTCGCGGGCCTCGGGGAGCCAGCGGTTGAGTTCGGTGGGTTCGCGGGCCCACGAGGCGCTGCCGGAGCTGCCCATCCGGGACGGCGGGGCGACCACCCAGTCGCCCTCGCCCTTGGGGATCAGGTCGATCGCGCTGGTGCCCCAGCCGATGCGGCGCAACATCTCGCCCATCTTGTCCCGGGCGCCGGGCAACACGAGGAACTGGAGCCGGCGGGTCGGCGTCGCGATCACCGGCCCGAGCGGCAGGCCCATGCGTTCGAGCCGGGCCAGCGCGAGGCAGCCGGCCTGCTCCGGGACGTCGATCACGTCGAAGCCGCGACCGGTGGGCAGCAGGATCGCCGCGTCCGGATGTTCGTTCCACCAGCGCCGGACCAGCGCCGGCGAGCTGGCCGCCTGGACCGCCCAGTCGCGCAGGATCGGGTGCGCGCCGGGGGTGGCACACGCGGGATGACCGCAACTGCAACGACGCCCCGCACTGTTCTCGACCACCGAGGCGCCGGGAACCACGTCCCAGTGCCGGTCCTCGGCGTAGCGGACTGCGGTCTCTACAAGCGTGTCGCGGGCGAGTTGCCGGGCCCCCAGGGTGTCTTCCACGTGCTGCACAACTGCGCGGCCCCGCGATGGTTACGGCCGGGCGGCGCCCCGCTCGCGGCCACCCGTACGGTGCACCCCGATCGGCGCCGGGTCGCGCGCCGCGCGACCGCACTCCGGGCAGGTGAAACCGGATGATCAGGGGCGATGAGATCATCGGTCGCCATCCGGCGCAAGGGGGGCGCATGGGTGCAGAACCGGGGGCGCAATGAAGGGTGCCCTATCCGCTGCGCTATACGGGTCACTACGCTCCGTACGCGGATGACATTTCATACGACTGCGGGCAACATCGGCAATTCCTGCCGATCCGGATCTTTCGGCGTGGGGATGACGTCCGCTGGACACGCATCACGGACTCATCAGGCATCAGGGCACGGACACGAGGGGACCGCACGATCCCCGTCGCGCCGATCCCGCATGTCGCAATCCCGCACCAACGGTCGGGGAGGGAACGCCGATGGCCGCGCGAACGCAGGCGACGAGGCAGCCCAACGAGAGGCTGACGGCACTGATCCAGGAGGCCGGCTGCTCGAATGCCGGGCTCGCCCGACGGGTCAACATGTGCGGGGCCGAGCACGGCATGGATCTGCGCTACGACAAGACCTCGGTGGCCCGTTGGCTGCGCGGTCAGCAGCCGCGCGGCGCGGTGCCGAACCTGATCGCCGAGGCGATCGGCCGCAAGCTCGGCCGACCGGTCACCGTCGAGGAGATCGGCATGGCCGACGGCCGCTCGCTGGCGACCAACGTCGGCCTCCAGTTCGCCGCCACCCCGGCGGCCACCGTCGAGGTGGTCACCGAGCTGTGGCGCAGCGACGTGAACCGGCGCGACTTCCTGCTCAACTCCTCGGTGGCGGTGGCCGCGCTGGTCGCACCCAGTCGGGACTGGCTGATCACCGAGCCGGACGCGCAGGTGGCCAGGATCGGCGGGCCGCGGGTGGGGGCCTCCGACATCGAGGCGGTGTGTGCGACCACGGACATGTTGTCCGCGCTGGACCACCGGTTCGGCGCCGGGCACATCCGTCCGGTCGTGGTGCACTACCTGGGCAGCGTGGTCACCCAGCTGCTCAACGGGACCTATTCCGACGAGACGGGCCGAGCGCTGTTCGCGGCCGTGGCCCGACTCACCGAGCTGGCCGGTTACATGGCCGTGGACACCGGCCAGCCGGGTCTCGCCCAGCGTTACTACATCCAGGCCCTGCGGCTGACCCAGGCCGCGGGCGACCGTGCCTACGGCGGCTATGTGCTGGCGGCCGGGATGAGCCACCTCGCGGGCAGCCTGGGCAACCCGCGCGAGATCACCCAACTCGCCCGCGCCGCCCAGGAGGGCGCCAAGAACGAGGCGACGCCGACCACCCAGGCGATGTTCCACGCCGCCGAGGCGCGCGGGCACGCGCTGCTCGGCGACGCGCGCGCCTGCGAGGCCTCGCTGGCGCGGGCCCAGTCCGCGATGGACGTCGCCGTACCGGACGAGGATCCGTCCTGGATAGGGCACTTCTCCCAGGCGTACCTCTCCGACGAGTTCGCGCACTGTTACCGCGACCTGGACCGGCCCCGACAGGCCGAGGCGGCGGCCCGCGCGGCCCTGGACGGGCACGCCGACACGCGGGTGCGCCGGCGTGCGGTCGACACCCTCCTGCTCGCCACCGCACACCTGCAGCAGAACCGGCTCGACGAGGCGTGCGCGGTCGGCGCCGAGGCACTGGACCTGGTGGGGCGGCTGCACTCGGCGCGCGGCCTGGAATACCTCAAGGACTTCCAGCGCCGGCTGGAACCGTACCGGGACGAGCACGTGGTCCGGGAATTCGCCGAAGCCGTGCACGCCGTTCCGGTCTGAGCCCCGCCCGGGCCGCCGACCTGCGGCGCGGCGGGCAACACGGCCCGCCGCCGAGGGCGCGGACGGCGTCGCCGCGAGGTGCGCGGCTGTTCGTCACTCGAACGTCTGAGTTACCGTCGGGCGGACGGATTACCGGCCGCCGGGCGGCCCGGACGGTCGCACGACCGCCGGACACGACGGCCTCGGGCGACGAACGGGTGGATGGCATGGGATCGGCTGGATCGGGCGGACGGGGCCCCAATGGCGAGCAGCCGGGGCCCTCGCCCTTCGGCCCGCTCGAACTCCCGCGCGACGAGACCGAGGTGCTGCCGAGGTTCGAGGACTACGCGGACCAGGGACCCCCGCAGGGCTACGGCGCGCCGCAGCCATACCCCGGGCAGCAGCCATACCCCGCGCGGCAACAGCCCTACGGCGCACCGCAACCGCCCTACGACGCCGACAGTGCGTACCGGCCGAACCCGGCCCACCCGAGCCCGCCGGGTGCCCCGGCCGATCAGCCCGGCGCGACCCGGCTCGGCCCGCAGCCCGCGTTCGCGCCGCCGGCCGGACCTGGCCAGGTGCCGCCGCGCCCGTCGCACGCACCGCCGGGGGCGCCCGCGTCCGCGCCGACGGGAGCCCCGCCGGCCGGGCCCGACCTGTTCCGGCCGAGCCCGTCGCCCGCAGCCGGACCGGCCGACGCCACCCAGGTGTTCCCGGCCAACCTGTTCCGGGACGAGGCCGCCGGACCGCCGGCCGGAACGGGAGCGGTGGACGCACCCGGGCAGCCGACGCCCGCGCCCTACGCGCCGCCCGGCCACGCGTCGCCGTCCGCCGGGTATGCCGCGCCGCAGCCCTACACCCCGCACTACGCGCCGCCGGCCGGCCCGCCGCACGGCCCCGGCCCCGGTAACCACGCCGACCCGGGTCCGGCCGGCCGCTCGCGGACCCCGCTGATCGCCGCCGGTGTCGGGGCGCTCGTGGTGGTCGCCGCGATCGGCGTGTTCGCCAGTGGTGCGTTCGGCGACGACGAGAAGAGCGACACCGCGGACAAGGGCGCCGCGGCCGCCACGACCGGCGCGCCCGCCCAGCCGGGTGCCTCGGCCGGCGCCACGCCCGGGACCACCGCACCGCCCGCCAAGGCCGACGACGGCGCCGCCGGGCAGGCGACCGCCGTCGACCGACTGCTCCAGGACGGCGCCGGATCCCGGCAGACCGTGTCCCGGGCCGTGCAACAGATCCAAAAGTGCGAGGACCCCGCGGCCGGCGCGCAATCGTTGACCGAGGCCGCCCGACAGCGCGACCAGCAGATCGCCGGCCTGGGCAAGCTGACCACCGACAAGCTCAGCGGCGGCACCGAACTGGTCGCGGGCCTGCGCGACGCGTGGGCCGCCTCCGCCGAGTCGGACCGCGAACTCGCGGCCTGGGGGACCGAGATGGCCCAGGGCGGCTGCAAGGGTCACCACGCGGAGAACACCGACCACAAGCGCGCCGCCGACCGCGCGAGCGGCCGGGCCACCACCGCGAAGAACAAGGTCGTCGGGTTGTGGAACCCGATCGCGACGACCTACAACCTCAAGAAGCGCACCGCCGGCGAGTTCTGACCCGCGCGCCCCGCCGGCCCGCCGCCGGGCGGACGCCTTTTCGACCCATGCGCTAACTCCCGCGTGACCGTCCGGCAACAGCGCCGTAACACACGTCGGCGAGTCTCACCCCATGGAGACAGGCACGAGGGCCGAACCGCTGATCGGGTTCACCATCGGCGTCACCGCGGCCCGGCGCCGCGAGGAACTCGTCGCGCTGCTCCGGGATCTGGGCGCCAAGGTGGTCGACGCGCCCACCGTGCGGATCGTGTCGCCGGCCGACGACCCGATCCTGCGCCGAGCCACCGACCGCGCCCTGGAGCACCGACTCGACTACGTCGTGGCCACGACCGGGGTGGGCTGGCGCGGCTGGTTCGCCGCCGCCGAGAGTTGGGGGCGCGCCGCGCGATTGACCGCGGCGTGCCGGGCCGCCGTACTGGTCTGCCGCGGGCCCAAGGCCGGCACCGCGGTGCGGGCGTGCGGCCTGCGCGAGGTGTACTCGGCCGGGTCCGACGCCGGCGACGAGGTGCTGGCCTGGCTGCTCGCCCGCGACCTGCGGGGGCGGCGGATCGCGGTGCAGGAACACGGCGCACCGCCGGAGGGCTTCGTCGACGCGCTGCGGGCACGCGGCGCCGACGTGGTTCGGATCCCGGTCTACCGCTGGGGTCCGCCGGACGATCCGGGTGCGGTCCGCCGCCTGGTGGAGCAGACCGTGCGCCGCGAGCTGCACGCGCTCACCTTCACCAGTGCGCCCGCGATCGGCGCGTTCCTGGAGGCCGCCGAGGAACAGGGCCGCAGGGCCGAGGTGTTGGCCGCGCTGCGCGCCGACGTGCTGCCGGTGTGCATCGGGCCGGTGTGCGCCCGGCCGCTGGCCGAGCAGGGCGTCGAATCCGTGTGGCCCGAGCGCGGCCGGCTCGGCTCGCTGGTGCGCACGATCACCGAGGCGCTGCCCGCCCGGGCCCGCCGCGAGCTGCACACCGATACCGAGCGCCTGGTCCTGCAGGGCAACGCGCTGCTGGTCGACGGCCGGACCATCTGGCTGCCGCCGGTACCGGGCGCGGTGTTGCGCGCGCTCGCCGAGAAGCCGGGCTGGGTGCTCAGCCGAGCCGAACTGCTGCGTCGGGTGTGGGCCGACACGCGCACCGACGAACACGCCGTGGAGGCGGCGGTGGCCCGGCTGCGCACGGCGCTGGGACCGTACGCCGGCCTGGTCCGCACGGTCACCAAGCGCGGATACCGGCTGGCCGTGGACCCGTGAGCCGCCGGCCGCGGCGCCGCGAGCAAAGCGGTATATTTCCAGCGCCCGCCACCCCCCGCCTGGTAGGAGCCGAGGGCCAACCCGCACCATGGCTGGGTGACAGGGGGTGAACACGAACCTTGATACGCATACGGAAACGCACACGACTGTCGGCGGTCGTGCTGTTCGCCACGACCATGGCCGGTGCCGCCGCGTGCTCCGGATCCTCCGACACCGGCCGGATCGCCGACACGGTGGCCAGCGCCGGGCCGAGTTCGGCGCGACTGTCCTCCACCGGCTCCAAGCCGGCCCCGGCGGACCGCCCGAGCGGCAGCGTGCCGCCGGTGGTTCCGCCCGCCGCCGCCGGTGACACCGCCGAATCGGGGGTCTACGGCAGCGAGTTGCTGACCCACCTGCGGACCACCCCGCACGGGGGACACGTGACCAGGGTCCGGGTGGTCAGCTCGTACAAGGTCTACAAGGTCACGCTCGAAACCGACCTGGTGCGCGGCGACGGCTCGAACGTGCGGGCCGAGGAGATCGTCCGCGACCGGGCGGGCAAGCTGCTCACCGAGACCGCGCAGTGGGCCGAGGACCACCCGGCGCTATGGGTCGGCGGGATCGAGATCCTCGACTCGGACCGCGACGCGATCGACTTCCGGCTCGGCGCCGAGCGGGACGACCGCAAGCCGGCCGCGGACGACTACGGCGCCGCGATGCTGGCCGCGCTGCACACCACCGCGGAGGGGACCCGGCTGCAGCAGGTGCGGCTCACCCTGGACCACAAGGGCAAGTACGAGGTGGCGATCGACACCGACCTGTCCTCGCACCTGGCGGGGGACTACACGACCGAGGCCGCGCAGGCGTTCAACACCGCGGCCCGGATCCTGCGCGAGGCGCAGAACTGGATCCGCGACCACCCGGGTTTCGAGGTGGCCGCCCTGCGCGTATACGACGTCGAACGCGGACTGATCACGATAAAGGTGGTCGACTGAGTCGACCCGAGTCGACCGCGTGGACCGGGCCGACCGGCCGTCGCCCGCGCTGCGGACCGCCCGGTTGCCGGGATCGGTCCGGTCTGCGGCATGATCGGTGGGAATCCGAGGTGATCGAAAGCATCCCGCCCGAAACCGATCGGGAACGGAACGGGAGCGGATCGGCGAAACGGAAGCGGAGACAGGGGAGGAGGCGCCACGATGGCACGTATGCGCCAGAGCACCGTTCCGTGGTGGCGTTGGCGGGCCCAGGTCCGTTCCGCGCTGCACATGTTCGGCGACCCGACGTTCCAGCGCGAGTCCTGGCTGGCCGGCCGCCCGGAGTACGGCTCGATCACCGATGCCGTCTATCGCCTCGTCGGCGACTCGTGGCTGGACCGCTGGTCCGCGAGCACCTACGTCGGCTGCCTGGTCGCGGACGCGGACGAGGCCGCACTGGTGGACGCCGCGGTGCTGGAGATCCTCGCCGTCCTGCACGACATCGGCGAGGACGCGCCCGCGCCCGCCTACCTCACCCACCCGCGCTGGCCGCAGGTCGTGGCCACCTCACGGGCCGCACACGTGGCGCTCGCGAAGACGGACGAGGACGACCCGGACGCGCCGCCCGACTCGCTCGACGTGCTGCGCATCCGTACCGGCGGGCGCTGAGCCCGCGCGGGACGTGGGATCCTGTACGACCGGCGGGGCCGGCCCGCGGGCAGGCGGATCGGGCTCCGCAGCCGAGCCGGCGGACCGGACATCCGGAAGGCCGTACGAATGCCGCAGTTGGAGAAGAAGGGCGCGTCCATGACCGAGCAGACCCAGCCTGTCGACGGCACCGGTGCCGGGTCGACCGGCGGCCAGTACGTCCTGACGCTGTCCTGCCCGGACAAGCGCGGCATCGTGCACGCGGTCGCCAGCTTCCTGATGATGACCGGCTGCAACATCGTGGACAGCCAGCAGTTCGGCGACCGCGACACCGGCCTGTTCTTCATGCGCGTGCACTTCACCGCCGAGCAGGGCGTCGAGCTGGACGCGCTGCGGGCCGGCTTCACCGCGGTCGGTGCGTCCTTCCACATGGACTGGCAGATCCACGACGGCGACGCGCGGATGCGCGTGTTCGTGATGGTCAGCAAGTTCGGCCACTGTCTGAACGACCTGCTCTTCCGCAGCAGCATCGGCGCGCTGCCGATCGAGATCGTGGGTGTGGTGTCCAACCACCGCGACTTCGAGGAGTTGTCCCGCTCGTACGGCGTACCGTTCCACCACATCCCGGTCACCCGGGAGACCAAGCCGGAGGCCGAGGCGCGACTGCTCGCCCTGGTGCGCGAGAACGACGTGGAACTGGTGGTGCTGGCCCGGTACATGCAGGTCCTGTCGAACGACCTGTGCAAGCAGCTCGAAGGCCGCGCGATCAACATCCACCACTCGTTCCTGCCGAGCTTCAAGGGCGCCAAGCCCTACCACCAGGCACACGCGCGCGGGGTCAAGCTGATCGGCGCGACCGCCCACTACGTCACGGGCGACCTGGACGAGGGCCCGATCATCGAGCAGGAGGTCGAGCGGGTGGACCACGCGGTCACCCCCGCGGGCCTGGTCGCGGTCGGCCGCGACGTCGAGTGCCAGGCGCTCTCGCGCGCGGTCAAGTGGCACTCCGAGCGGCGCGTGCTGCTCAACGGGACCCGCACCGTCGTCTTCACCTGAGCGCACGGCCGGCGCGTGCTGCTCGCGGGCGCCCGCTCCGTCCTCTTCGGTCGAGCGCACGACCGGCGCCGGCCCGGCGCATCCGCCACTTCATCGCACACTCAGCACGAACGCCGCCACGCCGACCAGGGCTGCCGCCGCCCCGGCGAGCCGGCCGGCCCGGGCGGCGCGCGGGAACTCGGTGCGCTCCCGAGGGCCGTCCCCGTCGAAGTCGCGGACCACGGGTCGCATCCGGGAGCGATGCCGATCGCGGCCGAACACGACGCAGGCCACGGCGGTGATCCAGGCGGCTACCCCGACGACGAACATGCCTCGGGAATGTACGCCCGACCCGGTGCACTGTCACCGCGGCGCACGGGGTGCACGCCGGGGCGCACGCCGGTCGTTCCGCGCCGACCGGAAAACCCTTTGCCGGGTGGGCGGTTGCCGTGGCTTGATGGAGGCCGAGCCGAGACGGGTCCTTCCGTGTGACCTGTCCTTGTAGGGAGAGGAGCGAGCCGGTGCGGTTCCGTGACAACAGCCGATACCCCGTCAAGGGTGCCTCGGCCCGCCGCGTGTAACCCCTGCTTCGCTTCCGCTCCGCGGGACCCGCAGTCGCCAAACCCTGCGGTCCCGCCACCGGCCGCCCCGTGCCGCACCCGGATTCACCACCCGGAGTGCGCCGGGACGGCCCACCCGGACTTCGAGCCGATGTGCTCATGTTTCGTCGTACCCACTCAGGAGAGTGACCAGTTATGTCGTACACCGAGGTCCCGGGCGCCCGGGTCCCGATTCGCATGTGGACCGACCCCGCCGCGGTCGAGGGTCAGGCCATGCAGCAGCTCCGCAACATCACCACCCTCCCGTGGCTGCACGGCCTCGCCGTGATGCCCGACGTGCACTTCGGCCGCGGCGCCACGGTCGGCTCCGTCATCGCCATGCGCGACGCGGTCTGCCCGGCGGCGGTGGGCGTGGACATCGGTTGTGGGATGAGCGCGGTCAAGACCACGCTCACCGCGGCCGACCTGCCCGACGACCTGTCCCGGGTGCGGTCCAAGATCGAGCAGGCGATCCCGGTCGGGATGGGCATGCACGGCGAGGCGGTCGACCCGAGCAAGCTGTACGGGCTCTCGACGGCCGGGTGGGCGGAGTTCTGGTCGCGCTTCGACGACGTCGCGGACGCGGTGAAGTTCCGGCGCGAGCGGGCGATGAAGCAGCTGGGGTCGCTCGGATCCGGGAACCATTTCGTCGAGCTTTGTGTAGATACATCCGATGCGGTATGGCTCATGCTGCACTCGGGCTCGCGCAACATCGGCAAGGAACTGGCGGACCACCACATGTCGGTGGCCCAGTCGCTGCCGCACAACCGGGGCATCGTCGACCGGGACCTCGCGGTCTTCATCAGCGGCACTCCGCAGATGGACGCGTACCGCTCCGACCTGTACTGGGCGCAGGAGTACGCGGCGAAGAACCGGGCGATCATGATGGCCCTGTTCCAGGAAGTGATCCGGCGCGAGTTCCGCAAGGCCCGGGTGGGCTTCGAGGAGCCGATCAGCTGTCACCACAACTACGTCTCGGAGGAGACCTACGACGGTGTGGACCTGCTCGTGACCCGCAAGGGCGCGATTCGGGCGGGCCGTGGCGACCTCGGCATCATCCCGGGCTCGATGGGCACGCGGTCGTACATCGTCCGGGGCCTGGGCAACGAGGCCGCGTTCAACTCCGCCTCGCACGGTGCCGGCCGCAGGATGAGCCGGAACGCCGCCAAGAAGCGGTTCACGGTCGAGGACCTCGCCAAGCAGACCGAGGGTGTGGAGTGCCGCAAGGACTCGGGCGTCGTGGACGAGATCCCGGGCGCCTACAAGAAGATCGAGCAGGTCATGCGTCAGCAGCAGGACCTGGTCGAGGTCGTCGCCGAACTGCGCCAGGTGATCTGCGTCAAGGGTTGAGGTCCGACGCCGGATCGGTCGAAGTCCCGCCCTCCGCGAGCAACTGCTCGCCGGAGGGCGGGACTTCGGTGTTTCCGGGGGTTCGTCGGAGTGGTTCTTCAGGGGGTGCGGGTGGTGCGGGCGAGGATGTGGACGGCTCGGGTGAGGGTGGCCAGGGCGGCGGTGGCGGCGAGGGTGCGGGCGATGTTCCAGGCTATCCAGGCGTTTTCGACGTCGTCGCGGAGCTTGGCGGGGTCGGCGATCTCGGCGGGGTTGCCGGCGTCCTCGATCCTGTTGTTCAGCGGGATGTTGCCGCCCATGGTGATCAGCATGCCGAGGAAGGCGAGGGCCACGCCGGCGATGATCCAGCGGTTCGCCTCGGTGAGGCCGAGCTTGCGGGTCCGGACGATCGAGATCACGCCGAGGATCGGGGCGCCGAAGAAGCACGCGAAGAAGACCGGGTTCTCGATCCGCTTGTTGACGTGCTGGAGGAAGTCGATGAAGGTGCGGTCGTCGACGTCCGCCAGACCCGGCATGATCGCGACGGCGAAGCAGAAGTAGACACCGGCGACCAGGCCCGTGGTGAGCAGGGTGGCGCCGAGCAGTACGGCGGCGGTGCGGGTGGGACGTGGTGTGGGGCGCGAAATGATGGACTGCTCGGTCATGCCTGGATCCCCGTTTTCGAGTGCTGGTTGCCGGGTGCGGGTGCGGAGTTTCGGGTGCTCGGGTGGCGGTGGTGGCGCGTCGTCAGCGGGTCAGGGCCATGACGAGGCAGGCCGCCGCCGCGATGCCGGAGAGTGCGCGGACGTGGTTCGCCCTGGTCCAGTCGGCGAGGTAGCCGGCCCAGAGGCGTTCCTCCGCGGCGGAGTTCGGCTCGACCGCGGCGAGCGCGTTGTTGCGGGGCACGTGGTAGCCGCCGGTGAGCACGATCGTGCCGACCAGGTAGAGCACGGCGCCGACGAGCAGGTACACCGCGTACGCCTCGCCCCACGAGACGACCGCCGCGATGCCCAGGCCCACGCACAGCAGGGCGGTGCCGAACAGGCCGGCCATGAAGGGGGCGGTCACGGCCGTGACGTTTATCGAACGCATGGCCGCGGCCCCCTGAGCCGCCGGCAGCCGACCGAGGCCTGCCATGACGAAGGAGGAGAAGCCGAAGAAGACTCCGCCCATGGATGCGCAGCCCAGGGCCGCGACAAGCGTCAGGATGAACAGGGGGCCGCTCATGGTCACACCTTCCAGACGCCGCGGGCGGCGGCGTCGCGTGCGTAGTCGGAGAAGTCGCGGGGTGCCCGACCGAGCGCGCGCTGCACACCGTCGCAGACGTGTGCGTTGCGCCCGTCGAGGACCTCGCCGAACAGGAAGGCCAGCAGGTCGATGACCTCGGCGGGCACCCCGTGATCGGCCAGGACCGCCGAGTATGCCTCCAACGGGACCTGCACGAACGTGATTTTCCGGCCCGACGCACGGGCGATCTCGGCGACCGCGTCGGCGAAGGTGAGCAGCCGCGGACCGGTCACCTCGTATACCTGGCCGAAGTGCCCGTCCTCGGTGAGCGCGGCGACCGCGACGTCGGCGATGTCGTCCACGTCGACGAAGGGTTCGCCCACGTCGCCGACCGGAAGAGCGACCTCGCCGCCCAGGATCGGGCCGAGGAACTCGCCCTCGTCGAAGTTCTGCGCGAAGAAGGAGGCCCGGACGATCGTCCACTCGGCGCCGGAGGCGCGCACCCGGGCCTCGGCGTCCTGTGCCTCGGGCTCGCCGCGGCCGGACAGCAGGACCAGGTGCCGCACGCCGCTCTCGACGGCGAGGTCGGCGAACGCGCCGACCGTGTCCGCACCGCCGGGCGCGGCGATGTCGGGCTGGAAGGAGACGTACACGCTGTCGATGCCGCGCAGCGCCGGGGCCCAGGTGGTGCGGTCCGCCCAGTCGAACGGGACGGGTGCCGACCGGGAGCCGAGCCGAACCGCACGGCCCAGCCCGGTGAGCTTCTCGGCGATCCGCCGGCCGGTCTTCCCGGTCCCGCCCAGGACCAGCGTGGTGGTGCCGGTGTTGCCGGTGGTGTTCGCGGGGTTCTGCTCGTTCGTTGTCATGGCTCTATTCAATGCCCACGCGGTGAGACTGAACATCGCTCAAACGCCCAATTACATGTTTGATCGTCTAAAGTTCCCGGCATGGATGCTCTCGCGAGTCTGCTCAACGGACCTCGGGCGCAAGGCGCCTTCCTGCTCCGTTCGATGCTGAGTCCGCCGTGGTCCATGCGCATCCACGACGAGGCGCCGCTGACGATCGTGTCGATGGTGCGCGGCCATGCGTGGATCGCGCCGGACCGGGGCGAGGCCCTGCGACTGACCGCCGGCGACGTGGCGATCGTGCGCGGTCCCGACCACTACCGGATCTCCGACGACCCGGGCTCGCAGCCGCAGATCATCATCCATCCGGGCCAGCGCTGCTCGACCCCGGACGGGCGGGACCTGGCCAAGGAGATGGCGCTGGGCGTGCGCACCTGGGGCAACAGCGCGGACGCCGAGACGATCATGTTGACCGGGACGTACCAGATGGCCGGCGAGGTCAGCCGCTCGCTGCTGGAGGCGCTGCCCACGCTCGCGGTGGTGCGCCACAGCGAGGGCGACTTCCCGGTGATCCCGCTGCTGGCCGACGAGATCGTCAAGGACGACCCCGGGCAGGACGCGGTCCTGGACCGGTTGCTGGACCTGCTGCTGATCGCCATGCTGCGCACGTGGTTCGCCCGGTCGGGCACGGATGCGCCGGGCTGGTACCGCGGTTACCGCGATCCCGTGGTCGGGCACGTGCTGAGCCTGATCTACAACAACCCCGAACAACCGTGGACGGTCGCGTCGCTGGCCGCCGAGGCGGGGGTCTCCCGGGCCTCGCTGGCCCGCCGGTTCGCCGAGTTGATCGGCGAACCGCCGATGACCTTCCTCACCGGCTGGCGCCTCGCACTGGCCGCGGACCTGCTGTGCGACCCGAACGCCACGGTCGGCGGGGTCGCGGAGAAGGTGGGCTACGGCGACGCGTTCGCGCTCAGCACGGCCTTCAAGCGGGTCCGGGGGCTGAGCCCGCGCGAACACCGGGCCCGGGCGCTGCGGCGCGAAGGTGTGGGCATCGACGGCTCGCGGCACCTGATCGCGGACCGCGTCTGAGCGCTCGGGTGGGCCGCGCCGGGCGTCCGCCTCGCGCTCGGTGAGCCGGGGCGCGCGCGCTCCGGTCCCACGCGTGCGGGTGCGGCGGCTATCCGGTGTTCGGCGAACTCCCGCCCAAGGGGGCGTCGGCGAACCGCAGCCGGAACAGGGCGCCGCCGCCGGGCGCCGGCTCCGCGGTGAGCGTGGCGCCGTGTGCCTTGGCGATCTGCCGGGCCATCGCCAACCCGAGCCCGGAGCCGGGCAACGAACGCGCCGCGGAGGCGCGGTAGAAGCGGTCGAAGACGTACGGCAGGTCCTCGGCCGCGATGCCGGGGCCGTGGTCGCGCACGGTGAGTTCGAGGTCGGCCGCGAGCCGCACCTCGACCGGGCCGCCGGGCGGGCTGAACTTGGCCGCGTTGTCGAGCAGGTTCGACACCAGGCGGGCCAGCCGGGCGGGCACCCCCGGGACGGTCCGTTCGCCCGCGAGGTCGGCGAACTCGAAGGCCACCGCGGGCCAATGACCCCGCGCCGCCGCGACGCAGTGCCCGACCAGGGCGCCGGGGCGAACCTGCTCGACCAGCGGCTGCGGCTCCTCGTCCCGGGCCAGTTCGATCAGGTCGTTCACCAGGCCGGTCACCTCGCGCAGCTGCCGTTGCAGTCCGGCGCTCGCGCGGTCGCGCTGCTCCGCGGTCAACCGGTCGGCGCGGCCGAGCAGTTCGGCATTGGTGCGGAGTGCGGTCAGCGGGGTGCGCAGCTCGTGCGAGGCGTCCGCGACCAGTCGGCGCTGGGCGCTCACCGACTCCTCCAGCTCGCCGAGCATCGCGTTGAAACTCCCGGCCAGACTGGTCAGTTCGTCCTCCCGGCGGCCCGGCGGCACGTCGATCCGCAGGCTCGCGTCCCGGGTCGCCGCGATCTGCTTCGCGGTCGTGGTCAGCCGGGCGACCGGGGCCAGACCGGTCCGGGCCACCGCATAGCCCAGCCCGGCTGCGAGCAGCACGCCCGCCGCCGCGACCGTCGCCATCAGCTCGCCGGCCTGTCGCACGCCCTTGTCCACGACGTCCGAGCGCAGCGCCACCTGGACCGCTCTGCCCGGGCGGCCCTGGGTGGTCAACATCCGGGCCGGTCGGCCGCCGACGGTGATCTCGGTATAGAACGCCCGGCGCTCGCGGGCCGCCACCTCGCGCGTGGCCGGCTTCACCGGCAGCAGGTACGGCGCCGCGGGGTCCGCCCCGGGGTCGGCCGGCACGATCTGGGTGCACGGCGGTGCGGACAGGTAGGCGCATTCGCCCTGGAGCACCCCGGGCGGGTCGCTTCGATTCCGGAGCTGCACCTGGGTGGCCTGCTGGGTCAGGTTCAGTTCGAGCTGGTGGACCAGTTCGTACCGGATGATCGTGTACGCCGCCGCGCACACCCCGAGGGCGACCAGGGCCACCGCGCCGGTGCAGGCGAGCGCGAGGCGGGTGCGCAGCGGGCGGCGCCGGCGCCACCGCGCGTGCGCCCTCATGCCCGGTCCGGATCGCGGTCGAGCCGGTAGCCGACACCGTGCACGGTGTGCACCAGCCGCGGTTCGCCGCCCGCGTCGAGCTTGCGGCGCAGGTAGCCGATGTAGACCGCGAGCGAGTTGGAGTCGGGACCGAAGTCCGCACCCCACACCCGGTCCATGATCACCTCGCGCGGCAGCACCTGGCCCCGGTGCCGGAGCAGCAGTTCCAGGAGCGCGAACTCGGTACGGGAGAACTCCAGTGAACGACCGCCCCGGCGGCCGGTGCGGGTGAGCGGGTCCACGGTCAGGTCGCCGTAGGTGTAGGTGCGGTCCTCGGCGGGTTCGGGCGCGGCCCGGCGCAGCAGTGCACGCAGCCGGGCGGTCAGCTCGTCCAGCGCGAACGGCTTGACCAGGTAGTCGTCGGCGCCCGCGTCCAGCCCGTCCACCCGGTCGCTGACCGAATCGCGCGCGGTGAGCACCAGGATCGGCGTGCGGTCGCCGAGCGCGCGCAGCCGGCGGCATACCGCGAGGCCGTCCAGGACCGGCATCAGGATGTCGAGCACGATCGCGTCGGGCTGCCAGCCGGCCACCTCGCTCAGGGCCGCCGGGCCGTCGGCGGCGCCGCGCACGCGGTAGCCCTCGACGGCGAGGCCGTCCTCGACGGCGGCCCGCACTTCCGGGTCGTCGTCCACGACCAGCACCTTCGGCCCGTTGCTCATGGGGCCAAGGTTCTCAAAAGGGACGCTTAGAACTCTCTTATCCCGGGCCCCGAGGCTTCGGTGTCATGCGCTCAGGACATGCGGAACACCTCGACGACGTGCTCGGCGACCGGCCGCTCTCGGTGCTGATCGGGGCCGGCGGCACCGGCGGTCACATCTACCCGGGACTGGCCTTGGCGGACGCGTTGCGGCGCGCCGACCCGAGAGCGGTGATCTCGTTCGTGGGCACCGATCGCGGTCTGGAGACCCGGCTGATCCCGGCGGCGGGCTACCGGCTGCACACCGTGGACATGATCCCCTTCGACGCCGCGCTGGGTGCGCGCCGCTATCTGCTGCCGGCGGCGCTGCTGCGGTCCGGGGTGCGGTGCCGGGAGATCCTGCGGGCACAGGGCGCGCAGATCGCGGTCGGGATGGGCGGCTATCCCAGCGCGCCGGCGATCGTCGGCGCCCGTCTCGCCGGTCTGCCGAGCGTGGTGCACGAGTCCAACGCGGTGCCGGGGCGGGCCAACCGGTTCGCCGCCCGGCTGACGCCACACGTCGCCCTCGCCTTCGACCGCACCCGCGAGCACCTGCCGGCCGGGGTGCGGGCCGAGACCGTCGGCATGCCACTGGTCGGCGCGTTGGCCGGGCTGGACCGGGCCGCGCTGCGCCCGCAGGCGCGGGCCCGGCTCGGGGTGCCGCGCGGGGCACGGCTGGTCCTGGTCAACGGCGGCAGCCTGGGTGCGACCCGGCTGACCGAGGCCGCGGTCGCGCTGGCCGGCCGCTGGCGCGGGCGCGACGACGTCCGACTGCTGATCAAGACCGGTCCGGCCGCGTTCGAGGCGGTCCGGGCCGAGCTGGCGGGCAGCCCGGTGGCCGAGGCGGTCGCCTACCTGGACCGGATGGACCTCGCCTACGCCGCCGCCGACCTGGTGATCTGCCGGGCGGGTTCGGCCACCGTCGCCGAACTGGCCACGATCGGGGTGCCCGCCGTACTGGTGCCCTACCCGCACGCGCCGCACGACCACCAGACGCACAACGCCCGGGTGCTCTCCGACACCGGCGCGGGGCTGCTCGTACCGGATGCCGCCTGCACCGGCGACCACCTGGCCACGCTGCTCGAACCGCTGCTCGCCGACCCGTTGCGGCTCGCCGTGATGGCCCGCGCGAGCGAGCCGGGCGCACACGCGCACGCCGCGGACCGGCTCGCCGCCAAGGTGCTGCGCACGATCGGCCGCACCGCGCGTGCGGTCGCCGAACCCACCGACGAATCCCGGAGGATCGCATGACCACCATGACCACCACCCTCGCCCCGAACACCTCGGGCAGCTCCCCGGCCGACTGGACCGGCCGAACCGTGCTGGTCACCGGCGCGGAGGGCTTCATCGGCAGCACGCTCGTCGACCTGCTGCTCGAGCGCGGCGCCCGGGTGCGCGCGCTGGTGCACTACAAGCCGTACGCCGAACGCGGGCATCTCGCCGAGCATCTCGCCGACGACCGGGTCGAGATGCTCGCCGGCGACGTCCGTGACGCACACCGGGTGCTGGACGCGGTCGCGGGCTGCGACACGGTCTTCCACCTGGCCGCGCTGATCGGGATCCCGTACAGCTATCAGGCGCCGGAGGCGTACGTGCAGACCAACGTGGTCGGCACGCAGAACGTGGCCGCTGCCTGTGTACGGCACGGCGCCCGGCTCGTGCACACCTCCACGAGCGAGGTGTACGGCACCGCGATCACCGCACCCATCACCGAGAGCCACCCGCTCCAGCCGCAATCGCCCTACTCCGCCTCGAAGATCGGCGCGGACATGATGGCGCTCTCCTACCGGCACGCGTTCGAACTGCCGGTGTCGGTGGTACGGCCGTTCAACACCTACGGCCCGCGCCAGTCGGCACGCGCGGTGATCCCGACCATCCTGGCCCAGTTGCACGCGGGCGCTCGCGAGGTCCGGCTCGGCTCGCTCACCCCGACCCGGGACTTCACCTACGCGACCGACACCGCCGAGGGTTTCCTGGCGGTCGCGCTCGCCGACGCCACGCTGGGCGAGGTGATCAACCTGGGTACCGGCACCGAGGTCTCGATCGGCGAACTGGCCCGGGCGCTGATCGTGGCCTCCGGCCGGGACGCGGAGATCGTGGTCGACCCCACCCGCCTGCGCCCGACCGGCAGCGAGGTCGAACGCCTGCTCTCCGACAACACCAAGGCCCGCGAACTCGCCGGCTGGAAGCCCCGCGTCGACCTCTCCGAGGGCCTGCGCCGCACCTCCGCCTGGATCGAGGCCAACCCCGACTCCTTCGCCCCGAACCGCTACCAGGTCTGAACCGGGCCCGGAAGCACATGTCGGCGGCGTGGTGTCGGGCGGTCTGCGGGTGACTGGTGGGTCGAGGTGTACGCGTGGCGGCAAGGGCGCCGGGTCGCCGGTCGCTCGCTCATTCGTCGGGTGGGGCGCGGGTTCGCTGGGCCGCTTGCTCGCTCGTCGGGTGGGGCGCCGGGTCGCTGGTCCGCTTGCTCGTCGGCTCGCTCGCCGATCGCTCGCTCGTCGGCCGATCGCCGCCCGACCGCCGGCCCGGGGCGGGCGTGTTCGGGTGTTCAGTAGGCTCGGAGACCGACATCGGCGAAGTGAATCGAACCCGAATCGATCGCAAGCAATCCGAACCGATCCGAACGGCATGCGCGTGGCACCTGCACCTCGTATCACGGTCGTCGAGACCGCACGACTGGTTCTGACTCGGCCCCACCCCGAGGACGCGGCGGCGGTGTTCGCGGTGCACGGGGATCCGGAGACCAACCGGTACAACCCGCACGGACCGATGCGGTCGGCCGAGGAGGGGGTCGCGTTCCTCGACTCGATGATCGAGGACTGGGAACGGGACGGGATCGGCTACTGCGCGGTCGCACCGCGTGCGGATCCGGCCGGGGTGTTCGGCTTCGCCGGGACGCAGTTGACCCGGCGGCTGCGACCGGACGGCATACCGGTGTTCAACCTCTACTACCGTTTCGCGCCGATCGCGTGGGGCCGGGGCCTGGCCCGCGAGGCGGTCGACGCCACCGTCGACCTGGCCCGCCGGACGCTCCCGACGATGCCGATCGTCGCGGTGATCGACGCCGCCAACGTGCCGTCCCTGACCCTGGCCCGCCGGGTCGGTTTCCGGGCAAGCGACGCGTTCGTGGACCGCGAGGGCCGCGACGTGTACATGCTGCCGCAGGACCGCGCGGCGGACACGGACTAGGCCGCCGAGTCGGCGGCGGTCCGCTCGGCGGCGGCCCGCTCGGCGAACACGGCGCGGGCGACCGTGATGCCGTTCAGCGCGGCGGGGAAGCCCGCGTAGCCGACCATCTGGGTGATCGTCTCGACCACCTCCTCCTCGGTGCCGCCGACGTTGAGCAGGGCGTGGATGTGCACCGCGAGCTGCGGCGCGGCCGTCCCGAGCGCGGTGCACAGCGCGACCGTGGCGAGTTCGCGGGTCTTCAGGTCCAGGCCGGTGCGCGAGTACACGTCGCCGAACGCGAATTCGAGCACGTAGCGGCCCAGGTCCGGGGCGATGTCCCGAAGCGATGCGATGACCTGTTCGCCGGCGTGGCCGTCGATCTCGGTGAGCGCGGCCAGACCGCGGCGGTAACGCTCGGCGGTGGTCTCCGCCGGTGCCGGCGCGGGAACCTCGTCCGGCGTGGCCTCGGCCGCCGCCGGATGGGCCTCGAAGACCTCGCGCGCCGCGGTCAGGCCGTTGAGCGCGGCCGGGAAACCGGCGTACACGCAGACGTGGATCAGGGTCTCCACGATCTCGCGCCGAGTACAGCCGACGTTGAGCGCGCCGGCCAGATGGAAACGCAGCTGCGGCGCTGCGTGACCGATCGCGGCCAGGGCCGCGACGTTGGCCAACTGCCGCTGCCGGAGCGTGAGTCCGGGGCGCGAGTAGATGTCGCCGTAACCGAACTCGACGGTGTACCGGGCCAGATCGGGAGCGATGTCGGCGAGGCTTTCGAGCACGGCGGGCCGATCGGTACCGGCAACCTGCCGCAGTACGGCAAGGCCGCGCTCGTAGCGGTCGTCCTGGGCGATGGTGGCGGTGTCGAGTGCGTTGTTCATGACCGGGACCCTACGAGTTGGAGTGAACTCGAAGTCAAGGACACCAAGCCGTGCCGCGGTGCGGCGGCACGGCGACGCGGCGGTGGGTGGTGCGTGGTGCGGTGCGTGCTGCGTGGTGCTGTGCGGTGCGGTGCGGTGCGTGCTGCGTGGTGCGGTGGGCGGTGCGGTGCGCGGCGCGCGGTGCGCGGCGCGCGGTGCGTCTCGAGTCGGGGTGCGTTTCGGGGCGCGTTCGTGTTTCCGGCGGCGGTGGGGGTTTGGTGGGCTTGGGCGCGGGTGGCTTTGTGCTAACCGGTCGGCGTGGCCTGGTGGAGATGGGCCCGGTCCCGGGGTCACCGGCGGTCAGGAGCCTTGGGTTTCCCGGCGAGATGCGGGTGTTGCCTGCGGGAAAGGCGCTGGCAACGGCGGAGCGGGAGGGCGGCCCGGTGGGGTTCGCCGGGGGACCTTCCCGAGTGGGTCGGGTCGCTCTTGGCATGCGGTCGCGACTTGGTCGGGTCGGGCGCGGGTGGCTCTGTGCTAACCGGTCGGCGTGGCCTGGTGGAGATGGGCCCGGTCCCACGGTCACCGGCGGTCAGGAGCCCTGGGATCCCCGGCGAGACACAGGCCTCGCCTGCGGGAAAGGCGCTGGCAACGGCGGAGCGGGAGGGCAGCCCGGTGGGGTCCGCCGGGGAGCCTTCCCGAGTGGGTCGGGTGTTTTCGGCGTGCGGTGGGCATTCGGTGGCGAGGGGGAGTGGGTTGGGGAGTGGGCAGTTTCGGTCGCCGGAGTGCGAAACCCCGCCCTCGACAGGTGCTTTCACCGGTCGGTGATGCAAAACCGCAGGTCGGCGGAAGGTCGCGGGCTCGAATGCGTCTCGGGATCCGGATCGGGATCCGTCAGGCCCCCGAAGGAGTCTCCTCCCGGCCGACCCGACCCACCCGGGAGGGTCCCCGGCGAACCTTTCGGGAGGTCGGCGGGGTGGAGAACACTCCCCTGGGGCTGGCAGGGTCTCGATCCGAATCGCGGAACCGCTCCGGGCGCACCGATTTCCGCTGACCTGCGGTTTTGCGAGGCAGCACGGCGAAAGTGCCTGTCGCGGGCGGGGTTTCGCACTCCGGCGACCGAAACCGCCCACTCCCCGCCCCACTCTCCACGGCTCTCGCCACCGAACACCCACCGCATACCGCGAGCGCCCGGCCCACTCGGGAAGGCTCCCCGGCGAACCTCACCGGGCCGCCCTCCCGCTCCGCCGTTGCCAGCGCCTTTCTCCGCAGGCAACACCCGTGTCTCGCCGGAGAACCCGGGGCTCCTGACCGCCGGTGACCCTGGGACCGGGCCGATCTCCGCCCGACCACGCCGACCGGTTAGCACAGAGCCACCCGCGCCCGACCCGACCAAGGTGCACCGCACGCCGAGAGCACCCCGCCCATCCAGGAAGGTCAACCGGCGGACCTGACGAAAGCACCCACCCACCCACCACCAACCAACCACCAGCCAACCCACCGCCATCGCCGACGTCTTCCCGCAGGTGACACCCACCTCCCGTCGGGGAACGACCCCGTGTCCGTTAAAGGGGGTGTCCAGGACGGAAACGATCCGGCCGTCGGGCCGACGGGTTGCGTCCGGGAACGTGATGTGCCGCCGCGGCGACCGGACTGTCGGTTGGGGTGGATACCCTTCCCGGGTGTCCAAGAATCGGGGGGACCGGGACGCTGGCGATGGCCGCGACCGGATGGATGAACAGTCGGGTGGTCCGTCGGGTGGGGCCGATGCGAACGATCCGTTTGCCGGGTACGTGTTCGACGAGGAGTTCGTCAAGGGCGCGACCCGAACGGAAGGTTCCGCGCGGGCACGGATGTTGGCCCGTCGGTGGGCGAACGAGCCGCCGCAGCAGCAGCCTTGGCGGTCCGATGGGCCCGGGGTGCGCCGCCGGCGGCCTCGACTCAAGACGGTCGTGGTGACCGTTGCGGTGCTGGCTCTGGTGGCCTTCGCCGCCGCTCCGAACCGGGTGTTCGGCTGGTTCACCGCATCGAACACGGCCACCGCGGACGACCCGATGGTGCAGCCGCCGGTGGCCGGAGTCGCCACCTCCGTGCCGTCGGTGGCGGCGGAACAGCGGGGCGTGGGCCCGGACACGCCGACCCGGAAGAACCCGTTCGCCGGGTCGCCGGCGATCAACTACGCGGACAACGAGGCGGGCCTGTCCATGCCCGAGGCCAAGGCCGTGCCCGGGTATTCCGTCGCCGAGGTCGCCGAGGCCCTGGACCTGACCCGCCGGTTGCTGATCGCGGGCAACCTGGACCGCGACGTGCTCGCGGGTGCCCGCCCGGCCGGCGTGCTCGCCCTGCTGGATCCGTCCGACGAGCTCGTCGCCCGGATCGAGAATTCGGTGACCGCGACCCGGTGGGATGCGGACGGGGACAACCCGAAGGCGTGGATGACCAGGTTCGACCCCACGGACGTCGAGCCGGTCGGCTCGGTGGTCAAGGTCAACGGGATCACGAGCTACGACACCGACCGCGAGGGCATGCTGACGGTGCACACCGACTACTCGTTCGTCTACCCGGTGGCCAAGACCGGCAGCGGAGCCGGTGCGAGCGTCACCCGCTCGGTGGTTCGCCGGGTAGTGGACACCAAGGTCTACCGAGGGCCTCGCTATCGGTCGACCGCGCGCGGCCGGATCGCCATGGCGAGGTTCGACTACGAGATCTCGAACAGTTCGTGCACCCGGATGGACGGCTTCGTGCGTCCACAGTTCCCGGCGGACCGCATATCCACCGGCCCGCCCACCACCGGCGCGCCCACCGCCCCGGCAACGGTGGACCCGTACAACCGCAGTAGGCCCATCGACGAGGGAGCGGCGCCGGGCACCTGTCCGGTCGTATCCCGCATCTGACACCTCGAACCGGCGGGGGATGCACCTTCCATCCGTCGGCCGGCCTCAGAACAGCCCTTCCTGCACCGATCCGTCCGGCGCCCGGCCCGTTTCCAAGGGCTTGACGGTGATGCCTCGGATGCTGCCCCGGGCCGGGGTCAACTGCCAGCCGGTGAGCAGCCGCAGGTCGACGAACAGCGGCCCCGTGTCCGTGGTGATCAGTGCGTCGTGCCCCGCGACGCACGTGAACTCGCCGTGCAGCAGCGCATCCTGGGCGAGCCCGGCAACCTGATCCCGGGTCGGTGGCGGCGGGTCGGTCAGGCCGTAGAACCGGGTCAGGTCCTGGATGTCGCACGGCGCCGGGGTCAGCGTGTCGGGCAGAAGTCGGGTCAACCGCGCGTGCGCGTCGGCGAGTTCGGCCGGCGGCCCGGGTACGCGGGTGCGCCACCAGGCCGCCGCCTTGGCCTTGTGCGGTATGCGCTCCCGGACCGTGCCGGTGGCCGAGCACGCGCGCTCGGTGTTGCGGATGGGCACCAGCGGGCCGTGCGCGAGCCAGGTGAACATCGGCGCACCCTGATCGGCGAGTCGGGCCGCGCGGCGCTCGGTGGCGGTGAGGCCGACCTTGACCAGTCCGGGCCCGAACCACGCGAGGTAGAGCGAGAACGGCCGCGGATCGTCCATCGCCTGGTCACGCGCGAGTTTGCGTCCCGGATCGGCCAGCGCACACGCATCGCACTGCGCCCGCGGAGCCGTCGCCGGCAGCGGCGCAAGCACGGGACACGGCACCCGCCGCCCGCCCTTGCGCCGAATCCCGACACACGTACGCGGCCCGGACAGCCGCCACCCCGCGGTGGTACCGGGAGTGAGCACCTGGAGCGACTCCTCATCGGCCGCATCGATCGACACCAGATGCGGCCGACCCTCACGCCAACGGATCCCGGTGGCAAGCAGCCCGATTCGCTGATGAGGCACGGTCATACGCCCACGATAAGCGACCCCACCCCCACGCCCCGCCCGCCCCCGAGCGCGTCGGCACGCCCGAGCGCCCGGGAGCGTGTCGGCACCCCCGAGCGCGTCGGCGCCCCCGAGCACCCCCGAGCGCGTCGCCCCCCGACCCGGCGCCACCCCGGCAGTCACCCCAGCCGCGTCGGCGCCCTCGACCCGGCCCGCCCCTCACTTCCCGCGCGCAACCGACGCCCGCCCCTCACTTCCCGCCCGCGACCGACGCTCCCACCGCCGTCTCCTTCGCCCACCGGTAGTCGGGCTTCCCCGCCGGGGTTCGGGGTACCTCGGCGACCGTGACCAGGTCACGCGGGATCTTGTACCCGGCCAATTGCTCCCGGGCATGCTCGGCCACGTCCTCCGTGGAGAGCGTGTGGCCCGGGCGCAGCGAGACGACCGCGGCCACCCGCTCGCCGAAGCGGGGGTCCGGGACGCCGACCACGACCGCGTCGTATACCGCCGGGTGCGCCTTGAGTACGCCCTCGACCTCTTCCGGGAAAACCTTCTCGCCGCCGGTGTTGATGCACACCGAGCCGCGGCCGAGCAGGGTCACGTCGCCGTCGTCCTCGACCCGGGCGAAGTCGCCGGGGATGACCCAGCGCACACCGTCCGGGTCGATGTGGAAGGTCTCCGCGGTCTTGACCGGGTCCTTGTAGTAGCCGATCGGGATGTACCCGGTCCGGGCGATCCGGCCGCTCTCGCCCGCGCCCACCGGGCGCAGGTCCTCGCCGAGCACCGCGGTCTTGGGCTTGAGCGGGAAACGGCCGCCGGGGGTCTGTGAGCTGCCCGCGCCGAACTCCGAGGCACCGAAGCTGTCGGCGATGTAGAGGCCGGGGATCAGCCGGGTGAGCTGGGCCTTGACCGACGGGGAGAGCAGCGCGCCGCCGGAACCGATCACCTTGAGCGTTTCCACGCGGTGCTCGCCGCTCTCCAACGCGTCCGCGATCGGGCGCGCCATCGCGTCGCCGACCAGCATCATCGTCACGCAGCCCTCACGTTCGACGATGCGCAGGATCTCGGCCGGGTCGTAGCGCAGGCCGGTCCACATCACCGCGGTGCCCGCGCTGAACAGGGTGATCCAGGTCACCCACTGGCCGTTGCCGTGCATCAGCGGTGTGGTCAACATCTGGACCAGCGGGGCGCCCTCGGCCTTGGCGGCGAGCAGTTCGGGATCCGCGATCGGTTCGCCGCCGAAGTTCCCGCCGCCCATCGCCGAGCAGAAGATGTCGTGCGAGCGCCACTCGACGCCCTTGGGGAAGCCGGTGGTCCCGCCGGTGTAGACCATGTACCGGTCCTCGGGAGAGCGCTGCTCGAAGTCGCGAGCACCGCTCTCGGCCGCGAGCGCCGCTTCGTAGTCGATGCTCCCGTCGAGCTTCTCGTCGAACTCGTCCGCGAGCACGAACACGTGCGCGAGTGCCGGCGCGCCGGAACGCACCGCCGCGACCTTGGGCAGGTAACCGCTCTCGACGACCAGCCCGGCCAGGTCCGCGTTGTCGACGATGTAGCGCAGCTCGTCCTCGACGTACCGGTAGTTGATGTTGATCGGCACCATCCGCGCCTTGAACGCGCCGATCATCGCCTCCAGCCACTCGGCCCGGTTGCGCGAGTAGATGCCCACGTGGTCGCCGGTCGCCAGCCCCGCCGAGACGAACGCGTGCGCGACCCGGTTGGCCCGCTCGTCCAGTTCGCGGTAGGTCAGTCGCACCTCGCCCGCGACCAGCGCGAGCCGATCCGGACAGGCGTCCACCACGACCTCGAACAGGTCCGCCAGGTTGAATACCCGCTGGGTCATTGTCAGTTCCCTTCCGCGACGATGCCGCGCAGGCCGTCGGCGCCGAAGACCGGCTCCAGGAAGGCCCGGAAGTCCGGACCCCGGCGCAGGTGGTGTCCGCCGTCCACGTTGATGTTCTGGCCGGTGATCCAGGTCGATTCCGGGCCGACCAGGAAGGCCGCGAGGGCGGCGATGTCGTCGGCTCGGCCGACCCGCCCGAGTGGCGTGCACTCCAGGTAGTCGTCCAGGACCGGGCCGCCCCGGGTGACCGCGTCGACCATCTCGGTGGCCACCAGGCCGGGCAGGATGCTGTTCACCCGGACACCGCTCGCGCCGAGTTCGTCGGCGGCGAGCCGGACCAGGTGGTCGATGCCGGCCTTGCTCACGCCGTACGCGCCGAACCAGCGATGCGTCGTCGAGGAGGCGATCGAGGAGATCGCCACGAACGAGCCGCCGCCGGCCGCCGCCATCAGCCGGGCCGTGTGCTTGAGCACGAGCATCGTGCCGGTCAGGTTCAGCTCGACCGTCTCGCGCCACTTGGCGGTGTCGATCGAAGTCAGCGGCCCCATAGTGGAGTTGCCACCCGCCGAGGCGACCACCGCACGCAGCGGCCCGAGTTCGGCCGCACGCGCCACCGCCGCCCGGACCTGGTCCTCGTCGGTCACGTCGGTCACCGCGTACGCGATGCGCGCGCCGTTCGCCGCGTCCTTCTCCAACTCGGCCACCGCGCCGCGCAGTCGGTCCGCACTGCGGCCCGCGATCAGCACGTGCGCACCGTCCGCGGCGAACCGCCGGGCGCAACCCAGCCCGATTCCGCTGCCTCCTCCGGTCACCAGGGCCACCGTGTCCCGCAGCGGCAGGTCGGCACGTGTCACCGGGCATCTCCTTCGAACGTGGTGGGCACGTACGCCGCACCCTCGGCAGGCCACAACGGCGCCGGCACCTCGAACCCGATCGGCGCGCCCCAGGTGTTGCGATACGCCACCTCGTGCACCGGCGTCCTGGGCGCCACGCCCCACGTGCCTGTCGGGTAGCCGAACGACACGCAGCACGCCATGTGCCAACCTTCGCCGGCCGGCACCCCGAGCACCTCCAGCACCGCGTCCCGATGCGAGATGCCCAGCACCGCGGTCAACGCGGTGCCCACTCCCTCGGCGCGCGCGGCCAGCATCGCGCTCCACACCGCCGGGAAGATCGAGCCGCCGGTCGGATCGTGTCGGGTGAAGCCGAACATGAACAGCGGCACCTGCTCGAAGTTGTCCGCGAGCCACTGCGACGAGCGCCGCACCCGGACGAAGGACCGGCTCTCCGCACTGTCCGGATCCGCCTCGGCGGCGGCCACGCGCGACGCGTACACGGTCTTCCACAGGCTGTCCATCGCTTCGCGGTACAGCGGGCCGAGCCGGCCCTTGACGCCCGGGTCGTCCACCAGCAGGAAGCGCCAGCCCTGGGAATTGCCGCCGCTGGGCGCGCGTACCGCCGCGTCCAGGATCCGGGCCTGCACGTCGGGCGGGATCGGATCCGGCCCGACCCGGCGCATTGCGCGCGTGGTGTACAGCGCCTCGTGAAGTTCCATACGATCCCCTG
>NZ_JBIBGL010000012.1:96978-382776 GCF_042956465.1 Embleya sp. NPDC008237
CCTGATGCCTGATGCCTGATGCCTGATGCCTGATGCCTGATGCCTGATGCCTGATGCCTGATGCCTGATGCCTGATGCCTGATGCCTGATGCCTGATGCCTGGCGTTCGTGCCGGTGGTGATGCGGGGTCAGACGATCGCGCCCGCGTCCCGCAGGCCCTCGATCTCGGCCGCCTCCAGGCCCCACCCGGCCAGTGCCGCGTCGGTGTCGCCACCCTTCGCGGCCGGGCCCGGGTGCACGGGCCGGTCCGGCACGGCGGCGGGCGTACGGGAGAAGCGCGGTGCGGGGGCCGGTTCGGGCAGGCCGTCGGCGTGCAGGAAGGTGCCGCGCTCGACGTGGTGCGGATGGGTCGGCGCCTCGCCGGGGGAGAGCACCGGCGCGAAGCAGGTCTCGGTGCCCTCCAGGAGCGCACACCACGCATCCCGGCTGCGGCCCACGAACACCTCGGCGAGTCGGGCCTTCATCGCGGGCCAGTGCGCCGGGTCGTGCTGCTTGGCGAAGTCGGCGAACACCGGCTCCCGGGCCAGCCCGAGCCGATGGATCAGCTCGGCCCAGAACCTCGGCTCGATCGCGCCGACCGCGACGTACTTGCCGTCCTCGGTCTCGTACACGTCGTAGAACGGCGCCCCGCCGTCGAGCATGTTGGTCCCGCGCGGGCCGAGCATCCCGGCGGCACCCATGGTGAACCAGGTCGCACCCAGCGCGGCGGCGCCGTCGATCATCGCCGCGTCCACCACCTGGCCCTGCCCCGAGCGGGCGGCCTCCAGCAGCGCCGCGACCAGGCCGAAGGCGAGCAGCAGGCCGCCGCCGCCGAAGTCGCCGATCAGGTTGAGCGGAATGCTCGGCGGTTGGCCGGCTCGGCCGATCGGCTCCAGCATCCCGGCCAGCGCGATGTAGTCGATGTCGTGTCCGGCCGCCGACGCGAGCGGCCCGGTCTGTCCCCAGCCGGTGAGCCGGCCGTACACGAGCCGCGGGTTGCGCGCGGCGACCACGTCGGGACCCAGGCCCAGGCGTTCCATCACGCCGGGCCGGAACGGCTCGATCAGCGCATCGGCGTCGGCGAGCAGGCGCAGTGCGAGCTCGACCCCGTCCGGGTGCTTGAGGTCGACCGCGATCGAGTGCTTGCCCCGGTTCATCGGGTTGCGCGGCGGCTTCGCGAAGCCCTTGCGGGCCTCGTCCGCGCGGTCCACGCGCAGCACCTCGGCGCCCAGGTCGGCGAGCAGCATCCCGCAGAACGGGCCCGGCCCGAGGCCGACGAACTCCACCACGCGAATGCCTGCGAGGGGTCCTTTTCTGGCGGTCACGGCGTCTCCGGCGATCGATCGGGCCCCGAAATTACTGAAACACGTTCTCACTAAATCTGACGAGACGTCAGACTAGACTTCCGTCTCATCCGTAGGCAAGATCACCGCGGAACGAGTCGGCGCACCGCCCGGGACCGCAGTGTCCCGAGCACCCGACCCCGCACCGGCCCCGCATCAAGCCCACGGCACCCAGCCCGAAGCGCGACCCAGAGGACAGGCTCTCTCCCGTGGCCGAACCCCGCACGAGTTCGACGATCACCCTCACCAGATCGCTCACCCGCGACCAACAGGCCCGGCGCGAGCGGCTGGTGCGCGCCGCGTGCGACCTCGCCCTGGAGGGCGGCTACGCGGCCGTGACGATGCATGACGTCGCGGACCGCGCGGGGGTGGCCCGGGCCACCGTGTACCGCTACTTCACCTCGAAGAACCACCTGCTGAGCGAGGTGTCCGCGCTGTGGATCGGCGAACTCGCCGACGAGCTCGCGGCCCGGCCGCTGCCCGCGGACCCGGCCGGGCGACTGGCCGCGCTGTTGTGCCGGATCGTCGAGGTCAGCGCGGAGAACCGGCTGCTGACCGAGGCCGTGGTGCAGGCCGCGACCGCGCCGGACCCGTCCGCCGGCCAGTCCCAGGAGACGTTCCACCAGAGCATCCACCGGATCACCGGCCTGGCCTTCGGCGAAACGCCCGACGGCGGGGAGGGCGCCGAGGCGGACCGGCGGCGCGACATCGAGACGGTGCTCGGCCACGTCCTGCTCTCCGGCCTGGTCAGCCTCACCGCGCGCGGCCGCGCGCTCGACGAGGTGCAGGACCTGATGCGTACCGCCGTCCGACTCTTCGTCCCGCTCGACACCTGATCATCCCGGAGGCTTGCCATGACGGCTCCCACGACCCGCGACATCCACCTGCTCGACCGGGACTGGTACGCCGGTGACCCCTTCGCCGACTACGCCTGGCTGCGCGAGCACGCGCCCGTCTACCACAGCGAGCGCGCCGGCGTCTGGGGCCTGAGCCGGCACGCCGACCTGGCCTGGGCCGAGCGCAACCCCGAACTGTTCTCCTCGGCCAAGGGCTCGCGTCCGATCGGCTACCCGCAGCCCTCGATGATCGACTCCGACGACCCGACCCACTACCGCCGCCGCAAGCTGGTCTCCAAGGGCTTCACCCCCCGGCAGATCGCCGCGATGGAGGAGCACGTCCGGGACATCGTCACCGCGCTGATCGACGCGATGATCGCGGGCGGCCGCAGCGCCGACCTGGTCCGGCAGTTCTCCGCGCCGCTGCCGATGACGCTCATCGGCGAACTGCTCGGGGTCGGCGCCGAGCACCGCGACCAGCTCCAGCACTGGGCCGACGTGATGGTGATGCTCTCCGACGGCGGCGAGCTCAGCCACAAGGCGGGCGAGGCGTTCGCCGAATACGTCGCCTACACCACGCAGGTGATCGAGGACCGCCGCAAGACCCCCTCCGACGACCTGATCGGAATCCTGGTCGGCGCCGAGATCGACGGTGAGAAGTTGTCCTTCGACGAGCTGATCGGCGAATCCCTGCTGCTGCTCGTGGGCGGCAACGAGACCACGCGCAATGTGATCTCCGGCGGGATCGCCGCGCTCCTGGCCGCCCCGGACCAACTCGCCCGGCTGCGCGAGGACCCGACGCTGATCCCGTCGGCCGTCGAGGAATCGCTGCGCTGGGTGTCGCCGGTGGTCAACATGGCCCGGCACACGACACGTGACGTGGAGCTGCACGGCACCGTGATCCCGGCCGACTCGACCGTGATGATGCTCTACGGGGCGGCCAATCGCGACGCCGAGGTGTTCGCCGAGCCGGAGCGCTTCGACGCCTTCCGCACCCCCAACCCGCACATCGCGTTCGGTACCGGGCCGCACTTCTGCCTCGGCTCCTCGCTGGCCCGCCTGGAGATCCGGGTCGCCTTCGAGGAACTGCTGCGCCGGCTGCCCGACCTGCGCCTGGCCCCCGACGCCGAGTTGACACACGGCCCGTCGTCCTTCATCCGCGGTCTGATCGCGCTGCCCGTCGAGTTCTGAGCCGCCCGCTCGACTCCCCACCCGACCAAGCGACCCCCGACCGACCACCCTCCGCCCGCCGGCCCGGACCCGGTCCGAGGGAAGCACCTCGGATCCGGTCCGGACCGGCCGTCCGGGACCCCCCAAATGCGGACAGCCGCGTATTCTCTGGCCAACTGCCGGATGACGAGGGGGATGTCCTGTGAAACCGCTGGAGCCCGAGGACCCGCGGCAAATCGGCGGCTACCGGGTGCTCCGCGTGCTGGGGGCGGGCGGCATGGGTCGGGTCTACCTCGGGCGCAACCGGGGTGGTCGGATCGTCGCGATCAAGGTGGTCCGCGCCGAGTGGGCCGACGATCCCGGTTTCCGCGAGCGGTTCCGCCGCGAGGTGGACGCCGCACGGCGGGTCGGCGGTGCCTGGACCGCGTCGGTGCTGGACGCCGACACCGAGGCCCGCACGCCGTGGGTGGTCACCGGATACGTCGCCGGACCCAGCGTCTACGAGGCGGTGGCCGGGCGCGGACCGCTGCCCCGGGAGACCGTGCGCACCCTCGGCGCGGGCCTGGCCGAGGCGTTGATCGCGGTGCACGACGCCGGCCTGGTGCACCGGGACATCAAACCGTCGAACGTGCTGCTGTCCCTGGACGGCCCGCGCGTGATCGACTTCGGCATCTCGCGCGCGATGGACGCCTCGGTGCTCACCCGGACCGGGCACACCGTCGGCTCGCCCGGGTTCATGTCGCCCGAGCAGGTCGACGGGCGCGACGTCGGGCCGCCCAGCGACGTGTTCTCGCTCGGCTCGGTGCTGGTGTTCGCCGCGACCGGGACGGGACCGTTCGGCGAGGGCAGCGGACAGGCGCTGATGTATCGGATCGTCGCGCAGGAGCCGCGCCTGGACGAGCTGCCGGCCGCCCTGCGCGAGATCGTCGGCGCGTGCATGACCAAGCACGCGGCCTCCCGACCCACCCCGGCCGAGCTGCTCGCCGCGCTGGCGCCGGAGGGTACGAGCGACCTGGTGGCGGGCAACTGGCTGCCGCCGGACCTGACCACCGCGCTGTCGCGGCGCGCGGTCGAACTGCTCGAACTCGACGACGACGGCGCGCCGGACGCGGGCTCGTTCGTGTCCGCGGGCACCGGCGCGCCCACGTGGGACGACCGCCCGACCGAGGCGACCGCGCCGCCCCACCCGGCGGAGGCCCCGCCCGACCCCGCGACCCCGCCGCCCCGCCCCTCGGAGATCCCGCCGGGCGCCGCGCCCCCGCAGCCTCCGGCCCCCGCGGCCGTCGCCGCAGCGCCCGCAGGCGCGGCACCCGAGACGTACGCGCCGCCGCCGGCTCCGACACAGCGCCCGTGGTGGCGGCGCACGTGGGTGTATCCGCTGGCCGCCGTGCTGATCGCGGGCGCCGTCGTCCTCGTGCTGATGCGGCCGTGGGAGGGCGACGAACACCACCCGGATCGCGTGGCTTCCGGCGAGGGCCACCAGTCGCCGTCGGCCGATGGGAGCCCGCAGGCCTCCGGGGGACCGAGCAGCGGCCCGGGCACGCTGCCGCAGGTATACCGGGGCACCTGGTCCGGGACCATGCACTCCGATCTGGGCAGTGTCTCCCAGGTCACCGTGACGTTGACGGGTGGGAAGGTGGGCGACAAGAAGGTCGGCATCAGCCTGCTCACCTCCACCGGGCAGCTCGGCGAGAAGGCCGACTGCGAGGCCGACCTGGAACTGCTCGCGGTCTCGGCGGACACCGGCGTGCGATTGACCAGCCACCTGACCCGCAATGGGGGCTGCGCGGACGGCGACATCGAGCTCAAGTCGTTGACCTCGAACACCATGTCCTACGTCGCGCCGGGCGACGGCCTGCTGACCTCGACCTCGCGGGGCACGCTCACCCGCAAGACGGGATGAGCGCCCGACCGGCCGGGAACCATCGCGCGCGGCCCATACGTCAAACTGAACACCTGTCGAATGCGGAACGGCCTGCCGGGCCACAGATGCCCGGTCGAGTGGGGAACGGCGAGTTCGGACATGCGGCACAGCCCTGAGCACGCAGACGACGACCACGACGTGGAGCGACTCGACGAGCGTTTTCGTGAACTCGTCGTGCACCTCGCCCCACGAGTCCCGCTGCCGCCCGTCGCCGGCATACACAAGGCGGTCCGCCGCCGGCGCCTGCGCAACCGGGCCCTGATCGGCGCCGCCTCCCTCGTGCTGATCACCGGCGGGGCGACCCTGGTGGGCATCGAGTCCGACGACGGTCCCCCGCCGCACCGGGAGGCCGCCGCGTCGCAGCCGCCGGTGAGCCCGGTGAACACCACCCTCGCCCCGGTGCTGAGCGACGCGCTCTACCCGAGCGTGCAGGAGTTTCCGGTGGTGGCCGGGGTGTACGAGAACTGGCGCGTGACGGAGACCCGGCAGGCGCTGACCGAGAGCCTGGGTCCGTGTGCGACGCAGACCATCTCCGGGCTCGGCGCGGTGGAGGCGCAGGAGCGCGTGTTCAACCACGCCGGGCAGGGCGGCGGACTGGTCGTCCTGGTCCGCTACCCGGACGAGCACACGGCCGAGCTGGCGGCCACCGACTTCACCGGCGGCATGGCGGGCTCGTGTCCCACCAACCAGCCCAACCCCGCGGCGGACGGTCGGCCCCGGATCGAAGCGCTGGACCGGTCCGGCGACGCGTGGCGCACCCAGGGGGTGATCAACGGCGACCTGGACCAGTACGTGGACTTCGGCATCGTGCGCAACGGCCCGGTGGTGGCGGTGGTCCGGGAGACGGTGATCGATCCGCCCAAGGCTCCGCCCACGGACCCGTTCCTCCGATTGGTCGACAGCCTCCGGGATCGACTGGGAAAGAACGGATCCGGACCCTGATGTTCCGAATTCACGGCTTTCGCCTCTCTCGTTCATCGGTCATATCCGGGCGGGTCGGGAATGCTGCGAACGAGTGAGCGACAGGGCAATCCGCCACCTGGCAATTCGCCAGGCGACAGCTCTCGATTTCATACGGATGGGTGCGGTCGGATTTCACGTGCGGCCGAGATCGGGCGCTAGGATATGCGCACGCCCTCGAAGTCGGTCAACCCGCAGAGGTGTCGACCCTGCACGGAATCATCCGGTCGGCGGCTTTCCTATTTCCATCGGCCCTATTCGGAGGCAAGTCATGGCGGAGTTCGATCCGCTGGGGCGTGCGTGGCGCAAGAGCAGCGCGAGCGCGAACACCAACTGTGTCGAGGCCAGGCGGGACGACAAGGTCCAGGTCAGGGACTCGAAGGCACCTGCGCCGCGGCTGGCCTTCGGGGCCCGATCATGGGGATCGTTTCTCCATGCCACCGGCCGAATCCCGGATTGACCGGATCGGTACGCCGCAGGCCCGACGACACTCCGACGGACGAGGCGGCCTGCCGGACGGCAGGCCGCTGATGAATGGGCCGAAGGCCCGGGGTGAGTCGTATCCGTTACCCGATGAGGGTGAGCAGTCCGGCGGCGCGAAGCGTGTAGTAAAGCGCTCCTGCTGTGACCGCGGCCACGGCTACCAGCAGAAAGATCACGCGAAGCATCCTCTCGAAGTCGTCCTGCACGAGTTCACCTCCTTTCCCTGATCAAGCGTCCTTTCATGCCGACGGTGTGTACCGTGCAGGGGCGGGGTGGACGGCGTTAATGCCCTCAACTGTGATTGTGCATGGAGATGTCCGCTTCCGCCAGAGTCGGCCGACTCCGCCGTGCGTGAGGGAGCAGACAAAAAAGAACGAGTTGCCCCGATAAGTCGTGAAATCCGACTTCGGAACAACTCGCTCAAAGGCCCGCGGTGGCCGCCGCGAAACCGTACTGCTCATCGACATCGAGCAACGGGTACTCAACTGCCATTATGCGCAGGGAGAGGCAATCAGCCAAGTGGCTCTTGGGATGTATTCAACTCGCATCCTGGCAGCGCGCGTGCAGTCAGTCAGTCGGTCGGCCGGCCCGCTGCCGGCACGGATGCGTGTCCGCACCGTTCCGCATCACTCGGCGACGGTGGTGAGCGATGGTGTCGAACCGGGTGCGAAGCGTTCGAGCGCGGCGTCCAGGGCGGCCGGCGCCGCGTCTCGCGAGGCGAGCTGTTCCAGACCCCAGAACGTCTCCAGGTAGGAGAGCGGCGAGACGGTCGGCGGATCCTCCGGGTTGCCCTCGCGAATGATGATGTCGCCCGAGGGGTTCTCGATGAACAGGACCGCCTCGTCCTCCAGGTCGGGGAACTCCATGAGCTGATAGGCGATCCGGGCCCGGGAGTACAGGCCGGCCGAGAACGGGACCACGCGCAGCGTGATCGTCGGCCAGTCCACCAACTCGCGCATGCGGCGGATCTGGTGGCGCATGACGGCCGGGCCGGCGACCGCGCGGTGCATCACGCTCTCGTCGACGATGAAGTGCAGTGTGGGTCCGTCCGGGCGGATCAGCCGCTCCTGACGCTCCATGCGCAGCGCGAGCATCTCGTCGACGGGGAAGTCGGGAGGATTGAGTATCCGGAGCACCTCGTGCGCGTACTCCTCCGTCTGTAACAGGCCGGGGATCAGCAGCGGTTCGAAGTTGCGGATGACGGTGGCCGAGGACTCGTAGCCGAGGAACACCTTCGCCTCGGTGTCGAGCATGTTTCGGTACGCGTACCACCAACTGCGTTGCTTCGACGCCTTCGCCATGTCGATGAACTCGGCGACCCGGCTGGGCTCGACGACGCCGTAGTGCTGGAGCAGCGCCTTCAGGTCGGTGGTGGAGACGTTGACCTGACCGGTCTCGATGCGGATCAACTTGGAGAGCGACCAGTCCATTTCCTGCGCGACGTCGCGTTGGATGAAGCCGCGGGCTTCACGCGTCTGACGCAGAAGTGCCCGGAGCCTGCGCCCCTGGAACATCGGGTCCCGTGTACCCATCGGCCGCCCCCCAAAGGCTGTCGGCAGCGATCTCGCATCCAGCGAGGACGCAGAACGGGTGGTGCACAATCGCCACCCGGAGAACAGCATCCCGTCGAATCGGCCGACCCGACAAGCCCCCGCACCGATGTCCGACCGGCGGATCCGACGCCCCCTCCGGTGCGGGAGCGTCGGATCCGGGCGGACCGGGTCGATCGGGGATTCCGGGGGTGGTCAGGCCTCCAGGGCGTAGGACTCGGCGCCGTCCGGGCCGACCGAATTGGCGCCCTGCAGGGTCACCCGCTGCATCGAACGGCGCATGCCCGGCGGGACGTCCGTGGGTACCAGATGCACCGTCGCCCGGTTGTCCCAGAACGCGATGCTGCCCGGCTGCCAGCGGAACCGCACGCTGAACTCCGCGTCGGCGATGTGCGCGTAGAGCATTTCCAATATGTGCGCGCCCTCCTGCCGGGTCAGTTCGAGGATGTGGCTGGTGAAGTTCGGGTTGACGAACAGCACCTTCTCGCCGGTCTCCGGGTGCACGCGCACCACCGGATGCACCGCGCGCAGACCCTCGCCGAGGAACTGCTTCGCGAGCTTGCCCGGCAGTTCGCCGCGCTTGATCGGCAGCGAGTTGTGGTGCACCGCGTGCAGCCCGTCGAGCAGGTCCTTGAGCGGATCGGACAGCCGCTCGTAGGCCAGCGCCAGGTTGGCCCACTGGGTGTCGCCGCCGTAGGGCGGCACGATCACTCCGCGCAGGATGGACGCGGTCGGCGGATCGGGAATGAAGGTCACGTCGGTGTGCCAGCGGCTCTCCACGAAGCCGCCGCCGCCGCCCGTGCCCATCTGCTGGTTGTCGAGCAGCAGGATCTCCGGGTGTTCGGGGAACGCGGCGGGCAACGTCGGGTGTCCCGGCGCGAGTTCGCCGAACCGCAGGCCGAACGCCTTGTGCTGCTCCTGGGTCAGGTGCTGGTCGCGGAAGAAGACCACCTTCCACTTCAGCCAGATGGCGCGGATCTCGGCGACCACGTCGTCGGAAAGCGGTCGGGTGAGGTCGACGCCGAAGATCTCCGCGCCGATGTGCCCGGCCATCGGCCGGACCTCCAGGCCCAGCGCGGCGGCCGAGGCGGGGGTGGGGTCCTCGTAGGTGGGCTGATCGATGGTGCTCGTCATTGCCGAACCTCCAGAGCCAGGCGAGGTTCCGCACCGGGCGGAACCTAGGGGGATTGTTCGATCGCGGCCTCGGTCCGAGCGGAGACCGGGGCCAGGAAGAGGGCGACGGCGGTGTCGGTCAGGCCCGCCAGGAAGACGTCCCGATCGGTCGGGGTACGCCGACCGGGGTGGTGCAGCGCCATCTCGCGGTCGGCGAGTGCGTGCGTGAGGTAGGACGACAGCAGTACCCAGCGCTCGTCCCGGATCCGGGCGGGCAACTCGGCCAGCAGGCCGAGCATGCGCTCGCGCACGGTGTGCATCCCGCGCGTCCACTCCTCGCGGGCCAGGTCGCGCACCACGGTGCCCTCCAGGAAGGCGGCGTGCAGGCAAAAGCGCAGGTACCAACTGGGCTTGCCGGGCTCGCCCAGCGTGTCGGCGAGTGGGTAGAGGAACGCCTCGATCAGACCTCGGGCGTCGTGTCCGCCCCCGGCCCGGTCGAGTTCGTCCAGCATCGCCAGACGTCGTGCGTTCACCGGCTCCATGCGATGCCGGAAGACCGCGTCCACCAGGGTCTCCTTGGACCCGAAGTGGTAGCGCGCCGCGGCGGTGTTGCGCTGCCCGGCCTGGGCACCGATCTCGCGCAGCGACACCCCGTTGATGCCGCGTTCGGCGAACAGCCGTTCCGCGGCTTCGATCATCAGAAGGCGTGCGCCGGCACCGCGGTCCGACGCCGGAGCGCCGTGCGTCCCTGTCATGGACCGCACGTTAAACCGCGTGGGTTAATAACTCAAGTGGGTTAATCGAGAAAGGGTCGGCGCCGGCACTCCGGGCCGACCGCGTCACGAGTGCATCAGGCAGTACAACTGGTGCCCGGCGTGGTGCAGTTCGCGGGCGAACTTGGTCCAGTCGTGCAGCATCCGGTAGAGCAGATACGCGTCGCGCGGCACCCGCCGGTCCGGGAAGGTCGACCAGATGAAGGCCGCCGCGCCCAGCTCCTCCTCGGTCGCGTTGCGCAGCACGTCCATCAACATCGGCGGCAACTGCATCACCGCGTGCGCGGGATGCAGCACGACCAACTCCAGCGGCGGCGTCGCGTCCTGCGGGGTGTCCCCGAGCAGCGACAGCACCATGGCGCTGACCGTCTCCGGTTTCACGAACGACACATAGGAATTGCTGGGACGTTCCACCGTGTCGGTCGGATCGATCAGCGGAGGCACCCGCGCCGCGGTCGCGCGATCGGGTGCGCCGAAGTACTCATATGTCACGCCCACGTGTGCACCTCCCGACCAAGGTCGGCTCCGTGACACGTGCGCACACCCGTGGCGCCCGACGCCATCGCTCCCTGCTCGCTTGTCTCGGTCTGGTCGGTGATCGAGGGGACTCGTTGAAGATCGTCGCAGGTCATCCGGGCATTCCGTACCGCGGTTGGGTAACAGGTGTGCACCACTCGGAACCGGTCCCGCCCCGGCATGCGTCAGGACTCCCGGCCAGGCGGCCCGCCCGAGAAGGTTTGGCCGAGCGACATGTCGTTCAACGCCTTGACGAATACGCCCGTTCGCACCGAACCGGCCGAACGCGCGGTGATCTTCGCCACGTTCGTGCCGACCACCGTCGAGCGTACGTCGGTCAGGACCGCGTTCCACGGCACACCCGCCGCGGTGGTGCCGCCGCCGGAGAACAGGGTGCGCAGTCGATCGGCCTCGGCCCGGGCGGCCGGTTCCGACCCGGTCGCCACACACAGCACGTCGGTTCCCGGCGCGCCGGCCTTGCCGGTCACCCCGACCGCGATCCTGGGCCCGTTCGCACTCTCGCCGCCGGCGGCCCGATCGGTGAGCACCGCGACCAGCGGCTTGTCCAGGCAGTCCGCCAGGGCGCGCACGGTCGGGTCCGCGCCGAGTCGGCCACCGCCGCGGGTGAGGTCGGCGCCCTGGAGCGTCGAGCCGTAGCCGATCTGCCGGTCGGCGACCCGGATCACGTTGAAGTGGTTGCTGCCCAGCGGCAGTTTCTGGGCCAGCGCGTCGTCCAGGCCCAACTCGTTGTCGCCGCGCAGCCGTTGTGCACTCGGCGCGGCCGGATCCGGCTTGGCGCCCAGGGCCTGCAGCTTGCCGAGCACGGTCTTCTTGTCGAAGCCGCCGACGAACACCCCGCCCTGGAACGGCGGTCGGCCGGCCGACCAGGCCTCGCGCGCCTTGGTCGGGTCGAAACCCAGGGCCGGAGCCACCTGTTCGCGCAGTCCGCCCAGATCGGGCGAACCGATCCCGATCAGCGTGCCGTAGGGCCCGGTGGGGGTGGCGCCGCCGTTGGCCTTGGTGAGCGCGGCCGTGTCGCCGTACTCGAACCATCCTCGGGTGGACGCGTCGTCCCGCACCGCGTCCAGGGCGCCGCGCAGCCCCGTCGTACCGCCGTCGTCCGAGTCTCCGTCGCTGCATGCGGCCGTCCCGGCCAGCAACAGCAGCGTCGCCAGCACCGGTCCGAGACCGCCGGCTATCCGGTGGTGTCGCCCGGACCGCCCACCCCGACGTGTTCTCGCCGCCACGCGCGCACCCCGATCGTCGTGCTGCACCCCGCCGGACATGCCTCACCCGTGGGCACGGGTCCGGGTGGCCCGATCATACTGCTCCCGGCCCCCGGTTTCGGTTGCCGGATCCCCGGGAACCAACGCGAATCCGTGCACACCCTCCCCGGCGCCCATGCGGTTGGTCCACCCGGGCACCCCGGTGCCCGGCGTCCGGAGCCTTCGACGCCGCGCGGCCGGCGACGACGAACGTGCCCGATTTGTTTGAGAGCATGACCGGGTGAGCTCTGTCAACGAGAACCCCGCACCCGCCTCCGCCGCCCTGTTCGCGCGTGCGCAGGCCGTCACCCCCGGCGGCGTCAACTCGCCGGTGCGCGCCTTTCGCGCGGTCGGCGGCACGCCCCGCTTCATGGTCTCGGGCCGAGGTCCGTACCTGACCGACGCGGACGGCCGCGAATACGTGGACCTGGTGTGTTCGTGGGGCCCGATGATCCTCGGCCACGCGCACCCCGCGGTGCAGGAGGCCGTCCGCGAGGCGGTCGCGCGCGGCACGTCCTTCGGCACACCCGGCGCCGGCGAGGTCGAACTCGCCGAGGAGATCGTCTCCCGGGTCGCCCCGGTCGAGCAGGTCCGCCTGGTCAGCTCCGGCACCGAGGCCACCATGTCCGCGATCCGCCTCGCCCGCGGCTTCACCGGCCGGGCCAAGGTGATCAAGTTCGCCGGGTGTTACCACGGTCACGTGGACGCGCTGCTGGCCTCCGCCGGCTCCGGCCTGGCCACCTTCGCGCTGCCCGACACGCCCGGGGTGACCGGCGCCTCGGCCGCCGACACGATCGTGCTCCCGTACAACGACCTGGCCGCCGTCGAGTCGGCGTTCGCCGTGAACGGCGACGACATCGCCTGCGTGATCACCGAGGCCGCGCCCGGCAACATGGGCGTGGTCACCCCGCGTCCGGGCTTCAACGCGGGGCTCAAGGCGCTGTGCGAGCGGCACGGCGCGTTGTTCGTCTCCGACGAGGTGATGACCGGCTTCCGGGTGTCCAAGGCGGGCTGGTTCGGCCTGGAGGGCGTGGTGCCCGACCTGATGACCTTCGGCAAGGTGATGGGCGGCGGGTTCCCCGCCGCGGCCTTCGGCGGGCGCTCGGACGTGATGTCCCGGCTGGCCCCGGTCGGTCCGGTCTACCAGGCCGGCACGCTGTCCGGGAACCCGGTCGCCACCGCCGCCGGCGTCACCACGCTGCGGTACTGCACCGAGGCGGTGTACAAGCACCTGGACCGGGTCTCGCTCGCGCTGCGTACCGAGGTCTCGGCCGCCCTGGCCAAGGAGGGCGTGGCGCACACCGTGTCCACCGCCGGGAACATGTTCTCGATCTTCTTCACCGACGGTGCGGTGCACGACTACGACCAGGCACGCACGCAGGAGGCGTTCCGCTTCTCCGCGTTCTTCCACGCGATGCTGGACGCGGGCGTGTACCTGCCGCCGAGTGCGTTCGAGGCGTGGTTCCTGTCCGCGGCCCACGACGACACGGCCGTGAACCGTATCCTCGACGCGCTGCCGGCCGCAGCCCGCGCCGCAGCGAGTGCCCAGGAGAACTGACGATGGCTCAGAAGCCGCAGACCAATCGCGATGTGACGATCGTGCACCTGATGCGCCACGGCGAGGTGCACAATCCGCACGGCATCCTGTACGGCCGCCTGCCCGATTACCACCTGTCGGACCTGGGCCTGAAGATGGCCGAGCGGGTCGCCGACCACCTCGCCGGGCGGGACATCACGCATGTGGTGTCCTCGCCGCTGGAGCGCGCCCAGGAGACCGCCGCCCCGATCGCGGACCGGCACGGGCTGGAGATCGCCACCGACGATCGGCTGATCGAGGCGGAGAACATCTTCCAGGGCAAGACCTTCGGCGTCGGCGACGGTTCGTTGAAGAACCCGACGCACTGGAAGCACCTCACCAACCCGTTCAAGCCCTCGTGGGGCGAGCCGTACATCGAGCAGGTGGTGCGGATGATGGGCGCGCTGGGCGCCGCCCGGGACGCCGCGCGCGGGCACGAGGCGGTGTGCGTGAGCCACCAGCTGCCGATCTGGGTGACCCGCTCCTTCGTCGAGCGGCGGCGGCTGTGGCACGACCCGCGCAACCGGCAGTGCTCGCTCGCGTCGCTCACCACGTTCACCTACGAGGGGGACAAGATCGTCTCCGTCGGCTACAGCGAACCGGCTCGCGACCTGCTGCCGGCGAAGCTCGCGGGCAAGGCGCAGGGCAAGAGCTTCGGGGCGTGACCCGGGGCGACCACGTCGGCGTGTGACGCCCGGCCGGCGCCTCGGGACCGGACACGGCTTGCGTTTCGGGGCAGAGCGCAAAGCTGAGAATTCGGGGCATCATGCCCCATTTATTTGGGATGAATCGGGATGAGCTGAAGCAGTGTCGGCGGCACGACGGACCCCGCGTGGAGCGGTCGTGGAGGCATGCGAAACTTTTCACATGCTCACACGCCGCCTGCCTCGTCGTGCCGCGCTGCTCACTGCCGCGGCTCTGCTCGTACTCTCCGGCTGCGGTGGGATGAGCGCCGGCGGCAAGAGCAACGGCGACGGCAAGGGCTACGTCGACAGCGACAAGAGCGGCATCGTGCGCGCCAAGACGGGCGACCGGACCACCGCGCCGAAGGTCTCCGGCAAGACGCTGGAGGGCAAGGACATCAGCCTCGCCGACTTCAAGGGCAAGGTCGTGGTCCTCAACGTCTGGGGCTCGTGGTGCCCGCCGTGTCGGGCCGAGGCCGCCGACTTCCAGCAGGCACACACCGAGACCGCGGACAAGGGTGTGCAGTTCCTGGGCATCAACACCCGCGACGCCACCCAGGACAACGCGCTCGCGTTCACCAACAGCAAGGGCATCACCTACCCGAGCCTGTGGGACCCGGACGCGCGCGAGATCCTCAAGTTCACCGGCAGCCTGAACCCGAACGCCATCCCCAGCACGCTGATCATCGACCGCGAGGGTCGGATCGCGGCCCGGGTGCTGCGTGCGGTCACCATCGAGGAACTGCGCTCGATGATCGACCCCGTGTTGAACGAGCCCGTGCCGAACGAGAAGGCCTGATCGAGGTGCTGGTCGCAGCCGCAGGCATCAACAACACGGTCTACAGCGGGTCGCTCGTCGCGGCCCTGCCGATCGCCCTGCTCGCCGGGCTGATCTCGTTCTTCTCCCCGTGTGTGCTGCCGCTGGTACCCGGCTACCTCAGCTACGTCACCGGCATCTCCGGCGCGGATCTCAAGGACGCCCGGCGCGGTCGGCTCTTCCTCGGCGCGCTGCTGTTCGTGCTCGGCTTCACGGTGGTCTTCGTGTCCACCGGCGCCGCGTTCGGCTACTTCGGCCAGACCCTGGCCGAACACCAGTCGACGATCACCCGGGTCTTCGGCGCGATCACCATCGTGCTCGGGCTGTCCTTCATGGGCGTCCTGCCCGGTCTGCAGCGCGAGTTCCGGGTGCACAAGCGGCCGGCCATCGGGCTGGTCGGGGCGCCGCTCCTGGGCATGGTGTTCGGCCTGGGCTGGACGCCGTGCATCGGCCCGACCCTGTCGGCCGTACTGACCCTGTCCACCAGCGAGGCCAGCGCCAACCGGGGGGCGCTGCTCACGGTCGCCTACTGCGTCGGGCTGGGCGTTCCGTTCCTGCTCACCGCGGTCGCGTTTCGCAAGGCGCTGGGCGCTTTCGGGTGGGTCAAGAAGCACTACGTCTGGGTGATGCGCCTGGGCGGCGGCATGCTCGTGCTGCTCGGGGTGCTCATGCTCAGCGGGGCGTGGGACCAGTTGATGCGCGAGATGCAGTCCTGGACCCGGCAATACACGATCGGATTCTGATGAGTCTCGAGACCCGAAGCGACGAAGACCTCGAACGGGACGACGATCTCGCACGGGACGACGACCTCGGCCGGATCGCGAAGTCCGAGGCCAGGGCCGATGCCGGGATGTCCACCGCTCCCGCGCAGGACGACGGCGACGAGGAGATCCGCCAACCGCAACTGGGCGTGCTCGGCTGGTCGCGCTGGCTCTGGCGGCAACTGACCTCGATGCGGGTCGCGCTGATCCTGCTGTTCCTGCTGTCGGTCGCGGCCACGCCGCCGACGCTGATCCCGCAGCGTCCGGTCAGCCCGATCAAGGTCAGCCAATACTTCCGCGACCACCCCGACCGCGCGAAGATCATGGACAAGTTCCAGCTCTTCGACGTGTTCTCGTCGTGGTGGTTCGCCTCCATCTACATCCTGCTGTTCGTCTCGCTCGCGGGCTGCATCGTGCCGCGCTGCTGGGCACACGCCAAGACGCTCCGAGCCAAGCCGCCGGAGGCGCCGCGCAACTTCACCCGGCTGCCCGCGTACGCGCGCTGGGAGACCTCGGCGGACCCGGACGCGGTGCTGGAAGCCGCGCGCGGCGCACTCGGGAAGCGCCGCTTCCGGCTGAACCCGACCACCGACTCGATCGCGGCGGAGAAGGGCTACGCCCGGGAGACCGGCAACCTGCTGTTCCACATAGCCCTGTTCGGCATCCTGGTGGCCTTCGCGCTGGGCAGTCTGTACAGCGTCAAGGGCGGCAAGATCGTGGTCGAGGGCGGCAGCTTCGCGAACGTGCTCACCCAGTACGACGACCGTCAGTTCGGCGCGCTCGTGGACGCGGACAACCTGGAACCGTTCGGATTCCGGCTGAAATCGGTCGAGCAGACCTTCCAGCCGACCGGCGCCAAGCGCGGCGAGCCGAGGTCGTTCACCGCGCACATCGAGTCCTGGTACGGGCACGACGGCAAGGACAAGTCGGGGACGATCAAGGTCAACCACCCGCTGGAGGTGGGCGACACCAAGGTGTTCATGATCGCCACCGGCTACGCGCCGGAGGTGACCGTACGCGACGCCAAGGGCAAGATCGCCTACAAGGGCCCGACCATCTTCCTGCCCCAGGACGGCAACCGGACCTCGACCGGCGTGATCAAGGTTCCCGACGTCAGCGCCGGGCTCAAGCAGTTGGGCTTCGACGCGCAGTTCCTGCCGAGCGCGCCGATGGACCAGCAGGGCAATCTGCTGGTGGATCCCAGGCGCGGTCCGATCTCGGTGTTCCCCTCGCTGCTCAACCCGCGGCTGATGATCAGCGGCTACGAGGGCGACCTGGGCATGGACTCGGGCATCCCGCAGAACATCTACGCGCTCAAGGCCGACAAGATGTCCAAGTTCATGGACGGCTCCGACGTGTGGCGCAAGGCCCTCAAGGTCGGCGACACCGTGGACCTGCCCAACGGCGCCGGCAGCATCACCTTCGACGGCGTCAAGACCTGGGCCAACTTCCAGGTCGCCAGCGAGCCCGGCAAGGGGCTCGCGCTCTTCAGCGTGGTGGCCGCCATCGTCGGCCTCGTGCTGTCACTGTTCGTTCGCCGCCGCCGCATGTGGGTGCGCGCGATGGAGGGACCCGACGGTCACACGGTCGTCGAGGTCGGCGGGCTCGCCCGCACCGAGGGCGGGGGCCTCGGCGATGAGGTACAGGAGTTCGTGGACGCGTTGCGCGAGGCCGCGCCGGCGAACTCATCCGGCACCAAGGTCAAGGAGTGAGCGTGGGCGTCAACGAGAACCTCGCCCAATTCAGCAATGTGCTGATGTATTCGGCGATCGCCGTCTACCTGATGGCGTTCTTCGCCTACTGCATGGAATGGACCTTCGGCAGCAGTGGTGCCGTGGCCAAACGCTCGGCCGACCTGTCGGTCGAGGTCCTGGAACCGGCGGCCGCGGGTGCGGCCGGCGGGGTCGCCCTGGCCGAGCGGCCGGTGGTGGTGCTGCGCGAGGGCGGGCACGACGGCGACAGCGCGGACGACCGGGGCGACGTGGCGGGCGGCAACGAACGCGCCGACCGGATCGGCCGGATCGCGGTCTCGCTGACCGTGCTGGCCTTCCTGCTCCACGCCGGTTCCGTGCTCACCCGCGGCATCTCGGTGGAGCGGGCGCCGTGGGGCAACATGTACGAGTTCTCCACCTCCGTGGCGCTGATGGTCGTCCTGGCCTTCCTGGCGCTGCTGTGGAAGTACCCGGTGCGCTGGCTGGGCCTGTTCGTCACGCTGCCGGTGCTCACCACGCTCGGCGTCGCGGTCACGGTGCTGTACACCGACTCCGAGCAACTGGTCCCGGCGCTCGACTCGTACTGGTTGTGGATCCACGTCGCGTCCGCGATCGTCTCCTTCGGCGCGTTCCACATCGGCGCGCTCGCCTCGATCCTGTTCCTGTTCCGCCAGGGCTACGAGCGTCGGCAGGCCGACCCGACCAGGACCAAGCCGGGCCGCTTCGACGACAAGCTGGCCCGGTTGCCCAGCTCGGCGTCGCTGGACAAGACCGCCTACCGGGTCAACGCGATCATCTTCCCGCTGTGGACCTTCGCCATCGTGTGCGGCGCGATCTGGGCCGAGAACGCGTGGGGGCGCTACTGGGGCTGGGACCCCAAGGAGGTCTGGTCCTTCATCACGTGGGTCGCCTACGCGGCCTACCTGCACGCCCGCGCCACCGCCGGCTGGAAGGGCACCAAGGCCGCAGCGGTCTCCCTGGTCGCCTTCTCGTGCTTCCTGTTCAACTACTACGGCGTCAACATCTTCGTGAACGGGCTCCACTCGTACGCGGGTGTCTGAGCCGCGGTCGGTTCGCACGGGTCTGCCCCGTCGCCCTCGTGAGGGGGCGACGGGGCAGACCCGTTTCGTTGTTCGCAACGGCGTGCTCCACCACGAGTTCACGGGTCGCCCCCACCCGGCGGCCGGCCCGGTCAGGGGTAGAGCTTGTGGCCCTCGCGGATGTCATGGTGGACGTCCGGGTCCATGAGCAATTCCCATTCCCACTCTTCGGTGGGAGTGCCGTCCTTGAACTCCATGGGGCCCATGCCCATCGCGAAGCGCCCGTCGGCGTAGAGCATCGGGCGTTCCTCGCCCGACTCGGAGTATCGCTCGACGTGCCGGACCGTCGGGCCCTCCGGCCGGGTGAAGTCGATCAGCGTGATCGCGACCCAGTAGCCGCTGTCGTTGTCGTCGAGGAGCGGGACCGTCACGATCGAGCCCCGGCCGTCGTCGACGACGGCCTTGGCGCCGTAGGACTTGAAGCTGCCGCTGCCGTTGCCGAGCGCGCTGTACGCGCAGATCAGCACGTGGCCCTGGAGGTCGGGGCGGGTGATCCGGACGACCTCGCGGCCCGGGCTGCGGGCGTCGCCGTCCAGGTGGACGTACGGCTCGGCGGTCGTCGAGCCGAAGTTGCGGTAGTAGACCGCGCCCCTGGTCGGTATTCGCTTGTCGCTCGGCGGAACCGCCTCGTCGCGCGGCACGAACAGCGCGTACAGGTCGAGGTCCGCCTCGCCGAAGGCGTCGTACGCGGTGCCCCCGTCCCATTCGAGCGTCGCCGTGATCACCATGCCGGGGTCGCCGTCCCACGGCAGTGCCACGCTCTGGCTCTTGGTCAGTCGGATCGCACCGAGCGGCGACTTGGTCATGTGCGACGGCGTGCCGACAGTGGCGACATCCGGGGCGGGGGCGTACGGAGTTGCCGCCGGATACGACGTGGTGGGTGCGTACGTGGTGGTCGGTGCGGGGGCCGGCTGCGCGGGGGCCGGCGGCGTGGGGACATCCGGGCGGCGGCGGAGCCGAGCCAGTGCCCGCGAGACCGGGGAGGCGGGTTTCGGGGCGGGCGGCGGGGCCGTGGGCGGTGCGATGGCCGGCGGCGGGGTGAACCCGACGGGAGCCGGTGCGGGCGCGGGTGCCGCGAAGCCGGTGGTGTGCTCCGGAGCGGCGGCCGCCGGGGGTGCGGCGAACCGGGGTCCCGGCGCCTGCTGCTGTGCCGGTGCGGCGGGCGGAGCGAAGGCGACGGGCGCCGGTTGTGCGGCGGGGGCGGTGGAGTCCGAGGGTGCTGCCGTCCCGTCGGGGATCGCGAAGCCCACCGCGGGTTCCGGTGCCGTCGGTGCGTCCTCGGGCTCTTCGGCGACCTCGATCCCGAAGTCCGTGGCGATGCCCGCGAGACCGCTCGCGTAGCCCTGACCGACCGCACGCACCTTCCACGCGTCCGCGCGCCGGTACACCTCGACCAGCACGGCGGCGGTCTGGCCCCGCGTCAAGTCGTCGGGCCGGTAGAGCATTTCCCCCACGACGGCCTGGAGCCCGCGGACGTCCGCGAGGGTGTCCGCGCCCGTCCGGCCGTCGGCCGCGACCACCACGACCAGGCTCGCCACGTCGGCGGCGACCGCGCTGGTGACCACGGTCATCCGCCCACCGTCGGCGAGTCGAACCGCACCGTCGGGGGTCGCGGGGTTGTTCCAGAAGACGAAGTCCGCGTCACCGCGCACCAGATGATCGGCGGTGAGGAGCAACGCCGAGACATCGACGCCCGCGTGACCCTCCCACGACACGACGATCTCGACGACGTCGTCGCCGAGCGGCGCGTTCGCGCCCGTCGTCAACACGACATGCGACATCGATGACCAACCCCCCAGAGTCGACACGCCCCCGCCGAGATCCTATGCGGCGATTCGCCGCACACCCCCTGCCGGCGCGAATCGGCACGGTTTTCGGACCTCTCCGGGACGATCGCCGGGTCCCTGAGCCGATCCGGCCGCGTCACCCGGTTCGTGCGGTGTGGTGGGGCTTCACCCTGCGGCCGGAAGACGTGGTCGGGCGGGTCGAGGGCCCACCACAAGGTGCCGGGCCCCTCGACCCGCCCGGGTCGAGAGGCCCCGACTCGGCGACCCTCAGCGCGCCCCCCGCACCAACCGCCCCGGCCGTGCGCCCGTGTCGACCCCGTTCCGTCGGGTGACCTCGCCCGCCACGATCGTGGCCACGTAGCCCGTTGCCGCCTGGAGCATGCGGCCGCCGCCGGCCGGGAGGTCGTGGACCATGCGCGGACGGTGCAGCGTGAGGGCGTCCAGGTCGATCACGTTGAGGTCGGCGCGCTTGCCCTCGGCCACGACGCCGCGGTCGGACAGGCCGTAGAGCGCGGCGGTGTCCATCGTCTGCTTGCGCACCAGGAACTCCAGCGGCAGGCGCTCGCCGCGGGTGCGGTCCCGGGCCCAGTGGGTGAGCAGGAACGTCGGCTGCGACGCGTCGCAGATCATCGAGCAGTGCGCGCCGCCGTCGGCCAGGCCGAACACGCTCGCCGGGTGGGTGAGCATCTCCCGGATCGCCTCGTGGTCGCCGTCCGAGTAGTTGAACATCGGCACCATCAGCGTGGTCCGCGCGTCGTCCGCCAGTTGCAGGTCGTAGAGCGTCGACAGCGGCTCCTCGCCGCGCGCCCGGGCGATGGCGGTCACCGTGCGGTCCGGCAGCGGCTCGTAGTCCGGGACCGCGTCCATCGGGTACATCCGGTCCAGCATGAACTGCATCGCCAGGTTGACCGAGTCACCCGGGATGTTCGGGTCGCTGGGCAGGTCCGCCTCGGCCAGGATCGCCGCCTTGACCTCGGGCCGGGCCAATTCGGCGGCGAACGCCGCGTCGTCCAACTCGCCCGCCACACGCCGGTCGTCGATCGCCCGGAACGTCGGTCGTTTGCTGAACGCGTTGCGGGTGCCGAAGCCGGTCAGCATGCCGAACGGACGCCCCGCGATCTGCGGATGCAGCCGCGCGCCCGCCTCGTTCGCCGCCTGCGACTCGGCCATCAGCTCGCGCCACAACTGCGGCGCCGCGTTCACCTGGAGCAGCGCGAACGACACCGGCATGCCGATCTCGGCGGCCAGTCGGCGCATCCAGGCCACCTCGGAGGCGGGCTTGACGATGTCCTCGCCGGACGAGCCGGTCGGGGCCAGTTCGAACACGGCCCGCCCGCCCGCGGCCATCGCCCGGCCCAGACCGAAGAGTTCGTCCTCCGTGGCGAACGTGCCGGGCACCGGCTCGCCGCCCATCGCCTTGTGTGCGACGGTGCGCGACGTGGAGAAGCCCAGCGCGCCGGCCTCGATCGCCTCCTTGACGATCACCGCCATCGCCTCGATGTCCTCGGCCGTGGCGGGTTCGTTGCGCGCGCCGCGGTCGCCCATCGCGTAGGCCCGGACCGCGCCGTGTGCGACCTGGACGCCGATGTCGGCGGCGAAGGTGCGGCGCTCCAGCACGTCCAGGTACTCCGGGAAGGTCTCCCAACCCCAGGTCATGCCCTCGGCCAGGGCCGTTCCGGGGATGTCCTCGACGCCCTCCATCAACCGGATCAGCCAGTCCTCGCGGCCGGGCCGGACCGGCGCGAAGCCGACCCCGCAGTTCCCGGAGACCACCGTGGTCACGCCGTGCGACGTGGACGGGTCGAGCACCTCGTCCCAGGTGGCCTGGCCGTCGTAGTGGGTGTGGATGTCCACGAAGCCCGGTGTGACCAGGCGACCGCTCGCGTCGATCGTCTCGGCCGCGTCGCCCGGCAACTCCGGGTCCGGGCCGTCGTGCCGGCGCACCGCGACGATCAGGCCGTCCCGGACGGCGATGTCGCCGACGAAACGATCCGCGCCGGTGCCGTCCACGATCGTGGCGTTGATGATCTTGAGGTCGTACATATGAGCCTCCCCGGTAACGTGGGCAGACCGTACGGCTGCGCATTGTGCGAGTCAATATGCGCACTATGCGAAAAGATCCAGTAGGGTGCCGACCATGGCCCCACGACCGTCACCGCAGACCGACCGACTCGTCTCCCTGATCGATGCGATCGCCGAACGGCCGGCCGAGGGGCTGACCCTGTCCGAGATCGCCCGGCACCTCGCGGTGACGCCCGCCACGTGCCATCCGATGCTGGCGAGCCTGACCTCGCTGGGCTGGTTGATCCGCCACCCCACCCGGCGCACCTACCGGCTCGGACCGGCGCTGGTGGCGGTCGGCCGAGCGGCCGCTCGCGGTCTCGGCGTGCTCGACGTCGCGCGCCCGATCATGGCCCGGCTGCGCGACGACACCGGGCTGTCCTGCTTCGCGATGACACCCGGCGAGCATCACGTGGCGATCGCCGAGGTGGTCCGCGCGCCGGGGCCCGAGCTGCACCGGCTACGGGTCGGCGCACAGGCACCGATCACCCCGCCGCTGGGCATCGGCTACGTGCCCTGGGCGGACGAGCAGACGGTGCGCCGCTGGCTCGACGAGGCGCACGACCCTGCCGCCCGCGGCCGGATGGCGCGCGCGATCGAGCACGCGCGGCGCCGGGGCTTCGCGATCGAGCTCGTCACCGACGTGGAGACGCGCCTGGGCGAGACGCTCGGCGAGTTGGACGAGCACCTGGAGGGGCTGGACACCCTGGGCGCGGGTGCGTCGGCGGCTCGACTGCGCACGCTCCTGGAGGAGATCGCGGCCGAGATCGGCGGGTCCGACGGCGGCCAGATCGACGAGCTGGAACCGGACCGGGACTATCGGGTGGGCGCGATCAGCGCTCCCGTGCACGATCGCGACGGCGACCTGGTGTTGATCCTGAGCCTGCGCGGCTTCGCACCGCGGACCGACGGACGGACGCTGGACAAGACCGGCCGGCTGCTCGCCGACGCAGCGGCGGAGGTGGCGGCGACGACCTGAGCGGCCGACGCCCGACGACCGGACGCCGAGCAGACGAAGGCCGGTACCAAGCGAGGGAAACGGTCCGCCGAACACACCGGTCCGCACCAACGAAAGCCGGCCGGGTCGCGGATGCGACCCGGCCGGCTGCGCGGCCGAGGCCCGGCCGGAGAACCCGGTTCAGTCCTTGTCCTTCGCGTCCTTGTCCTGTGCCCGTCCGTCCGGGTTGTCCCGGTCGGGGCTGCGCAGGTCGTCCTCGCGGTGCTTGAGGTCCTCTTCCCAGCGCTTGAGCATCTCCGCCTGGTCCTCGGCGGCGCTCGGTTCGCTCGGCCGGCGGTTGTCCTTGTTCAGCGAGGCGAGGAACTCGGGGTCGTCGTCCGGGGCCATCTGCCGGCCCTGGGAACGCCCGCCGAAGCCGAAGCCGCCGGCCCCGCCGGGGGCGTACTCGCGCTGGGGACGCCCGGCGACGAACCAGCCGATCGGGCCGAGGAAGACGGGGAAGAAGAGCAGGATGATGAAGACCCAGGCGATCTTGGGCAGGCTGCGGACCTTCTGCTCATCGGTGGTCAGGCAGTCGATGAACGCGTAGATCCCGACGGCCAGGGGCAGCAGGAACAGCAGGGCCCTGATCATGTGGCGGTCTCCCAGACGGTTATTCGGCGCTCGATACTCGGATGCGTCTCCCATCCAGCGTAAACGGTCGCCTCCATGAACACCGGATCGCTCACAGTCCGGTGACCTTGCCCGATGCGTGCAGTTCGTACACCAGCGTGATCCGCCGCCGTTCACCCGCGGCCAAGCGCAGGTCGTACCGCACGATTCCCTGGTCGTCGACCGCGTCCGGCGCCGGTTCGGACAGGTCGCGGCGGACCTTGACCTCGACCGCCGACACCTCGGACACCGGCACCCGCTCGCGCAGCACCACCGTCCCGGGCGGCTCGGCACCCGGCGCGGCGACGTGCGAGAGGAAGACGGTCACCGTGCGGGTGACCACCGTGCGCCCGGTGAGCGAGGCCGTGCTGCGCGACTCGGTCACCTCGCGCACCACCCGGAAGTCGTCCTCGCTGCCGAACGGCAACCGCACCTCCTCGCCCGGCGCGGCGAAGTCGAGCTGCCCGCGCCCGACGTACCCGCTGCCGCGGACCAGTTCCACCGGGCCCGCGAGCAGCGCGTGTCCGGCGTCGTTGGCGAACCGCACGACCTGGCTCACGTACTGCGACAGCTCGGGTGAACAGGCCGCCTCCGGTTCGCACTTCGCGGTGAACGTGGTCAACCGGACCCGATGCGGCCGGCCGTCGGAGGGCACCTCGACCGGGGTCGGCGCGGCCAGCACCCGGACCTCGCCGCCGTCGTCCACGCCGGGCAGCTCGGCGGAGCCGCCCGCGACCCGGCCGACCGTGGCGATGTCCTCCTCGCGCAGATCCACCTCGACCTGCTTCTTCTCCACCTGGGTGCGCTCGCGCAGGGCGAGTCGGTCCTCGACCAGGCTCGGCGGACGCGCCGCCAGGGTCGGGCGCGCGGTGGACAGGGACAGCGCCACGCCGGACCAGTCCTCGCCGGTGCGCTGCCACACCACCGCGTCGCATTCGAGCTCGATCGACCGGCGATCCGGGGCGAGCACGGCCCGGTAGGCCGGCCGCCACAGCGCGCACGGCACCAGGTGCACCACCCGCAGCTCGGCCGAACCGGTCCGCTCGGCCTCGATCACCACCTCGACGGCGGCGGCCAGCTCGGTCGGCTCCTGCTCGGCCGCCTGCAGCGCGATCCGTGCGCTGCGCAACCGGGTACGGAGCGCGGCCTGCTCGTCGGCCAGCGCGTGCAGTTCGGTGTGGCGCTGTTCGGCCTCGGCGCAGAGACGGTCCGACTCGGCGGCCCAGCGCTCCGGCTCGGTCGCGCCGAAGCCGGTCTGCTCGGCGATGTCGCGGCGCAACTCGGCCCGGGCCTGATCGACCAGGGCCAATCCGGTGCGCAGGCGCCGCTCGCGCCGGGACAGCGCGGTGCCGCGCTCGTCCAGCTCGTACACGAGCCGGCGCAGCTCGGATGCGTCCGGCCCGGGCCCGGTGGCGGGCCTGGGCGTGTACACCCGCACCACCCGCGCGTCGATCGCGGTCGCGGTGCCGTCGGCGGCGACCACCTCGGCGCGCAACGACCGATCCACCGCGAGCGGGGTCACCGGGCCGACCAGCACCCGCTGTACGCCCCGGCTCAATTCGATCCGGCCGGACCGGGTCACCTGGGCCCGGTCCTCCAGACACGTCACCGCCGTGATCGGCAGCGGCTCCGGCTCGGGTTCGGTCGGAGTGCTCTGTTCCAGCGTCGGCTGAGTCACCGTCAGACCCTTCTGTTGCCGCCGACCACGGCCTTCGCTGCCGGGATCCGGATCTCGTAGCCACCGGTCAGGTTCCTGCGCTCGCCGGGGGCGAGTTCGACATGCCACACGCGTGCACCCGGGACGTGTCGTCCGTCGCGCAGTTCGGTGTCCTCCACCCAGCGCGGCGCGCCGGCGTGCTCCTCGATCCTCACGTCCTTGTCGTCGGTGACCGGGACGCGCTCCAGGATGTCCAGGCGGATCGGCCGGGCGAGGTGGTTGACCGCCTCGATCTCGATCCGGTGGTCGAGCACCGCGGTACCGCCGCGCAGCCCCGCCGTCGACTCGCGCATGTGCGCGTTCCGCGAGACCTGCACGCTCTCCACGACACCCACGCCCACCCGCTCGCGGGCGCCCGGCGCCAGCGTCGGCAGCGGCACGGTCATCAGGAACTCGCCGGCCACCGAGACGTCCGCCGGGCCGGCGAGCAGTGCGTGCGGCGACGCGTTGGCGAGCACGACCGTGCCGAACACCGCGTCGTCCAGCGCCGGTACGCAGACGAACTCCGGGTCGAGGCCGACCTCGATCTCGCACACCGGGATGGTGTGCCACACGCCGTCCGCGGCCACCTCGGCCGGCGCCGCGGTGTCGAAGCGGTAGTCGTAGGACCCGGCCGCATCCCGCGGCGCGAGCGCGTGCTCGGGCAGCGCCAGCCGGGTCACCTCGTCGGCGCGCCGGCGGTATTCCAGCGCGTTGCCGCCCGGGCCGTGCGGCGCGGGGCGCAACCGGCCCCGGGCCTCGGCGTCGTCCGCGCCGCGCAGCTCCAGCGCCGCGTAGTCCAGCAGGTCGGCGCCCGGCTCGGGCTGCTCCGGCGGCGCGGGTTTCGCGCCGGGCGTGATGGCGTCCTCGTCGGCCGGCGCGCCGTAGCCGGCGAATTCCATCGCGGCGCCGGGTTCGGCCAGGGCGGCCGGGGCGCTTCGGGCCCGGCGCATCATCGCCGCGGCCGGGCGCGGCGCGGGCGGTGGTGCGCCGAAGCCGCCGGCGACCTGCATCGGCGGGGCGGCGGCGGTCACCGGCGCGGCCGGCCCCTGCATGAAGGCCGGCTCATCGGCCTCGATCAGGTCGTGCATGGGGGCGGGCCGTACGGGCGGGTAGGCCGCCCGCCGCTCGTCGGCCCCGGCGGTGCCCCCCGCGTATGCCGGTGGCGACAGCGGACGCTTGGCCACCCCTGCGTCGTAACCCGCGAACAACTCGGCCAGCCCGGCCGGTGGCTCCCGCCAGCCCGCGTGCGCGGGCGCGCTCTGCCGGCGGCCCAGGCGCAACGACTTGAGTTCGGGCAGGTCGGTGCCGCGGGCCAGGTCCGCGGTGGACAGGCCGAGCCGCACACCGGTCCAGTCCTCGCCGGTGCGCTGCGCGACGCAGGCGCGCATGACCAGCGTGCCGCCGGTCATCGCCTCGTCCAGGCGCAGCTGGTACATCGGCGCCCAGCGCGCGCCGGGCACGTGGTACTCCACGTCCAGCCCGATCGAGCCCGCGTCGCCGGTGTGCTCCAGGGTGATCACCACCGTGCCGGACACCTGGGCCCGCTCGGTGCGAACCGCGCCGGACGCCGCATTGAGCCGGGCCCGGTACAGCTCGGTGTCCCGGACCGCCTCGCGCAGTTCGTCGTCGCACGCGCCGATCCGCTCGTACAGCGCCTCGGCCCGCTCGTCGACGAACGCGGCCAGATCCAGGAGCGCGGACACCGGTGCGGTGCGCGGCGGGTCGCCACGGCGCACGGTGGGCATGATCGCCGTCGTTGCGGTGATCTCCTCCAGTTCGGCGGCCAGGCGCGCGCCGCGCTCGTGCAGGGCCCGCACCCGGGACTCGGCCGCCTCCAGATCGAGCAGCACGCTCGGCAGGTCCGCGTCCCGGACCACCTCGACGTCGACCACGGGCCGGACGTCGGTGACCCGCACACCCGTCCCGCCGGTGACGACCCGGGCGCGCAGCCAGTCGCCGTACGCGGTCAACGGGAATCCGCTCACCCGCACCCGCACCGGACCCGGGGAGCCCGCCGGCAGTTCCACCTCGCAATTCCGCACACACACCGCCCCCACGGCATGAACGACCACCGAACGCAATTCCGAAGCGACCGTGAGCATGTACCCCTCCCTGCTCGGCACGAGGGTCCAACGTAGCCCGCCCGGCCGGGTGCGCGTGCGGCTCGGGCGAGTCCGTGTCGGATACTGGCACGCATGGCATACGGGACCTTGCGCGCTTTCCTGAAGGCACTGGAGAAGCGCGGTGAACTGCGGCGCGTCCGCGCCGAGGTCGATCCGCATCTGGAGGTCGGCGAGATCACCGATCGGGTGAACAAGGCCAAGGGCCCGGCGCTGCTGTTCGAGAACGTCAAAGGCAGTTCGATGCCGCTGGCGATGAACGTCTACGGCACCGACGAGCGCATGTTGATGGCGCTCGGGCTGAGCAGCTACGACGAGTTGTCGGAGAAGATCGGCGGCCTGCTCAAGCCGGAACTGCCGCAGGGCTTCACCGGGATCCGCGAGGCGTTCGGCAAGCTCGGTTCGGTCGCGCACATCCCGCCGAAGAAGATCAAGGACGCGCCCTGTCAGCAGGTCGTGCTCAAGGGCGACGACGTCGACCTGGACACCATCCCGGCGCTGTTCACCTGGCCCGAGGACGGCGGCTCGTTCTACAACCTGGGCCTGACCCACACCAAGGACCCCGACACGGGCGTGCGCAACCTGGGCCTGTACCGGCTCCAGCGGCACGACAAGCGCACGATCGGGATGCACTGGCAGATCCACAAGGACAGCCGCAACCACTACCAGGTGGCCGCCAAGCGCGGTGAGCGGCTGCCGGTGGCGATCGCGTTCGGGTGTCCGCCGGCGGTGACGTACGCGTCCACCGCGCCGCTGCCCGGGGACATCGACGAATACCTCTTCGCCGGCTTCATCGGGGGCCGGCGGATCGAGATGGTCGACTGCGTGAGCGTGCCGCTCCAGGTCCCGGCCGAGGCCGAGGTGGTGCTCGAAGGCTGGTTGACCCCGGGCGAGATGTTGCCCGAGGGCCCGTTCGGCGACCACACCGGCTTCTACACGCCGCAGGAGCCGTTCCCGGCGCTGACCATCGACTGCGTGACGATGCGCGAGAAGCCGCTGCTCCAGTCGATCGTGGTCGGCCGACCGCCCACCGAGGACGGGCCGCTGGGCAAGGCGACCGAGCGGTTCTTCCTGCCGCTGCTCAAGATCATCGTGCCGGACATCGTGGACTACGACCTGCCCGAGGCGGGCGGCTTCCACAACTGCGCGATCGTCTCGATCGACAAGAAGTACCCCAAGCACGCGCAGAAGGTGATGAGCGCGATCTGGGGCGCGCACATGATGTCGTTGACCAAGCTGATCGTGGTGGTGGACGCCGACTGCGACGTGCACGACTACCACGAGGTGGCGTGGCGGGCGTTCGGCAACACCGACTACGCGCGCGACCTGCTGCTGACCGAGGGGCCCGTGGACCACCTCGATCACGCGTCGTACCAGCAGTTCTGGGGCGGCAAGGCGGGCATCGACGCGACCCGCAAGCTGCCCGAGGAGGGCTACACGCGCGACGGCGGCTGGCCGGAGATGGTCGTGTCGGACCCCGAGACCGCCGCCAAGGTGACCCGCCGATGGAAGGAATACGGACTGTGACGTCCGCCGCGCTACCCGCTCCCGGAGCACCGTCGGAGGTGGGCCGGGTCAAGGCGTTCCTGCGCCTGGTGCTGATCGAGCACTCGGTGTTCGCGTTGCCGTTCGCCTACATCGCGGCCTTCACCGCGATGTACGAGACCAACGAACGCCTGCACTACCGGGAGCTGTTCCTGGTCACGGTGGCGATGGTGGGCCTGCGCACCTTCGCGATGGCCTGCAACCGGATCATCGACCGCGAGATCGACGCCCGCAACCCGCGCACCGCGACGCGCGAACTGGTCACCGGTGCGGTGTCGGTGCGCACCGCGTGGATCGGCGCGCTGGTCGCGCTGTTCTTCTACCTGGTCGCCGCCGCGCTGCTCAACCCGCTGTGCCTGATGCTCGCGCCGGTCGCGGTGATCCCGATGGTGGTCTATCCGTACGGGAAGCGGTTCACCGACATCCCGCACGCGATCCTGGGCGTCGCGCAGGCGATCGGGCCGATCGGCGCGTGGCTGGCGATCACGGGCTCGTGGTCGTGGCCGGCGGTCGTGCTGGGCCTGGCGGTGGGCACCTGGATCGGCGGCTTCGACCTGATCTTCGGCTGCCAGGACGTCGCGGCCGACCGCGCGCACGGGGTCAAGAGCGTGCCGGCCAAGTGGGGCATCGCCGCCGCGCTGAACGCCTCGAAGATCACCCACGTGGTGACCACGCTGCTGTTCATTTGGTTCGGCGCGCTCACCGGCGCGGGCTTCTTCTGGTGGCTGGGCCTGCTGATCGTCGCCGCGGCATTCGTCTACGAACACTCGCTGCTGGCCCCGGACGACCTGTCCAAACTCAATCGCGCCTTCTTCACCACGAACGGCTTCATCGGCATCGCCCTGTTCGTGTGCGCACTGCTGGACCTGGGAGTACGGGGACTGCGTCCGTAGGCGGAACGGGCGAGTCCGCACCGACGCGACCGAACTCCCGCTGCGCGTACCGCGGTTCTTCCACCCCCGCGGGCCCGGCCTCGACGGCCGGGCCGGGGCCGGGTGACCGGTGGGTCCGTTCGGGTCAGGCCGTCTTGTCCTCGCCGAACATGCCGCCGCCGAAGGACTTCAGGAGGCCGTTGAGGTCGACCGTGTCGCCGGGCGCCGGGGCCTTGGGGGAGACGCCGCCGGTGAGCTTGGAGTACTTGAGGTCGAGGGTGACCTCGTTGGTGCCGTCGCTCTTGTCGTCGGCGGTGACCCGGATCGGGAAGGGCTTGCCGTTGGCCGCGACGTAGATGGTCACGGTCGTGCCGTCCTCGTCCTTGGAGATCAGCGGGATCACCTTGGTCCCGTTGATCTCCGTGGTCGGGCCCTTGGTCATCGGCCGCTTGTCGTCCGGGTCCGCGGAGTCGTCCGAGTCGGAGTCCGAGCCGAACAGCCCGTCCAGCGACGGCGTGCCGCCCTTGAGCAGGTCCTGGCCGAGCTTGCCGGTCTCCGCGCCGCCCAACTTGATGTACTTGCCCTCGACGAGCTTGGCGCCCTCGGCGAACATCTTGGTGAACTGCTCGCCCAGCGCCCTGTCCTCGGCCGACTCCGGCTCGCCCGACGCGGCCTCGGCCCGCTTGCCCAGGTCCAGAACGGTCTGGACGGTGCCCGGCGCGATCTTGACGTACGTGGTCTTGTCGACCGCGATCAGGTCCAGGGCCTTGTTGTCGAGGGTGATCTTGCCCTCGGCCTGCTCACCGGTGCCGATCTTGATGTCCACGCCGAGCGGGAGGTCGTAGACCTTTCCGGTGCCCTCGATGCGCAGGTTCGAGAGTTCCTTGAAGCCGGTCTCGGCCTGCTTGGACAGCGCCTCCACGGTCAGCGCCTCGTTCGAGGGGCCCTTGGGGTCGAGCGCGTCGCCACCACCGGCGGCCGCGGGCTTGAACGGATCTCCCGAAGAGGACTCGCCACAACCGGCGGCGAGCAGGACCAACGGTACGGTCAGGGCCGCGGCGGATATCCGGAGCGAACGCACAGGAAAACTCCCGGTCGAGGAACGAGAACAAAGAATTTTGCGAGGAAGACCTACCCGCATCGTATGCAGCGATGTCCACCGCGTTATCCGATGGGAAGGTCCGTGGGCGAGAGGTGTGACACATCGCGTCGACGACGGAAGGCCAGTGCCGCCGACACGCCGCCGATCAACCCGAACAGGTGGCCCTGCCAGGACACTCCCTCCGCGAGCGGGGTGACCCCCATCGCGAACGAGCTGCCGTACAGCCCCAATACGGCGAAGCCGATCAGCACGTCCAGCACCCGGCGGTCGGCGAACCCGCGCACGATCAGGTAGCCGAACAGGCCGAAGACCAGGATGCTCGCGCCCGCCGTGTTGGTTCCGGCCGGCGCGGTCACCCACACGCCGAGACCGCCGATCACGGTGATCGTGAGCAACACGGCGAGGAAACGGGTGATCCCGCGCAGCGCGGCCAGGAAGCCGAGCAACATCAGCGGGAAGGTGTTGGCGACGATGTGTCCGGTGCCGAAGTGCAGGAAGGGCGCGCTGAGGATGTCCGGCAGTTCGTCCGCCCGCCGAGGTGTCACGCCGTGGCCGAGCAGCGAGTCGTCGGTCGTGTAATTGATCAGCTGGACGGCCCAGACCGCGCCGATCAGCACTGCGGTGACCAGGGCCGCGTCGCGGACTCCCGACACGGATATGCGGGACATGCACACCCCTCCCCTGCGGTAGGCAGTACCGCTACGAAGCCACAATAGGAGGCATGGACCAGGAGCGGGACAGTACGGGACGACGCCCGTGGACAGTCGGCGTATCGGGGGCATCGGGCACGCCGTACGCCGCGGCGGTGCTGCGCGGGCTGTTGGACGCGGGCGAGCAGGTGGACCTCGTGGTCAGCCGGGCCGCCCGGTTGACCCTGCTCGACGAGACCGGCATCGCCTTCCGGGACGCGCACTGGCGCGACGACCTCGCCGCGTGGACCAAGCTCGACGAAGCCGCCCTTGACCGGGTCCGCTACTGGTCGGCCGGCGACCTGGGCGCGGGACCGGCGAGCGGTTCGTATCCGGCCAAGGGCATGGTCGTGGTCCCGGCCAGCACGGCCTCGGTCGCGGGCATCGCGATCGGGCTGTCCAAGGATCTGCTCCAACGCGCCGCCGACGTCACGCTCAAGGAGCGCCGCCCGCTCGTGCTGGTGCCGCGCGAGACCCCGCTGACCGGCACCACGCTGCGCCACCTGGTCCGGCTCGACGACGCCGGCGCGGTGATCCTGCCGGCGTCCCCGGCCTTCTACGCGGGCGCCCAGGACGTCCAGCGCCTGGTCGACTTCGTCGCGGGCAAGGCGCTGGACGCGCTCGGCGTCGCACACACCCTGTATCGACGCTGGGACGGCGAACTGGGCGGCGCCCGACGCGAGGCGGGCGGGTGAGGCACGGCCGAAGACCGCCGGTCGGCGCACCCCGCCCGGACAAAGCCCACACCCACCCGGACGGCCGCACCCGTTCGGACAGACCAAAAAGGCCCCCGTGGTGACGGGAGCCTTGGCGGTCTTGCCGGATCTGCCGAGCGATCAGCGCCCGGACTTGCGGCGGCCGACCAGTCGCTTCACACGCTTGAGCGTGTTCGACGGCTGGGTGGCACGTGAGCGTTCCGCAATGGCATGCAGTTCCTGCATGTGTGCGCGGGCCATCTCCAGGGTGTACACGGTGTTGTCTCCCCACGAGTCGTCATCGGAGGCTTGTAGCTCCCGATGCCTTTGATTCTAAGGGCTAGAATCAAAATCGTCCAATGAATTACAGGCCCCACGTGGGTTTGCACCTTCGTCATGTCAAAGACCCCCGGTGGCCCCCCGGTGGACACCATCGATTACCTGGAGGAAACGGACATGGATGCCGTCGACCGCAAGCTGATCCAGGCGCTGCGCGGCAACGGGCGGGCCTCGTACGCCGAGCTGGGCCGACTCGTCGGCCTGTCCGGCCCGAGCGTCACCGATCGCATCAACCGGCTCGAACAGGCCGGCGTGATCACCGGTTACCGAGCCTCCGTCGACCCGGTCTCGCTCGGCCTCGGGGTGACCGCGCTGATCGGGATCCAGCTCTCCGACGCGGCCGATCACGACGACGTCAGCCGCCGGCTGCGCGACCTCGACGAGATCGAGGACTGTTGGTTCATCGCCGGCGACGACTCGTTCATGCTCAAGGTCCGGGTCTCGGACATGGAGGGCCTGGAGAACGTGGTCCGGCGCCTGTCCGGCACCCGCGGCGTGGCCCGCACCCGCACCACCGTGGTGCTCTCCACCAAGTGGGAGTACCGCGCGGCCGAACTGCCCGAACCCACCGAGTAGGCACGCCCGGGTCCGAAAGGGTTGCCGGTCCGCCGGCGGCCCCTCATAAGGTGGCAGGCATGACGAACCTGGTGACGCTCCAAGACCTGGAGGCCGCACGGAAGCGGATCGCGGGCACGGCGATACGACCCCGCTGCTGCCGTCCCTGCACGGTGACGACGACCGCCCGCTGTGGCTCAAGCCGGAGAGTCTCCAGCCGATCGGCGCGTTCAAGATCCGCGGCGCGTACAACGCGATCGCGGCCCTGACCGACGCCGAACGCTCGCGCGGGGTCGCCGCACACTCCAGTGGCAACCACGCGCAGGCGGTGGCCTACGCGGCCCGCCTGTTCGGCGCCAAGGCGGTGATCGTGATGCCGGACACCACCCCGCGAGTCAAGATCGAGGCCACCCGCGCGCTGGGCGCCGAGGTGGTCATCGTCACGCCGGACCGGCGCGACACCGCGGCCGGCGAACTGGCCGCCGAGCACGGCTACGCGCTCGTGCCGCCCTACGACGACGCGCGGATCATCGCCGGCCAGGGCACCGCCGGCCTGGAGATCGTCGAGGACCTGCCCACCGTGGACACCGTGTTGGTCCCGGTCAGCGGTGGCGGCCTGATCTCCGGCATCGCCGCCGCGGTCAAGCTGAGCAGCCCGCACACCGCGGTGATCGGCGTCGAGCCGGAACTGGCCGCCGACGCGGCCGAGTCCTTCCGTACCGGCGTGCGCACCACGTGGTCCACCGCCGACACCTACCGCACCATCGCCGACGGCCTGCGCACCACCTCGGTGGGGGTGCTGCCGTTCGCCCACATCCAGGCGTACGTGGACGACATCGTCACGGTGACCGAGGAGCAGATCCGCGAGGCGATGCGCTTTCTGGCCCGGCGCGCCCGCCTGGTCGCCGAGCCCGCCGGTGCGGTGGCCACCGCGGCCTACCTCTTCCGCAAGGACGCGCTGCCCGCCGGCCGCGAGCACGTCGCCGTGGTCAGCGGCGGCAACGTCGACCCGGCGCTGTACGCCGAGGTGATGGCCTGAGCGAGCGCCCGGTGACCCGGGCGTAACCTCGTAGCAGCCGTGCAGCGGCAATCGTGAAGACCTAGAGGGAGTGCCGACACATGGACGCGGGCCTGCGCAGGGAGATCGAGGACAAGGTTTTCGCCGGGGAGCGACTGAGCCGTGAAGACGGCATCGCGCTCTACGCGAGCGACGACCTGGCGTGGCTCGGCGGACTCGCGCACCACGTGCGGACGGTGAAGAACGGCGACAAGGTCCACTTCAACGTCAACCGCCACCTCAACATGACGAACGTGTGCAACGCGTCCTGTGCCTACTGCTCGTTCCAGCGCAAGCCGGGCGAGAAGGACGCGTACACGATGCGCATCGAGGAGGCCGTGCGGCTCGCCAAGGAGATGGAGCCGGACGGGATCACCGAACTGCACATCGTCAACGGCCTGCACCCGACCCTGCCGTGGCGCTACTACCCCCGGTCGCTCAGCGCGCTCAAGGAGGTGCTGCCGAACGTCGCGCTCAAGGCGTTCACCGCGACCGAGATCCACTGGTTCGAGAAGATCTCCGGCCTGTCCGCCTCGGACATCCTCGACGAGCTGATGGACGCGGGCCTGGAGTCGCTCACCGGCGGCGGTGCGGAGATCTTCGACTGGGAGGTCCGGCAGCACATCGTCGACCACGACACGCACTGGGAGGACTGGTCGCGGATCCACCGGCTCGCGCACTCCAAGGGCCTCAAGACCCCGTGCACGATGCTCTACGGCCACATCGAGGAGCCCCGGCACCGGGTCGACCACGTCATCCGACTGCGTGAACTCCAGGACGAGACCGGCGGCTTCCAGGTCTTCATCCCGCTGCGCTACCAGCACGACTTCCACGACAGCAAGGACGGCATCGTCCGCAACCGGCTCCAGGCCCGGACCAACATGGCCACCGGCGCCGAGGCGCTCAAGGTGTTCGCGGTCTCCCGGCTGATGTTCGACAACGTCCCGCACGTGAAGTGCTTCTGGGTCATGCACGGCCTGGCCACCGCGCAACTCGCGCTCAACCACGGCGCGGACGACCTGGACGGCTCGGTCGTCGAGTACAAGATCACCCACGACGCGGACGACTTCGGCACGCCGAACAAGATGACCCGCGACGACCTGCTCGACCTCATCCGGGACGCGGGCTTCCGCCCGGTCGAGCGCAACACCCGCTACGAGACGCTGCGCGAGTACGAGGGCCCGGACCCGGCCCGGCGCGACACGCCGCAGCCGATGAAGCTCTGACCCGGCCCGGCCCGGCGCGCCACGCCGCGGCCGACGAAACTCCGACCCGGCCCGGTCGAACCCGATCGGCCCGAGGCGGGAGGGTTGCCGTATGCCTGACACGTTGCGGATCGCGATCACCGCGCAGGACGCCGAGGAGTGGTTCGGCGAGGTGGTCCGCCACGACCTGCCCGGGATCGGGCACGAGCCCACCCGGCGGTTCCTGGCCGAGGTGGGCCTGCCGCGCGAGGCCGCGCTGATCCGATTCGATCCGGGCGGCATCCGGGACGGCCTGATCGTGCTCGGCACGTACGGCTCGCCGCGCACCTCGGCCCGGGCGGTGCTGCTGGACGGCGCGACCGGTCGGATCTTCGGCGAGGAGCGGTTCGGCGACCCGGCGCCGATCTCGACGGACGTGTCCACCCTGGTGCGCAACGCCGGCCTGGTGGAGGCGATCCGCACCGGCCGCGGCCCGGTGCGCACCGGCGAGGAGCTGATCGATCTGCTCGGCGAGACCGAACCCGAACTGGATCCCGGGCACTCGTTCTGGCACACGTCCTTCGCGCTGTGGCAACTGCGCCGGGCGGCGGTGCCGGGCGAGGGCCTGGCGGTGCGGATCACTCCCGCGATGCTCGATCTGGTGTACGAGAACGAGTTCTCCGGCTACGAGGAACGCCAGTTGCCCGCCGCGATCACGCACGAGCCGACCCGGCGCTTCCTGCTCGACATCGGGCTGATCGACGCGTGGGCGTACCTGGACATGCGCAGCGACGACAAGCCGCTGCCGACCCTGGCCGAGTTGATCGCCGAGCGCCGGGCGGACTGGGACGACGAACCGGAGCCGCCGGCGGACGCGGAGCACCTGGTCGTGCTCGGCTATGTCAGCGAGGACGGCGACCTGCTCGTGGACGGCCGCACCGGTGTGGTCCGGCGCTGGTACACCGGTGCCGACGAGCCGGAGATGGACACGCTCAACACCGACCTGTCCGCGCTCGCCTTCACCATGTGGGTGATCGGACGGATGCACCGACAGGGCGAGCGGTTCGGAATCGGCATCCACGACGTGTGGGAGTCGATCGTGGTCGACCTGCTGTCCTCGGTGGATCCGCTCGCGTGGGCCGAGCCGGGCAGCTACTGGGAGAACATGATCCTGGACGGGATCAACGGGCTCGGCCCGTGAGCCGGCTCGTGGCGCGGCCGGTGGCCTGGACCCGGATCGGGCCGGCCGGGCTGCGAGGCGGGGCCCGGCTCCGCGTTCCGAATACGGGATGCTTGACTGGAGGGGACGGCTCGACTCGCGTCCGCCGCCACTCGTACCGCTCTGGCTAGGGGAACCGAAGGTGACCATGTCGAATCCCGCGCTGCGTTACTCGCTCTATCGGCTCGGCATCTTCGCCGCTTTGTTCGCCGTGGTCATGGTCGTGTTCGGGCTCTTCGACCTGAACGGCCGCGGGAACGTGTTCATCGCGATCGCCATCGCGGCGGCCGGATCGGCATTGATCAGCTACCGGTTCCTGAACGCGGAGCGGGACGCGATGTCCGAGGCGCTGTACGAGCGCATGCAGCGGGCGAAGCAGCGGATCGCCGAGGACAACCGCGCCGAGGACGAGGCCGTGGCGCCGGTCCGGATCGCCAAGGAAGCCTCCTGAGCCGTTCGGGCCTCGGGGGCTCGTCGGCCTTGTCGGCCGATTCGGCCGCGTGTGTCTCGTGGGCTCCGCGCAAGACCTCCCGGATCTCGGGGGAATGCGCGGCCGGTCGGGTGCCGGGGAAGCGTCTTGAGCGCTTAAGCGAGGTGTGGCCGGCGGTGTCCTTGGGTGTCCGTCGGTGTCCGTTCCGTAATTCTTTGCGTTTATCGGTTTAGTGTGGCTATCCTCGCTCCCATGATTGGTGCAGGCGACACGCAGATGACGCACGCGGCGGTGGGTTTCCCGCTCGTGTCCCGTCGTCATGTCGACCTGGGCCGTTGCGCCACCGCGCTGTGTCGCGGCTGACCGCCGCCGTGCCCCTGCCGGGCTGACGCCTTCACGCTCGTCGCCCCGGCCGCCCGCACGCCGGCCATCTGCGGCCGTTCTGCGCGAAGTAACGCTTCCTCGTAGTCCTTCCTGCGGGCACTCGTGTGCCTATTGATGCGCAGGTCGGCGGCCGCTCCGTACCGCCACCCCCGTCCCCACGGTGCCCGTTCAGGAGCCCTGCCTTGTCTGCTGTGGATTCACTCAAGTCCCTGAGGAAAACCCCCTTCTGGGCCCAGATAGCCGCCGGCCTCGTGCTCGGCGTGGTCCTCGGCTTCATCGCCAAGGAGTACAGCGTTTCGTGGCTGACCGAGACGCTCGACCAGATCGGCACGATCTTCGTCCAGCTGCTCAAGCTGGCCGTACCGCCGCTGGTGTTCACCGCGATCCTGGTCAGCGTCGTCAACCTGCGCAACGTCAACAACGCCGCCCGGCTGGCCGCACGCACGCTGATGTGGTTCCTGATCACGTCGCTGATCGCGGTCGCGATCGGCCTCACCATCGGCCTGGTCACCAACCCGGGCGACGGCTTCAAGCTGCCGGCCGACCCGGGCAAGGCGCCGAAGACCAACGGTGACTGGCTCGACTTCCTCACCGGCATCATCCCGACCAACATCGTCACCGCGTTCTCCGAGGTCAAGGTCCTGCAGATCGTCTTCCTGGCGGTCGTGCTCGGCTCCGCGATCCTGTCGGTCGGCGCCAAGGCCGAGCCGCTGGTCAAGGGCGCCGAACTGGTCCTGGAGATCATCCAGAAGGCGCTGTGGTGGGTGATCAAGCTGTCCCCGCTGGGCACGCTGGGCCTGATCGGCACCTCGGTCGCCACCTACGGCTGGGACCTGATCAAGCCGTTGGGCACGTTCACCGCCGACATCTACATCGGTTGCGCGCTGGTGATGTTCGTGGTCTACCCGCTGCTGCTCGCGCTGGTCGGCAAGGTCAACCCGCTGAACTACTTCAAGGGCGCGTGGCCGGCCATCCAGCTCGCCTTCGTCTCGCGCTCCTCGGTCGGCACGATGCCGGTCACCCAGAAGGTCACCGAGCGCCTCGGCGTCCCGAAGGACTACGCCTCGTTCGCGGTGCCGTTCGGCGCCACCACGAAGATGGACGGTTGCGCCGCGATCTACCCGGCGATCGCCGCGATCTTCGTGGCCGAGGTCTACGGGGTGAACCTGGGCATCAAGGAATACCTGTTGATCGCCTTCGTCTCGGTGATCGGTTCGGCGGCCACCGCCGGTCTCACCGGCGCGATCATCATGCTGACCCTCACGCTCAGCACGGTGAACCTCCCGCTGGCAGGCGTCGCACTGCTCCTGGCGATCGACCCGATCCTGGACATGATGAGGACCGCCACGAACGTGGCCGGGCAGGTCGTGGTGCCGATCCTGGTCTCCGCTCGGGAGAAGACGCTGGACCTGGAGATGTACAACAACCCGCGTGATCTGGAAGCCCCCGACGAGCCGGCCACGCCGCACGTCCCGCTCCAGAAGACGGCGGAGCGCGAACCGGTCTCGGTCTGACGCTCCCGCTCGACCGGCGCCCCCGATCCCCTCGTGCCGAAGGGGTCGGGGGCGCCGTCGTGTGTCAGTGCGTGAGGGCGGCGGTCGCGGCTTCCGCGCCCGCGGGCCCGACGGGCCCGACCGACCCGGTGGGTGCGGTGGGACCGGAAGGCCCGGCGTCGGCCGCGTCGAACGCGTCGGCCGCGTCGGCGCTCGGGGTCGCGCCGGTGTAGCGGTGGGCCAACCGTCGGATGTAGGCGACCAGTTCGGGCGGGTCCTCGACCTCGAAGTCGGCGTCCAGCAGGCTGATGTAGACGGCCAGGTTCTCGATACTGGACGCACCGGTCTCGAACACGCAGGTGTCGTCGTCGACCACCGCGAACGAGCCGAAGGCCGGCGGGACCCGGTCGGCCACCGAGGCGATCGGCGCGCGCACCAGCACCCGGGCCCGGACCTGTCCACGCGCGCTCTCCACGCCCTGGTTCACGAAGGCCGCCACGTCCCCGTCGGCGGGCAGTTCGCGCGGCGTGAAGCGGGGGCCGTGCGGCGGGCGCGGGGTGATCCGGTCCATCCGGAAGGTGCGCCAGTCCTCCCGCTTGATGTCCCACGCGACCAGGTACCAGCGACCCATCCGGTGCACCAGCCGGTACGGCTCGACCACCCGCGAGGTCTCCTTGCCCTCGTGCGAGCTGTACCGAAAGCGCAACTGCTCGTGGTCGCGGCAGGCGCCGGCCAGTACGGTCATCACGTCCATGTCCACGGCCGGACCGGTCTGGCGGACCGGGACGGTGTACTTCTGCAATGCCTTGACCCGGCGGTGCAGTCGGGACGGAAGCACCTGGTCGAGCTTGGTGAGCGCGCGCAGCATCGCCTCGTCCATGCCGTCCACGACGCTGCCGGCGGCGATCCGCAGGCCGACCACGATGCTGACCGCCTCCTCGTCGTCCAGCAGCAGCGGCGGCAGCGCCTTGCCGGCGCCGAGCCGATAGCCGCCGACCACGCCGCGCCGCGCGTGCACCGGATAGCCCAGGCTGCGCAGCCGCTCGATGTCGTAGCGGACCGTGCGCCCGCTGACGCCGAGTCGTTCGGCGAGTTCGGGGCCGGTCCAGTCGGGCCGCGTCTGCATGAGCGAGAGCATGCGCAACAGTCGCGCGGAGGTTTCCAACATGCGCCGAAGTCTGCCGGCTCCCGGCTGAAACAGGAACGGATGCTGCCTGATTGACCCCTAGCTTGGGAGACGTGGAAAACAGCGGCGAGAAGACCCTCGCAACCCCGATCTCCCAGTCCTCCGTAGGCCCCAAGCAGCGCTGGCTCGGACTTCTGGCGGTGCTGGCCGCCACCTTGATGAACCTGCTCGACTCCAGCGTGGTGGGCGTCGCGGCGCCCGCGATCCGTCGGGATCTGGGCGGCAGTTATGCCAGTCTCCAGTGGATCGCGGCCGGCTACACGCTCGCTCTCGCGGTGGGCCTGCTCACCGGCGCGCGGCTCGGCGACATGTACGGCCGCAAGTTCATGCTGATGGTCGGCGTGGTCGGCTTCGTGGTGCTCTCGGTGGCCTGTGCGGTCGCCTGGTCGCCGGAGACGCTGATCGTGGCGCGGGTGCTCCAGGGGTTGTTGGGCGCGCTGATGATCCCGCAGACGTTCGGCCTGATCCGGGACCTGTTCCCGCCGGCCGAGATCGGCAAGGCGTTCGCGGTGTTCGGCCCGGCGATCGGGTTGTCCACGGTGCTGGGGCCGATCGTCGCGGGTGTGCTCGTGGACGGTGACGTGTTCGGCACCGGGTGGCGGATGATCTTCCTGATCAACGTTCCGCTGGGTGCGTTCGCGCTGCTGATCGGCGGCCGGATGTTGCCGCAGGCGCCGCCGAGCGAGGCCGGCGGCCGGCTCGACGTGCTGGGCATGGCGCTCGCCGGGGTCGGTACCTTCATGCTCGTGCACCCGCTCGTCCAGGGACGCGAACTGGGTTGGCCCACCTGGTCGTTGGTCGAGTGCGCGGCGTCGCTGCCGGTGCTGGCCGGGTTCGCGGTGTACCAGCTGCGGCGCGAGGCGGCGGGGCGGGTGCCGCTGATCAGGCTCGGCGTGTTCCGGCGCCGGTCGTACGCCTCGGGCGTCGGGTTCGTGATGGTGTTCTTCGGCGCGATCGTCGGGATCTCGATGGCGGTCGGCCTGTTCCTCCAGCTCGGCCTGGGCTACAGCCCGACCCGGGCGAGCCTGACGATGGGCGCGTGGGCGCTCGGCGCGTTCGTCGGGTCCGGCCTCAGCGGCGCGGTGATGGGCAAGCTGGGCCGGCGCATCCTGCACATCGGGCTGAGCGTGATGGCGGCGGGCATCGCCTGGATGTACCTGGTCTTCGCGGACGCCGGGGTGGGCATCGGCACCGGTGACCTGCTCGCGCCGCTGGCGCTGTTCGGCCTCGGCATGGGGATGATCTTCGTACCGGTCTTCGACATCATCATGGGCGAGGTCGAGGACCACGAGGTCGGCTCGGCGTCCGGGGCGCTCGAATCCCTCCAGCAGCTCGGCGCGTCGCTGGGCATCGCGGTCCTGGGCACGGTGTTCTTCGGCGTGATCGGCGCCCAGGCCACCCACAACTTCGACGAGAACGCGGCACCGAAGCTGCGCACGGAGCTGACCGCGGCGGGTGTTCCGGTGAGTACGCAGGACGCGATCGTGGCCGGGCTGCGGGCCTGCGTGGACGACCGGGAGAACGCGACCGATCCGGACCGGCTCCCGGCGAGCTGCACGAGCATCCCGGTCACGCCGGCCTCCGCCGCGGCGGTGGCCGAGGCGGGCGCCGACACGCACACCCGCTCCTCGGTCGACGCGGTCGAGCGCACGACGCTGCTGGCCCTCGGGCTGACGGCGGTGGCCTTCGCCCTGGGCTTCCTGCTGCCCAAGCGGGCCCGGGAGCACATGTCCGCCCAGCCGGACGCGGCGCCCGCCCCCACCCCGACCCACCGCGAACCGGCCCTGACCTGACCTGTCCCCCGAGCCCACCACCGAGCGGCGCGGCCCCTGCACCGGGCCGCGCCGCTCGGCGTTCGACGGTGCGGCGTCGGCCCGCGGGCGGCCGGGAGCGGAACTCGGAGGCACCCTGCGCTTCACCGAGCTGCGCAACGACGTCCGGGGCCGCACGCCGAAGGTTCGGGCATCGGGGGATGCGCGCGAGAATGGTTGTATGACAACGCCCGTCCGGCTTTCCGCGATCGACCTCGTCACGTACACCCCCGGCTTGGCCGCGCTGCTCGTGGACGCGGTCGAGGACGGGGCCGGGGTCGGCTTTCTCGCGCCGCTGCCGATCGACGCGGCAGCCGAGTGGTGGGCGGCCCAGGGGATCGAGATACGCAGCAATCGCACCGTGATGTGGGCGACCTCGGACCACGAGGGCGTCACCGGGACGATCCGGCTCCGATTCGCCGGCATGCCGGACAGCCGGCATCGTGCCTCGGTGTCCGGGCTGATCGTCCACCGGCGCGCCCGAGGAAACGGACTCGCCCGCGAACTCCTGTCCACGGCGGAGCAGTTCGCGGCAGCGGCGGGCCGCAGCCTGCTCACCCTGGACACCCCGACCGGCGGCGGCGCGGAGCATCTGTACAAGAGCGCCGGCTGGATCGAGTCGGGCGCCATCCCGTCCTATGCCGCGGACCCGTCGGGCGTGCTTCGGTCCAGCACGATCTTCCACAAGTACCTGGGCTGAGCCGGACGGGTTACCGTTGGAGGCGATATGACAACCAAGACCTCCAAGGGCGCCAGGCCCGAGCCGCTCGACGCCCGCCTGGACGCGATCGGCAAGCTCCCGTCCCGCGCCAAGTTCCACCTGCCCGGGCGGGAGCGCACGGTCGCCCTGACGCTGGGCGAATCCGGCGTGCGCTGGTACGCCTACGACCTGGTCGCGCGTCGCCTGGGTCCCGCGAAGCCCAGCAAGGAAGGCCGGCAGACCCCGTATCGCGGCCATCCGGTCTTCGTCGCCCAGCACGCCACCGGCACGTGCTGCCGAGGCTGCCTCGAAGAGTTGCACGCCATCCCCAAGGGCCGGCCGCTGGACAAGGCCGAGCTCAACTACGTCGTCAACGTCATCTGCCTGTGGCTGACCCGCGAGATCGGCCCGGTCGCCAAGCCGAGCGGTCGAGCGGCGCGCGCCCCGCGCTCGGCGATGCCGACCGTCCCGGAGAACCCGACGGGCTCCACCAGGTCCACTCGCGCGACGCGGGCGACCCGCGCGGCCCGCTCGCGCTGACGCCCTCCCCGCGCCCGGGCCGGCTCCGCGCCCTGTTCTCAGGAGCCGCCCGGTCCGGTCGGCGCCGGCGTCGCCGGATCCGGACCTGCGGGCGCGTCCGTCAGGGTCAGGTCGGCGGAGAAGGCGCCCCACTTGCCGTCCGGCAACTGGCCGCGAATCTTCAGCACATGCCCGGCCGGCGGGCGATCGCCCAGCGGAAGGCTGTACTGCGCCGTCCCGGGCGGCGGCGCCACGCCCCACATCACCGTGGTCAGGAACTTCCCGTCCAGGTACACCTCGTAGCTCGCGACGGTCCCGTCGACGTCCGGCGGTGTCCAGGTCAGGTCGACGTAGGTGCCGTCCACCGCGATCCGGGGCACCGCCCGCAGGTCGGTCGGCGCGGTGTCGCGACCGTCCCCGGTGCCCTGCTCGGTGACCACGGTCACCGCGTTGCTCTCCGGCGACTTGTTGTCCGCGGCGTCGCGGGCGGTGACGGTGAAGCTGTATTCGGTGCCCGGTCGCAGGCTGCCGACCACCGCCGTGGTCAGCCCCCCGGCGACGCTGTGCACCCGCACGCCGCCCTGCCAGATGTCGTAGGCGCTCACCCCCACGTCGTCCGTGGCGGCCTCCCAGGCAAGCGTCGCGCCGCCGGCCCCCCGGGCCTGCCCGCGCACGTTGCGCGGCGCGGTCGGGGGCACCCGCTCGCCCTGGGCCACGGACAACGTCGTGGCCGGCACCGAAGCGCTCGCCGGCGACACGTTCCCGGCTCGGTCCCGCGCCCGCACCGAGAACGAGTACGCGGTCCCCGGGGCCAGGCCGCCGACGTCGACCATGTGCCGTCCGCCGGTCACGTCCAGCACCTTCGCGTCCCCGCGATACACCTCGAACACCGCGACGTCCGGGTCGGCACGCCACATCACGTGCACCGACACCGAACTCGACGCGAGCGCACTGACCTCACCGGGCACGGCCGGTGCCGTGGTGTCCCGCGTGTCCTCGGAACACCCCGCCAGCACCAACGCAACGGCCAACCCCGACAAGCCGATCCAAGCCATCCGTCGCGCCACAATGCCTCTCTCCACCGAGAGCAATTGGTCTAGACATATATGGCACAGCACCTGCCCCACGACAAGACTCGGAACCATCACGACCCACATCCGGGGCCGACTCCGAACGCCCTCAGGCAGCCGTATGCGGCGCCAAGCGCATGATCAACTCGGCATCCAGCGCCTTCGCCAAGCGCTCCGGAACCTGGATGGTGGGCACGGTCCCACCCGCCTCGAAGCGTGCCACCGCCGACTGCGTCACCCCGGCCGCTTCGGCAAGGACGGCCTGCGTGAGCCCGTGCCGTTCACGCATCCCCCGCACGCCGCGCCCCGACTCGAAGGCGATTCGAGCCGCCGCGTAGGCCTCCTCGGCACCGGCTCCGCCATCCGCCGCGAGCGGATCTCCTGCCAGTCACGGCGCCCGGTCACAGCGTTGACGCCATGAATCGGTTCGTCGGCGGAAAGTCGAGTGGTTCACTCGGTCGGGTTTCGCTCGTGGGGGCGGGGCTACTTGCTCAGGGTGTTGGCGCCCACGATGAACAGGCCGAGCAGCATGTCCACGCCGCCGACCCGGCAGGCCGCGGCCCAGCCTCGTCCGGCCACTCGGGCCGCCGACAGGCCCCAGCCGAACAGGGTGGCCGTGTTCAGGAGCAGCACCACCTCGATCGCGGACTCCTCGCCCCACCATCTCGCGTGCGCGCCGAGCAGGGCCGCCACCGTCGGCAACACCGCGGCCACCAGCGGCCACTCGGTCAGCACGGACCGTGCGGTGCTCGCGGCGACCGTGGTCGGGTCGGCGGTGCGGTGCGCGATGGCATGCGCGTAGCCGTGCGCCGCGGCCGACGCCAGCGCCGCCAGCAGCACCCACACCGCGTCGTAGCCGGGATTGGGCGCCCCGCTGTCCTGCGCGAGGGCAGCGGCCATCGCACTGGCCAGCACCGTCCCGTATACGCCGCCGAACAACAGTCGCTGCACGGGCTCGGCCCGCCGGCCGGGCGCGCTCGAGTCACCGGAGCCGCCGAAGCGGCTGGAGCCGCCGGAGCCGCCGAAGCGGCTGGAGCCGCCGGAGCCGCCGAACAAGATCCCACCTCCCGAAGACGAGCAAATCATGTCATTCCGGAAGGCTGATCGAGGCGCGGGGGAGGGGTTCGTCCGACCCGCGCCGCCTTCTCCACAAGATCGCGGACGACCGCATTCGGATCGCCGCCTGCCGACAGCACCACGGCAAACAGCGTGGATCGCGCAAAGCGGTCCGCAGGCCCCACGAGGTGTCGCCCGCCGTTGGGACTTCCCATGAAACTCACACGGAACCCGCGTAGACACCGGTCAGGGCCGGAAGCGGGCTCGGGCGGAGGGTGCGGGCGGGGCCGAAACAGGCCCCGCAGTACGCGCGTTCGTGCCCGTGAGCGTGTGGCACCGGCTTCAATGGTGGTCGAGGCGACGGGTGCGGAATCGGGGGGCATTCCATGATGCGAGTGGTGGCGGCCGGGGCGGCCCTGATCGTGAGCGGCTCGCTCGTGGTCGGGTGTCAGGGCGGCTCGTCCAAGGGCGGCCCGTTCGGTCTGGGGGCGACCGATTCGCCCACCGCGAGCGCGAGTCGGGATCAGTCCACCGAGCCGCCTCCGCCGCCGTCGCCGGACCGGGTCACCGCCGAGCCGCCGGTGACCAGCGCTGCGCCGCCACCCACCACGACCACGCGCGCCGATGTCCCGCTCACCACCGCACAGGCCAAGACGCTGGTCTCGGCGGTCGCGCTGGTGCCCAAGGACTGGGGCCCGACCTACGTCCCCCAGGAGCTCAACTACGAGTACGGCGCCCTCGATCGGGTGATCACCGGCACCGACTGCAAGCAGGTGGTCCAGGGCACCGTGCCGGGCGCCCTCGCGACGCTGGCGCGCTACGTGTACATCCCGGACGGCCAACCCAGCGCGGACAACCTCAGCAAGACGCTCGCGACGTCCTCCGCGACCGTGTACTCCAGCACCGCCGCGGCGCAGACCGACATGCGGATCGGCATCGCCGACGGGCGGCGCTGCCCGAACCAGGTGCTCGCCGGGAACGAGAAGTTGAACAACATCCAGGTCTTCGACCTCACCGTGCCGGGCATCGACGAGGTGCACGTGGCGCGCGCCCAGTGGTTCGGCAGGGGTGGCGGGCCGCCGTTCCAGTACGTGTGGGTGACGGCTCGGCAAGGCCAGATGGTGCTCACCGCCGCGGTGGTGGACCGGGGCGACAAGACCTTCGAGTCGGCCAAGGACCAGGCCATCGACGCGCTCGCCAAGATGGTGGTGCGCACTCGGATGCAACTGCGCTGACCCGGCGCCCGGATCGATCGCGGTGCCACCACGCTGATTACCATGGGGCTTCACGCTCACGGGGGGTCATCGGCATGTACGGCAAAGGCGGAACGGCGGCTCGCGCGATCGGTCCGGTGCTCGGCATCCTGCTGCTCGCGGGCTGTGCCGACGGTGGCGACGATCCGTTCGCGATCGACCCGAAGGCGGTACCCACCGGCGCCGCCCCGGTGGCCAAGGGCCCCGGCCCGACCGCCACGGCCGGCCGCCCGACCGCCGATTCGCCGCCGCCGAGCCGGACCCCGGAGCAGGCCCAGACCCTGGCCGCGTCGCTCGCCCTCACCCCGGAGGACTGGGGGACCGGCTTCGTCAGGCAGAGCACCTACGAGTTCGCGGGCGAGACCTTCACGGACTACGCCGCCGACTGCACGCAGCGGACCGTGCCGCTGCCGGCGAGCCTCGTCGGCCAGTGGGTGCGCCAGGTGCAACTGCCGGGCGGCGCGCAGGCCACGGTGCTCCCCAGCGGCAGCACCGCCGTGCTCGTGCACAAGGACGTGCGCGGCGCGCGCGATCAGGCACGGAACGCGCACCAGGTCAAGGACCGCTGCCCGACCCGCACCTACCCGGACGGCACCCGGGCCAAGGACACCCCCGGCGCCGCGCAGCCCACCTTCGCCGAGGCGGACGAGGCCTTCGCCGAAGAGGGCCTGATGTACCCCAAGGACGGCGGCGAACCGTACCCGTACGTCGTGGTGACGGTGCGCAAGGACACCGTCGTGATGTCCTCCTACTTCAGCGCCCCCGACGCCGCTCGCCTGTCCGAGGTACGCGACCGCACCACCCAGGCGGCCCGCCTGATGCTGGACCGGCTGGTGCGGAAGTAGCCGCGCCGAAGGTGCTGTCCGGCCCGTGCGCCCGTGCGGAGCCGGCGGGCCGCAGGTCGGCCGGGCCCGACGCGCGTCCCGCCCGCGACGCGTGAGCGCCCGCCCGCTCGGGCGACTAACGTTTCGGTCATGACCCAATCGCACGGCTTTGAGACTCTGGCGATCCATGCCGGGCAGGAACCCGACCCGCTGACCGGGGCCGTGGTTCCGCCGATCTACCAGGTGTCCACGTACAAGCAGGACGGCGTCGGCGGGCTGCGCGGCGGCTACGAGTACAGCCGCTCCGGCAACCCGACCCGTACCGCGCTGGAGGAGTGCATCGCGGCCCTGGAGGACGGCACCAGGGCACTGACCTTCGCGTCCGGCCTGGCCGCCGAGGACTGCCTGCTGCGCTCCCTGTGCGCACCCGGCGACCACGCGGTGATCCCGGACGACGCCTACGGCGGCACCTTCCGACTGTTCGCGAAGGTCGCCTCCCGGTGGGGCATCGAGTACACCCCCGCGCACGCCGGCGACCTCGACGCGGTACGTGCCGCGATCCGGCCGGGCGTGACCCGGCTCGTGTGGTGCGAGACGCCGAGCAACCCGCTGCTCGGCGTCGCGGACATCGCCGCGCTGGCGAGCGTCGCGCACGACGCGGGCGCGCTCCTGGTGGTGGACAACACGTTCGCCTCGCCCTACCTCCAGCAGCCGCTCACCCTGGGCGCCGACGTCGTCGTGCACTCGACGACGAAGTACATGGGCGGGCACTCCGACGTCATCGGCGGCGCGCTCGTGGTCGACGATGCCGCGCTGGCCGCCGAGTTGGTGTTCCACCAGAACGCGATGGGCGCGGTGCCCGCGCCGTTCGACGCGTGGCTGACGCTGCGCGGTCTGAAGACCCTCGGGGTCCGGATGGACCGGCACTGCGCGAACGCCGAGCGGGTCGTGGACCTGCTGTCCCGGCACCGGCGGGTGAGCGAGGTGCTGTATCCCGGGCTGCCCGGGCACGCGGGGCACGACGTCGCGGTCAAGCAGATGAAGGCCTTCGGCGGCATGGTGTCGTTCCGGGTGAACGGTGGCGAGGAGGCCGCCGTACAGGTGTGCAACCGGACCGAGTTGTTCATCCTGGGCGAGTCGCTCGGCGGCGTCGAGTCGCTGATCGAGCACCCGGGCCGGATGACCCACGCGTCGGCGGCCGGCTCGCCGCTGGAGGTGCCCGGCGACCTGGTCCGGCTGTCCGTGGGCATCGAGTCCGCCGACGACCTGCTGGCGGACCTGGAACAGGCGCTGGCCTGAGGTCCTCGAAGCCGGCGCCGGACCGGCCCGGCCGGTGTCCGCGGACGCCGGCCGGGCCGAGAGCGGCTCGTCCGGCGCTCGACGCGAGCCGCAGCAACCGAAGGCCGCCTCCGGGCCCGGCCCGGCCGATTCCGACGGGCCGCGCCGCCCGCCCCCACAGGACCTAACGGGTCGTCCCCGTGCACGGCGAGCACGCCGTCACCAGGTTGCCCGCCTCGTCGAAGACGGTGATCGAGACCGGGGTCTCGGTGCTGAAGGCCCACAGGTAGGCGACGCCGGGCAGGCCGGGCGGGCGGTCCAGGCGCATCTGTCGGGCGCCCGTCGCCTCGCGCAGTTCGCCGCGTACCGCCGGGGCGGGCATGCTCTGGCCGACCAGGATCGCGACCACCAGGCGCTGCCCGGTCGGCGCGTACACGCCCGGGTCCAGGGTCGCGGTGTCCAGCCTGCCGGGGGCCGGCAGGAAGCGGCAGGTCGGTGCGCTCGACTCGGTCGACTCGCTCGGCTCGGCAGCGCTGCCCAGACACCACGACGAAGAGTGCTCGGGACCCGCGTAGCCGATCCACGCCGAACCGCCGAGCCCGACGTCGGTGCGCGGCCGAGGCGGCTCGATGTTCTCGATCGGCCACAGCGGTGTCGGGTCCGACGGTGCCGGTGGCAGCCCGCCTCCGCCACCGGTCGCGGGCGTGGCCAGCCACACCCCGCCGATCACCGCGCCGGCCAGCAGGCCCGAGCCGAGCACGTGCCGCAGTCGGTGCAGGTACGCCCGCCGGCGTACCCGCCGGGCCAGGTTCGCCGGCAGTGGCCGATAGGGGAACTCCGGCGGCTCGGGTATCTCCTCCGGTTCCGCCGCCCCGGGCGTCGGCGCCGTCACGCTCATCGGATGGATCCCGCGCTCGGGACCGGCCGCGGCTCCGCGGGCGAGAACGCGTCGCCGGCCAGCACCTCGGCCATCCCGCGCCGCCACGCACCGGCCACCGTCTCGATCGGCAACCCCAGCGCCTCGGCCGCGTCGTACTCGTCCAAGCGGGCGTACAGCCGCAGCACCACGGCGGCCCGCTCGACCCGGCCGAGTCGGTCCAGGGTGGCGAACGGCTCGTCCCCGCCCGGAGGTTCGCCCCGCCGGCCGCGTGGGCCCGGCCGCCACGGGTCCAGGTATCCGGTCATCAGCGCACGCCACGCGGTGCGGACCGGATCCTGGCCGGGCGACCTGCTCCAGCGCACGCACGCCTGCGCCAGGGCCCGCTCGACCCGGCGCTCGGCACGTTGTCGGTCGCCGGTGAGCAGGTCGGCGGCCTGCAGGAGTTGTGTGCCGACGGTGTGGACGAAGAGATCGAACTCGCGAGCATCGCGCCTGTGCACGGTCCCTCCCGCAGGTCTGCCGAGCGGATGCCCTGGGGCCGGCCCGTTGCCGTCGCCGCTCTCTGTGTTGCTGCCCCACACCTGTTCGGGTAGTCGCGTATCGCGACATGTCGCCCCTTGCCACTTGTCACCCTCGGCGTACCGCACCGACCGGCCACCACGGCACCACCCTCCGTTGCCGTCACGGTAAAACGTGCGACCCCCGAAGCGGGGTGGAATCGACCGGTCGGGCCCGCCGATCCCGGTCCGCGCAATATCCTTCGGAGCACCACATCCGATCGACGAACGAGCGGCGATGACACCGGACCAGGCCCATGACGACCCCACCGGCTCTGCCGACCCGCTCTACGACCGCCTGCAGCACGAGGTGGCGTTGTTCGCGCGCCGTGCCGAGCAGACCCGGCTCGGTGCCGTCGGCGAACTGCGCAACTCCATGGACCGTGCGGCCTACCTGCTGCTCGGTCGGCTCGAAACGGGCGGGCCGATGGGCGTCAAGGCACTCGCGCAGGCGATGACGATCGACTCGTCCACGGTGACCCGGCAGGTCACCCCGTTGGTCGAACAGGGCCTGGTGGATCGGGTGCCCAATCCCGACGACGGCCGCGCCGTGCTGCTCGAACTCTCCGCCGAGGGCCGGGATCGGCTGCACCAGGTCCGGCACGCCCGGCAGCGCCTGATGGCGGAGATCTGTGCCGGGTGGAGCCTGGACGACCGCGAGCGGTTCACCGAGTTGCTCACCCGGTTCAACGCCTCGATGGAGCGTCGACAGAGCCGCAACCCGGCCGGTTCCTGAACCCCGGGGCGGGCGGGCAACTCTCGGGACTCCCGGGGCGGTGGGAGACCCGGCATATCCGCACGGGCGGTTGGTGCGACACTCGGCGTATGAGCAGCCCTGCCCCGGCCACGGTGACCCTGCACGACATCCGGATCGCGCGAAAGATGCTGGAAAGCGTCGTTCGGGAGACACCGATCAGGTCGTGTCGGGCGCTGACCGACCGCGTCGGCACGCCGGTCCATCTCAAGTGCGAGAACCTCCAGCGCACCGGGTCCTTCAAGATTCGCGGCGCGTACGTGCGGATCGCGGGTCTGTCCGAGGCCGAGCGCGCCCGGGGCGTGGTCGCGGCGAGCGCCGGCAACCACGCCCAGGGGGTCGCGCTCGCGGCCCGCACCCTGGGCGTCGCGTCCACGGTGTTCATGCCGGCCGGTGCGCCGCTGCCCAAGGTGGCCGCGACCCGCTCGTACGGCGCCGAGGTGATCCTGGGTGGCGACAACGTCGAGCACGCGCTCGCCGCCGCGCGCGCGTACGCGGACGAGACCGGGGCGGTGTTCATCCACCCGTTCGACCACCGCGACGTGGTGGCCGGCCAGGGCACCGTCGGCCTGGAGATCCTGGAGCAGTGCCCCGAGGTCAAGACCATCCTGGTGGGCACCGGCGGTGGTGGCCTGCTGGCCGGAATCGCGGTCGCGGTCAAGGCGATTCGGCCCGACGTCAAGGTGATCGGCGTGCAGGCGGCGTCCGCCGCCGCGTACCCGCCCTCGCTCGCCGCCGGTGCACCGGTGTCGCTGCCCTCGTTCGGCACGATGGCCGACGGAATCGCGGTCGGCCGGCCCGGCGAGGTCCCGTTCGCGCTGATCCGCGAGCACGCCGACGGCATCCGCACGGTCGGCGAGGAGTCCCTGTCGCAGGCCCTGCTGTTGTGCATGGAGCGGGCCAAGCTGGTGGTCGAGCCCGCCGGCGCCGCGTCGGTGGCGGCGCTGCTGGAGACCGGTGAGCCGATCGAGGGGCCGGTGGTGGCGGTGCTGTCCGGCGGCAACGTGGACCCGCTGCTGATGCTTCGGGTGCTCCGGCACGGTCTGGCCTCGGCCGGGCGTTACCTGTCGCTGCGCGTGCGCATTCCCGACAGCCCGGGCGCGCTGGCCACCCTGCTGGGGCGGTTGGCGGAGACCGACGCCAACATCGCGGCGGTCTCGCACGTGCGCACCGACGCGACGCTGCGGGTCGGCGAGGCGGACGTGGACCTGCAATTGGAGACCAAGGGCCGCAGCCACTGCGCGGCCGTGGTCGAAGCGCTCTACGGCGCGGGTTACACGGTCGGCAAGAGCTAGGCCGTCTCCGGCGGGCCTGGCCCGGAGGCCGCCGAAAGGCGGGCGGCAGGGCGGCTACCGGAGCGGTTGTCGGTGCGGTGTGCTTGGCTGGGCGACCAAGCCATGTCCCACGGAGGACGCGGCCGAGAGGCAACCGGGGCCGTCGACGTACGAACGGGCTGTTCCCGGAGCGCCGCCGACCGGACACGAAGAGTTACGCTTCCGGAGAAAAGCGGTCGCATGCTCGGTGCGTTGGGCGCATGGTGGATGTCTGAATCGATCGGCCCGCCCCCATGCCCCATCCGCACGAGGAGTGATCCACCGACATGCAGGAAGCGATCGTCGCCGAAGGTCTGGTCAAGACCTTCGGCTCGGTCCGAGCACTCGACGGCGTGGACGTGAGCGTGCCCACCGGCACCGTCCTGGGCCTGCTCGGACCGAACGGCGCAGGCAAGACCACATGCGTACGTGTGCTGACCACACTGCTCGAACCCGATTCCGGGCGAGCCGTGGTGGCCGGTCACGACGTGCTCAAGAATCCCGACGCGGTCCGCCGCTCGATCGGCCTGTCCGGCCAGTTCGCAGCCGTGGACGAGTACCTGACCGGCCGGGAGAACCTGCGGATGGTCGGCGAGCTGTACCAGCTCAGCGGTCGCGACGCCAAGCGTCGGGCCGACGAACTGCTCTCCCAGTTCGATCTGTCCGAGGCGGGCGACCGGCCCGCCAAGACCTATTCGGGCGGCATGCGCCGCCGGCTCGACCTGGCCGCGGCACTCGTGGTGAGTCCCCCGGTGATGTTCATGGACGAGCCGACCACTGGCCTCGACCCGCGCAACCGGATGGCGCTGTGGCGGGTGATCGAGGAACTCGTCGCGGGCGGCACCACCTTGCTGCTGACCACGCAGTACCTGGAGGAGGCCGACCACCTCGCGCACGACATCGCCGTGGTCGACCACGGCAAGGTGATCGCGCGCGGCACCGCCGACGAGCTCAAGGCCAAGGTCGGCGGCGAGCGGGTCGAGGTGGTCGTGCACGACCAGGCGCGGCTGGCCGACGCGAGCGAGATGCTGACCTCGTTCGGCAAGGGCGAGTTGGGCGTGGTCAAGCTCCAGCGGCGGATCACCGTCCCGGTCACCGGCGGCGCCAAGCTGCTCGCCGAGATCATTCGCGAACTCGACGCGCGGGGCATCGAGATAGACGACATCGGGCTGCGCCGGCCCACCCTGGACGACGTGTTCATCGCGCTCACCGGCCATGCCACGGAGTCCGAGAACGGCGACGGCGGCAGCGGCGACGACGATGACGAGAATCCGAGCGAAGGCGGTCCGCAACGCGACCGTGTCGAGGCGGTGAAGCAGTGATGGCCGTGCTGACCAAGACCTCCGTGGGTACGCCCACGGCCCGCAGCGATGTGGGGCGCTCGATCCACGATTCCCTGGTCATCGCCCGCAGGAACCTGATTCGGATGACCAGGATCCCGGAGATGATCCTCTTCGGGGTCATTCAGCCGGTGATGTTCGTGGTGCTGTTCACGTACGTCTTCGGCGGCTCGATGAAGGTCGGCGGCAGCACCGATTCGGACGTCTACAAGAACTTCCTGATGGCGGGCATCTTCGCGCAGACCGTCACGTTCGCCACCGCGGGATCGGCCGCCGGCATCGCGGACGACATGCAGAAGGGGCTCATCGACCGGTTCCGCTCGCTTCCCATGGCGCGTGGCGCCGTGCTGACCGGCCGTACCGTTGCCGACCTCGTCCAGACGGCCATCACGATGCTCGTCCTGGCGATCGTCGCGCTGATCGTGGGCTGGCGCACCGGTTCCGCCGACTCGACCACCGCCGGAAGGGTGATGGCCGGCTTCGGCCTGCTCCTTCTTCTGGGATACGCGTTCACCTGGATCGGGGCACTGATCGGTCTGTCCGTACGAACCCCGGAGGCGGCCACCTCGGGCGGGATCATCTGGCTGTTCCCGGTCACGTTCATTTCGAACGCCTTCGTGGACTCCAGCCAGATGACGCCCTGGGTGCGGCACATCGCCGAGTGGAACCCGTTCAGCGCGACGGTGCAGGCGGCCCGAGTGTTGTTCGGCAATCCGGGCGTCGTGCAGTCCGACGCCTGGCCCATGCAACACCCGGTGTGGGCCTCGCTGATCTGGTCCGCTCTGATCATCGTGACCTTCCGCGCGCTCGCGGTCCGCAAGTACCTCCGGGCGACCGGCTGATCAAGGTTCGTCGAGCGAGCGGCGAGCAAAACGCAAGCGGCCCGGCCCCCGGTCACGGGGGATCCGGGCCGCTTCGGGTCGTTGCTCAGCCCTTGTAGGGCTTGGCCGCCAGGACCTCGACACTGGTGCTCTTGCCGTTCGGCAGCGCGAACGTGGCCTTGTGGCCGACCGACTTGCCGTTGATCGCCTTGCCCAGCGGCGACTGCGGCGAGTAGACGTCCACGTCGCTCACGGCGTCCTCGCGCGAGCCGAGCAGGAAGGTCGTGGGCTCGTCGTGGTCGCCGTTGAAGATGACGGTGACGACCATGCCGGGCTCGACCACGCCGTCGTCCGCGGGGGCCTCGCCCACCTTGGCGTTCTGCAGCAGGCCGATGAGCTGGCGGATGCGCAGCTCCTGCTTGCCCTGCTCCTCCTTGGCCGCGTGGTAGCCCGCGTTCTCCTTGAGGTCGCCCTCCTGGCGGGCCTCTTCGATCTTCACGGCGATTTCGGCACGGGCGGGACCCGACAGGTGTTCCAGCTCGGCCTTGAGCCGGTCGTACGCCTCCTGGGTGAGCCAGGTGACGCTTTCGCTGGTCTGGGTCACGGGGTGCTCCTCGTAGGTCTGCGACAGGGGTTGCGTACACGGTGCGTACGAAAGAGGTACACGCGACCCGACCGGCCGTCGGGGCGGGCCCGGGCGGCACGGAGAGGTGTCACATATACCAGCGCCCCCTCACCGTCCGCGGTGTGAACACCTCGGGTCGTGAGGGGACGAAGCTTCGAGAGTAACAATCTCCCGACGTCTCGGGCAGTCACGCACACCCGGGCGACTCGGGAGGCCGATCCGCGATCGGCGCCGACCGTCGGTCAGCCGACGGTGTGACAATCCTCCAGCTCGGCGGTGTTGGGTCGACCCGCCGTCTGGAGTGTCTCGGTGCGCTCGATGTGCTTGTCGCCCTTGGCGAAGCGCAGTTGGCGGCGGCCCACCTCGGCGCCGCCCTCGTCGCGCGAGCGCAGTACGCAGACGGCTTCCTTGTCGGCGTCCTTGCGGATCTCCACCTGGACCTCCACCGCGGAATCCGAGACGACCCTGAAGCTCGGAATAGACCCGCGCACGCCGGGGTTCGCCACATCGAGGCCGATCCACACCGTCCCGGCCACGAGCACGACCATGAAGACCGCGAACGCGATCCGCAGCTTGCGGTCGTTTCGGGTGGCGCCCTTGCCGTAACGGGTGACGGGCGTTGCGCTCACCGGGTCTCCTGCGGGACGGGCCCGGGTTTGCGCCCGAGCGAGATCTATCGGCCACTATATGTCCGGTGCAAGAGCGGCCCTCGACAGGTCCCGGCGGTACGACCCGGCGGCTGGGACACGGGGCACGGATGAGGAGCGACGTTCCGGTGAGTGACGATCGGCTGAGGCTGATGGCGGTGCATGCGCACCCCGACGACGAGTCGAGCAAGGGCGCGGCCACCATGGCGCGCTATGTCGCCGAGGGGGCCGAGGTCCTCGTCGCGACCTGTACCGGCGGCGAACGCGGCTCGGTGCTCAACCCCGCTCTCCAGGGCAACCCGGAGATCGAGGCGAACATCCACGAGGTGCGCCGCAAGGAGATGGACGCGGCGCGCGAGATCCTCGGCGTGCAGCAGGCGTGGCTGGGCTGGGAGGACTCGGGGCTGCCCGAGGGGGACCCGCTGCCGCCGCTCCCGGACGGCTGCTTCGCGGTGCTCGATGTGGACAAGGCGGCCGAGCCGCTGGTCCGGCTGATCCGCGAGTTCCGTCCGCACGTGATCACCACGTACGACGAGAACGGCGGCTACCCGCACCCCGACCACATCCAGACGCACAAGATCACCATGGTGGCCTTCGACGCGGCGGGCGATCCGGACGCGTACCCGGACTCCGGCGAGCCGTGGCAGCCGCTGAAGCTGTACTACAACCAGGGCATCTCCCGGGCCCGGATCGAGGCCCTGCACGAGGGCATGCTCAGCCGCGGTCTGGAGTCGCCGTACGGCGAGTGGCTGGAGCGCTGGGGCGACCGCGACGAGCGGGACATCACCACGCGCATCCCGTGCGCCGACTGGTTCGAGACCCGCGATCGGGCGCTGATCGCGCACGCCACCCAGGTGGACCCGGACGGCTTCTGGTTCCGGGTGCCGATCTCGGTGCAGCGCGAGGTGTGGCCGACCGAGGACTACGAACTTGTCCGCTCGCTGGTGGACACCGACCTGCCGGAGGACGACCTGTTCGCGGGCGTCCGGGTGGGCGTGCGGCGCTAGCCGGTGCCTCGGGGATGACCCGGGACGACGCGAAAGAGGGCCCGGAGAGCATCTCTCCGGGCCCTCGGTGCGTACGTCCCGCCGATCGGATGTCACTCTTGTTCACAAGGGGTTCCGATCCAGGAGGTAGTTCGTCATGACACCGCTCGCGCTCCAGCTCGCGGTCGAGGAGAGCAAGGTCACGCCCGGCCTGCTCGGGTTCGTGGTCGTCGCCGCGATCGCTGTCGCCACCTGGTTCCTGATCAAGTCGATGAACAAGCAGCTCAAGCGGGTGGACGCCAACCAGAGCAACTGGCCGACCGACACCCCCCGCCCCTCCCGCGCCGCCCGGGAGACGCCGAAGGACACCGAGGACACCCCCGGCTCCTGACCGGCCCGCCGGCGCGACGGCGAGGTCACTGCCGAAGTCCGACACCGCCAAGCGCAAGGTAGGCAACGGCCCCCGTCGCCCGAGAACGCTGCCCAGCCACCCACCTTCGGGTGCGGGGCTGTGGGCGTCACCGCGCCGTCGACGTGCGAGCGTTGTCACCACTCGGCTCATGGCACCGGTTGCGGGGGTCGGGGCTGCGCATGTGGGCGATGCCCAGGTCGAGCGCGGCCTCCAGATGGGCGATGCGGCCCGTGGTCAGCAGGATCAGCACGCCGCCCTGGATGCCGGCCAGCAGGGCCGCGGCCTCGCGCTCGGCATCCCGTTCGGGGGCGATCTCACCGCTGTTCTGCATGTGACGGATGCCTGCGGTCAGCCGCTGCTGCCACACCTGCAACAGCTCGCCGGCCACGGACCGCGCGGCGTCCGTGGCCGTCCCCATCTCGGAGAGCGCCACGTGCAGGGGACAGTCCACGCCCTGTTCGCGATAGCGCGCGAGGACCTTGTCGCGCCACCGGTACCAGGCGGCCCACGAGGTGAGGGAGCCCAGCTCCGGCTGCTGGTCGTCGATCACCCGGGCCGCCTCCTGCCGGGCGACGGCGAGAAGCAGTTCGTCCTTCCCGTCGGGGAAGTAGTGGAAGAGCTGGCTCTTGCTGGTCGCGGTGCGGGCCATCACGTCCTCGAGCCGCAGTGAGAACACACCCTGTGCGCGGATCTGTTCGGCGGCACCCTCGACGATGCGCTGTCTGGTCGCGGCGCCCTTGCGGGTCAACGGCACGTGTCCTCCCGGTGCGAGCTGTTCGTCCCATTGAAGCGGGTCGGCTCCGGGCCGCCCGGCCCGTCCCGCCCCGGCTCAGGGCAGAAGCAGCAGTTTGCCGGTGGTTCGGCGTGACTCGAGGTCCGTGTGGGCCCGGGCCGCGTCGGCGAGGGCGTAGCGGCCCGTGACGCGCGGGGCGAGCCGCCCGTCCAGGAGCAGGTCGAACATCTCGCCGGTGCGCCGAAGCAGGGCTTCGCGGGTGGCGACGTGGTGGTGCACCACGGGGTAGGTCAGCAGGATGCTGTTGGGCAGGTCGGTGGGCCGCAGCGTCGGGACGCCCATGAAGGGGCCGTAGTAGGCGTGCACCCCGTGCGGACGCAGGGCCAGTTGGGAGGAGTGGAAGGTGTCGGTGCCGCCGCCGTCGTACACGACGTCGGCTCCCCGTCCGTCGGTCAGCTCCCTGATCCGCTCGTCGAACCCACCACCGGAGTGGACCAGGACGTGGTCGGCGCCGGCCTCCTTCGCGACGACGGCTTTCTCCTCGCGGGAAACCAGGCCGATCACCCGGCCGCCGCGGGCCCGGATCATCCCGGTGAGCAACAGACCCACCCCGCCCGCCGCCGCGTGGATCACGGCCGTGTCGCCGGGGCCGATGGGGTAGGTCTCGGTGCTCAGGTGGCTCGCGGTCAGGCCCTGCATCATCACGGCGGCGGCCGTCTCGTCACCGATGCCGTCCGGCACCTTGACGAGCGAATCCGCAGGTACGACAAGCAACTCGGCGTAGCTGCCCGGGTGGTAGAACCAGGCCACCCGGTCGCCGACGGCCGGGTCCCGAACCCCTTCGCCGAGAGCGGTGACGTAGCCCATCCCCTCGGCGCCGAGGATCACCGGGGCGGCCCAGCCCGGGCCGCCCTCCCTGCGGGCACCGATGTCCATGTAGTTCACCCCGGCGGCGCCAAGCCGTACCAGCACCTCGCCGGGTCCGGGCGACGGGTCCGGCAGCTCGGTCCAGCGCATGACCTCGGGGCCGCCGTGCTCCTCGATGCGGATCGCATGCATGGGTTAAACCTCTCTGGGTGAGTGGGCGCAGTGGTTGGGAATGCAGGCACCGTAGGTCGCCGAAATTGGACCGGCAAGTCCAGAGTTCGCCCCTCACGCCAGGCGCCGCCAGGCCGAGCCAGGCCGGATGACGGTCCTGCGGGCCGCATCCGATCGACCCTCGGGAGGGGCCTCCCGGGATTTCCGGAGCCGGCGCGCGAGGATGGCCCCATGCCGAATCGTCTCGCTGGGTCCACATCGCCGTACCTCCTCCAACACGTCGACAACCCGGTCGACTGGTGGCCGTGGGGTGAGGAGGCGTTCGCCGAGGCCCGCCGCCGTGATGTCCCGATCCTGCTCAGCGTCGGGTACAGCGCGTGCCACTGGTGCCACGTGATGGCCCACGAGTCCTTCGAGGACGAGGCCACCGCCGCGATCGTCAACGCGAACTTCGTCGCGATCAAGGTCGACCGCGAGGAACGCCCGGACGTGGACGCGGTCTACATGGAGGCCACGGTCGCGATGAACCACGGCCAGGGCGGCTGGCCGATGACCGTGTTCGCCACGCCCGACGGGGAGCCGTTCTACTGCGGCACCTACTACCCGAGCGAGGCCCGCCGCGGGATGCCCTCGTTCCGGCAGGTGATGTACGAGATCAACAAGGCCTGGGTCGACCGCAACGACGAGGTGCGCCGCACCGGCCTCCAGGTCGCCGCCTCCCTGGCCGCCCCGCGCGACCTGCACACCGGCGGCGAGACGCCGACCGCCGAGGATCTGGACGCGGCGCTGACTCTGCTCGCGCGCGAGTACGACGGCGTGCACGGCGGGTTCGGCGACGCGCCCAAGTTCCCGCCGTCGATGGTGCTGGAGTTCCTGCTGCGCCACCACGCCCGGACCGAGTCCGAGGCGGCCTTGGAGATCGCCCAGGAGACCTGCGAGGCGATGGCCCGGGGCGGCATCTACGACCAACTCGGCGGCGGCTTCGCCCGCTACTCGGTGGATGCCGCGTGGGTGGTGCCGCACTTCGAGAAGATGCTCTACGACAACGCCCAGTTGATCCGGGTGTACACCCACCTGTGGCGGACCACCGGAAGCGAGTTCGCCCGCCGGATCGCGCTGGAGACGGCCGACTTCGTGGTGCGCGAACTGCGCACCCCCGAGGGCGCGTTCGCCTCCGCGCTGGACGCGGACAGCCTGGACGCGCAGGGCCGCTCGGTCGAGGGCGCGTTCTACGCCTGGACCCGGGCGCAGTTGATCGAGGTGCTCGGCGAACAGGACGGCGCGTGGGCGGCCGACGTGTTCGCGGTGACCGAGGAGGGCACCTTCGAGCACGGCATGTCCGTACTGCAACTGCTCGACGACCCCGAGGACATCGAGCGACTGACCGACGTCCGGGCGAAGTTGCTGGCCGCGCGCGCGGAGCGGCCCCGGCCGGGCCGGGACGACAAGGTGGTGGCCGCCTGGAACGGGCTCGCCATCGCGGCGCTGGCCGAGGCCGGCACCCTGTTCTCCCGCCCCGACCTGCTCGACGCCGCGCTCGCGGCGGCCGACCTGCTGCTCGCGGTGCACCTGGGCGGCGACGAGGACGACGAACTCGGCGACCGGCTGGTGCGCACCTCGCGCGACGGCCGACCCGGGCCGAACGCGGGCGTCCTGGAGGACTACGCGGACGTGGCCGAGGGTTTCCTCGCGCTGTACGCGGTGACCTCGGACGATGCGTGGCTGACCTTCGCCGGCGTGCTCGTGGACGTGGTGCTGGGGCACTTCGTGGACGAGGACGGCGCGCTGTACGACACCGCGGACGACGCGGAGGAGCTGTTCCGTCGGCCGCAGGACCCCACCGACGGGGTCACCCCGTCCGGCTGGACCGGTGCCGCCGGCGCCCTGCTCGGCTATGCGGCGCACCTGGGCTCGGAGGACCACCGCGAGGCCGCCGGCCGCGCGCTCGGCCTGGTCCGGGTGCTGGCGGACCGGGCCCCGCGGCAGATCGGCTGGGGCCTGGCGGTCGCAGAGGCGTGGTTGGACGGGCCGCGCGAGATCGCCGTGGTCGGCCCGCGCGACGACGACGCGACCTGGGCGCTCTACCTGACCGCGCTGATGTCCACCGCCCCCGGCGCGGTGGTCGCGATGGGCGACCCGGCCGAGGAGTCGCCGGTGCCGCTGCTGCGCGACCGACCGCTGGTGGGCGGCCGACCGGCGGCGTACGTGTGTCGGCACTTCACGTGCGATGCGCCGGTGACCGACCCGGAACACCTGGCCGCCCAGGTCCTGGCCAAGGCGGTGGCCCGAGCCTGAGGGTTCGCTCCCGCGCGACCGGTCGCCCCACGCCCGCGCGACCGGTCGGGCGGGCGCGGAGTCACGGCCTGTCCCGTAGACCCGTCTCCAGCAGTCCCAGGGCCCGGTCGACCAGTTCGACCAGGTCCTCGGCGCAGTCGCGCCGCGCCCAGGCCATGATCGCCTCGGACATCGCCGCGTTGATCGCGGCGGCGGCCACCCGCAGTTCCAGGTCGTCCGTGGAGCGTCCGTTGCGGGCGGCGAACGTCTCGGCGATCAGGCTCCAGGACTGCATCTGTTGCTCGTAGGTGCGGCGCCGCAGGGCCGGCACGCTGAGCACCAGCGTCATCCGGGTGGCCATCTCCTCGCCGTCCACCCGGATGATCTCGCGCAGCGCGTCCAGCAGGCCGGTGCGCAACACCCGGAGCAGGCTCAGGCCCTTGGGCGCCGTCCGGATGACCTCCACCAGGATGGGGTCGTACTCGTCGGTGAGCACGATGTCCTCCTTGGTCGGGAAGTAGCGGAAGAACGTGCTGGGCGAGATCTCCGCGGCCTCGGCGATCCGGTCGACGGTGGTCGCGTCGTAGCCGTGCTCGCGAAAGAGCCGATAGGCCTCCCGGCGGATCGCCTGGCGGGTCTTGATCTTCTTGCGCTCGCGCAGCCCCACGGGCGAGCCGGGCAGGTCAGGGATGGAGGGCTCCTTCGCGGTCATGCCCCGATTCTCCCGGTCCGGTCGGGGTCGGCACAGGCCGAGGGTCGGCGGCGGTGCGGCGGGGCAGGAAGACGGCCACCGCGATGGCGACGGCCGACGACGCGAGGCCGCAGATCAGCAGACTCAGGTCCATACCGTGCACGAACGCGTCCCGGGCCGAGTCCAGCAGCGCCGGGTCCCCGCTGCGGCCCGCCGCAGCGACCGCGCCGCCGATCGAGTCACGCGCGGTGTCGGCGACCCCGTCCGGGCGTCCGCTCGTGTCGATCCGGTCCAGGTACGCGGACGCGAGCACGCTGCCCAGGATCGCCACCCCGAGCGCGCCCGCCACCTGACGCAGGGTCTGCACCAGGGCCGACCCCATCCCGGCGCGCTCCGGTGTCAGGTTGGCCATCACCGCGTCCATCGCGGGCACCATGGAGAGCCCCAGCCCCAGGCCGCTCACGGCCAGCCAGGCGGCCGTCCGGGCGTACCCGTCGTGCACCGAGCCGCTCGCTCCCGTCAACAGCCCGCCGGCGAGCACGAACAGGCCGGTCGGGATGACCACCTTGTAGCCCAGCCGGGGCACGAGCCTGTCACTGGCCAGTGCGGTCACGAACAACCCGCCGAGCAGCGGCAGCAGCCGCAGACCGGTCCCGAACGCGTCGTGTCCGTCCACGCCCTGGAACCGCTGCGGGACCACGAACAGGACGCCCGCCATGGCGAAGGACGGCACCAGGGCGGCGACCGTGCCCCACAGGAAGTTGCGGTCGCGGAACAGCCCGAAGTCGATCATCGGGTGCCGGGCCCTGCTCTCGCGCACCGCCACGCTCGCGATGAGCAGTGCGGCCGCGCCGAACAAGGCGAGCACGCGCGCGTCGGCCCAGCCCCATTCGGGCGCCTCGATCAGCGCGAAGATCAGCGTGGTCAGCCCCGCGACGACCAGGACGGTGACCGTGACGTCCACCTTGGGGGCATCGGCCGAGCGCGACACCGGGAGCAGGAACCCGCACACGAGCAGGGCCAACCCGACCATCGGGATGTTGATCAGGAACACCGACCCCCACCAGAAGTGCTCCAGCAGCAGCCCGCCCAGGATCGGCCCGAGCGGGATGCCCAGGGCCGTGCTCGCGGCCCAGACCGAGATCGCCTTGCCGCGCTCGGCGGCCGGGAAGAGCGAGGGCAGGATGGACAACGACAGCGGCATGACGAACGCCCCGCCTACGCCCATCAGCGCGCGCGCCGCGATCACTCCCTCGACCGAGCCGACCAGCGCGCCGACCACCGAGCCGACGCCGAATATCGCGAGCCCCACCAGCAGGAAGAGCCGCCGGTCGTAGCGGTCGCCGATCAGTCCGGCCGGGAGCATCAGGGCCGCGAACACCACGATGTACGAGTCGGCGATCCACTGGAGATCGCCCGTGCTCGCGCCGAGCTGTTCGCTCATCGTCGGCATCGCCACGTTGACGATCGTGGTGTCCAGGCCGATCACCAGGAGCCCGACCACCAGCGCGCCCAGCGCCCACCACCGCCTCGGGTCGGGCGGCCCGTCCGCCTCGTTCGCCCGGTCCGGCTCCTGCTTCGTCGCGCCCATGACAGTCCCCATCTATTGATTGTCTCTGTCTTATGACAGTAGCTCTCAAAATCCTGCGACTGTCAAAACGCTCGGCAAAGAGCAGCCCAAGCTCGGGGGAAAACCCGGAAAAGCCCGAAGGCCCGCAACTCCGAACGGAGCGGCGGGCCTTCGGGCCGACGAGTGAGGCGGTGGATCAGTCCACTGCCACCAGGGCGACGGCGATGAAGTGGCTCGCGAACGCGAGCAGTGTGAAGGCGTGGAAGACCTCGTGGAAGCCGAACCACTGCGGTGAGGGGTTGGGCCGCTTGATCCCGTAGACCACCGCGCCGAGGCTGTAGAGCACGCCGCCGACGATCACCAAAACCACCACCGCGACGCCGCCCTCGCGCATGAACTCGGGCAGGTAGAACACCGCGGCCCAGCCCAGCGCGACATAGATCGGGGTGTAGAGCCAGCGTGGTGCGCCGATCCAGAAGACCCGGAAACCGATGCCGGCGAGTGCCCCGATCCACACCACCCACAGCAGGATTTGGTCGCTTTTGCCCAGCAATAGGATGGTCAACGGGGTGTAGGTGCCCGCGATGATCAGGAAGATGTTGGCGTGATCCAGCCGGCGCAACACCGCCTCGCCGCGCGGTCCCCAGTTGCCTCGGTGGTAGACCCCGGACGTGCCGAAGAGCATCGCCGCGGTGAGCGCGAACACACCGCACGCGATGCGGGATTTGGTATCCGCGGCCAGGGCGACCAGGACGATGCCGGAGGCCACGGCGAGGGGAAATGTCCCCGCGTGGATCCATCCGCGCAGCTTGGGTTTGATGGGCGTCAAGGGCGCCGTCAAGGCGTGCGCGTCCACACTCATGTCGCCGAGTGTACTTACGCCCACGTAGGTTACTGGCAGGTACGAAGTGAGACGCATCACGGGAGATCTTGTCCCGGAGGGGCGCGAAACCGCACGTCTTTGGGGTTTTCGGTCCGGTACGGGGCACAACTTCCAGGTGGGGCCCTGTCCCGGGCGGTTCCGCGCCCGGCCGACCGGATAAAATCCCCGCAACCCTCAACCCCGACGCCGGGGACTCGCCGTCCCAGGCGCGAAATGGAGCGATCGTGGCCAACGAGGTCCCGACGAAACACAGGCAGCTGCTCGACTGGGTGAGCGAGATCGCCCGGCTGACTCAGCCCGACCGGATCGAATGGTGTGACGGTTCGGACGAGGAGTACCAGCGCCTCGCCGACCTCCTCGTCGACAAGGGCACCTTCCGCAAGCTCGACGAGAACAAGCGCCCCAACAGCTACTACGCGACCTCCGACCCTCGGGATGTCGCGCGCGTCGAGGACCGGACCTTCATCTGCTCCGAGAAGGAGGAGGACGCGGGTCCGACCAACAACTGGATAGCCCCGGCCGAGATGCGCACCAAGCTCGGCGGCCTGTTCGCCGGCTCGATGCGTGGCCGCACGATGTATGTGGTGCCGTTCTGCATGGGGCCGATCGGCTCGTCGCTGGCCGCCTACGGGGTCGAGATCACCGACTCCGCCTATGTCGCGGTCTCGATGCGCACGATGACCCGAATGGGCCAAGCGGTGCTGGACTTCCTGGGCACCGACGGCGAGTTCGTCAAGGCCGTGCACACCGTCGGGGCCCCGCTCGCCGAGGGCGAGGCGGACGTGCCGTGGCCGTGCAACAGCGAGAAGTACATCACGCACTTCCCCGAGGACCGGGAGATCTGGTCCTACGGTTCGGGCTACGGCGGCAACGCCCTGCTCGGCAAGAAGTGCTACGCGCTCCGGATCGCGTCGGTCATGGCGCGCGACGAGGGCTGGATGGCCGAGCACATGCTGATCCTGAAGCTCACGCCTCCCTCGGGCGCCGAGCCGAAGTTCATCGCCGCCGCCTTCCCCTCCGCGTGTGGCAAGACCAACCTCGCGATGCTCCAGCCGACCATTCCGGGCTGGAAGGTGGAGACCGTCGGCGACGACATCGCGTGGATGCGGTTCGGCGAGGACGGCCGGCTGTACGCGATCAACCCCGAGGCGGGCTTCTTCGGTGTCGCGCCGGGCACCGGCGAGCACACCAACGCCAACGCGATGAAGACCATGTGGGGCAACTCGGTCTTCACCAACGTCGCGCTCACCGACGACAACGACGTCTGGTGGGAGGGCATGACGGAGGACAAGCCCGCGCACCTGATCGACTGGAAGGGCAACGACTGGACTCCCGAGTCGGAGACCCCCGCCGCCCACCCCAACGCGCGCTTCACCGTCCCGGCCGCACAGTGCCCGACGATCGCGCCCGAGTGGGAGGACCCGAAGGGTGTGCCGATCTCGGCCATCCTCTTCGGTGGTCGGCGGGCCAGTGCGGTGCCGCTGGTGACCGAGTCCTTCGACTGGCAGCACGGTGTCTTCCTGGGCGCGAACGTCGCCTCGGAGAAGACCGCCGCCGCCGAGGGCACGGTCGGCGAGCTGCGTCGCGACCCGTTCGCCATGCTGCCGTTCTGCGGTTACAACATGGGCGACTACATGGCGCACTGGCTGGACATCGGCCAGGCCACCTCGGCGGACAAGCTGCCGAAGATCTACTACGTGAACTGGTTCCGCAAGGACGCGGACGGAAAGTTCGTCTGGCCGGGCTTCGGCGAGAACAGCCGGGTGCTCAAGTGGATCGTCGAGCGCCTGGAAGGGCTCGCCGACGGCGTGGACTCCCCGATCGGCGTACTGCCGACGCGTGAATCCCTGGACCTCAAGGGCCTGGACCTCACCGACGCGGAGCTGGACCTGCTCCTGACCGTGGACCGGGAGATCTGGAAGCAGGAGGCCGCGCTGGTCCCCGAGCACCTGGAGAAGTTCGGTTCGCACACCCCGCAGGGCCTGTGGGACGAGTACAACAAGCTGGTCTCGCGACTCGACGGCTGAAGCTGACTCGACGTCAAAATACCGGTACGCTCCGGGCCCGGCGGGATCCCTCCCGCCGGGCCCTCGGCGTTCGGAAAGCCACCCTCGGACGAGCGCGCGACACGCCGTCCGCGAGCCGACCTTCACCGCATCTTCACGCCTGCCCTCCGCCACGTGACGTCGAGCGGGTGTCGGACGGGAGTAGGGTTTTCGGCGCGGGTGATCACGGACGGAGGAGCAGGTGGACATGGGCCTGCGGGACCTCGCATACGGCGCATACGGCAAGCGCATCGAGGCGTCGCTCGACCGTACGGTGATACCGCGTCACGTCGGCGTCATCCTGGACGGCAACCGCCGCTGGGCGAAGGCGTACGGCGAACAGGTCGCCGAGGGCCACCGCAAGGGTGCCGACAAGATCCACGAGCTGCTCACCTGGTGTGAAGAGGTCGGCGTCGAGGTGGTCACGCTGTGGCTGCTGTCCACCGACAACCTCAATCGGCCGCCGGAAGAACTGGCCGATCTGATGGTGATCATCGAGAATGCGGTCACCGACCTGGCCGCCGCGCGCCGCTGGCGGGTGCACCCGGTCGGCGCACTGGACCTGCTGCCCGAACACACCCGCGAAGTGCTCAAGCGCTCCGAGACCGAGACCGCGGACCTGACCGGCGTGTTCGTCAACGTCGCGGTCGGTTACGGCGGCCGGCACGAGATCGCCGACGCGGTCCGCTCGCTGCTCGTGGAGCACGCCGGCAAGGGCACCTCGATCGAGGAACTGGCCGAGGTACTGGACGTCGAGCACATCGCCGAGCACCTGTACACCCGCGGCCAGCCCGACCCGGACCTGGTCATCCGAACGTCGGGTGAACAGCGGCTGTCCGGTTTCCTGTTGTGGCAGAGCGCACATTCGGAGTTCTACTTCTGCGAGGCCTTCTGGCCGGACTTCCGCAAGGTCGATTTTCTCCGGGCCCTGCGCGACTACTCCGCCCGCCACCGCCGCTACGGGGCCTGACGCCTCGTCACCGCTCCTGCTCACGGCGGGGTTTCCATCGGCATGTGATCATCCGTTTTGTGTTGACCGTGCCCTGGACGGGAATAACCCCGTCGGGCCGGCGCACATCCATGTGGGCCGGTGCGATATGTGGGTGACACCCCGTCACCTGCCCGGGAGGCCCTTCCGTGCACTACATGCTCCACAGTTCACGGCGACAGGAGGGCCGGGCACCCGGCCTTCGGGCCGGGGCCCGGACTCCGAGCGATCAGGGCGCACGGTGCGCGTGCCCTGAGAGGGGGCGAGGCACTCCGTGGCCACGATCCAACGCCGTGCTCCGCAGCACCGGACGTATGTCCTCGACACCAGCGTGCTCCTTGCCGATCCGTCGGCGCTCTTGAAGTTCGACGAGCACGAGGTGGTTCTGCCCGTCGTCGTGATCACCGAGTTGGAGGCCAAACGGCACCACCCGGAACTGGGCTACTTCGCCCGACACGCGCTGCGGATGCTGGACGAACTTCGCACGCAGTACGGGCGGCTGGACGCCCCGGTGCCGATCGGGGACTCCGGCGGCACCCTGCGGGTGGAGCTCAATCACATCGACGCGACCGTGCTCCCGCCCGGATTCCGGCTGGGGGACAACGACTCGCGGATCCTGGCGGTGGCCAGGCACCTCATGGCCGAGGGACACGATGTGACGCTGGTGTCCAAGGACGTGCCGATGCGGGTCAAGGCCTCCGCGGTGGGGCTGAGCGCGGAGGAGTACCGCGCCGAACTGGTGAACACCTCGGGTTGGACCGGGATGGCCGAACTCACCGTCGACTCGGCGGACATCGACGCCCTGTTCGAGCACGATCGCACCCACATCGAGCAGGCCGCCGACCTGCCCTGTCACACCGGACTGGTGCTGGTCTCCGAGCGCGGCAAGGCGCTCGGTCGGGTCACCGCGGACAAGCAGGTCCGGCTGGTGCGCGGCGACCGGGACGTGTTCGGCCTGCACGGGCGCAGTGCCGAGCAGCGGATAGCGCTGGATCTGCTGCTCGACCCGGACATCGGCATCGTGTCGATGGGCGGCCGGGCGGGCACCGGCAAGTCGGCGCTGGCGATGTGCGCGGGTCTGGAGGCGGTGTTGGAGCGCAACCAGCACCGCAAGGTGATGGTCTTCCGTCCTCTCTACGCGGTCGGCGGTCAGGAGCTCGGCTACCTGCCCGGCACCGAGAACGAGAAGATGAGCCCCTGGGCCCAGGCGGTCTTCGACACGCTGTCGGCGGTCACCACGTCCGACGTGATCGAGGAGGTCGTGGCGCGCGGGATGTTGGAGGTCCTGCCGCTCACCCACATTCGCGGCCGGTCGTTGCACGACGCGTTCGTGATCGTGGACGAGGCACAGTCGCTGGAGCGCAATGTGCTGCTGACCGTGCTGTCGCGGATCGGCAGCAACTCGCGGGTGGTGCTCACCCACGATGTCGCACAGCGGGACAACCTGCGGGTCGGTCGACACGACGGCGTGGTCGCGGTGGTGGAAAAGCTCAAGGGGCATCCGCTGTTCGCGCACGTGACGCTCACCCGGTCCGAACGGTCGCCGATCGCGGCCCTGGTGACCGAAATGTTGGAGGACCTGCCGGGGTGACGGATGCCCCGTGAGGGGCCTACGGGAAATCGATCGATCCGGCCCCGCCGGCGAACGCCTCGACTGCTTCGAGACGTTCCCGGCGGGGCTTTCCCGTGGGCGCCACTGCGCCTGCGCGCGCCCGCGCCCCGGGCCGTCGGGTTTCCGGCCCGCACCTCCGCGCCCGCACGATTGCCGCCGCGCACCCGTGTCCGCATATTCCGGGTGGAAACGGTCGAGGGCGGAAAGGGAAAAAGCTTTGCGTTTCCTGGAGTTGTGATGTTCGCCACGCCTTCGAAAATTGCTTCCGAATGTTTGGCTGAGGCAGGCTGCTGGACTTGTAAGACCCTCGCGTACAGCGCTGCCCGACAATTCGACACTCGACCTGCTGTACGCCGCCCACACACGCACCGACGAATCGGTTCGGTACGCGGGCCGAAATGCTCCCTCCGGGAGCATGGGGAGACCGGGGGTTGGACTCGTACACCGCTTCGACCGCGGTGCGCGCCTGTCGGAAGGAACGTGTGTGAGCCGGATCTCGGTTCGGGGGATAGCCGTGGCATCCGCCACCGCTGTCACGGCCGTTGGCGCCGTCGTCGGATTCAGTGGAACGGGCGTTTCCGCGTCCGCCGACGCCCAGACGGTAGACGAAGCGAGCACCACGAAGCTTCTCGAGGTTCCTGCCGCCCCCCAGGCGCAGCAACTGAGCACCGGGATCACCCAGCAGGCAGACGCGCAGACCGCCGCCTACGACGAGGCGCAGCGTGTGCAGGCCGAAGAGGCCGCCCGGGTCAAGGCCGAGCGCGACGCGGCCGAGAAGGCCGCCGCGGAGAAGGCCGCGGCCGACAAGGCCGCAGCGGACAAGGCCGCCGAGGAGAAGGCGGCCGCCGACCGCAAGGCGGCCCAGGAACGCGCGGCGCGCTCCGACAACCGCGGCGCCGTGGAGAAGGTGTCGGCGTCCGCCGCCGACGCCCAGGCGATCGCCAAGTCGATGATGAGCTCGACCCAGTACACGTGCTTCAGCAACATCGTCGAGCGGGAGAGCGGCTGGCGGGTCAACGCCACCAACGCCTCCTCCGGCGCGTACGGTCTGGTACAGGCACTGCCCGCGAGCAAGATGGCCTCGGCCGGCGCGGACTGGCGGACCAACCCCGCGACCCAGATCAAGTGGGGCCTGAGCTACATGAACGAGCGCTACGGCAGCCCGTGCCAGGCGTGGACGTTCTGGCAGAGCCACCACTGGTACTGAGTCGACCGCGAGTCCCCGACTCGCCCTCGAACCTGATCGAGCCCCGTGCACCGTTCGGTGTACGGGGCTCGATCGTGTTCGGCGCCTTCGGGTTCGGTGCTTTCGGTGCCTCCCCCGGGTCAGATCCGCTCGATGATCGTGCCGGACGCGTTGGCGCCGCCCGCGCACATCGTCACGAGAGCGAACTGCTTGTCGGTGCGCTCCAGTTCGTAGAGCGCGGTGGTCAGCAGCCGGCCGCCGGTGGAGCCGACCGGGTGGCCGAGGGCGATCGCGCCGCCGTTGACGTTGACCCGGTCCAGGTCGGCCTTCTGCACCTGGGCCCAGGAGAGCACGACGGACGCGAACGCCTCGTTGACCTCGAACAGGTCGATGTCGGACATCGACATCCCGGAGCGGGCGAACAGCCGCTCGGTCGCGTCGTTCGGGCCGTCCAGGTGGTAGTGCGGGTCGGCGCCGACCATCGCCTGCGCGACGATCCGCGCGCGCGGACGCAGGCCGAGCGCACGCGCCTTGTCCTCGTCCATGATCAGCAGTGCCGCGGCACCGTCGGAGATCTGCGACGAGTTGCCGGCGGTGTGGATGCCGTCGGGCAGGACCGGCTTGAGCCGGGTCAGGCTCTCGATCGTGGTGTCGCGCAGGCCCTGGTCGCGATCGACCAGCACGGTCTCGCCGGTGGGCTTGCCGTCGGCGTCCAGTACGGGGGCCTCGACCGGGACCACCTGGGAGGTGAACCGGCCCTCGTCCCACGCGCGTTTCGCGTTGGCCTGCGAGCGCACGCCCAGGGCGTCCACGTCGGCGCGGGTGATGCCGCGGTTGCGGGCGATCCGCTCGGCGGCGGTGAACTGGTCGGGCAGGTCGATCGCCCAGTCCTCCGGCTTGGACTTCTGGCCGGGCTTGGCGGTGTGCCCGAGCGGGTTGCGGCTCATCGACTCGATGCCGCATGCAACTCCCGCATCGATGGCCCCGGTCGCGATCAGTCCGGCGATCAGGTGCACCGACTGCTGGGCGGATCCGCACTGGCAGTCGATCGTGGTGCCGCCGGTGCGATGCGGCAGGCCGGCGTACAACCACGCGTGCTTGACGATGTCGCCGGACTGCTCGCCGGCCTGGGTGACACAGCCGCCGATCACCTGGTCCACCAGTTCGGGGTCGATCCCGGCCCGCTCGATCAGCCCGCGCTGGACGGCCGACAACAACTGCACCGGGTGCAGGCCGGCGAGCCGGCCGTTGCGCTTGCCGATGGGGGTGCGCACGGCTTCGACGATGACGGGGTTGCCCATGGGGTCGCTCCTAGCGAGTCCTGAGTGGCCGGTCCTCGGGGCCGGGCCACGGATGGCGACGCATTGATCCAGCCTGATCTCACCCTGCCCCAGGTGTATGACTAAGTCAAGGATATGATGTCATGGGGTCGAACCTGTCTCGTCCCGGTTCGGGGCGTCTCGGGTCCTGGCTGCGGCCGTCGCCTCGGGTCGTAGCGCGTCCGCCGGCTCGGATTCCGCCGGTGCCCCGGGTGCCGGGTGCCGTTTCGGTCGGCGCCTCGCCTCGTGTCCCGCGTGCTCCGCGGTCGTGCGCATCCATGTGCGCTTCGCGCTCGTTCGCACTACGACCCGGGTCCACTCGCGGATGGTTCGGGTGGGGTTGGTGGGACGGGTAGGGACTACCGGAACGTGAGATTCCGCATGGGATTCCCAGGCGTACTACGCTTGGCGCGTGTTGAGCGATCGAGCGGGTGCGGAGCGTCACATCAGGCCGCGAGCGGATCGACGCGCGGAGATCATCAGACACGCCTGTGCGCTGTTCGCCAAGCGGGGCTACGGCGCCACGACGGTCCGTCAGATCGCCGAATCCGCGGACATGCTCTCGGGCAGCCTGTACCACCACTTCCCGTCCAAGGAAGCGATGTTGCTCGAAGTGCTCGACACCTTCTTCGCGGACATCATGAGTCGGCAGCGGGCCACGGTCGAGCGCGGCGAGGAACCGATCGCCACACTGCGCGGCCTGTTGCGGGACAGCCTCGAAGTGATCGGCAACAGCCCCGACGCGGCGGTCGTGGTGGTCGGCGAATCGCGTCGGCTCTCCCGCACCGAGGGCTTCGTCTGGTTGTCCGACCGCACCGCCGAGGCGTCCACCCTGTGGGGGCGGGTGCTGCGCCGGGGGATCGAGGACGGCAGCCTGCGCCGCGATCTGCACCCCGTGTTGTTGTCGCTGATGTTGCAATCGGCGGTGTGGGGGATGGCCCAGTGGTATCGACCGAGCGGCCGCTACGACCCGGACGCGGCCGCGGGACGCCTGGTGGACGTGTTCGTGCGCGGCATCGTGCGGCCCGGGCGCTACGCCTCGCAGCGGATCTGCAACCTGCTCGGGCCCGCCCGCTATGCCATGCCCACCCTGCGAAGGGTCGGCCCGGTCGAGGACGCCAGGGTCGAGGCGGAGCGGCGGATGGCCCGGGTGCCCCGCCAGGCCGACGCGCGCACCCGGATTCGGATCGCCTCCAACCTGCTCTTCGAGCAGGACGGGTACGCGGGCACCACGGTGCGTCGGATCGCCGACCTGGCCGGTGTGCCGGTCGGCAGCCTTGCCCATCACATCGGCTCCAAGGAGCAGTTGCTCGCCGAACTGCTCGGCGAGTTCCTCGGCGACCTGCGCACCGCGTTCGACAAGGACGCCGCCGCGCAACCGACGCCGGTGGAGCGCCTGGCCGGTTTGATCGGGCGGACCGTGGAGGCGCACGCCTACCACGGGGTCTCCACGGTTCTGGCGATAAACGAGGTGCGTGGCGACGAACTCCCGGCGAGCCGGCTGGCCGCGCAGCGTGCCAAGGTCTCCGACACCTGGACCCGGGCGCTGGCCGGCGGCATCCGCTCCGGCGACTTCCACCCGGACCTGGACCCGGTGTTCACCCAGCGGGTGTTGCGCACGGCGATCTCGACGGGGAGTCGGATATATCGCGGGATGGGCGTGCGGGACGCGGTGGGGCTGTACCGGGAGGTCGCGCTGGTCGGGATGAGGGCGGCGCGGTGAGCCCGCGGCACGGCGTGTCGGCGTTCGGCCGTCGGCCGGGGTCGGTTCGGCTGCGGCGGGTGACCCGGTTGTACGGCCTGACTCGACTGTGGTGGGCGACGTGTGCGTTGTGGGTGACTCGCTCGCGGTGGGCGATCCGCTCCCGCCCGGTGGTTCGCGCGCGCGGGCGACGGTGATTGGTCGCGGTTGCCGGCTTCGGGTACGGCGGTTGCGGTGGTGGTGGTCGGTTCGATGAACGCACGAGAGCCCGTCCCCGGGAGTGGGGACGGGCTCTCGTGCGTCGCGGGGTGTCGCGGGGAGTGCGCCGGTGGGCGATCAGGGCGTGCTCAGCCCTGGTCGGTCTCCAGCGTCACGCCGACCGCGTGGATCACGGCGGCGATCTTGATCGCCTCCTGGATCGTCTCGCGCGACACGCCCTCCTTGCGCAGGACCTGCTCGTGCGACTCCAGGCACCGGCCGCAACCGTTGATCGCCGAGACCGCCAGCGACCACAGCTCGAAGTCGGCCTTCGGGGCACCCGGGTTGGCCATCACGTTCATCCGTAGGCCGGCCCGGAGGTTGCTGTATTCCGGGTCGCCGATGAGGTGCATCGAGCGGTAGTAGACGTTGTTCATCGCCATGATCGCGGCAGCGGCCTTGGCGGCGGTGAACGCCTCGTCGGACAGCCGGCTCTTGGCCTCCGGCTCGAGTTCGGCGAGCACCTTGGGGCTACGCGTGGCGATCGCGCAGGCGAGCACCGTGCCCCAGAGCGTTTGTTCGGCGAGCTTCGAGTTGCCCACGACCGAGCCCAGGTTGAGCTTGAGGTCCTTGGCGTACTCGGGCAGTGCGGCCTTCAGGACGTCGAGACCCATGGATCAGGCGTCCATCAGCTTGGCGGCGTCGAGGGTCTCGCCGCCCTTCTGCCAGTTGCACGGGCACAGTTCGTCGGTCTGCAGCGCGTCGAGGACCCGCAGGACCTCGTCGGGGTTGCGGCCCACCGAGCCGGCGGTGACCATGACGAACTGGATCTCGTTGTTCGGGTCGATGATGAAGACCGCGCGGTCCGCGACACCGTCGGCGTTGAGCACGCCGGCGGCCGAGGACAGCTCGCGCTTGAGGTCGGACAACATCGGGAAGGGCAGGTCGGTCAGGTCCGGGTGGTCCTTGCGCCAGGCCAGGTGCACGAACTCGGAGTCCACGGACACGCCGAGCAGCTGCGCGTCACGGTCCTGGAAGTCCTCGTTGAGCCGGCCGAAGGCGGCGATCTCGGTCGGACAGACGAAGGTGAAGTCCTTCGGCCAGAAGAACACGACGCGCCACTTGCCGTCGTAGGACTTGTTGGTGATCTGCTCGAAGGCCTTGTCCGCCTCCAGCGACACAACGCCGGTGAGGTCGTACTCGGGGAACTGGTTACCGACAGTAAGCACTGGGTCTCCTCCGCGAAGGGGCCGGGAAGGCAGGTTCACCATCCCGGTCGGACGTACGTTGATCACGATGCCACAGCGGAATTGATAGATGAAATAAGCAACGGCTCAACCATTGATCGTGATCACCTATCAGTGGGCGAGGGCGGAATGTGCCCAGCTCAGCGCCACGCTCACCGGTTCGATCGCGCGATGTGTGGCGAACGGCAGGCGGACGAGGAGCCTACGCGCCGTTGCGTCGAACACCGAATCGGGACATTGGGATGATCTTGCGATCGCGCCTGTCCGGTGGCGATCGACGTGGCGTGCGGGGTGGGGTGGAGCCGAGTGGGTGACGGCGGCAGTTACGGCTCGTGGTCGATGTCGGCTCAAGGCCCGACTCGGCTCGGTTCGGGCCGGGCCGGTTCGGCTCGGTCCGGCCCGGCCCTGTGTTCCGGAACCTCCGATTCATCGCAGCCCGGCCGCTCCGCCGAGGCGTGCGGCGCGGAACTCCCCGCCGCGGGGGCTGTTGCGGGGTGGCCGCGCTCGTCGATGCCGGAAATCCGGTAGGCGTGCAAGGGGGCCGATAACCACCGACAGATGCTCGCCGAACTCCGTGGCGCCCGGCTCGGATGCGGGTGATCGTCACGGCCGACAAGGACACCGACGGCACGGCACGCGGGGTGGTCGAGTGGGACCGCGCCGGGTTCATGAGCACCCGTACCGCCGCCGACTGCGGGCCCGGGGCAGGTGCCATAGTGGTCCGCCAGATACGGCTGACACATATGGCAACCCATCCGTCTGTCCGCAGAGGGCGGTTCGGGTCGGGGGCCACTGGGCAGGGCGGTGGGTCGGTCGGTGTCGCGGGGTGACGCCGACGGGAGCCAGGCGGTGGAATGCCGCTGGTGCCCATCCGGCTCAGGACACGATGTCCTTGCGGCCGAAGTGGCGGAAGGCCAGGGCGAGGAAGACCACCGCGTAGGCGAACGAGACCGCGCTGCCCTTGATCATGCCGTCCCATTGGGGGTCGGTCTGGAGTACGTCGACCCACGCGAACTGCCAGTGGGTGGGCAGGTAGTCCCGCCACGAACCGAGCGCCGTGACCGCGTCGACGATGTTGGAGACCACCACCAGGCCGACGGCGCCGCCCACCGCGCCCAGTGGTGCGTCGGTGACCGTGGACAGCCAGAACGCCATGCCCATCACCACCAGTTGCGCCACCACGCCGTAGACGACCACGACCGACATGCGCCCGAGCGCCTCGCCGGTGGGCAGCGACGCCCCCACCGGTAGGTCCAACGGGCCCCAGCCGAACGCGATCGTGCCCGCGATCATCGCCATCAGCGGCAGCAGCACCAGGGCCAGCACGCTGTAGCCGAGCGCGACCACGAGCTTGACCCGCAGCAGCCGCGCCCGCGGCACCGGCGCGGCCAGCAGATAGCGCAGCGAGGACCAACTCGCCTCACTGGCAACGGTGTCGCCGCAGAACAGCGCCACCGCCACGACCAGCAGGAAGCCGGTCGAGACGAACAGCGTGAACGCGGTGAAGTTCAGCGCGCTCTTGGTCGCCACGTCCACCAGTGTCGGTACCGCGTCCGCCGACGGATCGCCGCCGATCTTGAACGCGGCGACCAGGATCCACGGCAGCGCGAGCAGCAGGCCGATCATGAACAGGGTGCGCCGGCGCCGGAACTGGCGCACGGTCTCGACCCACATCGGCAGCGTGTGCCGGGGTCGATAGCCGTGCGCGTGTGCCGCGCCCGGGATCGGGTGCGCACCCTCGTCGGTCGGCAGATCGGGGAGCGTACGGGTCATCGGAACTCCCCAATGAGCGTGCGGGTCATCAGGACTCCCCGATGAGCGTCAGGAACGCGTCTTCCAGGCGGCGGCGCGCGGTCACCCGGTCCACCGCGACGCCCGCGCCGACGAGTTCGGCCACCAGGGCGGAGGTCCGCGCACCCGCGAGGTGCACGAGTACGCCGCCCTCCTCGGGCTCCACCGAGCCCACGCCCGGCAGATCCTTCAGGGTTGCGATCGCCAGGTCCGGCACGGGAGTTCCGATCACCAGCGTGTTGCCGTTGCCGACGATCTCGGCGACCGGGCCGGAGGCGATCAGCCGGCCGCGGTGCATCACCACGACGTGCGTACAGGTCTGTTCGACTTCGGCCAGCAGGTGGCTGGAGACCACCACGGTGCGGCCGGTGGCCGCGTAGCCGATCAGCACATCGCGCATCGCCCGGATCTGCGGCGGGTCGAGCCCGTTGGTCGGCTCGTCCAGCACGAGCAGGTCCGGCAGGCCGAGCATCGCCTGCGCGATGGCGAGCCGCTGCCGCATGCCCTGCGAGTAGGTGCGCACGTTGCGGTCCAGCGCCTCGCCCAACCCGGCGATCTCCAACGCCTCGTCGAAGTGCGCGTCGGCGTGCGGGCGGCCGGTGGCGCGCCAGTACAGCGACAGGTTCTCCCGCCCGGACAGGTGCGGCAGGAAGCCGGGACCCTCGACGAACGAGCCGAGCCGGGACAACACCGGCGCACCGGGTCCGACCATCCGGCCGAAGATCCTTATCCCGCCGCCGTCCGGGTGGATCAGCCCCATCAGCATCCGCAGCGTCGTGGTCTTGCCCGCGCCGTTGGGGCCGAGCAGGCCGAGCACCTGGCCCGCCTCCACCTGGAAGGACAGGTCGTCGACGGCGAGCTTGCCGCCCTTGTAGCGCTTGGTCAGGTTCCGGATCTGCAGTGGCACCTCGGCCAGGGCCGGATCCGGTGCGGCCGCCGCCGCGCGGCGCCGCCCGGTGAGCAGCAACGCGAGCGCGACGAGCACCGCGATCAGCGGCAGGCCCCACGTCCACCACGGGTAGCCGGTCGAGGCCACGTGCAACTGCGGCACCGACGGCACGGTCAACGGGCCGGCGAGCGCGACCCGATAGCTCGCGGGCACGTTCGGCGACGCGAAGCCCAGGTCGGTCGCGGTGAGCACGAGCCGCAGCCGGTGGCCCGAGTCGACCTGATGGTCGATCGCCGGCAACCGGATCTCCACGTCCCGCCCGGCCGCCGCACCGGTCACCCGGATCGGCGCCGCGAGCTGGTGCGGCAACACGGTGCCGCCGCCCGGTGCGACGTCGTACAGCTTCGCGAACAGCACGACGTCGTCGGCGCCGGAGACCCGCACCCGTGCGGTCGGCGAGCCGGTGATCCAGGTGCTCTGGTCGAAGCGCTCGCTCTGGAAGAACGCGCTCTGCCCCGGCAGGTCGAACGCGATCCCGCCCAGGTCGCCCGCCCCCGACGCGAGCGCGCCCAGGCTGCCGGCGCCGGCCAGCAAACCCAGCCCGGGCAGCCCGGACACCGAGGTCGGCGCACCCCCCGGCGGATTGGCCACCGTCTGCTCCGGCCCGGCCAGCGCGACCGCACGCCGCCGGGTGCCGTCGAGGCCGGGATAGCGGGCGGCGTCGGCGACCCGCAGCCGCTGCTCACGCGTGGCGCTGTCCACCCCGCCCGAGCGGGTCACCCGAAACTCCCCGGCGGCGGTCGGCGCGCCCGCCTTCGGCGCGGCCTCGACCGGCTTCAGCCACCGGTCGAACCATCCGGTGACCCGATCGCGCACCATCGCGCTCTGCGGCCGGCCGCCGTCGTGCCCGCCCGCCGTCCACACCACCTCCACCGGCGCGCCGTTGTGCGCGATCGCGGCGGCATTGCGGTCGGCCTGGTCGAGCGGGAACAGCGAGTCGTTCTGGCCCTGGATCAGCAGCGTGGGCACCGCGATCCGGTCCGCGACCGACGCCGGACTGGCCCGCCGAAGCAGGTCGACCGCCTGTGGCGTGGACTTGCCCCCGACGGCCACCTCGCGGTAGATCGTGCACACCCGCTCGGCGAACCGGCCGCAGCCGGTGTTCGCGTCTATCGGGGCGAGCGCGCCCAGCGGAGCGGTGCCGGAGGAGAAGAACAGCCCGGCCCACATCTTCTTGAACACCCCGTCGGCGGGCCCGCCGCCCGCCGCGTTCGGCAGCAGCGCGCCGGCGAGGTCGTGCCAGGTGATCTGCGGCGCGATCGTGTCCACCCGCGGGTCGTAGGCCGCGGTCAGCAGCGCGAGCGCACCGCCGTAGGAGGCGCCCGCGACACCCACGCGCGGGTCGCCCGGCCCGTCCAGACGCACCTCGGGCCGGGTCGCCAGCCAGTCGATCAGTGCCCGCGCGTCGGCCACCTCGTAGTCCGGCTGGTCCAGCATGATCTGCCCGGCCGAGCCGCCGAAGCCGCGTGCCGAATAGGTCAGCACCACATACCCCGAACGGGCCAGCGCCTCCGCGTCCCGGCGCAACTCGGCCTTGCTGCCGCCGAATCCGTGCGCGAGCAGTACGGCGGGCGCCCGCTCGCGCACTCCCGGCGGCAGGAACAGCGTGGTGTCGATGCCGATCCGGGCCGGATCGCCCGGCCCGGCGGCGACGTCGATGCGCTGCTCGGTGGCCGATACCGGCGGCGCCGGGTCGTCCCGAACCAGAGCGCCGATCCCCAGTACCGCGATGATCACCACCACGAGGGCCAAGACACCGGCCAGGACACGTGATCGACGCGTGGTCAACCGCGAACGCGCAACGGCAAAGGGGCGGCCGAGTGCCGTCCGGAGGCTCATGGGCCGACCCTACGTGGTGCAAAGCCGCAGACACGCCCAGGCCCCCGCCGGGCCGTCCCGCCCGATCCCTCGCCGGCCCGGCGTCACACGACCGGACGCGTGCGGCAGGTTTGGCCGGGCGCCCGCCGGAGGACATCCGTACAGTCGATCGAGGAGGTCAATTGTGCGCCTTGCCCTTTTCATCACGTGCTTCAACGACACGCTCTTCCCGGAGACCGGCAAGTCCGTGGTTCGGGTGTTGCGGCGCCTCGGACACGAGGTGGAGTTCCCGTACGGCCAGGTGTGCTGCGGGCAGATGCACTTCAACTCCGGCTACCGCGAGGACGCGGTGCCGCTGGTGCGCTCCTTCGTCGACGCCTTCGAGGGCTACGACGCGGTGGTCGTGCCGTCCGGGTCGTGCACCGCGATGGTGCGCGAGTACCACGCGAGCGTTGCCCGGCAGGCCGGCGGCACGCTGCCGGCCGGCGTCGCCCGGGTCGCGCCGAAGGTGTTCGAGTTCGGCGAGTTCCTGGTCGACGTGCTCGGCGTGACCGACGTGGGCGCCTACTTCCCGCACAGCGTCGCCTACCACCCCACCTGCCACTCGCTGCGGCTGCTGCGGGTGGGCGACCGGCCGACCCGGCTGCTGCGCGCGGTCCGCGGCCTCACCCTGGTGGACCTGCCGCGCGCGGACGAATGTTGCGGATTCGGCGGCACGTTCGCGGTCAAGAACGTGGACACCTCGGTGGCGATGGGCGCCGACAAGGTGAGCGCCGCGCTGGAATCGGGCGCTCAGGTGTTGTGCGCGGGCGACAACTCGTGCCTGACCCACATCGGCGGACTGATCTCGCGACAACAGGCGGGCATCCGGGTGCTGCACCTCGCGGACATCCTGGCCTGCACCGAGGCGCTGCCGGACGTGCCGCCGTACGGGCCGGGCCTGGACACCGGCTCGGGGTTCCTCGCCGCGCAGACCTCGGGACCGGAGGTGACGCGATGACCGCGTCCGTACGCAGGGAACCCACCTTCGTCGGCATGCCGCCGTTCCCGGAGGCCGCGCACGCGGAGCTGGCGAACGACGTACAGCGGGCCAACCTGCGCGCGGCCACGCACACCATCCGGGCCAGGCGCGACGAGGTGGTCGCCGAGCTGCCCGACTGGGAGCTGCTGCGGCGCGCCGGCGCGGCGATCAAGGACGACGTGCTGGCCCGACTGCCCGACCACCTCGAACGCCTGGAGGTCGCGGTGCGCGCGGCCGGCGGCGTGGTGCACTGGGCCCGGGACGCGGCCGAGGCGAACGCGATCGTGGTCGCGATCGCCCGGGCCGCGGGCGTGGACGAGGTGGTCAAGGTCAAGTCGATGGTCACCGAGGAGATCGAGCTGAACAACGCGCTGGCCGAGGCGGGCATCCACGCGTGGGAGACCGACCTGGCACAGCTGATCGTGCAGCTCGGCGAGGATCTGCCGTCGCACATCCTGGTGCCCGCGATCCACCGCAACCGGGCCGAGATCCGGGACATCTTCGTCCGCGAGATGGGTCGGGTCGGCCGACCGGCGCCCGAGCACCTGAGCGACGACCCGGCCGCGCTGGCCGCCGCCGCCCGCCGGCATCTGCGGGAGAAGTTCCTGCGCGCCAGGGTCGCGGTCTCCGGCGGCAACTTCGCGATCGCCGACACCGGCACGGTGTGCGTGGTCGAGTCCGAGGGCAACGGGCGGATGTGCCTGACCCTGCCCGAGACGCTGATCACCGTGCTCGGCGTGGAGAAGCTGCTGCCCACGTGGGGCGACCTGGAGGTGTTCCTGCAACTGCTCCCGCGCAGTGCGACCGGCGAGCGGATGAACCCGTACACCTCGATGTGGACCGGCGTCACCCCCGGCGACGGCCCGCAGGAGTTCCACCTGATCCTGCTCGACAACGGCCGCTCGGACGTGCTGGCCGACCCGGTGGGCCGGCAGGCGCTGCGCTGCATCCGCTGCTCGGCCTGCCTGAACGTGTGTCCGGTGTACGAGCGCACCGGCGGCCACGCGTACGGGTCGGTGTATCCCGGGCCGATCGGCGCGATCCTCACCCCGCAGCTGCGCGGTATCGCGGCACACCGGGTGGACGCGCAGACCGCGTCGTTGCCGTTCGCGTCCTCGCTGTGCGGCGCGTGCTTCGACGCGTGCCCGGTGCGGATCGACATCCCCGAGGTGCTCGTCCACCTTCGTGCACAGGTTGTGGACGGCGAGCGGGGACCGCACGACCGGGCCGAGGAAGCCGGCATGACGGCCGTGCGGTGGGCCTTCGAGAAGCCATGGCGGATCGGCTTCGCGCAGCACGTGGCCGGGGTCGGCGCGCGGTTCGTCCGGCACGGGGTGATCGGCCGGGTCCCGCTGCCGAAGCGGTTCACCGGTCCGCTCGGCGTGTGGTTCGGCGACCGGGACGCGCCCGCGCCGCCGGCCGAGTCGTTCCGCTCCTGGTTCAAGCGCACCGACGGCGGTCTGGAGGAATGACGGTGGAACGCTACGAGGCGGACCGCGACGCTCGTACGGTGATCCTGGACCGGCTGCGCACGGCCCTGGACGACCGGCCCAAGCCGCCGCCGGTGCGTCGGGCGTACCGGCGCGAACGCCCGGCGGGCCTGGACGTGGCCGGCCGGTTCGCCGAACGGGTCGCCGACTACGAGGCCACCGTGCTGCGCGTGCACGACACCCGGGATCTGCTTCCGGCCACGAGCGACCTGCTGCGCGAAGCCGGCGTGACCCGCATGGCGGTGCCGCCCGGGAAGAAGCTCGCCTGGCTGGCCCGGCTCGGCGTCGAACTGGTGGCGGACTCGCCCGCGCTGGACCGCGACACGCTCGGCGAGATCGACGCGGTGGCCACCGGATGTGCGCTGGCCATCGCCGAGACCGGCACGATCGTCCTGGACACCGGCCCGGACCAGGGTCGCCGGGTGCTCACCCTGCTGCCCGACTACCACCTGTGCGTGGTGCGCGCCGACCAGATCGTGGGCACCGTGCCGGAGGCGATCGCCCGGCTGGATCCGCGCCGCCCGCAGACCTGGATCTCCGGCCCGTCGGCGACCAGCGACATCGAACTGGCGCGGGTGGGGGGCGTACACGGGCCGCGCACGTTGCACGTCCTGCTGATCGGGTAGCCCCGAGCGTGCGGGGCATCCCTCAGGAACAGGCCGGGCCGGCGGGCCGTTGTGGCCTTGGAACGCTCATCCAGGAGGCGACAGCGATGTCCGAGGCAGCACCGTCCGCAGATTCGACCGGCGAGTTCCGCATCGAGCACGACTCGATGGGCGAGGTGCGGGTGCCCGTCGCCGCCAAGTGGCGGGCGCAGACCCAGCGCGCCGTCGAGAACTTCCCGATCTCCGGGCAGCGCCTGGAACCCGCGCACGTGGAGGCGCTGGCCCGGATCAAGGGCGCGGCAGCGCGGGTGAACGCCGAACTGGGCGTACTGGACAAGGACACCGCGGAGGCGATCGAGCAGGCCGCGGCCGAGGTCGTGACCGGCCGATGGGCCGACCAGTTCCCGGTGGACGTGTTCCAGACCGGTTCGGGCACCTCCTCGAACATGAACATGAACGAGGTGCTCGCCACCCTGGCCACCGAGCGCCTGGGGCGGGACGTGCACCCCAACGACCACGTCAACGCGTCCCAGTCGTCCAACGACGTGTTCCCGTCCTCGATCCACATCGCGGCGGCGCTCGCGGTCACCCACCGGCTGATCCCCTCGCTCGACCACCTCGCCTCCACCCTGGAATCGAAGGCGGTCGAGTTCGCCGACGTGGTCAAGTCCGGGCGCACCCACCTGATGGACGCCACACCGGTGACCCTGGGTCAGGAGTTCGGCGGCTATGCGGCGCAGGTGCGTTACGGCGTCGAGCGGTTGCAGGCGAGCCTGCCGCGTGTGGTCGAACTACCGTTGGGCGGCACCGCGGTGGGCACCGGCATCAATACCCCGCCGGGTTTCTCGGCGCGGGTGATCGCGGAGATCGCGGCCTCCACCGGGCTGGGCTTCACCGAGGCGCGCGACCACTTCGAGGCGCAGGGCGCGCGGGACGGACTGGTCGAGTTGTCCGGCCAGTTGCGCACCATCGCGGTCGGCCTGAACAAGATCGTCAACGACCTGCGCTGGATGGGATCGGGGCCGCGCACCGGGCTGGCCGAGATCCGGCTGCCGGATCTGCAGCCGGGTAGCTCGATCATGCCGGGCAAGGTCAATCCGGTGATCCCCGAGGCGGTCGGCCAGGTGGTCGCGCAGGTGATCGGCAACGACGCGGCGGTGGCCTTCGGCGGCGCGGCGGGCAACTTCGAACTCAACGTGATGTTGCCGGTGATCGCCCGCAACCTGCTCGAATCGATCCGGCTGCTGGGCAACGCGACGCGGGTGCTGGCCGATCGCACGGTGGCCGGCATCGAGGCGGACGTGGAACGCATGCGCGAGTACGCCGAATCGTCCCCCTCGGTGGTCACCCCGCTGAACCGCTTCCTCGGCTACGAGGAGGCGGCGAGGATCGCCAAGCAGTCGCTGGCCGAGCGCAAGACGATCCGGCAGGTGGTGATCGAGCGCGGACACGTGTCGGCGGGCCGGCTGACCGAGGCCGAACTCGACGCGGCGCTGGACGTGCTCGGGATGACCCACCCGTGACACGGTGCGCCGGCCGGCGGGCGGTGGGCGCACGGCGGCGTGTGCACGGCGGTGGGAGCGGGCGGGTGCACGGCGGTCGGCGCGTACGCAGGGTGACAGGTGCGTACGCACACACCCGTGATGTTCTTCGCATGATGACCCACCCGTAACATGACTCACGGTCAGGTGTTACGGGCGCTGGGTAAATCAACGTCATGTCTAACATCCTGCGCATGCACGAGCACTTCGAGGATCCCCGCTCCGCGCCCGGCACCTGGTCTCCCGGCGACCAGGTGTTGTGGCGCTATCTGCGCGGCGACCAGGTCCTGGACTGCCGTCCGGTGACCGTCGTTCGCGACGACCCGGACCAACTCGCGGTCTGGCTGGCCGGGGGGACGTCCCGGGTCAAGCCGATGTTGCCGGACGGGTCCGACATCCGTACGGCGCCGATCGAACGCAGATTCCGGCTCGGCCGGATCCCCTCGATCGTCGAGTGGACCGGTACCGGGGTGCTGATGCTGGCCCGACCCGGCGAACCGTGGTCGGTCTGGCTGTTCTGGCAGGCCGACTGGCGCTTCTCCGGCTGGTACGTCAACCTCGAACGCCCGCGCACCCGGTGGTCCGGCGGAGTGGACACCGAGGACCACGTGCTGGACGTGTGGGTCACCCCGGACCGGCGCTGGGAGTACAAGGACCAGGACGAACTGGCCGCCTCCCGGGAGGCGGGTCGGCTCACCGACGAGCAGGTCGAGGCGATCGAGGCCGAGGGGCGGGCCGCGGTCGAGGCGATCCGGGCCTGGGGCGCGCCGTTCGACCAGGGCTGGGAGAACTGGCGCCCGGACCCGGCCTGGCCGCTGCCGCAACTCCCGGACGACTGGGCGGACAACGTCCGGATCGCGTAGCCGCTTCCGCAGGAACTCGGGCCCGACCCCGGTCGGGCCCGACGTGTTTTCGTGCTCCGCCGAACCTGGACGCGTATGCCAAGACCGTGCTCAGCCGCAGCTTCCTGAGCTCCGATCCGGTCGGTCGTTCTCGTCCGGCAGGAGGCGGGGCGGCGCGGCTCCCCAGGATCCGCCGGACACGGCCTAACGCACCACTCGCACCGGCAGGGCGTCGACCGCGCGGCGCAGGGCGATCGCCAGGTCGGCGAACTCCTCGCTTCGTCCCGTGCTGGAGCGCATCACCAGACCGATGCGCCGGTACGGGGCGGGGGCGGCGAAGCGGGACACCGCCAGTTGTGAGCCCGGTCGGGTCTCCACGTCGATCGCGGTCTGCGGCAGCAGGGTGACGCCCAGGCCGCCCGCGACCAGCTGCACCAGGGTGGGCAGGCTCGCCGCGCGGGTCGCCCCCGCCTCGCCCGCCCCCACCTCGCGGCACACGTCCAGGGCCTGGTCGCGCAGGCAGTGGCCCTCGTCCAGGAGTAGTACGTCCAGGCCACGCAGCGCGGAGCGCGGCACGTCGGAGCGGTCCGCCAGCTCGTGTCCCTCGGGCACGACCAGGGTGAAGTCCTCCTCGTAGAGCGGGATCTCCTCGACGCCCGAGATGCCGGAGGGCAGCGCGAGCAGCAGCAGGTCCAGCCGACCGCTGGTGAGGCCGTCCAGCAGCGAGCCGGTCTGCTCCTCGTGCACGTACAGCCGCAGCTCCGGATACTCCTCGCGGACCAGTCGCAGCAGCGCCGGCAGCACGTACGGGGCGACCGTGGGGATCACCCCCAGGTGCAGCGGGCCGGTGAACGGGCGGCGGGCGGATTCCGCCTCGTCGACCAGGTCGGCGAGCGCGTCGAGCACGCGGCGCGCGTGCCGGGCGACCCGCTCGCCGGCCGGAGTGAGCAGGACCCGGCGCGTGGTGCGCTCCACCAACTGGGTGCCCAGCGCCTCCTCCAGCGCGGCGATCGCTCCGGAGAGTGCGGGCTGGCTGGTGCCCACCGCGGCGGCCGCGTCGCGGAAATGCAGGTGGTCGGCGACTGCGGAAAAGGCCCTGAGCTGCGACAACGTCGGCGTGCGAGTGCTGATGTACATCACCTGTCGAATGCGTGCGGACGGTCCATCCCACCGTTCTTCCACGATAGGGCAACCGGTTCGGTCGGTTCGGATGCGCGCTCGTGGCCTGTCGGTGCGGCCAGGGTTGTCAGGTAAATGCCTTCATTTCCTGTCTACCCACCGGTAGCTTTCATTCGCTTCACAGTGCCCAAGTCCCCTTTGGGCGGCTCGTGCGTGTTCCTTCCATGCCACGAAGGCGAGGGTGCATGTCCACATTCGAGCGTGTGCGCGACAAGGTCCTACCGGTGGCGCTGATGGCGACCCTGATCGGCCTCACCGGCGGCCTGCCGGGCCGGGCGGCGGGCACCACCGCGGCCGGCCCCGCGGCCACCGCGCTGTCCCCGCAACTGGAGGCGATCCGGCAGAGCGAGGCCCAGGCGCTGTACGGGAGCACCGGGGTCAAGCCGTTGGCCGAGCGCAAGACCTCGCTGATCTCGCTCGGCGACAGCGAGATCGCCGGTGAGGGCGTCGGCGTGTACGAACCCGGCACGGACGGCCCGGACAACTGGTGTCACCGGTCGCCCGACGCGGCCATCCACCGGACCGGGATCCCGGCCGACGTGACGTACAACGTCGCGTGCTCCGGGGCGTCCACCGTGAACATCCGGATCGGCGGCAGCAAGCAGTACGCCGACGAACTCGTGCAGTCGGACAACCTGGCGATCAAGGCGCGCAACACGCGGGTGCAACTGATCCTGCTGGTGGCGGGCGCCAACGACGACATCCAGTTCGGCCCGACCATGACCGACTGCGTGACCAGGCGGGTGTTCTTCCAGGGCGAGTGCTACGGCACCTACCAGCCCGGCTGGCAGGCGCGCGCGGACGCGATGCGGCCCAAGGTCGAGCAGACCGTTCGCGATCTGAAGACCACGATGGCGGACGCGGGCTACCGGAGCGGCGACTACAAGCTCGTGGTGATGGGCTACCCGTCGCCGATCGCCCCGGACGTCGAGGACAACCCCGACTTCCCCGGCTGGTACGCGGGCGGGTGCCTCGGCTACCTGCGCGACGCGGCGTGGGGACGCAACGAGGCGGTGCCGATCTTCGAGCGGGCCGAGCGGCAGGCCGCGGCGAACACCGGCGCGATCTACCTGGACAACTCGCGGCTGTTCCACGGCCACGAGGTCTGTACCGACAACACCTGGGCGCGCGGGTTGTGGTTCGCCGGGCCGGACATCCTCGACCCGAACACCACCCGGCAGAGCTTCCACCCCAACGCCCGCGGCCACCTGGCCTTCGCGTCCTGCCTGACCCAGCTGTACGACTCCGGCTGGAACCAAGCCGGTTGTGCGGACTCGGCAAGCACGGGAGCGGTCACGCTGTACCGCGGCGTGCCCAGTGCCGACTTCAGGCAACTGCGCAACGAGGGCACCGGGTTGTGCGCCGACGCGTACGGCTTCTCCTCGCGCAACCAAACCCCGGTCGACCTGTGGCCCTGTCACGGCGGACGCAATCAGGGCTTCTGGTACGACGCCGCGAACCAGTCGCTGCACACCGAGCTGAGCCAGGACCGATGTGTGGATCCGCAGGGCGGCGGGCGCGGTTCGGGCACCGCGCTGGTGTTGTGGAACTGCAACGGCGGCGGCAACCAGCGCTTCGTCGAGGTCGCGGGCACGCTGCGACCGGCCGACACGCAGTCCCTGTGCGTCGCGCCGGCGGCGGTGGATTCGACCCTGGGGGCCGGGCTCGTGCTGGCCGGATGCGACGGATCGGCGGCGCAGCGCTGGGTGAAGGAGCCCGGGCAGGCGGTGCGGTTCGCCGAGCTGAAGTCCGGGGGCACCGGCAAGTGCCTGGACGTGGACGGCGGCACGATGACCTCCGGGCGCGGCGTGCTGGCCTGGGACTGCACGGGCAACGGCAACCAGAAGTGGTGGCGCAACGCCGCCACGGGCCAGGTGCACAGCCTGGCGGACCCGGCGTTCTGCCTCGACAACCGCGGGGCCACGGCGGCGGGCAGCGCCATGGGCATCTGGCGCTGTGACGACGCGCACGGCGCGTACCTGAACAACCTGCGCTTCGACGTGGGTGCGGACGGCCGACTGATCAGCCGGGTCTCCGGGCTGGTCGCAACCGCGCCGACCGCGGGCAACGGGGCGATCACCCAGCAGCCGGCCGGCGCCTCGGCCACGCAACAGTGGACGGCGGGCGCCTCGGTGCCGCTGCCGTACTCGGTGATTCCGTACGACGCCTACTGATCCGCAGGTCGCATACCCGGCCCCCGCCCCGAGCACGGGCGGGGGCCGCGGTGCGCCCGGTTCAGCCCGAGGATGCCCACGTCATCGCGGCGCACATCGCGAACGGGCGGGCACGGGCCGCCGGTTCGGGCCGCAGGAGCGCGGAAGCCGCCGCGTACGGGTCAGTCCGAGTCCTTGCGGAAGCGGTCGTACTCCGGCTGCTCCGGGGCCTTGCGGAAGCGGTCGCCCTCCGGTCGGTCCGCGCCCGAGCGGAAGCGGGGATCGTCGCCGAACTCGCGGCGGCGCTGCTCCTTGCGGCGCTTCGCCTTGACCACCACGCCACCCATGATCGCCAGACCCTTGACCACCACGACGGGTGCGCGCGGATCGTCGGTGTACTGCTCGTGCACCTCGAAGCCGCCCATGAAGCCGAACCCGTGATCGCGGACGGTGACCCCCTCCGGGATCCGGATGTCGATGCCGCCCCAGAGCGTGAACACGTTGATCACCAACTCGGGTTCGTCGAACACCGCGTCGGTGAGGTCGATCTCCACGCCGCCCATCACCGCGACCGCGTTCAGCTTCGAACCCGCACGCCAGCGACCCTTGCGGACGGAACTGCTCCAGAACGCGAACATGTTCGACCGGGCCGGGCGGGGCGGCACCGCGTTGGCCGCCGCGGGCTCGTAGCCGATCGGCCCGGGCGCCGGGAGGTCGGCGATCAGCGGTTCGAGTTGGCGGAGCGTCTTCGCGGCCAGCGCCGCGTCCACCCGCTCCGCGTGTTCGTCGGCGGTCAGCCGGCCCTCCGCGAGCGCGTCCCGCAGCACGTTCACGTAGCGGTCGCGGTCGGCGTCGGAGGCGCGCAGCTCGGGGGTGGGCGGCTGGGCTCGACGCTCTGGGCTGTTGTCCACGAGGTAAATCTAGCGCCGCGGCACTGGCCCGGGGGTGCAACGGCCGGGAGTACGGACCGGGCGAGCAGTCGGACCGCTTCGCGCAGCCGGTCGGGCGAGAGTCCGGCGTAACCGATGATCACCGCGGGCGGGCCGGTCGCGAACGCGCGCATCCCGGCCATCGGCTCGACCCGTACGCCGTGCTCGCGGGCCCGTCGCACGGTGGCCGATTCGTCGGAGCCGGGCGGGAGTTCGACGTAGAGGTGGATGCCCGCGGCGATGCCGTGCACGCGGGCCGCCGGCAGGTGCTCGGCGAGGGCCTCGGCCACCGCGTCGCGGCGGGTCCGGTAGTGCGCGCGCATGGTGCGCAGGTGGCGCTCGTACGCCCCGGTGGCCAGCATCCGCACCAGGGTCAGTTGGGGGAGGGTGGCCGAGCCGAGGTCGGCGTTGGTCTTGAGGTCGTGGATCCGCTCGATGAGTTCGGCGGGCAGCACGGCCCAGCCCAGTCGCATCCCCGGTGCCAGGGCCTTGCTGGTCGAACCCAGGTGCACCACCCGGTCCGGAGCCAGACCCTGGAGGCAGCCGACCGGGTCGCGGTCGTAGCGGAACTCGGCGTCGTAGTCGTCCTCCACGATCAGCCCGTCGTGCGTGCGGGCCCAGTCGACCAGGGCCGCGCGGCGGCGGGGCGACAGGACCACGCCGGTGGGGTACTGGTGGGCCGGGGTGACCAGCACGGCGCGGGCGCCGGTGCGGGCGAGGGCATCGACGTCGATGCCCTCGGCGTCGGTGGGGGCGTAGGCGACGGTGAGGCCGTGGGTGGTGAAGATGCCGCGTTGGCGATCGCTGGAGGGGTCCTCCACCGCGAGTACGTCCAGGCCGAGTCGGCGCAGCGCCTGGGAGACCAGAGACAGGCCCTGGGCCACGCCGTTGACCACCACGATGTGTTCGGGGCGGGCCTGCGCGGCGCGGACCCGGCCCAGGTAGTCGGTCAGTGCGACGCGCAGTTCGCTCGCGCCGGACGGGCCGGGGTAGTCGAACGCGGCGTGCGGGGCGGTGCGCAGCACGTGCCGGGTCGCGGTCGACCACGCGGCGCGAGGGAACGCGGACAGGTCGGGCACGCCGGGCTTGAGGTCGTGGGTGATCGGGATCGTCGGATCGCAGCCGGCCGGGTCGGCGGGCCGCGGCGCCGTGCACGCCGCGGTGACCCGGGTGCCGGAGCCGTGCCGGGAGGACAGATACCCCTCGGCGACCAGTTGCTCGTACGCGTCGACGACCATGCCGCGGGAGACGCCCAGGTCTTCCGCGAGCGCCCGGGTGGACGGCATCCGGAAGCCGGCCGGGAGTCGGCCGGAGCGGATCGCGGCACGCAGGCCGGCCTGCACCTGGGCGCCGAGCCGGCCCGCCGATCGGTCGAGGTGGACGAGGAGTTCGCGCACTCGGGACACCTGCCTTCGGGGTTCGTCGGGGCCGGGTGGGTCGTCGGCGGTTGGGCCGTGATCTTTCGGTGGCCGTCGGCGATCCGTCGGCGATCCGGAATTGGTTCGGTTTTTCGGCCCGGAAGTGGCTCTGCCGGGGACTCCACCGGCTTCCTAACGTTACGTCACATGAAGTCCTCCTCGATGTCTCCCCGCTCGATCGGCCTGGTGTGTGCGGCGTCCGCGCAGGGGCTGATCGGTGCCGCCGCCGGGGTCTCCGCGGTGTTGTCGGACTATCCGGTGACCGGTGGCCAGATGCTGCGCTACGCGGTGGCCGCGCTCGTGCTGTTCGGGGTGCTGCGGCTGCGCCGGATCCCGTTGTTGCGGCCGACGCGGCGGGAACTGCTCCGGTTGGGGTTGCTCGCGTTGTGCGGCCAGACCCTGTTCAACCTGTTCCTGTTCGCCGCGCTGGACCGGGCGGATCCGGCCACGGTGGGCAGCATCCTGGGTGCCACGCCGCTGCTGCTGGTGCTGGCCGCGCCGGTGCTGGGCGGGCGGCGGCCGAGCCGGTCGGTGCTGCTCGCCTCGCTCGTGGTGGTCGCGGGGGCCGCCGTGGTGCAGGGGCTCGGTGGCGGTACGGCGCTCGGGTTGCTCTTCGCATGCGGGGTGGCGCTGTGCGAGATGGGCTTCACGCTGATCGCGGTGCCGCTGCTGCCGCGGCTGGGGGCCTGGCGGATCGCCGCGTACGCGACCGCGATGGCGATCCCGCAGATGTTGGTGGTCGGGGCGTTCACCGACGGCGCCGAGCTGATCCGGATGCCGTCCGGGACGGAGCTCGCCGCGCTGCTCTACCTGGCGTTGCCGCTCACCGCCGGGGCGTTCCTGCTGTGGTACTCGGCGCTGGCCCGGATCGAGCCGGAGCGGGCCGGGCTGTTCATGGGCCTGGTGCCGGTGACCGCGGCGCTGTCCGGTCTGGTCCTGGGCACCGGTGCGCCGACCGTGGGGCAGTTCGGCGGCGCGCTCCTGGTCGGCGTGGGCGTGGTCCTGGGCATGCGGGCCGAGCGGGAGGACCCGGCGGAGCCGGTGGCACCGGCGGCATCCGCGGGATCGGTGATCCCGCCGGTACCGGTGGTACCGGGAACGGACCGATTGCGGGGGTCGGCCGAGGAAATCTCCGCGCAGCCCGCGACAATCGTGGGCCCGCCGCCCACGAACCGCTACTCGCCGACCCCGCCGGCGACCTCGGCGCGGTGATCGGTTCGGGCCGCTCTACCCTGGACCAGGCCCCGTTACCGCATGAATGAGGATCACGATGCCCGCCCCTGAGAACACCTTCAGCGCCTACACGGATCTGCTGCCGCTGGGGGAGGACACCACGCCGTACCGGCTGCTGACCGCCGACGGCGTGTCCACGTTCGAGGCGGGCGGGCGCCGGTTCCTCAACGTCGAACCCGAGGCGATGACGCTGCTCGCGCGGACCGCGATGCGCGACATCTCGCACCTGCTGCGGCCCGGCCACCTGGCCCAGGTGGCGCGGATCCTGGAGGACCCCGAGGCCTCGGCCAACGACCGCTTCGTCGCGCTCGACCTGCTCAAGAACGCCAACATCGCGGCCGGCGGCGTACTGCCGATGTGCCAGGACACCGGCACCGCGATCGTGATGGGCAAGCGCGGCCAGCACGTGCTCACCGACGGGCGGGACGAGGAGCACCTGTCCCGCGGCATCTCCAACGCGTACACCGAGCTGAACCTGCGCTACTCGCAGATGGCCCCGCTGACCATGTGGGACGAGAAGAACACCGGCAACAACCTGCCCGCCCAGATCGAGCTGTACGCGACCCCCGGCGAGGCGTACAAGTTCCTGTTCATGGCCAAGGGCGGCGGCAGCGCCAACAAGTCGTACCTGTACCAGGAGACCAAGGCCGTCCTGAACCCGCAGAGCATGCTGCGCTTCCTGGACGAGAAGATCCGCTCGCTGGGCACCGCGGCCTGTCCGCCGTACCACCTGGCCATCGTGGTCGGCGGCACCAGCGCCGAGCACGCGCTCAAGACCGCGAAGTACGCCTCCACCCGTTACCTCGACACGCTGCCCGGCCAGGGCTCGCCGCTGGGCCACGGCTTCCGCGACGTCGAGTTCGAGGCCGAGGTGCTGGCGCTGACCCAGCAGATGGGCATCGGCGCGCAGTTCGGCGGCAAGTACTTCTGCCACGACGTGCGGGTGATCCGACTGCCCCGGCACGGCGCGTCCTGCCCGGTGGCGATCGCGGTGTCCTGCTCGGCCGACCGCCAGGCGCTGGCCAAGATCACCGCCGAGGGCGTGTTCCTGGAGGAGCTGGAGACCGACCCGGCCAAGTACCTCCCGGACACCACCCACGAGGACCTGGACGACTCCGTCGTGCAGATCGACCTCAACCGGCCGATGAGCGAGATCCGCGCCGAGTTGTCCAAGTACCCGGTGAAGACCCGGCTGTCGCTGACCGGACCGGTCGTCGTCGCCCGCGACATCGCGCACGCGAAGATCAAGGAACTGCTCGACGCGGGTCGGCCGATGCCGCAATACCTGCGCGACCACGCGGTCTACTACGCGGGCCCGGCCAAGACCCCCGAGGGCTACGCGTCCGGCTCGTTCGGCCCGACCACCGCGGGCAGGATGGACTCCTACGTCGAGCAGTTCCAGGCCGCGGGCGGCTCGTTCGTGATGCTGGCCAAGGGCAACCGCAGCAAGCAGGTCACCGACGCGTGCAAGACGCACGGCGGCTTCTACCTCGGCTCGATCGGCGGCCCGGCGGCGCGGCTGGCCCAGGACTGCATCAAGAAGGTCGAGGTGCTGGAGTACCCGGAGCTGGGCATGGAGGCGGTCTGGAAGATCGAGGTCGAGGACTTCCCGGCCTTCATCGTGGTCGACGACAAGGGCCAGGACTTCTTCGCCGACGTGACCACGCCGACGTTCCGGATCAACCGGCGCGCGTGAGCCCGACCGGCTCGGGGATCCCCTCTCTCCGGGCCGGCGCCCGGCTCGGATCGCCCGGCGCGTCCCGGGTGCGCTCGATCACGCCCGCGCTCTCCAGGCTCCGGGCCGGCTTGGGTGCCGGGTGCGTCACTCGATCGTGCGGGCCGCGCGGATCGCCTCGTCGCGGGTCAAAGTCGTGCCTCGGTGGTAGTGCTCGGTGAATTCGGGTCCGGCCACCGCGGCCCGGATCGCGGACTCGGTCGCGGTGACGTCCGTGTCGACCCGGTTGCCGCCGCGCAGTACGGCGGCGGCGCCGAGCAGCAGCGCGGCCCGCCGTTCGTCCCCGGCGTGTGCGGCCGACTCGGCCAGGCCCAGGACGGCCGCCGCGGCGCCCACCGCGCTGACCGGCGGGGTGAGCGCGGCGTCCAGGGCCGCGCCGTAGTGCTCGTGCGCGGTCGTGCGGTCGCCCTCGGCGGCGGCGATCCGGCCCAGGCCGACCCGGGCGAGCGCACGCGTCTCCAGGTACCACAACGCGACTTCCGGGTCGCTGTGGATCGCCTGGCGGTACAGCCGGTTCGCCGTGACCGGGTCGCCCGTCAGCCGGGCCACGTCGCCCAGGCCGCGCAGCGCCACGCGGACCTTCATCGGCGCGCCGGTGCGGCGGGCGAGCTCCTCGGCCCGGGCGAATCCGAATCGGGCGGGCGCGGTCCGACCGGCCCGCAGATCCAGGTCGGCGCGGCAGTTGAGGAAGTCGACCAGGTCCTCGATCGAGCCGAGTTCCGAGGCCAGGGCGATCGCCTCGTCGATCAGTTCGGCCGATCCGGCGGAGTCGCCGCGCCAGTCGGCGAGTTGCGCGAGCGGTTCGAGCACGTTGGCCAGCCCCCAGCGGTCGCCCAGCGTCCGGAACCCGTCGGCCGCCGTCGACAGCGGGCCGGCCGCGGCCTCGGTGTCGCCGGTGAACAGGGCGAGATAGCCGGTCCCGAGCAGTCCGACCGCACGCGCCCACGGGTCGTCGGCGGCCTGCGCGGCGTGCGTCTGCAAGTCGGTTCGGTCGGGGCCGCCGACCAGGGCCCACTGCACCATCAGCGCGGGATGCCGCAGCGGACGACGGATGCCGCTCATGATCGACGCGGCCCGATCCAGCGCCGCGTCCAGCAGGTGGCCACCCGCCCCGGGAGCGGCCGCCGCGTTCACCACGCACAACACGTACTCCTCGGCCAACTCGCTGTCCGCCGAGAAGTCTCCGTCCGCCGTGCCGCCGTCCGCCGTGTTGCCGCCTGTCACCGCCGTGAAGAGTTCGGCCGAGCGGGCCGAGTTGGCGCCGCGGGTACCGCCGAGCCACCACGACCAGGTCAGGACGGCATGCAGGCGCAGGGCGAGTTCGGGGTCCGCGCCGATGGCCCAGCGCAGCGCGGCGTCGGTGTTGCCGTGTTCGGCGGTGAGCCGGCGCAGCAGGGTGAGTTGGTTCGGGCCGCGCAGGCCCGCGTCCGCCTCGCCGGCCAGAGCCAGGAAGTATTCGGCGTGCGCGCGCCGTAGCCGCTCCTCCTCGCCGGCCTCGGCGAGCCGGGCCACGCCGAAGGCACGTATCGTCTCCAGCATCCGGAACCGGCCGCCGTCCCCGTCCGCCACGGTGACCAGCGACTTCTCGGCCAGCCCGGCGAGCAGGTCGTCGGCCTCGTCCGCGGAGAAACCGCACACCGCGGCGATCGCGGCCAACGTCGCACCGCCGGCGAACACGGTGAGCCGGCGGGCGAGCGCGCGTTCGTCGCGATCGAGCAGGTCCCAGCTCCACTCGACGACCGCGTGCAGCGTGCGATGCCGAGGGGCCGCGGTCCGGCTCCCGCGCGAGAGCAGTCGGAACCGGTCGTCCAACCGCGCGGCGACCTCCGCCAACGGCAGTGTGCGCAGCCGCGCGGCGGCGAGTTCGATGGCCAGCGGCAGTCCGTCGAGCGCGGCGCAGATCCGCGCCACGTCCGGCGCGTTGTCGGCGGTGACCGCGAAGTCGGGCCGCACCGCCGCGGCGCGTGCGGCGAACAGCTCGACCGCGGGCGCCGCGCGCAGCATGTCCAGGTCGGCGTCGGCGGCGGGCAGCGCCAGTTGCGGCACCGGGCACAACACCTCGCCGGTGATGCCCAGCGGTTCGCGGCTCGTGGCCAGGATCCGCACTCCCGGGCAGCCGTCCAGGACCCGGTGCGCGAGCACGGCCGCACCCTCCACCACGTGCTCACAGTTGTCCAGGATCAGCAGCAGTCGATGTTCGGCGAGCACCGCGACGATCCGCGCACCGGGATCGCTCTCCGCGGTCCGCGCACTCACGCCGCCCGGCTCGCGGATGCCCAGCGCCGCCGCCACCACATGCGGCAGCGCCGCGTCGTCGGCGGCCCGGGTGAGGTCGACGAAGCACACCTGCTCGACGGTGCGCGCGGCGGTCTCCACGGCGAGCCGGGTCTTCCCGGTACCGCCGGGCCCGGTCAGCGTGACCAGCCGCGCGCCGGCCGACGCGGTCAGCCGGGCCAGTTCGTGTTCGCGGCCGACGAAGCCGGTGAGCCGACCGGGCGGCGCGGCGAATTCGGGGACCGGCAGCGGCGCCTCGGCCAGCGGCGCACGCGGCGTCGGCAGCATCGGCGCGGGCGGCCCGCCGAGTTCGCCGCGCAGCACCGCGACGTGCACGGCGGCCAGTTCGGGGGAGGGGTCGGCGCCGAGCTCCTCGGCCAGCACCCGGCGCAGGTCCTCGTATACCTCCAGCGCCTCGGCCTGCCGGCCGCTGCCGCTCAGCGCCCGCATCAGCAGCTCGCGCGCACGCTCGCGCAGCGGGTGCGCGTCGACCAGGACGCGCAGCTCCGGGATCGCCGCGCGCAGTCCGCCGAGCGCGATCTCGGCCTCGATCCGGTCCTCGGCCGCGGTCACCCGCAGCTCCTCCAGGCGGGTGGCCCGCGCCCGCGCGTACGGCACGTCCGCCAGCGCCGGCCCGCGCCACAACGCGACCGCCTCGCCGAGCAACGCGGCGGCGTCCGCCTGTTCGCCCGCCGCGAGCGCCTGCCGACCGGTCCGGACCAGTCGCTCGAACCGATGCGCGTCCACCGCCTCCGGATCCACCGCGAGCCGGTAGCCGGTCGTGTGGAACTCGATCGGCTCGACATCGCCGGTATGCGGTCGGAGTCCGCGGCGCAGCCGGGACACGTGCGACTGCAACGCGTTCGCCGCGCCTGCCGGCGGGTCCTCGCCGTACAGCCCGTCGATCAGTCGCTCGGTGGGCACGACGTGTCCCGCGTCCAGCAACAACAGCGCGAGCAGCGCCCGCGCTCCGGGTCCGCCGACGGCAACCGGGCTGCCGTCGGGCAGTCGAACGTCCACCGGTCCCAGGATGCCGAAGATCATTGGGCGATTATCCCGGTTCCGAGCGGAAATCGACCGAGCGTCGGCGCGGCGGGTGCGGTGGGTGTCGATCACGCGGGCACGCCGAGCGTCGGCGGAACAGAAACGCCGGAGCATCCGCGGAACGCGCGCGGTGTGCCGGCGAAGGGCAGACGGCCGACCTTGGCGTGCGCCGGATGTCCACCACATTTCCTTGGGGTTACTTGTCGTCGCCTTGTCGTGATGTGCGCATGTGTCGGTTCGACTCGGGTAGGCGACTGGCACACCCGACCCGAGGAGAGCAGCGTGACGGAACCGATCGACATAGTCCGCGGAACCCGCACCGCGACCTGGACGCCCCCGGTGGCCGGCGCGTGTGCGACCGCGGATCGGCAGTTGTTTCTCGGTTATCCCGGTGAACCCGTCGTCGCCCGTCTCGCGCGTGAGGAGGACGCCAAGCGCGTCTGCGCGCGCTGTTCCGTCCTGCTCGAATGCCGTGCGAGCGCCCTGGCCGAGACCACCCCGGTCGGCGTCCGCGGCGGCCTGACCCCGAACGAGCGCGGCGCGGTGCGTCGACGCCGCGCCCACCACTGAGTCGGGGGCGAATCGCCCGCCGGTCATCGAGCCGGCGTCAACTCGCATGCCGGTCGGCCTCGCCGACGATGTGGTCGCGCGGGGTGTCCGTGGTCAGCCGGGCCAGCTTGCGCAACAGCGCGGTCAGTTCCTCGGATTGCTCCGGTGACCAGTCCGCCATCACCTCGGTGAGGATCTGCCGACGGGCCTCGACCAGCGCCTCCAGCGCCACGTGGCCCTTGGCGGTGAGCTGCATCGTGCCCTCGCCGAGGCGCTCGATGTAGCCGGCGAAGGTCAGCTCGTCGGCGTAGCGGCGGACCCGGTCCTCGGACTCGTGGAGCCGGGCCGCGAGGTCGGGGATCGAGATCGGGCTCAGCTGGTCGAGATGCACGAGCCCGTACGCGCACGGCACCGACAGGTCCACGCCGGAGCGCTGGATCATGCGTTCGTAGCGGGACCAGCCGTTCTCCCGGCGCACCATCTGCGACATCGCGCGCTCGATCTCGTCCACCGAACTGCGCGCGGTCGGCGACATCAGCGGGGTGCGCTCGGTCTCGCGGGTGGCCTCGCGCAGCGGGACCTCCTTGAGCAGGAAGGACAGCACGAACGCGACCAGCACGATGCAGGAGGCGGCCAGGAACACCGTCTGCAACGACTGGGCGTAGGCGTGGATGAAGCCGGACTTGGACGCGGGCGGCAGCTTGTTCAGGTCGGCCGGGTTGATCGCGGACGACGACCCGGCAGTCGTGCCGGGCGGCATGCCCTCGCCGCGCGCCGCGGCCTCGCGCAGGTGCACCGTGAGCCGGTTGTTGAAGATCGTGCCGAAGATCGCCGCGCCGAACGAGCCGCCGATGGACCGGAAGAAGGTCGCGCCGGCGGTGGCCACACCCAGGTCCGCATAGGGCACCGAGTTCTGCACGGCGAGCACGATCACCTGCATGACCAGACCAAGACCGATGCCGAAGACCAGCATGTACAGCGAAGAGGCGGCCGTGGTGGTGAACTCGTCCATCCGCGACATCAGGAACATGCCGACGGCCATCACGGCGGTGCCCAGGATCGGGTAGATCTTGTACCTGCCGGTCCGGGTGATCAGTTGCCCGCTGAGGATCGAGGTGATCAGCAGGCCGCCCATCATCGGCAGCAGGCGCAGGCCCGATTCGGTGGGCGTGGTGCCGTTGACGACCTGCATGAACAGCGGCAGGAAGCTCAGCCCGCCCATCATCGCGAAGCCGACGATGAAGCCGATGCCCGCGGTCACCGAGAAGATCCGGTTGCGGAACAGCTTCAGCGGCAGCACCGGCTCCGGCGCGCGCCGCTCGACCGCGACGAACCCGACGAGCAACACCACCGCGGCGACGCCCAGTCCGACGATCTGTGCGGAGGCCCACGGGTAGGTGGTGCCGCCGAAGGTGCTGAGCAGGACCAGGCAGGTGGTGCCGCCGGCGAGCAGTGTGATGCCGAGGTAGTCGATGCTCGGCCGGGTGTGCATCTCCTTGGTGTGCAGCGCGGCGGCGATCACCACCAGCGCGATCACGCCGATCGGCAGGTTGATGTAGAAGACCCAGCGCCAGCTGAGGTGGTCCACGAAGAACCCGCCGAGCAGCGGCCCGGCCACCGAGGTGACCCCGAACACCGCGCCGAACAGGCCCTGGTAGCGCCCGCGCTCCCGCGGCGGCACCACGTCGCCGATGATCGCCTGGGACAACACCATCAGGCCGCCGCCGCCGAGCCCCTGGATCGCCCGGAACGCGATCAGCTCGAACATGCCCTGGGCGATGCCGCACAGCACCGAGCCGATCAGGAAGATCACGATCGACGCCTGGTAGAGCTTCTTGCGCCCGAACAGGTCGCCGAGCTTGCCCCACAGCGGAGTGCTCACGGTCGACGCGAGCAGGTACGCGGTGACCACCCAGGACAGGTGGTTGAGCCCGCCGAGGTCGCCGACGATGGTCGGCAGCGCGGTGGAGACGATGGTCTGATCGAGCGCGGCCACCAGCATCCCGAGCATCAGCCCGGTCAGGATCAGCCCGAGCCGGGGCGCCGCCTCGGCCTTCGTCGGGCTGCTGCCAGGTCTGCCGTGCCGCGCGGTCATCCGGTGGCCTCCTCGATCGATGCTCAAGGAGGGTCCCCACAAACAGGTACAAAATCCGCACCTATTAGTGGGACGCGCACCGCACGCAGCCGGGGACCGACCGCCGGCCGAGCCGAAATCGGCCCGGCCGGCGGTCACGGCCGGCTCGGCCGAAGGCCGGGTCGGCTCACCCCCGGCCGCACGGCCGACCTGCACGGCCGACCTGCACGGCCGACCTGCATGGTCAGCGAGCGTGGTCGAAGTCGATCGCGCTGTACGCCCGCAGCTTCGCGAGCCGGTGCTGGCTGTCGATCTGCCGGATCGTGCCGCTCTTGGAGCGCATCACCAGCGACGAGGTGAGCGCGGTGCTGGAGCGGTACCGCACCCCGCGCAGGAGTTCGCCGTCGGTGATGCCGGTCGCGACGAAGAAGACGTTGTCGCCGCGGACCAGGTCGTCGGTCAGCAGCACCCGGGACAGGTCGTGCCCGGCGTCGATCGCCTTCGCCCGCTCGGCCTCGTCCTTGGGCCACAGCCGGCCCTGGATCACGCCGCCCATGCACTTGATCGCGGCGGCGGCGATGATGCCCTCCGGGGTGCCGCCGATGCCGAGCAGCAGGTCGACGCCGGTGCCGTCCTTGGCCGCCATGATCGCGCCGGCCACGTCGCCGTCGGTGATGAACTTGATCCGGGCGCCCGCCTCGCGGATCTCCTTGACCATCGAGTCGTGCCGGGGCCGGTCCAGGATGCAGACCGTGACGTCCTCGACGGCACTGTGCTTGGCCTTGGCCACCCGGCGGATGTTCTCCGCGATCGGCGCGGTCAGGTCCACCACGTCGGCCGCCTCGGGGCCGGTGACCAGCTTCTCCATGTAGAACACGGCCGAGGGGTCGTACATGCTGCCGCGCTCGGACACGGCCATCACCGCGACCGCGTTGTTCATCCCCTTGGCGGTCAGCGTGGTGCCGTCCACCGGGTCGACCGCGACGTCGCACTCGGGTCCGGAGCCGTCACCGACCCGTTCGCCGTTGAACAACATCGGGGCGTCGTCCTTCTCGCCCTCGCCGATCACGACGACACCGTTCATCGACACGGTGTGGATCAGGCTGCGCATCGCCTTCACGGCGGCGCCGTCCGCGCCGTTCTTGTCACCTCGACCGACCCAGCGGCCGGCCGCCATCGCGGCGGCCTCGGTGACCCGGACGAGTTCGAGTGCGAGGTTGCGGTCCGGTGCTTCCGGTGCGACTTCGAGCTGCGGAGGTACAGATTGGTCCGTCATCTGGGCGGGCCTTCCTGTAGGGGAACCGGTCCGTAACCACGAGGGGTGCCCTGATCCCCCGGAGCCGTGCGTCATCGCTGCGGGTGGCACGGCGATTGCGCGGCCCCGAGTCCGGACTGGTTCCAACGGGATTGCCCCGATGTTATCGGTGAGCGGTGGTATCGGTGCAGGTAGCCCGTGCAAAACGAGACAGCGCGCAATGCGACCATGTACGGGTGGCGAGGAAGTCGGGTCGAGAGACCGTTCGGGACATGGTTCTTTCCCTGGGAGCGTGCGGCCTGGTGGTCGGTGCGCTGTTTCTGGTGGCACCGCACAGCGGCGCGGATCCGGTGAAGCGGGTGCCCTACGAACTCTCCTTCCGGCAGGCGGCCCGGGTCTCGCCGTATCCGCTGCTCGCCCCGCAGGGGCTGAGCGAGCGCTGGCGGGCCACCTCGGTGAACTTCGAGGGGGTCGACCGCAACCGGACCACGTGGCACATCGGCTTCATCAACCCGAACGACACCTACGCCGCGGTCGAGCAGACCAACGGCTTCACCGACGAACTCGTCCGGGACAAGGGCAAGCGCGGGCAGCCGATCGGCAACCGGGACGTGGCCGGCGAGCAGTGGAAGGCGTACGACGGCCCCAAGTACCGCTCGCTGGTCCGGGTCCGCGACGGCGTGACCACGATGGTCACCGGCAATGCGACTTTCGAGGATTTGACCGTTCTCGCCGCATCCCTGCGAACTGCCGCCGGCTGAGCCGAAAGCCGGCGGATCCGCCGGACCTATCCGGGTGATTCGGGCATCCGGCTGCACAGGATGTACAGGGGCTTGTAAAGACTCTGCAAAGACCACACGCCTTCCTCTGCCCCGCGCGTTACTCCCACCCCTAGGGTCCGGAAGCCCGGTCGAACGTGTGTCGGCACCGTCGTGACCCGATGGTTGCCGCCACGTGTCCGTCGGGCTTTCCGAGTCGGCCCGACGTCGTGTGCGCTTGATCAGATCCCACGCGACGTCGCTTTGCGTCCGGGGATCGTTCCCCGGTCGGAAAGGGGAGCACGTTGAGTCCAGCGATACCCGGGAGGGGCCCGACGCCTGCGAACGGCGTCCGGCGGGTGAAACGCCGTGTGGCACTGCTGTCCGTATCCGCGCTAGCGATCACCGGACTTGCCGCCACGACCGCCCCCTCGACCTCGGCCGCGCCTACGCGCGTCGACACGACCCGCGCGGTGTGGAATCCGGGCCCCGAGGACCACTACGTCAACTCCGTCGACGCGGCGATCGACACCAGTGCGCTGCCCGGCGACCCGGCCGTGGCCGCGTCGCTGAAGGCCAAGAACGCCGCGGCCGACCGCAAGAACTCCGACGGCAACCCCCGCGCCGCCGCGCAGATCAAGGCACTGGAGGCCGAGGCCGGACGTACCGGCAAGAGCCCGGCCGAGATCAAGGCCGAGCGCAGCGGCAAGCCCGTCGACGCCAAGCAGACCGCGAAGTTGCTGACCGTCCTGGTCGAGTTCAACGACCAGGCCAACGACGACTTCTCCGGCTTCAAGCGCCCGACCAGCGTTTCGGACCCGACCTGTGTCACCGAGCCCCCCGGCACCATCAAGAACGGGCCGCTGCACAACCGGATCCCGAACCCGGCGCTGAACCCGAACGACAACAACTCGCAGTGGGTGCCGAACTTCGACCAGACCCACTTCAACAAGATGCTCTACTCCAAGGAGGGCATCACCGAGCGCATGCGCACCGACCTCACGGGGCCGGACGGCAAGCCGGGCATCAGCCTCGCGGGCCAGACCATGCGCAACATGTACGAGGAGATGTCGGCCGGAAAGTACTCGGTTTCCGGTGAGGCGACGCCGTGGATCAAGGCGCCGCACTCCGAGGCCTGGTACGGCGCGGGTGCCTGCGGCAACGCGCGGCAGGACAACAGCGGCAGCCCGGACAACCCGCTCGGCGCGCAGAAGCTGGCCATCGACGCGGTCGACGAGCTGGCCAAGCAGCAGCCGAACTTCCCGTGGGCCGACTACGACAAGGAAGACCCGGGCGACGCCGACCACGACGGCAACACCCAGGAGTCCGACGGCGTGGTGGACCACCTGGTCCTGGTGCACGCGGGCAAGGACAAGTCCGCCGGCGGCGGCGCCGAGGGCACCTACTCGATCTGGGCGCACGCGAGCACCGTGCTCTTCGGCCACCAGGTGCCCGGCAGCAACATCAAGATCGCGAACTACATCGTGCAGCCCGAGGACTCCGGAGTGGGCGTGTTCGCCCACGAGTTCGGCCACGACCTGGGCCTGCCCGACCTGTACGACAACTTCAGCGCCGGCGAGACGGACCTGAACTTCTGGGACCTGATGTCCTCCGGCTCGCACGCCGGGCCGCTGTTCCAGTCGCAGCCCGCGCACATGGGCATCTGGGACAAGTACGCGCTCGGTTGGCTGACCCCGGACCTGGTCAAGGTCGGTGACCGCGCCAAGGTCGCCACCCTGGGCCAGGCCGCCAAGACGCCCAAGGGCACCTCGCGCGGCATCCGGGTGAACCTGCCGAACAAGCAGGTCCAGGTCGGTACGCCGCACGGCGGCCAGAACATGTGGTACTCCGGCCAGGACCAGGCCTGGTCCGACATCCGGATCGAGCGGAACATCGCGGTGCCCGCCGGCTCGGACGTGAAGTTCTGGATGTGGAACGACTACGTCATCGAGCAGGACTGGGACTTCGGCTTCGTCGAGGTGTCCACCGACAACGGCGCCACCTGGAAGCAGCTGGCGGTCAAGGACGAGTCCGGCAAGCTGGTCAGCACGCCGCCGGACTACCCGGACCCGACGAAGAACCTGGCCACGTTCCGCAAGACCAGTGGTCTGACCGGTGACAGTGGCGGGTGGCGGCACGACAACGTCGACCTCACCCCGTACGCGGGCCAGAACATCAAGCTGCGGCTGGACCTGAACACCGACGCCGCGTTCATGGAGAAGGGTTGGTTCGCCGACGACTTCTCGCTCACCAACGGCACCACCACGGTGTGGTCGGACGACGTGGAGAGCGGCGACAACGGCTGGACCGCGATCAAGGGCACCAACGCGATCACCAGCGGCGCGGGCTGGGGCCGGACCAGCGGCACCTTCGAGCGGGAGCAGTACTACCTGCTGGAGTGGCGCAACCTGTCCGGCTTCGACGAGGGCCTGAAGTACGCGTACACCTCCGGTCCCAACGGCAAGACCAACCGGGTCCCGTACAACGCCCCGGGCATGCTGGTCTGGCTGCGCGACAACCAGTACCAGAACAACGGCGTCAACTTCAACATCGACAACGGGCCCTCGTGGGGCCCCAAGGGCGAGCTGTTGATCGTCGACTCGCACCCGGACCCGCTGCGCTACACCGGCGAGGCCAAGGCGCAGTTCCCGCAGCCCGACCCGAATGTGTCGAACATCGAGAAGCGGAACGTCTTCGCCAATCTCCCGACCCGGCCGCAGGCTGCGAACGCGGCGTTCGGCTTCGTCAAGACGTCGCCGTTCACGGACTGCATCCCCGGCACGGCCTACTGCACCTCGTTCCAGGCGCAGGCGCCGGTGACGCTGTTCACCGACACCCTCGGCTGGGCACCGGGTACCGAGGTCTACAAGGGCCGGGTCCTGCCGAAGGACCGCTACGGCTCGACCGTGGTGCCGGCGAAGGGGCCGTACACCACCAAGATCACCAAGGCGGACGGTTCGCTGGACCGGGACAACTTCGGCAAGTTGTTCCACGGCTCCGAACTGGGCACGGGCAACCCGGGCTTCGACAAGGGCTACGGCGTGACCGTGCTGCCGGTGCTCCCGCTGCCGGGCAACTCCGGTGCGGTCGTCTGGATCCTGCCGGCTCAGAAGTAGGTGCCCCACCCCCGACCACCCGGTGACGGTGTGGTCGGGGCCGGGTGAAACGCGAGGGGCGCTCCCGAATCCGGGAGCGCCCCTTTCGTCGTTCGCCGAACCGCCGTGCTCGGATCAGTCGTCCTCGCCGGGCTCGTCCGACCCGGCACCGGCCCGCTCGGCGCGGACCGCCGCGTCCAGCCTGGCCCGGGCGCCGTCGAGCCACTGCTCGCACACCACGGCGAGCTGCTCGCCGCGCTCCCACAGGGCCAACGACTCCTCCAGGGTGATGCCACCGGTCTCCAGGCGACGCACGACCTCGATCAGCTCGTCGCGGGCCTGCTCGTAGGCCGGTGCCTCGTCCGGCGCGGGTGCGGTCTGCTCGCTCATGCCGCCAGCTTAGGTCCCCCGCGGCCGGGGTCCCGCGCGGCCGGGGTCCCCGAACCGGTCCGACCCGAACCGGACCCGGGCACGGATCAAGGCCGGGCCGCGGTGACCCGCACGGCGGCCCCGTGCTCCGGATTCTCCCGCGACAGCGGTCCGACCAGGGTGGCCGAGGCGCCGTAGGCGAGGTCGGGGCCGGGATCGCCGGTGCCGAGCACGGAGCCCTTGTACGGCACGCCGTGGTGCGCCGGATCGGGCGCACCGTCCGGCGTGACGACCCTGGTGCTGTACGGGCCGCGCGCGGGCACCACGGTGGACCCGTCGGTGAAGCGGTCCACCGGCGCGCCGTCGACGTACTCGACGCCCGGGGCCCAGCCGCGGTCGTCGCCGAACGCGCGGACCGGTTCGCGGGCCGCGAAGTCCTGGCACCACGCGCCGTTGCCGTGGCACGCACCGAACGCCGGCGTGGGCAGGAAGCCGAACGCGGCGTCCGCGGACTGCGCCCGGCTGTCCAGATTCTTCCGGGGGTTTCTCTCCACCCGGTAGTGCTCACCCGCCTCGCCGGTCCATCGACGCGGATCCGGATGGGCGTCCACGAGCAGCGTCTGACCCTTGGCGCCGTAGCTGGGCGGTGCGCTCAGATTGAAGTTCACGCCGTTGTTCTGATACTCGGCATCGCGAAGCCACACCAGCATGCCGGGCACGTCGTAGCCCAACCGGCGCACCCGCACGCCGTGCCGGTCGCTGCGCTCCGCGGTGTACGCGAAGTTCAGGCCCCGATCGAAGCCGACCGGTGCCCGCCACTCCATCAGGTAGTACTGCTCGCGCTCGACCTCGCCGGAGCTGCGGCCCCAACCGGCCCCGCGGGTCACCGTGCTCGTGCCCCTGACCGCGGTCCAGCCGTTGTCGCCGCTCTCCACGTCGTCCGACCACACCGTGCCGCCGTCGGCGCCGCCGGTGAGGGTGAAGTCGTCGGCGAACCAGCCCTTCTCCATGAGCGCGGCATCGGTGTTCAGGTCCAGCCGCAGCTTGATGTTCCGGCCCGCGTACGGGGTCAGGTCCACGTTGTCGTGCCGCCATCCTCCGGTGCCGCCGGTGAGGCCGTTGACCTTGCGCAGTTCGGAGAGGTTGCGGTTGGGGTCGGGGTAGTCGGGCGGGGTGCTGACCAGGGTGCCCGCGTCGTCGTGCACGGCGAGCTGGGTCCAGGTCGCACCGTCGTCGGCGGACACCTCGACGAAGCCGAAGTCCCAGTCCTTTTCGATGGTGTAGTCGTTCCACATCGAGAAGGTCGCGGGTCCGCCGGCGGGCACCGCGACGTCCCGGACGATCCGGCCGTCGGACCATTCCTGGTCGCGTTCCGAGTACCACATGCTCGTCCCGCTGTGCGGGGTGCCGATCCGGATGCGCTCGTTCGGCAGGTTCACCCGGACCGCGTCCCGGGTGCCGGCTCGCGGGTCGGCGGCGGCGCCGAGCAGTACGGTGCGCGCGTTGCCGCCGACCGGGACCACCGGGGGATCGATCCAGCCCAGCACGTACTTCGACCACGCGCCCATGTGGGTGGGCATGGTCTGGAACAGCGGCCCGGCGTGCGAGCCGGAGGACATCAGGTCCCAGAAGTCGACGTCCGTCTCGCCGCCGCTGAAGTTGTCGTACAGGTCGGGCAGGCCCAGGTCGTGGCCGAACTCGTGGGCGAACACGCCCACTCCGGAGTCCTCGGGCTGCACGATGTAGTTCGCGACCCTGAGGTCGGTGCCCGGGACGGGGTGCCCGCGCAGCACGGTGCTCGCGTGCGCCCAGATCGCGTAGGTGCCCTCGGCGCCGCCGCCGGCCGACTTGTCCTTGCCCGCGTGCACCAGCACGAGGTGGTCGATCACCCCGTCCGGCTCCCGGGTGTCGCCGTCGTTGTCGGCGTCGCCCGGGTCCTCCCGGTCGTAGTCGGACCACGGGAAGTCCGGCCGGGCGGCGGCCAGCGCGTCCACCGCGTCGGTGACGAACTGCCTTACGCCGCGCGGGTTGTCCGGGCTGCCGCTGTTGTCCTGGCGGATCGCGCCGCAGTGGCCGGCGGCGTACCAGGCCTCGGAGTGCGGGACGCTCACCCAGCCGGCCGCCTCGCCGCCGATCGTGTACGCGCCGTGCGACATCTCCCGGTACATGTTGCGCATGGTCAGGCCCGCGAGGTCGACACCGGGCCTGCCGTCCGGGCCGGTCAGGTCGGGCCGGACCCGCTCGGTGAGGCCCTCCTCGGAGTAGAGCATGCGGGCGTAGTGGTTCGGGTCGAAGTCCTTGACCCACAGCGTGTTGTTGTCCTGTCCGCCGACCGCCGGATCGGGCAGCAGGTTGTGCCGCGGGCCGTTCTTGACCGTGCCGGGCGGCTCGGTCACGCAGGTCGGGTCGGCGACACTGGTCGGTCGCCGGAAGCCGGAGAAGTCGTCGTCGGCCCGGTCGTCGAACTCGACCAGGACGGTCAGCAGCCGCGCGTCCCGCTTCGCCGCGCCGTCCTGCGCGCGCGGGCTCGTGCCGGTCCTGGCCGCGGTCGCCTCGGCGCGGGCGAGTCGGCGGGCGGGGGCCGGGTTGCCCGCGGCGAACTTGCGATCGTAGTGCCGGGCCCGCCGCTCGGCCGCGAGCGCGTGCTCACGCACCTCGGGGGAGACGCCCGGCGGCCCGTCGGGTGGCAACGGATCCCGGGGCGCGACGTAGTTGACGTAGGAGTCGGCGGCTGACGGATTCCACCGCGCGGGCGAGTCCTCGGCGGCGGCCACGGAGGACGTGGCGACGCCGGTGAGCAACAACGCGGACGCGGCGAGCAGATGACGCAACACACGCGCAAACTAAGCCGTTTTCGCCGCCGATCGGGTGAGACGTCACTGCTTGTCATACGAACGGGTCAAATAATCCATCCTTCGACCGGTGCGCCGATCGTTCCCGCCCGTCCCGCCGTCCCGCCGTCCTGCCGTCCTGCCGTCCTTCGTTCCTTCATTCCTTCGGGACGACCACGTCGAAGCGTCCGGCCGCCACGCGGGCGGTCAGCCGGTCGCCTGCCGCCACCTCCGCGGGGTCGCGGACCGCGTGCCCGTCCGCCCGCTGCAACACCGCGTAGCCGCGCTCCAGGGTGGCCGCGGGGGAGAGCGCGACGACCCGTGCGCGCGTGTGCACGAGGTCGCTCGCGGCGCGGTCCAGGAGGTGCCGCAGGGTGCGCCGGGATCGATCCACGAGCCCGGCCACCTCCTCCGCGCGCAGGTCCACCATGCGCTGCGGATCGGCCAGTACCGGCCGCGAACGGGCGGCTCGCAGGCCCTGGTACTCCCGATCGAGCCGGGCCCCCAGCGCGAGCCGTCCGCGATCGCGCACCTGGTGCACCCGATGCAGCTCCTCGCGGATGTCCGGCACGATCCGTTTCGCGGCGTCGGTGGGCGTGGACGCCCGATAGTCGGCCACCAGGTCCAGCAGCGGTGAGTCCGGCTCGTGCCCGATCGCGCTCACCACCGGTGTCGTACACGCGAAGACGACCCGCACCAACTCCTCGCTGGAGAACGGCAACAGATCCTCCACACTGCCGCCGCCCCGGGCCACCACGATCAGGTCGACGTCCGGGTCGGCGTCCAACTCGCGGATCGCCGCGACCACCTGGGACACCGCGGCGACCCCCTGCACCGCGACGTTGCGCACCGCGAACCGCACGGCCGGCCACCGCCGTTTGGCGTTCTCCAACACGTCCCGCTCGGCGGCCGAGGCACGCCCGCAGACCAGCCCGACCCGGTGCGGCAGAAACGGCAGCGGCTGCTTGTGTCGCGGATCGAACAACCCCTCGGCGGTGAGCGCACGCTTGAGCTGCTCCAACCGCGCCAACAACTCGCCGATCCCCACCGGCCGAATCTCCGCGGCCCGCAACGACAACGTCCCGCGCGCCCGGTACCAATCCGCCTTCGCGTGCACGACCACCCGCGAGCCCTCGGTCACGATGTCGCCGACCGCGTCGAACACCTTCCGGTAGCAGGTCACCGAGATCGACACGTCCTGCTCGGCATCGCGCAGCGTCATGAACACCACCCCGGCCCCCGGCCGCCGACTGAGCTGGGTGATCTGCCCCTCGACCCACACATCCCCGAGCCGATCGATCCACCCCCCGATCAACCGAGAAATCTCGGCCACGGGCAGGGGCGCATCCGCAGAAGTCGTAAGAGCCATCCCCAGAGGCTAACCGCCCCGGCTCCCGCCCCGGCGCCTCGACCACCGCCGCCCCCGAACGGATCAGCGTCCCCGAAGCACGAAGCCCACATAGCGTCGTCGACCGAGCCCGTACCGGGCCGCGTCCCGCTCACTCGCCAACACGGCGGCCAACCGCTCCAGCGCGTCCACCGAACCCTGGTGTCGAACCCGCTCCCGGCGGATGCCGGTCCGCCGAAGATCGGTGTCCACCCGCCCGGCCTCCCGCGCGTCGGTGAGTCGTACCCGCTCGGCCGTGATCCGTTCGAGTAGTGCGGTCCGCGCCTGCGCGTTCCTGGCCTCGGCCTCTTGGAGCCCACGCTTCAGCGTGGCGCGCTCGGTGGCGATCCGGTCCCGCACATGGGCGCGAATGCTCGGGTCGACCGCCTTTTCGGCGGCTCGACGGGCTCGCGCGGCCAGGCCGTCGCGCCAGGTTTCGAGCGTCCGTGCCCGGGTCTCGCCGATCCCGTGCACCCGGACGTACCGGCCGCCGGCCAGCCGAAACTCGGCCGTCACCGTGTTGTAGCTGCCACCGCTCGCATACCTGACGCCGGTGAAGTCGGCTGCGGTCCGGATGCCCGCCTGCACCAGGGCTCCCACCGTCTTGGTTCCCATGTTGGTCAGGTTCTCGGCGTCGCGGATCGAGACATTGCGGAGGGCTTCCCGGACGGCGGCCTCGACCCGGGCGCGGGACGCCTCGGCCAACAGAGTCGCCTCGCGGGCGGGCAGGCCGCGTAGGCGGGCCTCGGTGTCGGTCCGGTGTCGTTGCAGAGTTGTGGCGAGTTTGTCCTGCTCGCGCTGCTGATCGGCGTGCAGGTTGCGCAACGCGGCGGCGGTGGTGGCGTCGCGATCCCGGTCTTCGTGGTCCAATCGCTCGGCCCGCGAGTCGAGATCGCGCAGCAGCACGGCCGCGGCCCGAAGCGGGGCGGCCTGCACGCGCAGTGTCCTGATCCGGTGGCGCGCGGCGCGCGATTCGACCCGGCGGCGGCGACTCGCCTCGACACAGCCGAACGCGAGGCCCAGTGCCCCGACTTCGGTGATCGCTCCGAGCAGCGCGGACAGGAGGCCGAGGACGAGCAGCAGCATCGGAGTGAGTGCGAGCAGCATCGCGGTCGCGGCGGCGACCAGGTCGCCCGGCCGGCGACCGGTGAAGCCGACGCCGGTCGGTATCGGGTCGGCCGGCCGGGCAGCGCCGTTGCCGGCCGCGGGCGCCACGACCCGGTCCGCCACCCACGCGGGCAGCGGGTGGCCGCCCGGCGCGCTCGCGGTGCCGGACGCGGGTCGTGGAGCGCTCGCGCCACCCGGGCGGGGAGCGGGGATCGTCACCGATTCGGCTCGGAGCGCGGGGATCACCTCCGGAGCCGATCGCAGGTGCGCCTGGACCCGCATCGCGAGGTCGCGCAGGGCAGGGTCGCGATGACCGAGCAGCGTCGCCCACGCGAAGGAGGCGGTCGGATCGGCGAAATCCGGCTCGCTCAGGAGCAGGTACTCGCCTCTGCTGTCGTGCAGTTGCTCCCAGACCTCGGGATCCGTAGCGGTCGCGGCCAGCGCGAGGTAGACGACCCACGCGGAGAACCGGTCCATGGCGGGACCGAAGTCGGCCGCCGACCGGTTCGGCGACTGGTAATTGCGATGGCCGCTTTCATTGGCGAGGTACCCGCGCAGTGCCGGGACGTACATCCCGTCGTAGTCGACCAGTCGGAACGTCCCGTCGGCAGCGACGAGCAGGTTGCCGTGCTGAAGGTCGCCGTGCCCGATGCCGTGCGCCTCCAAGTCCGTGGTCAGCGCGGCGAATCGCCGAGCGAGATCGGCCATCGCGGTGCGATCCCGCCGGTGATCGTCGACCCAGTCGATCAATCCGATTCCGTCGACCCAGGTCATCTTCAGGACGGGATACCACCGGCCGTTCACCATGACGCCGTCGGGCAGGTACTCGAAGCCCACCGGCCACGGCTGGGACAGCGCGGTCGGGTCCAAGCCCGCGAGGTGGGCGCTGATCGCCCGGTAGCGGACCTCCTGAGCCTCGATCTCCCGGGTGAAGCACTTCACCGCATACCGTCGACCGTCGGACGTGGTCACCGAGAAGACGCTCGCGAAGTTGCCCGAGATCGCCCGAGGGCCCAATACCGCACTCTGCTGCACCGTCCCGTGTCGCAGATCCGGGTCGCGAAAGCACAGGTCGGGGTGCTGGAGTGCCTCCACGTAGTTCCCGCCGGTGGGGAATCGCCGGCCGGCCCTCGGCCCGCCGGCCGCAGCACCCGCCATCAGCGCGCCGCCTCGACCCGCAGCCGGACCATGGCCACGTCGTCGTTGCGCATCCGGCCGCGGACGCGTTGATCCACGACCCACTCGGCGAAGTCGTCCACGCCCAGCTCGGACACCGCCGCCAGGCCCCGCAGACTCGCTTCGGATCCACCGTCCGGGGTGAGCAACCACGCTGCCAACGCATCGGTGACCAGGAGCAGTTCATCGCCGGGGCGGACCCGACCCCGGTTCAGCTCGAGCCGGTCGGCGACGAGCACGCCATCCCGGTTTCGGCTGCCGAGCAGCGCCGGCGTGGTGCCGAAGGCCGCCGGATCCTGGATCGGGAACGAGCGCAGTACGGCGTGGTCCCGAAGCTGAAACAGACAACTGTCGCCCAAGGCGAAGGCCCGCCAGGTCCAGCCGTGCCCGCGCGGGATCAGTTGCACGGCCAGCACAGTGGCGAACGCGCCCTTGTCCAGGCCGGGTTGTTCGTACCACTCGATGGGTCGGCCCCGGGCCGTGCGATCGGCCTGATAGTCGGCGAGGAACGTGTCCCAGTGCCGACCGGCCCGGGATACCAAGTCTTCGGCGAACAGCCCCACATGTTCCCACCAGCGGTCCGCGAGGCTCATCGACTCGATCGCGTCGCCCGCGAGCACGCGGGCCCACGCGCCGGCCAAAAGACTCTCCGACGCCCCGTCGCAGACCGCCGCGAAATGACCGACACTCGCGTCGTCGGCGGACCAGACGCACACCGCGTCCTCGCACTCGGTGTCGCTGCTGCCGGTCTTGGGGACCAGGAAAGTCCGTATCTCCACAGGCGCCGACCCGGGAGGCACCAGGAGTGCGCGCCCGGTCAGCGCAGTTCCGTTGCTCGGGTGCCGATGTCGAGGAACTCGACGATGGAGGTGATGTCCGCGTTGTAGACGAAGCCACGGGCCGCCTCGCCGATCCGATGGCCCTGGGAAGCCGCGTACGAGCGCATGTGGCCCGGCAGCACACTGGACATGCCGAACAACAGCTTCGCGTAGTCGTCCGGCAGCCCCTGGTCGCTGTCCGGGAAGGTCACCGCTCGGCCGTCGGTACCCGAGACGTGCAGATTGAACAGCAGCGCCGAGCCGTCGGCGGTGAAATGCGAGGCCAACGAGCCGGCGGCCGCCGTCGGATCGCCGTCCGTGGACTCGCCATCGGTCAAATTGAGCACGATCGGCGGGAAGCCGCCCGGATGTTCGGCTACCCAGCGACCCACCAGCCGCTCGGCGTGTGCGAGGGCCTGCGTCATCGGCGTGCCGCCGTTCGCCACCGGGTCCAGCCAGACCGGGAACCGCACGGTGCTCTCGACCAGACCACCGGCGCCGTCCGGGATCTTCTTGGTCCGGCTCTCGATTCGTGCCGGACCGTTCGCCACCTCGCTCAACGGGACGAGATCGCGCCCGGCGAGCGGTCCTCCGAACGCCGACCCGACATGGACGTGGCCATAGCCGATCAGACCTACGTGAAAGTAGTCGCGCACGCCCTCTTCCTTGGCGCACTTGACGGACAACTCGGTCAGAAGCCGATTGATCGCGTCCGACACGACGTCGGCACGCCGCCCGGTCGCGTCACCGCCGATGGAGTCACTCATCGACGCCGACTGATCGACCAGAAAGAGAAAGCACCCGGGATTGGTCCGACTGATCTCGGCTGTATAAGGCATCGGTACGTTCCGGCTCCCTCGCGCGACTCCGCGGCGACCCCGACGCTGGCGAACTCCCTTGCGCCGACCCCCCGATCGAGCCCGATGCTAACCCACTGATTCGCTTTGGCGACGCCTGGTGGCGGGGATCGGGACATGCCGGAAGATCGATGAGCGACCCACAGGGGTGACGTGTCGGCGGTGAATCCGAGCCCCGGTTCGACCCCGGCGCGGCCCCTACTCCGGCAGCGGCAGTTCGAACCAGACCGTCTTGCCGTGGCCGGATTTTCGGCTGCCCCAGCGTTCCGCGAGTTGGTTGACCAGTTGGAGGCCGCGGCCGCCCTCGTCGGTGTCCTCCGCCTCGCGCATCCGTGGCAGCGTGGTGCCCGCGTCGGCGACCTCGCACAGGAGCGCCCGACCGCGCAGCAGGCGGAGTCGGATCGGGCCGGCGCCGTACCGAAGTGCGTTCGTGACCAGTTCGCTGACCAGCAGCTCGGTGATGTCGATCAGGGCGTCCAGGCCCCACTCGGAGAGGGTCTTGCGGCCGAGTTCCCGGGCGCGGGAGACCACGGCGGGTTCGGCCGGCAGCCACCAGGACGCCACCGAGTCCTCGGCGAGCGCGTCCAGGCGGGCCACGAGCAGGGCCACGTCGTCGAAGCCGGGCTCCTCGTGCACGTCGGCCAGGATCTTGTCGGCCACCTGCTCCAGTGTGCCCGGCGGCCCCGCCATCGCATCGCACAGCAGGTTGATGCCCACGTCGAGGGAGCGGTCCCGGGTCTCCACCAGGCCGTCGGTGTACAGCACCAGCGTGCTGCCCGACTCGACCGCGAAATCGCCCTGCTCGAAGCCGATGCCGCCCACGCCCAGCACCGTGCCGGGCGGGTTGTCGATCACGCGCGGTCGCCCGCCCGTCGGCACCAGCACCGGCGGCATGTGGCCCGCGCTGGCGAACTCGCAGGTGCGCGCCACCGGGTCGTAGACCACGTAGACACACGTCGCGTAGTGCAACTCGCCGAGCCCCACCACGATGTCGTCCAGGTGCCCGAGCACCTCGGCCGGCGGCAGTTCCAGGCCTGCGAGCGTGCGCACCGCGGTGCGCAGCTGGCCCATCACCGCCGCCGCGTGCACACCGTGCCCCATCACGTCGCCGACCACGAGCCCGATCCGCCCGCCCGACAGCGGGATCACGTCGTACCAGTCGCCGCCCACCTCGGTCACCGAGCTGCCCGGCAGGTAGCGGTGCGCGACCGAGATGCCCGGCAACTCCGGCAGGTTCTGCGGCAACAGGCTCCGCTGGAGCATCACCGCGGTCTCCCGCTGGTGGTGGTACAGCCGTGCGTTGTCCACCGACACGGCCGCTCGCGCGCCCAGTTCGGTGGCGAGCGTGAGGTCGTCCGGGTCGAACGCCGGCCGGCCCTCGCCGCGCCCGAGCAACATCGTGCCCAGCACCACCCCGCGGGCGCTGAGCGGGACCACGATCATCGTGTGCAGGCCCAGTGCGCGGGCGGCCTCGGCCCGGCCCGGGTCGTGGATCAGCTCGTCGTACATGTCGTCCTGCACGTTGCGCATCAGGTACGAGCCGCCCGTGCGCAGGCAGCGGCCGAACGTCGAGTCGGCCGCGTAGACCAGCGTGCTGCCCTGGCGGAGCAGTTCGTCGGTGTACCGCCCCGGGCGCGCGCCGCGTGAGGCGACCCGTTGCAGCCGGGCCTTCTCGGCGTGCGCGCCGGGTGGGATCTCCTCGCCCCGGACGATCGCCTCCAGCAGGTCCACGGCGGCCAGATCGGCGAAGCCGGGCACCACCGACGCGGTCAGCTCCTCGGCGATCCGGGGGATGTCCAACGTGGCGCCGAGCCGGGTGCCGGCCTCGTTCAGCAGCGCGAGGCGCTTGCGCGCGGCGTCCACCTTGACCATCGCGTAGTGCCGCTCGGTCACGTCGATCAGCGAGCAACTGATGCCCAGGATCCGGCCGCCGGGCGCCTCCAGGCGGTTGTACGACATCGACCACACGGTGCGCGGGCTGCCGTCGGTGGGGATCGGGCCGAAGATCCGCGAGTCGACCACGGGCTCGCCGGTCTCCAGGACGCGCTGTTGGATCGTGCGCACCCGCTCGGTGTCCATCCCGGGACGGACCTCTTCGAGCCGGCGCCCGATGTGCTCCTCGGCGGGGATCCGGTTGATCGCGGCGAGCGCGTCGTTGACCGCGACGTAGCGCAGGTCGGCGTCGAAGATGCCCACCCCGATCGGCGACTGGTCGAACAGCGCCTCGCGGATCGCCAGGTCGGCCTCGACCTTGCGCACCACCGTCGAGTCCATCGAGGTGATCAGGACGTAGCGGTTCCCGGCCAGGTCCTCGGCGAAGGCCGCGCGCGACTCGACCGTGCACAGCGTGCCGTCGCCGCGGCGCATCGTGTACAGGCCGGCGAAGACGTCCGCGCCCGCGACCGCCTGCTGGGTGGCCGCCTCCTGCGCGGCGGTGAACGGCGGATGCACCAGGTCGACCGCGCGGGCGCCGAGGATGTCCTCGCGCCGGTAGCCGAACAGCTGCTCGGCGGCGGCGCTCCACATCACGATCCGGCCGTCGGCGTCGAGCACCCACGTGGCCGACGGGACGAGCTCGAAGAGGGATCCGGGCGCCGAGGATCGCCGGGCAGGGTCCCCCGGATTCCGGTCGGCTTGTCGGCGCTGCTCCATGGACGGCGGATCCCTTTGTCGCTGCTACTCCGGACCGTTTTCCCGGTTGATCACGTTCTCAAGCCCGGCCCCCGGGTGCGGCCGCACCGCCCCCGAATGCGCTGTCGGCTCCCGTGCCTGCCGTGCGTCGTGCCCGCCCAACTCGACGGCGACCAGTTCCGCCGCCGGGCGATCCGGTGCCAGCCAGGCCAGGTCGGACATCTCGTCCGGGCCCAGCCAGCGCAGCGCCGAGTGATCCTGGAGCGCCCGGGGCTCGCCCGCGACCAGGTCGGCGAGCCACACGTGCAGTACATACCCCCGGGCGAGCGGCCACGCCCCGGGCAGTCGGCGAACCGGTCGCACGGTCGCGCCGAGCTCCTCGCGGCACTCGCGCACCAGCGCGGCGGACTCGCTCTCGCCCGGTTCGACCTTGCCGCCGGGGAACTCCCAACCACCCGCCAACTCGGCCGGCGCGCTGCGGCACGCGGCCAGTACGCGCCCTCGGTGGAGGATCGCGGCGCCGACGACGATGCGGGTCCCGGTCATGGCGGACAACTCTACGTGCCGAGCGGTCGTCGCATGCGGCAACCTTTGACGGTTCGCGAACGTCTGAGTTCGGGGACATGCTTGCGAAACACGTGTGTTTTCCGAAATGCATGGTTCCCGAAACGAACCGGATCCGGACCCGGATCGCCGAACGAGGTGGGGTGGCTGTGGCGGGATCCCGGTGCGCGGGCCTGCGGGTGGCCCGGATGCTCGCGGTGTTCGCCGCGGTCGCCGCGGTGCTCGCGGTGTTCGCGCTGGCCCGGCTGACCGCCCGCCAGGCCGACCCGGCCGGCGCCACCGGGTCGGCCGCGGCGGACACCGGGTGCAACGGGCGGGACCGACAGGGCTGGGTGAGCGTCCCGGTGTCCTTCTCCGGCGAGACCTACCGGGTCCAGGCGTACGTCCCGCAGAGTTACGACGGCGCGGATCCGCAACCGCTGGTGCTCAACCTGCACGGCAGCAACAGCACCGGCACGGCGCAGATGGCGATCACCGGCATGGGCGCGTCCGCCGAGCGCTACGGCTTCGTGGTCGCGGTCCCGGAGGGCGGCCTGGGCTATCCGGGCTCGACCGGCGGGCGGGCCTGGAACATCCCCGGCGTGCCGCTGTACGGCGGACACCCGGCCGCGGTCGGCGGCCGGGACGAGGTCGGCTTCGTCGGCGCCACGCTGGACGCGCTGGACCGCTCGTTGTGCCTGGACGATCGGCGTGTGTACGCGACCGGGTTCTCCGGCGGCGCCCGGATGACCTCGCTGCTGGGCTGCACGCTCAGTCGGCGGATAGCGGCCATCGCCCCGGTCGCGGGTCTGCGTGCGGACGGCACCGACGGCGCCCGGCCGGCGCCGTGCCGACCGATCCGACCGGTCCCGGTGCTGACCCTGCACGGCCTGGCCGACCAGGCCAACCCCTACGAGGGCGGGATCGCGTCGCGCTGGACCTACCCGGTGACCGACGCGGTGCGGCGCTGGGCCGCGATCGACGACTGCCCGAGCACGCCGGTGCGTACGCGCGTGTCCCGCCACGTCGAGCGCACCGCGTACACCGGCTGTGCGGGCGGCGCGGCGGTTGTCCTGTACACGCAGTCCGACGCGGGACACACCTGGCCGGGCGCGGCGGGCACCGAGGTGCGCGGGTTCGGCCGGATCAACCAGGAGGTCTCGGCCAATGAACTGATGTGGGCGTTCTTCTCCAGGTACCGGCTCTGACACTCGCTCCGCCGCACACACTGCCGCCGAGCGCCGGCCCGTCGCCGCTCAGGCGGTCGGCCGCAATCGGTCGAAGCCGCGCATGATCGCGCGATGCGCGGGGCGCTCCACCAGCACCGTGAGCAGCCAGCCGAGCAGCACGGCCAGTACACCCAGCGCGAGCAGCTGACCCGTCGCGCCCACGCCGTGGTCCTGGAGCCGGCGCATCACCACATAGCCGATCGACTGGTGCACCAGATACATCGCGTACGTGATGCCGGCCGTCCACTGTGCGAGCCGGGCCACCCACGCGGGCAGGAACCGGTCCCAGTCCGGGCCCAGGGCCGCGACGCAGATCGCGCCGATGCCCAGCACCAGCCCGACCGTCCAGGACGGGTGCCGGGTCTGGCACAGGTGGACGAACGCGCACGCGCCGAGCAGGAACACCGCATGCGGGCCGCGGATCCGGCGCCGCGACCACAACTGCACGGCGATGCCCGCCACGAACAGGTGCACGCGGTACAGCCCGAACCCGTCGTAGAGGGTGCGGAACGCCTCCGACTGCAGGTGCAACCGGGGCGGTAGCAGGACCAGTTCCAGGCACACCACCAGCCACAGCGTGCGCACCGTCGCGTCGCCGTGCACCCGCCGTGCGCGCCACAGCGCGAAGATCGCGGTGAACCACAACAGTTGCAGCGGAATCGTCCAATAGGCCGCGTCCACATAGGTGTACGACTGCGGTTTCCAGTTCCACAACATGGCCAGATTGGCGAGCACGTCGGGCAGGCTCGGCGCGTACCACCCCGGGGGTGCGCACAGCCGCAGGAACAGCGAGGTACCCAGTACGCCGACGAAGAAGGCGGGCAACATGCGCGCCATCCGGCCGACCCACCAGCGGACCACGTCGCCCCTGCGCAGCGAGACCGCGGCGAAGTAGCCGGAGACCACCAGGAGCAGGCTCGCGCCCAACTGGTACGGAAAGACGAACGGGCGGGCGACCAGTTCGGGGTGCCACTGCCGGGCCAGGTAGGTGCCGTGGAACAGCAGCACCAGCGCCACGAACGCCACCCGCAGGAGGTCCCAGCTGACCCGGCGCCGCTTCGCGGGCTCCGATCGGCGGGAGGTGTCGTTTCCGGGCCGTTCCGCTGAGCTGAAGGGCATCCGACGTCTTCCCGTGGACGGCGTGGGCGGGCCGGGTCCGGTCCGGGACGTCTCGGTGGCCTTGACGGATCGGGACCCGGGAGGCGCGACGCTTCGAGGGCCGGCTCCGACAAAGGACCCTATTACGTGCGCTATGCCGCGCGGAGCCGGGTGGATCACCCGGGAGCGCCCGTACGATGGATCCATGTCGTCAACCAGCCGCGTCCTGCTCGCCGCCCCCCGGGGGTACTGCGCGGGCGTCGACCGAGCCGTCGAGACCGTCGAGAAGGCCCTCGATCTGTACGGTGCGCCGGTGTACGTGCGCAAGCAGATCGTGCACAACAAATACGTCGTCGAGACGCTGGAGAAGCGCGGCGCGATCTTCGTGGACGAGACGGCGGAGGTGCCCGAGGGCGCCACGGTCGTCTTCTCCGCCCACGGTGTGGCTCCCGTGGTGCACGAGGAGGCGGCGGCCCGCTCGCTGCGCACGATCGACGCCACGTGTCCGCTCGTGACCAAGGTGCACAAGGAGGCCGTGCGCTTCGCCGAGGAGGGCTACGACATCCTCCTGATCGGCCACGAGGGTCACGAGGAGGTGATCGGCACCGCCGGTGAGGCGCCCGATCACATCCACCTGGTGGACGGCCCCGAGGGCGTCGCGAACGTCGAGGTGCGCGACCCGTCGAAGGTGGCGTGGCTCTCCCAGACCACGCTGTCCGTGGACGAGACCGTCGCCACGGTCAAGGAGCTGCGCAAGAAGCTCCCGCTGCTGATGGACCCGCCGAGCGACGACATCTGCTATGCGACGCAGAACCGCCAGGTCGCGGTGAAGCAGATCGCCGCCGAGTCCGACCTGGTGATCGTGGTCGGCTCGACCAACTCGTCCAACTCGGTGCGCCTGGTCGAGGTCGCACTGGAGGCGGGCGCGCGGGCGTCGTACCTGGTGGACTACGCGGAAGAGCTGAAGGACGAGTGGCTGGAGGGGGTCGGCACGGTCGGCGTCACCTCCGGCGCGTCGGTGCCCGAGGTGCTCGTGGACGGCGTGCTCGCGTGGCTGGCCGAGCGCGGCTTCGCCGACGTGCACATCCACCGGTCGGTCGAGGAACGGCTGCAGTTCGCGCTGCCGCAGGAGCTGCGCCGGGATCTGCGCAACACCTGAGGGGTGGGCGAACCGGAGTCGGGTGGGGCGTCGCGAGGTCGTCGCGGGATCGCAGAACCGAAGAAGTCGTGCTGTGGGCCCGTCCGAGCGATCGGATGGGCCCTGCGGCGTCATGGGCGGGGGCGCGCCCGGATCAGGGGTGGTCGGCCGCTCGGCGCTTGACGAGGACGACGACGCCGGCCAGGGCGGTACCGCCCCACAGCAGGCCGGCCTTGAAGGACAGCGCGGTGATCAGGTCCAGGCCCACCCGGGAGAGATAGGTCTCCTGGGTGTCGGCACCCAGGAACGTGCTCACGAGCACGACGGTCGCGGCGAACGCGATCGGGGGCGTGATGATCGCGGCGATCCAGTCCTGGGTGCGTACCTTCCAGGCCACGAACACCGAGCTGAGCAGGAACGCGAGGCCGAACACGAAGCCGAGTTCGTCGGTCGCCAGGTGATCGACGAGGCCGCCGAGCAGCGTGCCGCCGAAGCCGAACACGGCCGCGCCCGCGGCGGTCAGGCTGCTGCCGGACATCCGCGACCCGCCCGGGGCACCGTTCGCCCGGCGCGGTGGGGCGGGCCGACGCGGTCGGCCCTGTGCTCGGGCCGGGTGGCTCCCGTTCCGGCCCCGGGGCAACTCGCGGCCGGCCGCCGGCGTCGCGGGCGGCGGGGCGGACGGGTCGGGTCGACGGCGCACGGCCTCACCTCGTCCGGGTGCCGGCACGGGAGGCCGTTTCGGTGGGTTGCGGGTCGGTACGGGACGCGCTCCCGCTCGGCTGCGCTGTTCCATCCACACACGGTATTGCCGCATCACGGTCAAACCCGTCCAAGAACACGAAAAACCTCACCCCGCCTGTGTCGAACCGTCCGCCCGGTCGCCGCTCACCTCGTCCTCGACCGATCCGTTCCTGCCCCGATTCCTCGGGGTTCACCAGGGAGGACGCTTGTTCGGGCGGGATTGGTGGCGGTTTCGGGCGAGCAATTCCGGCCGACGGGCGCACGGGGCCGCCGGGGGCGGGGCGGGCACGGCGGCCGTGGGGGTTCGGACGTGGCGGGTCTCGGTCGGCGGCCGGAGCCGGGTTCGGGGCCGAGGTCGGGTCGTGGGCCCGTTCCGGGTCCCGGGGCCGGAGGTCACACCTGGGCGCCGCTTTCCACCAGCTCCACCGCGCGGACCACCTCGTCGGTGCTCTTGACCTGGACCGGGATGCCGCGGGACGCCGCGTACCAACGCAGGTCCACGGCCAGATAGGGCAACATCCGCTTGTCCAGGAAGTTGATCGTGTGCTGCTTCCGGCCACCGGCGCGCATCCCGCAGCGCACGACCGCGTAGCAGGGCGTGTCCCCGCCGTTGACCTTGAGCTTGACCTCGACCGCGGCGATCTCCTCCCAACGCAGGCCGCGGGTACGGAACAGGCCGTGGAAAACCAGACCATTGGGCCCGATCGACAACTTGCGGTACTGGTAGAGCGCGAAGCCGAGCAGGACGAAGAGGCCGAGCCCGCCGTAGAGCGCGAAGGCCACGACGGTCGGCAGCCCGAGGCCGGCCACGTCGAACAGGCCGAGCGCGACCGGGACGAACGCGGTGAGCAGCAGGATCCGCATCGGCTTGGACTCCCACAGGACGCCGTCCATCAGCTGCCTGCGGTTGTGGCTGGTGTTCGAGGTGCGGCTCATCGATGTCCCCGTCGTTGAGTGGCCGTCGTACGAAACCAGGGATGCTACTGGCCACAGGCCACCACCTACACTTTCCGCAGGCGCTTGTATGTCCGCAGTGCGCCACATCGATCGCCGAGAAGCCAGGGAATCCAGTTGTCGCTCACCATCGGAATCGTCGGCCTGCCCAACGTCGGCAAGTCGACGCTCTTCAACGCCCTGACCAAGAACGACGTGCTCGCGGCGAACTACCCGTTCGCGACCATCGAGCCGAACGTGGGCGTGGTGGGCGTGCCGGACCCGCGTCTGGACACGCTGGCCGAGATCTTCGGATCGGCCAAGAAGGTCCCGGCGACCGTCGACTTCGTGGACATCGCGGGCATCGTGCGCGGCGCCTCCGAGGGTGAGGGCCTGGGCAACAAGTTCCTCGCCAACATCCGCGAGTCGGACGCGATCTGCCAGGTCATCCGGGTCTTCACCGACCCGGACGTGGTGCACGTCGACGGCAAGATCTCGCCGGCCGACGACAAGGAGATCATCGAGACCGAGCTGATCCTGGCCGACCTGCAGACGATCGAGAAGGTCCTGCCGCGCCTCCAGAAGGACTCGCGCCTGCAGAAGGACAAGGTCGCGGTGGCCGCCGCCGTGGAGAAGGCCAAGGAGGTGCTGGAGGCGGGCACCACGGTCTTCGCCGCCGGCCTCGACCCGGAGCCGCTGCGCGAGCTGCACCTGCTCACCGCCAAGCCGTTCCTGTACGTCTTCAACGTCGACGAGGACGAGCTGGTCAACGAGGAGCTCAAGAACGAACTGCGCGAGCTGGTCGCACCGGCCGAGGCGATCTTCCTGGACGCCAAGATCGAGTCCGAGCTGATCGAGCTGGACGAGGCCGAGGCCTTGGAACTGCTCCAGAGCCTGGGCCAGGAGGAGTCCGGCCTGTCGATCCTGGCCCGGGTCGGCTTCGACACCCTGGGTCTGCAGACCTACCTCACGGCCGGCCCCAAGGAGGCCCGCGCCTGGACGGTCGCCAAGGGCGCCACCGCCCCCGAGGCCGCCGGCGTGATCCACACCGACTTCCAGCGCGGCTTCATCAAGGCCGAGGTGATCGGCTTCGACGACCTGGTCGAAACCGGCAGCCGCGCCGAGGCCCGCACCAAGGGCAAGGCCCGCATGGAGGGCAAGGACTACATCATGCAGGACGGCGACGTGGTGGAGTTCCGCTTCAACGTGTGACCGACCCGCGACCAGACGTTGCACAGGGCGTCGGGCGTGCGGATCGAAAGGGTCGGGCTCGGACGAGCCCGGCCCTTTCGCCATCTCGAAAAGGTGCCGGAAAGCCTACGCGGGGCCGGCTGTGATCACGTTCCGTAGACGGCGGAGCGGTGTCGGACGTGAACGACCCACAAATCCGAACCGCCGGCCGCCCCGCCGTGTCAGTCCCCCGACCCCCGCCGCCGGATCTTGTTGCCCAGCCACACCAGCGGGTCGTACTTGCGGTCCGCCACCCGCTCCTTCATCGGGATCAGCGCGTTGTCGGTGATGTGGATGTTCTCGGGACACACGTCCGTACAACACTTGGTGATGTTGCACAGTCCCAGGCCGTGCTCCTCCTGGGCGGCCTTTTGTCGGTCCGCGACGTCCAGGGGGTGCATGTCCAACTCGGCGATCCGCATCAGGAAGCGGGGGCCGGAGAAGGCCGCCTTGTTGTCCTCGAAGTCACGGATGACGTGGCAGGTGTTCTGGCACAGGAAGCACTCGATGCACTTGCGGAACTCCTGCGAACGCTCGACGTCGACCTGCTGCATCCGGTACTCGCCCGGCTTCAGGTCCGCAGGCGGGGTGAACGAGGGCACCTGCCGGGCCTTGGCGTAGTTGAACGACACGTCGGTGACCAGGTCGCGGATCACCGGGAACGTGCGCATCGGGGTGACCGTGACCACCTCCTCCGGCGTGAACGTGCTCATCCGGGTCATGCACAGCAGCCGGGGGCGGCCGTTGATCTCCGCGCTGCACGAACCGCACTTGCCCGCCTTGCAGTTCCAGCGCACCGCGAGATCCGGGGCCTGGGTGGCCTGGAGGCGGTGGATGATGTCGAGGACGACCTCGCCCTCGTTCACCTCGACCTTGAAGTCGCGCAGCTCGCCGCCGTCGACGTCGCCGCGCCAGATGCGAAAGTCCGCCTTGTAGGACATCAGCCGTCCTCCCCGGGAAGTTCTGCGTCGGTCAGATACTTCTTCAGCTCGTCGCGCTCGAAGAGTTCGAGCAGGTCGGCGCGCATCGGCACGGCCTCGCTCCGGGTCAGGGCCACGGACAGGTGTTCCGCGTCCGGGTCGACGATCGAGCACGCGAGCACCACCCGACGCCACTCGGCCGACATCGCCGGGAAGTCGTCGCGGGTGTGCCCGCCCCGGCTCTCCCGGCGTTCCAGTGCCGAGCGCGCCACGCACTCGCAGACCAGCAACATGTTCCGCAGGTCCAGGGCCAGGTGCCAGCCCGGGTTGTACTGCCGATGGCCCTCCACGCCGGCCTTGGCCGCGCGCGCCTTGAGCTCCTCCAGGCGGGTCAGCGCCTCGGTCATCTCGCCCTCCCGGCGGATGATGCCGACCAGGTCGTTCATGGTCTGCTGGAGCTCCTGGTGGACCGTGTACGGGTTCTCCGCGCTCTCCACCGCGAACGGGGCCAGAGCCTCGGCGGCGGCCGCGTCGATCTGCGCCTCGGCGGCCTCGCGCCGCTCCTCGCCGATTCCCTCGGCGTAGCGCGCCGCGTGCTCGCCCGCGCGCCGGCCGAACACCAGCAGGTCGGACAGCGAGTTGCCGCCGAGCCGATTGCTGCCGTGCATGCCGCCGGCGACCTCACCGGCCGCGTACAGGCCGAGCACGCCCGGTGTCGCCGCGGTGTCCGGGTCCACCGCGATCCCGCCCATCACGTAGTGGCAGGTGGGCCCGACCTCCATCGCCTCGGCGGTGATGTCCACGTCGGCCAGTTCCTTGAACTGGTGGTACATCGAAGGCAGTTTGCGGCGGATCTCCTCGGTGCCGCCCGCCATCCGGCCCACCACGGTCAGGAACACCCCGCCGTGCGGCGAGCCGCGGCCCGCCTTGACCTCGGAGTTGATCGCGCGCGCCACCTCGTCCCGGGGCAGCAGCTCGGGCGGGCGCTTGTTGTTCTCCTGGTCGGTGTACCAACGGTCGCCCTCGGCCTCGGACTTGGCGTACTTCTCCTTGAACACGTCCGGGATGTAGTCGAACATGAACCGCTTGCCCTCGGAGTTGAGCAGGACCCCGCCGTCGCCGCGCACCGACTCGGTGACCAGGATGCCCTTCACCGACGGTGGCCAGACCATGCCGGTCGGGTGGAACTGGACGAACTCCATGTTGATCAGCGGCGCCCCCGCGAGCAGCGCGAGGGCCTGGCCGTCGCCGGTGTACTCCCACGAGTTCGAGGTCACCTTGAAGCCCTTGCCGATCCCGCCGGTGGCGAGCACGACGGCCGGTGCGTCGAAGACGGTGAAGCGGCCCGACTCGCGCCAGTAGCCGAATGCGCCGGTGATCCGGTTGCCGGTGTCGGAACCGGCGTCCGGGACGGTCAACAGGCGGGTGATGGTGCACTCCTGAAAGACCTTCAGTCGCGCCTCGGGGTCGCCGAACTCGCGCTCGTCCTGCTGTTGCAGGGCGACGATCTGCTGCTGCAGGGTGCGGATCAGTTCCAACCCGGTGCGGTCGCCGACGTGCGCCAGTCGCGGGTACTCGTGGCCGCCGAAGTTGCGCTGGCTGATCCGGCCATCCGCGGTGCGGTCGAACAGCGCGCCCCAGGACTCCAACTCCCAGACCCGGTCGGGTGCTTCCTTGGCATGCAGTTCGGCCATCCGCCAGTGGTTGAGGAACTTGCCGCCACGCATCGTGTCGCGGAAGTGCACCTTCCAGCTGTCCTGCGAGTTCACGTTGCCCATCGAGGCGGCGATGCCGCCCTCGGCCATCACCGTGTGGGCCTTGCCGAACAGCGACTTGCAGACGACGGCGGTACGCATGCCGCGCATGCGGGCCTCGATCGCGGCCCGCAACCCGGCGCCGCCCGCGCCGATCACGACCACGTCGTACGAATGACGTTCCACTTCGGACACGAGGGCAACTCCTGTACTGGGCTGGGCAGATGTACGGGGTCGGGCAGGTGCGGAGGGTTTCGCGGCCCGAGGGCGAGCCGGTTGCTCAGAAGAAGCGGGGGTCGTCGAAGACGTTGCTCGCGACCAGGTACACGTACAGGTCGGCCAGCGCGACGCTGAACAGCGAGGCCCAGGCCAGTTCCATGTGGCGGCCGTTGAGCCTGCTGACGTAGCCCCACAAGCGGTAGCGCACCGGGTGCTTGGAGAAGTGCTTGAGCTTGCCGCCGACGATGTGTCGGCACGAGTGGCAGGAGAGCGTGTACGCCCAGATCAGCAGGACGTTCGCGAGCAGCACCAGGGTGCCGAGCCCCATGTGCCCCCAGGCGCCGTGCTCGTCGCGGAAGGCGATCAGCACGTCCCAGGACAGGATCACCGCCACCACGCCGGCGAAGTAGAAGAAGTAGCGGTGGATGTTCTGCATGATCAGCGGGAACCGGGTCTCGCCCGAGTACCTGCCGCGCGGCTCGGGGACCGCGCACGCCGACGGCGACGCCCAGAACCCCCGGTAGTAGGCCTTGCGGTAGTAGTAGCAGGTCAGCCGGAAGCCCAGCGGGAAGATCAGGATCAGCAGCGCCGGGGACAACCCCCACCAGTCGCCGAAGAGCGGCGCGTTGGCGCTCATCGGCATGCTGTCGCACTTGGATGCCAGACACGGCGAGTAGAACGGCGACACGTACGGCTCGGCGAAGTAGTCGTCGTTCGCGAACGCGCGCCAGGTCGAGTAGACGATGAACGCGGACAGGATGGCCACCGTCACCGCCGGCGAGAGCCACCAGCGGTCCGTGCGCAGATGCCGGGCCTGGATTTGGGCCCGGCCGGGCGCGTTGGTGCCGGTGCTGCCGGCGGGTCCCGTCGTCCCTGTAGCCAAGACGTCACCTTCCTGTTCGGTGGGGCGGACGCATGCCGCCCACACCTTCGTCGTCCGCGTCCGCGAAGAGGATCGGGTCGTAAGGCAGGTCGGACATCACTTCGACCGGCGTCGGGACGGGAGCGTCCGCCGGTTCGCTCTCGGCGACCGTCTCGGCCAGGAAGGCGAGACTGGTTCGAGCCCGTTCCACGTCGTCGCAGAGTCTGCGAACGCCGTATGTGTCGCCGAGCGTGCGGCGCAGCGCGCGCGCCGCGCGTGCCAGATCGTCGAGCCTGCGCCTGGCCTGGGCCAGGTCCTCGTGCGCCCGAGTCGTCAAGATCGCGCTCACCTCCTGCTTTTCCGGCGCCACGTCGTCGGGGGCCGGCGGATGGGGATGGTGTTGCGGACTTGCCATTGATTCCCGAGGTGGGAACGTCGGCAGTCTGGCGCGAACGATCAATCGAAGGAAAGTGTTTCGTGGATCTGATGGGTCACAGATCGGAAAAACATGATCACCGAAACAAAGATCACCGGAATTCGATCTTCGATAAACAAGATCGAATTCCGGTGATCAGGTCGAACGGGGTTCGAACCTCTCGGCGAGGCTCGGGAAAGTCGAGGTTTAACGATCTTCCGAGCGCAATGTGGCGGCCGGGCTGGATTCCACCCGGGCGCGGGTCGCGGCGATGCGCGGACGGCCCGGAAGAATCCCCTCCGCTTCCACGAGCGCCGCGCGGGCGGCGGTGATGTCGCCCGCGGCGCAGACACACAGGGCGAACGTGCACAAGGCGTCGGCGTGACCGGCGCGAGACGACCGCTTTTCCGTCGCGACGAGGCGTTTGGCGGCTCGTACCGCCTTCGTCGCATTTCCGTGCAGCACCATCAGCAGCGGCTCCTCGTCCTCGGACTCGAAGCGGATGGTCGCGCCCGACGGGTGCCGGTAGGAGTCCTCGGGCTTGCGCAGGGCCTCCTCGGCGGCGGCCAGGTTGTCCGCGAGCGGCACCGTGCCCATGATGAGCGCCTGCACCATCACCTCGCCGAACAACGCGCGACCGGTGTCCCAGGCGGGATGGCTCGGACCGATGCGGTCCAGATAGGCCCGCGCGACCGCCGCCGCGGCGGCGTCGTCCGCGTGCGCCTCCAGCGCCTGGACCCGCGCGAAAGTGCGATAGGGCTCACTTTCGGGGCCCTCGGGGATGAGATCGGCCAATTGTTCGACCATTGCGACATCGCCGTCGCGATAGGCCTCGGTGGCCCGCTCGTAGAGCAGTCGGGCTCGCCCCGCCGGGGTGCCCTGGTCGGACGGTGGAGGCGTCGCGTCGGCCCCCATATCGGCCGGAACAGGTCCAAAAGTCCCGTCCGGCCGGTCCGCGGCCCGCCTGGACCACCGTTTGCGGATGCGCTCGTTGAAAGATTCGCCAGACTCGCTCACACCTACGGATTCTGCCCTGTGGGGGCCTCGAACGGCGGCCGGCGGGCTCCGGGACCGAGCGCAGGACGCTCCTCCCCGTACGATTGACCTTGGCGCCGAGGAGGCAGGCCGGTTCGCGCGATGCTCATCGCGCGGCTGAGGAGGCTCGCGGTCGCCGGCCCGTCCGTAGCATCCCCGACTGAAGCCGAGAGACACGCAGCCGTGCCCACGCGCCATGACATCCGCAACGTCGCCATCGTCGCCCACGTCGACCACGGCAAGACCACCCTCGTCGACGCCATGCTGAAGCAGGCGGGCACGTTCAGTGCCCACCACCAGATGGACGATCGGGTGATGGACTCCAACGACTTGGAGCGCGAGAAGGGCATCACCATTCTCGCGAAGAACACCGCCGTCGCCTATCACCCCAAGGACGGTGGCCCCACGGTCACCATCAACATCATCGACACGCCCGGCCACGCCGACTTCGGCGGAGAGGTGGAGCGCGGTCTGTCGATGGTGGACGGTGTCGTGCTGCTCGTCGACGCTTCGGAAGGCCCGCTTCCGCAGACCCGTTTCGTGCTCCGCAAGGCGCTCGCGGCGAAGATGCCGGTCATCCTGTGCATCAACAAGGTCGACCGTCCCGACTCGCGCATCTCCGAGGTCGTCGACGAGACCTACGAGCTGTTCATGGACCTGGACGCGACCGAGGAGCAGATCGAGTTCCCCATCGTCTACGCGTGCGCGCGGGACGGTGTGGCCACCCTCGTGCGCCCCGCGGACGGTTCCGTGCCGACCGACAGCGACAGCCTGGAGCCGTTCTTCCAGGCCATCCTGGACTCCATCCCCGCCCCGGAGTACGAGGAGGGCGCGCCGCTCCAGGCGCACGTGACCAACCTGGACGCGTCCAACTTCCTCGGCCGGATCGCGCTGTGCCGCGTGCACCAGGGCACCATCCGCAAGGGCCAGCAGGCCTCGTGGTGCCGGCACGACGGCACCATCGAGCGGGTCAAGATCACCGAGCTGCTGATGACCGACCAGCTCGAGCGCAAGCCCGCCGAGTCGGCCGGCCCCGGTGACATCATCGCCATCGCCGGCATCCCGGACATCATGATCGGCGACACCATCGCCGACGCCGAGGACCCGCGTCCGCTGCCGCTGATCACGGTGGACGAGCCCGCGATCTCGATGACCATCGGCACCAACACCTCGCCGCTGGTCGGCAAGGGCGGCAAGGGCCACAAGGTCACCGCGCGCCTGGTGAAGGACCGCCTGGAGCGCGAACTGGTCGGCAACGTGTCGCTGCGCGTGCTGCCCACCGAGCGTCCCGACACGTGGGAGGTCCAGGGCCGCGGCGAGCTCGCGCTGGCGATCCTGGTCGAGACCATGCGCCGGGAGGGCTTCGAGCTCACCGTCGGCAAGCCGCAGGTGGTCACCCGCGAGGTCAACGGCAAGATCCACGAGCCGGTGGAGCGCCTGACCATCGACTCGCCCGAGGAGTACCTCGGCGGGATCACCCAGCTCCTGGCGTCCCGCAAGGGCCGTATGGAGACCATGACCAACCACGGCACCGGCTGGATCCGGATGGAGTTCGTGGTGCCCGCGCGCGGCCTGATCGGCTTCCGCACCGAGTTCCTCACGGACACCCGGGGCACCGGCATCGCGCACAGCGTGCACGAGGGCTACGAGCCGTGGTTCGGCGAGATCCGGACCCGCAACAACGGCTCCCTGGTCGCCGACCGGGCGGGTGTCGCGACGCCGTTCGCGATGATGAACCTGCAGGAGCGCGGCCAGATGTTCGTCGAGCCGACGACCGAGGTGTACGAGGGCATGATCGTCGGCGAGAACTCGCGCGCCGACGACATGGACGTCAACATCACCAAGGAGAAGAAGCTCACCAACATGCGCTCGTCGACCTCCGACGAGACCGAGAAGCTGATCCCGCCGCGCAGGCTCTCGCTGGAGCAGGCGCTGGAGTTCTGCCGCGAGGACGAGTGCATCGAGGTGACCCCGGAGACCGTGCGCATCCGCAAGGTCGTTCTCGATCAGAAGGAGCGTGGCCGCACGGCCTCGCGCGCCAAGCGCTGATCGGTTGACGGTCGCCGTCGAGCGACCCGAAACGAGCCGGTGACCTGCGGTCGAACCCGCAGGTCACCGGCTTTTCGCATGCTGAGACCAAGTCGATATCTTTGCCCGGTTATATTCGTTATGTTGGCTATGTGCGCGAAATAATCGGTCAATAATCGATCAACTTCGAAGTTTTAAAGAAACGTAAATGTTAATTACTTTTCGTTTCAAGGTTTACTCTGACTGCCTCTTGACGTCCGGGTAATTGGGTTGCGAGAGTCCGTGCGGCCACCAAACCAAACGGCACTCGGTCGAACCCGACCTCACCTCGGGGGTATTTGCGGCAATGACCATGCAACCCCAGCTGGTCCCGGAAGCGGGCGGACCCCCGGCTTCAGGGGAACCCGGCGCGATGCTCGACAAAACGGGCGTCGGCGCCGTACCGAAAGAGATAGTGGGGCGCTCGCCGAGCCAACTGGCCTGGCGGCGCTTTCGCAAGGATCGTATCGGTATGGTCTCGACGGCCATAGTGATTTTCTTTTTCGTGATCGCTTTTGCCGCGCCCTTGATCTCCAAGCTGTACGGCAAGGACCCTTACACGCGTTACGGCCAGACCGAGCCCGGGCTGCTCAACTCTCGCGGCTTCCCGATCGCGCCCAACGGTGGCATGTCCGGGGACTACTGGTTCGGCATCGAGCCGACGCTGGGTCGGGACGTGCTGACCCAACTCGTCTACGGCATCCGGACGTCCCTGCTGCTCGCGATCATCGTGGTCCTGATCGTCACGATCACCGGCACCATCCTGGGGATCACGGCCGGCTACCTCGGCGGCCGGACCGACTACGTGATCAGCCGCGTCATCGACACCCTCCTGGCGATGCCCTCGCAGCTCTTCTTCATCGCCTTCACGCCGATCGCCCTCGCGCTGTTCGTGAGCGACCGCGAGACCACGCCGACCTGGCTCAGGGCCACCGCGCTGATCATCGTGCTGTCGCTCTTCGGCTGGACCCGGATCGCCCGGATCCTGCGCGGGCAGGTGTTGTCGATGCGTGAACGCGAGTTCATCGAAGCCGCCAAGATCAGCGGCGCGAGCTCCAGGCGGATCATCTTCCGCGAGCTCCTGCCCAACCTGTGGACCCCGATCCTGATCGTGGCGACGATCGAGGTGCCGACCTACGTCACCACCGAGGCCGCGCTCTCCTTCCTCGGTGTCGGCATGACGGAGCCGACCCCCGACTGGGGCCGGATGATCCACAAGGGCTTCGAGAACATGCAGAGCGACGTCACCTACATGGCCTTCCCGGCCGCCGCGATGGTGATCTTCGTGCTCGCCTTCAACCTCTTCGGCGACTCGGTTCGCGACGCACTGGACCCCAAGGCCAACCGGTGACCGAGCACGGTCGCCTCCCGGGTCGACGCGCATAAACCGCATCCCGTCGCGGCCTTCAAGTCTGCTTCTGGCACTTCCTGCATGTCGTAAAGCACAGCCGGGTGAACCCGGATTTTCTGATGAGGGGATTACATGAAAACGTCGGGGAAGCACCGGTTCGCCGCGTTGCTCGCAGTGGGGGCCCTCGCGGCCTCGGCATCCGCGTGCAGCAGCGGTGGCGGGGACGAGAAGGAAGAGCAGGGCAAGCCGCAGGCCAAGACCGCGGCGGTCTCCGTGGGTACGGCCGCGGACTCGAAGGGGCCCGCTCCCGAGATCCCCGGGGCCAAGAAGGGCGGGGTCGCCGGCGTCCTCAACCGCAGCGGCTTCTCCCACCTCGACCCGCAGCGCGCGTACGTCAGCAACCTGATGACCATCTCCGAACTGGTCTCCCGGCGCCTGACCTTCTACAAGAAGGAGGGCGACAAGACCACGCTCGTGGGTGACCTGGCCACCGACCCGGGCACCACCACCGACGGTGGCAAGACCTGGAAGTTCACCCTGAAGGACAACCTCAAGTACGAGGACGGTTCGCCGATCGTCGCGGCGGACGTCAAGTACGGCGTGGAGCGCTCCTTCCACAAGGCCTACAACCAGGGCCCCAAGTGGGTGCAGCAGTGGCTGACGGGCAGTGAGAACTACTTCGAGGTCTACGAGGGCCCGTTCAACGGCAAGGAGTTGGGCCCGGACAAGATCGAGGTGCCCGACGCGAAGACGATCATCTTCAAGTTGACCGAACCGCACCCCGACTTCCCCTTCGCGGTCGCCATGGGCACCTCTTCGCCGATGCCCAAGGCCAAGGAGACCAAGGACGACAACGACCGCAAGCCGTTCGCGAGCGGTCCGTACAAGGTCACCACGCACGAGCCGGACAAGGCACTGGTCCTGGACAAGAACACGAACTGGGATCCGGCCACCGACGCGATCCGGCACCAGTACGTGGACCAGTTCAAGTTCGAGCTCGGGGTCACGGCTCCGCAGCAGTTCCAGCGGCTGACCGCCGCGGCCGGCAGTGACGCCGCCGCGTTCACCCTGAACGAGCGCCCCGACGCCAACTTCGCGCAGCAGATCGCGACCGACCCGGCACTGAAGAACCGGGTCACCGACGCCGTGGGCCCGTACACGAACCGCTGGGACATCAACAACAAGCGCATCACCGACGTCAACGTCCGCAAGGCGATGCTGACCGCGTTCCCGCGCAACTCGGCCCGACTGGCCGAGGGCGGCCCGACCGCCGGCGACTTCGCGAACTCGCTCGCGTCGGTCACCCAGCTCGGTTTCGCGCCCTACAAGAGCCTGTTCGACGGTCTGCCGCCGGACGGTGACCAGGCCAAGGCCAAGCAGATGCTGGAAGCGGCGGGCAAGGTCGGCCAGAAGGTCGTCTTCTGCTTCACCACCTCGAAGACCCAGCAGGAGCGCGCGCTGCCCATCATCGACTCGCTGAACAAGGCGGGCTTCCAGATGGAGCGCAAGGAGATCTCCGACAAGGAGTACTACGACGTCATCGGCAAGCTGGACACCCCCTGCGACCTGTACTGGGCCGGCTGGGGCGCGGACTGGCCGACCGGCGCCACCGTCTACACCCCGGTCTTCGACGGCCGCAAGATCGTCGACGACGGTGAGAACTACTCGCAGTACAACAACCCGAGCGTGAACACGGAGATCGACCGGATCCTCAAGATCGCGGACGTGAACCAGCAGGCCGTCGAGTGGATGAAGCTGGACCAGAAGATCATGGAAGACGTGCCGACGATCCCGTACCTGTACCAGCGGCACCGTCTCGTCTACGGCCCGCAGATCGGTGGGGCCGGATTGAACACCCACGGTGCGATCGACCTGCACAACATCTTCGTCAAGTAGTAGCCGTCAGCCCCTCTTCCGGTTGATCCGACGGTGAAGCGTTCGGTCCGGGACCCCGAGGTCGGGGTCCCGGACCGAACGCGACGGGACGGATCACCCTCTGGGCACATCGCGGAGGAAGCCCGGCCTCATGCTTCGATTCCTGGTCCGTCGGCTGATCGGCGTAGTGGCGATCCTGCTCGTCGTCAGCGGCATCACCTTCTATCTCTTCTTCGCGGCCTCCGGCGCCGACGACGTCGTACGACTTTCGTGCGGTCGCAACTGCACCCCGGAGATGCGCGAAGTCGTCCGGCAGAACCTCGGCCTGGACAAACCCCTCATCGAACAGTTCTGGATCTTCATCTCGGGGATCTTCACGGGGCGCACCATCGGCGACAAGGTGTGCGACGCGCCGTGCCTGGGCTACTCGTTCGCCAACAACGAGAACGTCTTCGACAAGTTGGCCGACCGATTCCCCGTGACCCTGTCGCTCGCGATCGGTGCGATCGTGCTGAGCATCGGGATCGGCATCGGGATGGGCGTGTTGGCCGCGCTCAAGCGCGGCAAGGCCACGGACAAGGTGACCACCGGTGTCGCGCTGCTCAGTGGCTCCGCCCCGATCTACGTGCTGGGCCCGCTGTTCATCTACGTCTTCGTCCAGCAACTCGGATGGCTCGACCGCCCGACGGACCCCCCATCGTTCTTCGGTGATCCCGGAGGATGGGTATCCGCGTTGCTGCTGCCGTGGGTGTGTCTGATGACGATCCATATGGCGATGTACTGCCGCCTCACCAGATCCACCATGGTCGACGTGTTGTCCGAGGACTACGTCCGAACACTCAAGGCCAAGGGTCTGTCCGGCCGCAGCGTCTACCTCAAACACGCCTTCCGCGGCGCGCTCAGCCCGATCGTCACCGTCCTGGGCGTCGACATCGGCGTCCTGATGAGCGGCACGATCATCACCGAGTCCACCTTCAGCCTGCACGGCATCGGCATGCTCGCGGTGACCTCGGTGGTCGACTCGGACCTGCCGATGATGATGGGCGTGGTGATGGTCGCGGCCACCTTCACGATGCTCGCGAACCTCGCCGTGGACATGGCGTACGCGGCCATCGACCCCCGGGTGCGGCTGTCATGACGGGCGGCCCGCGATGAGACTGCGCCGCAGCGCGGCCACGAGCCCCGCTCCCTCCGGAGCGTCCACCAAGCCCACCACGGCCGCGGCATCCAGGGATGCCACGGTCTCCGACGAACAGGCCCGGGAGCAGGACATGGCCGCCGGCACCGACACCACCGACGGCACCCCGAGTCTGGTCAAGCAGCGGGATTCGAGCGGATCCGGCGACCGACCCGACGCGTTCCTGTCGGTCCGCGATCTCCAGGTCCACTTCAACACCGAGGACGGTGTGGTCAAGGCCGTCGACGGGTTGTCCTTCGACGTCGAGAAGGGCCGCACGCTCGGTATCGTCGGCGAGTCCGGATCGGGCAAGTCGGTCTCCTCGCTGACCATCCTGGGGCTGCACAACCGCGAGCGGACCAGGATCCACGGCGAGATCCGGTTCGACGGTCACGAGTTGGTCGGGATGCCCGAGCGCAAACTGCGCGACCTGCGCGGGCGACGGATCTCGATGATCTTCCAGGACCCGCTGACCGCGCTGTCGCCGTTCTACACGGTCGGCGAGCAGATCGCCGAGTCCTACCGCCGGCACACGGGCGCCAATCGGCACGACGCGCACGCGCGGGCCATCGAGATGCTGGACCGGGTCGGCATCCCCAACCCCAAGACCCGCGTGAACGACTATCCGCACCACTTCTCCGGCGGTATGCGCCAGCGCGCGATGATCGCGATGTCCCTCGTCTGCGACCCCGACCTGCTGATCGCCGACGAGCCGACGACCGCGCTCGACGTGACGGTCCAGGCGCAGATCCTCGATCTGTTGCGGGATCTCCAGGACGAGTTCGGCACCGCGATCCTGTTCATCACGCACGACCTCGGCGTGATCGCGTCGATGGCGCACGACGTGCTGGTGATGTACGCGGGGCGCAGTGTGGAGAAGGGCTCCGTGCGCGAGGTGCTGAAGAACCCCCGGCATCCGTACACGTGGGGGCTGCTGTCCTCGATGCCCAACCTGTCGGGCGACGTCGACATTCCGCTGCGGCCGGTGCGCGGCACCCCGCCGAGCCTGCTGGCGCCGCCCTCGGGTTGCCCGTTCCACCCGCGGTGCGACTACGTCGACGCGGTGGGCGGCGATCGCTGTTCGAGCGAGCGCCCGCCGCTCGCCCTGGTGGACGGCCGCGGCGCCGCGTGCCACCTCAGTGCCGAGGACAAGCAGCGGATCTTCATCGACGACGTCCGTCCGCTGCTCGGCTGACCGCCCCAGCCCGGCCGACGACGGTAGAAAGCAGGAGTAACGACGATGACCGAGACGATCAGCGAGTCCCCGGCGCCGACCCCGGACCCCGCGCCCGAGTCGCCCGGCGAGCCGCTGCTCGACGTGCGGGGCCTGGTCAAGTACTTCCCCGTCAAGGGGGGCGGTCTGGTCCGCCGCAAGATGCTGCACGTGCGCGCGGTGGACGGCATCGACCTGTCGGTCGCGGCGGGGGAGAGCGTGGGCCTGGTCGGCGAGTCCGGCTGCGGCAAGTCCACGACCGGCCGGCTGATCAGCCGGCTGCTCGAACCCTCCGGCGGCACGATCCGCTACGACGGCAAGGACATCACGCACGCCACCCGGCGGCAGATCGCGCCGATCCGCACCGAGATCCAGATGATCTTCCAGGACCCGTACTCGTCGCTGAACCCGCGACAGACGGTGGGCGCGATCATCGCGTCGCCGATGGAGGTCAACGGGATCGATCCGGAGGGTGGCCGAAAAAAGCGGGTGCAGGAGCTGCTGGAGCGGGTGGGGCTGAACCCCGAGCATTACAACCGCTTCCCGCACGAGTTCTCCGGCGGCCAGCGGCAGCGGATCGGCATCGCCCGCGCGCTGGCACTGCAACCGAGGCTGATCGTGGCCGACGAACCGGTCTCCGCGCTCGACGTGTCGATCCAGGCCCAGGTGATCAACCTGCTCCAGGGCCTGCAACGGGACATGGGCATCGCGTTCGTGTTCATCGCGCACGACCTCGCGGTGGTCCGGCACTTCTCCCAGCGGGTCGCGGTGATGTACCTCGGCAAGATCGTGGAGATCGCCGATCGCGCGTCGCTGTACTCGAACCCGCACCACCCGTACACGCACACGCTGCTGGCCGCGGTGCCGGAGGCGGACCCGGACAAGAGCGCGAACCGGACACGCGTGCACGCCTACGGGGACATGCCCAGTCCGATCAACCCGCCGTCGGGTTGCCGGTTCCGCACCCGCTGCCCCAAGGCGCAGGACGTGTGCGCGAACGAGGAGCCGCCGCTGATCGGCATCGAGACGCTGCTGGCGGGCCATCGCGTCGCGTGCCACTTCCCCGGACCACTGGAAGCCACCGCGAAAGCGGAGGAGACCATGCCCGAGGAGAGGATCGAAGCGGCCCTGGAAGCGGGGATCAGTTCCGACCCGGAGTAACGGCCGGTTGTTATAGCGCAGTCCCGAACGGGATGCCACCGATTTGGTGGCATCCCGTTCTTCGTGCTTTCCTGCAGGTCAGCTACGCGCGTTGAACCCGTTCGACCAGCGGGTCCGCGCCGTCGGGCCCGGGCGAGTGTCGTCACCCTCGGTAGCGTTTCTCGCCTGTCGAGACGAGGTAGGGGGCGTGCTATGGGTGTTCGTTCATCGGACTGTATGCTCCGGGCAGCGGTACATGGTGTCCGTTTGATACGGCTTCATTACTGGTCTCATATGTGCGGGTTTCGAGATTGATCACGGATTTACGTGATCAAACTGAAACCTGTAGGGGATTGGTCGAAGCCATTTGGTGACGGATAGTAGATCCGCTTGTGCTCGGAACCTGGTCACGCGCTCGGGGGCGCCGACTCTACGAGCAGCTGTGACGGAAGCTTCCCGATCGGGACGCCCCGTTGCACTTCACTTCGGTAGTGATTCCACGAGGAGGCAACCCATGCGCGGAACAACGCGCGTGAAGTGGGTCGTCGGCATGGCCGTTCTCGGCCTGGCGGCGACTGCGTGTGGCAGCAGCGATGACGACAAGGGCAGCAAGGGCGGTGGCGGCGGGCTTCCGGCCGGTTACTACTCCGCCAGCAGCACCGAGCCGCAGAACCCGATTCAGCCGGCGAACTCGAACGAGACCGGTGGGTTCTACCCGCTGCAGCTCATGTTCCGCGGTCTGTACACCTACGACTCCAAGACCGGCCAGCCCGTGCCGGCCATGGCGCAGTCGGTGGAGAGCCCGGACTCGACGAACTACACCGTGAAGCTCAAGCCGGGGTGGACCTTCCACAACGGCGAGCCGGTCACGGCGAAGTCCTTCGTCGACGCGTGGAACTGGGGCGCCAACTCCGACAACAAGCAGATCAACTCGAGCTGGTTCGCCAAGATCGAGGGCTACGACGCGGTGCACCCGGAGAACGGTGCGCCGACGACCAAGGAGATGTCCGGCCTCAAGGTGGTGGACGACAACACGTTCACCATCAAGCTCACGCAGGCCGTCTCGTCCTTCAAGGCGAGCCTCGGTTACGTGGTCTACTCGCCGCTGCCGCAGGAGTTCTTCAAGGACCCCAAGAAGTACGGCGAGGCGCCGATCGGCAACGGTCCGTTCCAGCTGGACACCGCCAACGGCGGCTGGAACCACAAGAAGTCGATCACCGTGAAGAAGTACGACAAGTACGCCGGTGACGACAAGCCGAAGTCCAACGGTGTGCGTCTGGACATGTACACCACGTACGACGCCGCCTACACGGCGCTGCGCGACAACAAGCTCGACGTGATCGACCAGATCCCGACGTCGGCCGTGGGCAGCTTCAAGAAGGACCTGGGCGACCGCGCGATCGAGGCTCCGCAGTACTCGATCCAGAAGATCGGCTTCCCGCTGTACGACGCCGGCTGGGGCGCGCCGGGCAAGGAGAAGGTCCGCCAGGGCCTGTCCATGGCGATCGACCGGGCGAGCATCGTCAAGGCGATCTACAAGGGCGCCGAGCAGCCGGCGACCGACTGGCTGGCCCCGAACATCCCGGGTTACAGCAAGGACATCACCGGCGACCTGACCAAGTACGACCCCGCGAAGGCTCGCGAGCTGGTCACGGCCGGCGGCGGCATCCCCGGTGGCAAGCTCACGATCGCCACGAACGCGGACGGCCCGCACAAGGAATGGGTCACCGCGGTCTGCAACAGCATCAACGAGGCGCTGAAGCAGCCGGGCGCCTGTGAGCCGAAGCTGTACCCCGAGTTCAGCGTGGCGCGCAAGGACATCACCGAGAAGAAGATGACCGGCGCGTACCGCACCGGCTGGCGTGGGGACTACCCGTTCCCGGACAACTTCCTCGCCGACATCTACCTGACCGGTGCCGCGTCCAACGACTCCGGCTACTCCAGCCCGGTCTTCGACGACCTGGCCAAGCGTGCGATGGCCGCCCCGGACCAGACCGAGGGTGTCAAGCTCTGGCAGCAGGCCGAGCAGCAGATGGCGAAGGACGTTCCGTCCATCCCGCTGTGGTACTACGTGACCAAGGGCGGCTCCTCGACCAAGGTCTCCAACGTCCAGTTCGACCCCTACGGCAACCCGGTCTTCACCGAGGTCACCGTCAAGTAGTGATCCGGATATGACCCGGCACTGACATCGGTCCGGCCGCACCCTGGGTGCGGCCGGACCTTGCCGGTGGCGGGCCGGGCCGGCGACGTGCGATCCACGGCGCCGGTCGCTGGTCCGATCCCTCGCTTCGGGCCGACGACGACAGCAGGAGGCTGGCAATGGGGCGATATGTCGTACGGCGACTGCTCCAGATGATCCCGGTGTTCATCGGGACCACGTTCTTGATCTATTACATGGTGTATCAGCTGGGTGGCGACCCCATCGCGGCCATGTTCGGCGACAAGGGTGCCGACCCTGTCTTCGTGCGCCAGATGCGGGAAGAGTTCCACCTGAACGACCCGCTGATCGTGCAGTACTGGTACTACATCACCGACCTGCTCCATGGTGATTTCGGGACGAGCTTCAACGGCCGTCCCGTCGCCGACGAACTCAAGCGGGCCTTCCCCGTGTCGATCCGGCTCGCGATGATCGCATTTGCGATCGAGGTCGTCGTCGGTGTCGGTCTGGGCCTGCTGTCCGGCCTGCGCCGCGGCAAGTTCGTCGACACGCTCGTTCTCGCCGGCACGCTCGTGGTCATCTCGATCCCGGTCTTCGTGCTCGGCACCGTCGCCCAGTTCTGGCTGGGTTCGGAGTGGGGCATCTTCGAGGCCACCGCCACCGTGGGCGACGCGACCTGGAGTCAGCTCCTGCTGCCGGGCATCGTGCTCGGCTCGCTTTCCTTGGCCTTCGTCGCCCGACTCACCCGGACCAGCGTCGCGGAAAACATGCGCGCCGACTACGTCCGCACGGCGACCGCCAAGGGTCTTCCGCGCCGTCGGGTGGTCACCCGCCACCTGCTGCGCAACTCGCTCATCCCCGTGGTGACGTTCCTCGGTGCGGATCTCGGTGCCCTGATGGCCGGCGCGATCGTGACCGAGGGCATCTTCAACGTCGACGGTGTCGGCCGCCTGATCTACCTCGCGGTCACCAAGCACGAGAGCTCGACAGTGGTCGGCGCGGTGGCGGCATTGGTGATGATCTATCTGGTCATGAACCTGATCGTCGACCTGCTGTACGCCGTCCTGGACCCGAGGATCCGGTATGCCTGACATGAACAAGCAGCAGCGCGAACAACTGGCGACCAGCAGCGACGAGCAGCCGCAGTCGGCCATCGAGCTGCCGGGGATGCTGCTCGCGGACGAAGAGGGCACCACGCTGGAGAAGCGCGGCGCGTACTCCGCACCGGACGTGCAGGGACCGCAGGACAAGCCCCGCGGAGCCTGGGCCGAGGCGTGGCGCGAGCTGCGCAACAGCCCGAGCTTCTACGTGTCGGGCGTGCTGCTGCTCTTCCTGGTGTTCATGGCGGCCTTCCCGGGTGTGTTCACCGACATCGACCCGCGGCACTGCCCGATCCTGGACACCAACAAGGACCCGTCCGGCGACCACTGGTTCGGGACCAACGTGCAGGGTTGCGACGTGTACGCGCGCACCGTCTACGGTGCCCGCGCCTCGATCATCGTCGGCGTCGCCACGACCGCGCTGATCGTGGTCATCGGCGGTCTCGTCGGTGCGCTGTCGGGCTACTTCGGCGGCTGGCTGGACACCATCCTGGCCCGCATCACGGACATCTTCTTCGGCATCCCGCTGCTGTTGGCGGCGCTGGTGTTCATGAGCTCGGTCAAGGACCGCACCGTGTGGACCGTGGTGGCCGCGCTCGGTGTCTTCGGCTGGATGCAGATCGCGCGCATCATGCGCGGCTCGGTGATCACGGTGAAGAAGTCCGACTACGTGGTGGCCGCCAGGGCGCTCGGCGCCGGCACCCCGCGCATCCTGGGTCGACACGTGCTCCCGAACGCGATCGCCCCGGTGATCGTGGTCGCGACCATCTCGCTCGGCACCTTCATCGCCACCGAGGCGACGCTGTCCTTCCTGGGCATCGGGCTGCCGCCCACCGAGATCTCGTGGGGTGCGGACATCAGCTCCGCGACCACCGCGCTGCGCGACTCGCCGTACCAGCTGATCTTCCCGTCGATCTTCCTCTCGGTCACGGTGTTCAGCTTCATCCTGCTCGGCGACGCGGTGCGCGACGCCCTCGACCCGAAGCTCCGCTGAGGGAGGGGACAGACAAGTGACGACGATCGACACGAAGAACAAGCCCGAGGGCTCGGGCTCGGCCGCCGCCGCGCCGCTGCTCGAAGTGGACAACCTCCACGTCGAGTTCCGCACCCGCGACGGCGTGGCCAAGGCGATCAACGGTGTCTCGTACGACGTCAGCGCGGGCGAGACGCTTGCGGTGCTCGGCGAGTCCGGGTCCGGCAAGTCGGTGACCGCGCAGACGATCATGGGCATCCTGGACATGCCGCCGGGGCACATCACCGGCGGTGAGATCCGCTTCCACGGCAAGGACATGCTCAAGATGTCCAAGGAGGAGCGCCGGAAGATCCGCGGCCAGAAGATCTCGATGATCTTTCAGGACGCGCTCTCCGCGCTCAACCCGGTGTACTCGGTGGGCTTCCAGCTCGCCGAGATGTTCACCGTGCACCGCGGGATGTCCAAGAAGGACGCCAAGCTCAAGTCCATCGAGTTGATGGACCAGGTGCGCATCCCGGCCGCCAAGGACCGGGTGAACGACTACCCGCACCAGTTCTCCGGCGGTATGCGCCAGCGGATCATGATCGCGATGGCGCTCGCGCTGGACCCCGAGCTGATCATCGCGGACGAGCCGACCACCGCGCTCGACGTGACCGTGCAGGCGCAGGTGATGGACCTGCTCGCGGAACTCCAGCGCGAGCGCAACATGGGTCTGATCCTGATCACCCACGACCTCGGCGTGGTCGCCGACGTCGCGGACAAGATCGCGGTCATGTACGCGGGCCGGATCGTCGAGCAGGCGCCGGTGCGCGAGCTGTACCGGCAGCCGACCCACCCGTACACCAAGGGTCTGCTCGAGTCGATCCCGCGGCTGGACCACAAGGGTCGCGAGTTGTACGCGATCAAGGGCCTGCCGCCGAACCTGATGCGCATCCCGTCCGGCTGCGCGTTCAACCCGCGCTGCCCGTATGCGCAGGACGTGTGTCGCAGCGAGATTCCGCCGCTGCACGAGATCTCGGTCGGGCGTGGCAGCGCATGCCACTTCTGGGAGACCGTGATGGAGGGAGAAGTCCGTGACTGAGTCCCCGAGCGGCGCGACCGCCGCCGACCTGCGCAAGGTCGTCAAGCCGGTGACGCAGGGCGAGCCGATCCTTCAGGTGCGGGGGCTGGTCAAGCACTTCCCGATCACCCAGGGCATCCTCTTCCAGAAGAAGATCGGCGCCGTCAAGGCCGTCGACGGCGTCACCTTCGACCTGATGAAGGGCGAGACCCTCGGTCTCGTCGGCGAGTCGGGTTGTGGCAAGTCCACGGTCGCCCGGCTGCTGATGAACCTGGAGTCGATCACCGCGGGCAGCGTGCTCTACAAGGGCGACGACCTGGCGAAGTTGTCCGGTCGCGCGCTCAAGGCGGTGCGTCGCAACATCCAGATGGTCTTCCAGGACCCGTACACGTCGCTGAACCCGCGGATGACGGTCGCCGACATCATCGGCGAGCCGTACGACATCCACCCCGAGGTCGCGCCCCGGGGCGACCGCAAGCGGCGGGTACAGGAACTGCTCGAGCTGGTGGGTCTGAACCCGGAGCACATCAACCGGTATCCGCACCAGTTCTCCGGCGGTCAGCGCCAGCGCATCGGGATCGCCCGGGGCCTCGCGCTCAACCCGGAGATCATCATCGCGGACGAGCCGGTCTCCGCACTGGACGTGTCGGTGCAGGCGCAGGTGGTCAACCTGCTGGAGAAGCTGCAGAACGAACTGGGTCTGTCGTACCTGTTCATCGCGCACGACCTCTCCGTGGTGCGGCACATCTCGGACCGCGTCGCGGTGATGTACCTCGGGCGGATCGCCGAGATCGGCACCGATGCGCAGATCTACGACCACCCGACGCACCCGTACACCCAGGCACTGCTGTCCGCGGTGCCGGTGCCGGACCCGGACGGCCGCGAGCACCGCGAGCGGATCATCCTCACCGGTGACGTGCCGTCGCCGGCGAACCCGCCCTCGGGCTGCCGGTTCCGCACCCGCTGCTGGAAGGCGCAGGACATCTGCGCCGAGCAGGAGCCGTTGCTGGAGATCCGCAAGGGCCTCTCCGGACTGGGTGCGCACGACAGCGCGTGCCACTTCGCCGAGGAGAAGGACATCGTCGGCGCGGCCTGACCCGCGTCCCGACGCCGCAGCGCCCGCCGTTCCCGATCGGGAACGGCGGGCGCTGCGGCGTGTGGCGGCTCGTGTCGCTCGCCGGTGGGTCAGTCGGTCGCGGGACGCGCCAGCGCGCGGCGCAGGAAGTCGACCTGAAGGAGCAGGAGGTTCTCCGCGACCTGCTCCTGCGGCGTCATGTGGGTGACGCCGGACAGCGGCAACACCTCGTGCGGGTAGCCCGACGCGAGCAGGCTGCTGCTCAGCCGCAGCGTGTGCGCCGCGACCACGTTGTCGTCGGCGAGACCGTGCACCAGCATCAGCGGCCGACGGGTCGTCGGCTGCTCGCCCGCCCGGCCGGCGGTGACCAACGAGTTCCGCCGGTAGGCGTCCGGCTGTTCGGCCGGCAGGCCGAGGTAGCGCTCGGTGTAGTGCGTGTCGTAGAGCTCCCAGTCGGTGACCGGCGCGCCGGCGACCGCCGCGTGGAAGACGTCCGGACGGCGCAGCACGGCCAGCGCCGCCAGGTAGCCGCCGTAGGACCAGCCCCGGATACCCACCCGCGTGGTGTCCAGCCAGGGCCGCTCGGCGGCGACCGCCGCCAGGGCGTCCACCTGGTCCTGGAGGGTGACCGGGCCGAGGTCGAGGTGGACCGACTTCTCCCACTCGGGGGAGTGGCCGGGAGTGCCGCGGCCGTCCGCGACCAGCACCGCGAAGCCCTGGTCGGCGAACCACTGCGAGGTCAGGTGCGGGTTGCGCGCGGCGAGCACCCGCGGGCCGTGCGGGCCGCCGTACGGGTCCAGCAGGATCGGCAGCCGCTCGCCGGAGGCGGGGTCGAACCCGGTCGGCAGCAGCAGTGCGCACGGGATGTCGCGGGCACCGGCGCGGAGCAGCTCGACCCGCGCGGTGAGCACGGGGGTGGCCGCGTGCGAGGTGATCTCGGCGAGCTCGGCCCCGGCGCGGTGCACGGTGACCCGGGCGCCGAAGCGGTCGAGCGAGGAGGACAGCAGCACGGTGGTGTCGCCGGAGCGCACCGCGTTGTGTACGCCGGGCTCGGTGCTCACCCGGGTGACCCCGTCGGCGGCGACCCGGTACACGTGGATCTCGCCGATCTCGGGATCGCTCGCGTCGGTGCCGGCCGATGCGGTGATCAGCACGTCCTCGTCGGCGATGTCCAGGATCGAGCGCACGAACAGACGCCGGTCGGTCAGCTCCTTGTCCGCGACCACCACGCGGCGCGCGCCGTCGGCGTCCGCCAGCCGGACCAGCCGGCCGTCCGGCGTCCACGCGGGCACGCCCGGGACCAGGTCGATCCACACGTCGTCGGTTTCGGCGTGCAGCTCGCGGGTGGTCCCGGCGGCGACGTCGACGGCGAGGGTGAGCAGGCGCTTCTGGTCGCGCGGCTGCACGCTCAGCAGCGGATCGCCGCCGGCCGACCAGTGCACGCTCGCCAGGTAGGGGTATGCCGCGCGATCCCAGGTCAGTTCGGTACGGCTGCCGTCGAGGCCGATCAGCCACGCGGTGACATCGGCGTTGGGGGTGCCGGCCGCGGGATAGGCGACCCGGGTCGGCGCACCGGCCGGGTTGGCCGGGTCGCTGATCCACCAGCGGTCCACCGGCGCGTCGTCCACCCGCGCGACGATCAGCGCGGAGCCGTCGGGGGCCCACCAGTAGCCCCGGAAGCGGGACATTTCCTCGGCGGCGATGAACTCGGCCAGGCCCCAGACGACGTCGTCGCCGTCGGGCTCGGCGAGCGCGGTGTCCCCGGAGCCGTCGACGGCCACGACGCGCAGGGCGCCGCCCGCCGCATAGGCGATGTGCGTGCCGGTCGGGGAGGGACGCGGATCGATCACCGGGCCGGGCACGGTCAGCTCGCGCGGGGCCTCCCCGGTGGCGAGGGAGACGGCGAACAGCCGGCCCGAAAGGGTGAAAGTCGCCAGATCGCCGGCGCTGTCGAGCGCGTAGCCGACGATGCCGGCCGCCCCCTCGCGACTGCGTTCGCGCCGGGCCCGCTCCTCGGCGGAGAGATCCTCGGCCGCGCCGCCGAGGAGCACCGCGGGATCGGCCACCAGGCGCTCGACGCCGGTCTCGGGATCGAGCGTCCACAGGCACGTGGTGGGGTCGTCGGCGGCCTTGGACCGCAGGAAAGTGATCCGGCCGTCGGCGATGCCGAAGCTGCGCGGAGCGCCTTGGGTGAAGCGCTGCGTGCGGGCGTATTGCCGGGGAAATGTGATCTCCGAGCTCATGCGCCACAGCGTACGTGGCGGTGAGGTCGAGGGAAGGGGAGACCGAGGGAGAGTGCGGACGCCCGTACGAACACCACCTCACGCCCGCTGAACGAGTGAACGCTGTTCGTGATCGCCGGCTTACAGTCTGTGTGTAGACATGTCCCTTTGGGTCCGCCGGCCGGCTTCCCCGAGCAAGCCGCGAACCCCCTGCGCACAGGAGGTGCGTGACTGTGGTGGTGTCCGTCTCCGCCGTGCTGCTGCTCGGTGTCACCGTCGTCTTCTTCGTCCGAAAGTCCGCGCTCAGGCCCGTCCACGCGATCACCTGCACGCTGCTCGGCTTCTATCTGTCGACGACGTCGATGGCGCCCTCGATCCGAGACGCGGGGATGAGCTTCGCCGGAGTGGTGAACGGGATCCACTTCTGAACGGGATTCGTTTCCGAGCGGGTGCCGTCGACGCGGGTTCGGGGGCGCTTCCGGGCCGATTCACCGCCGTTGTGGTGTACGGAATCCGGGTGTGATCGCGGGCTCGCCGGGCCGGGTGGCGGGTCGGGCTTTGTAGGCTCGTCTGCCATGACCAATCGATGGCTGGCCAATACCGGCGGCACCCGTGGGCCCGAGTACGCCGAGCGGTTTCGCAGGCTCGCCGCCGAAGGGCGGGACATGCACGGCGAGGCGCGGTTCTGCGACGCGCTGCTGGCCGAGCCCGCCCGCGTGCTGGACGCGGGGTGCGGGACGGGTCGGGTGGCGATCGAGCTGGCCCGGCAGGGCCACGAGGTGGTCGGCGTCGACCTGGACGCCTCGATGCTGGCCGAGGCCGAGGCGGCGGCGCCCGGACTGACCTGGGTGCTCGACGACCTCGCCGACCTGGACCCGCTGCCGCTCGGCGGCCGCGGCAGCTTCGACCTGGTGGTGGCCGCCGGCAACGTGATGATCTTCCTGACCCCGGGCAGCGAGGCCGAGGTCGTGCGCACGCTGGCCACGATGTTGCGGCCGGGCGGGATCCTGGTCGCCGGCTTCAGCCTCACGGGCGGTCCCGACGGGGTCGGGGCCACCATCGACGTCGACCGGTACGAGGCCGCGTGCGCGGCGGCCGGCCTGACCCGCCGCACCCGGTACGCCGGCTGGGCGCGCGAGCCCTGGATCGACGGCGGTGACTACGTGGTGGCCGTGCACGCGCGGCCGACCGGCTGAGCCCGCGGCCGCGGGCCCGGCCCGCCGGGCACCCGGCTCGGCTGCGTAGGCTGTCGAGCATGACCGAACGCACTGCCGAGAGCCCGCTGCGCCTGTTGCTCGTCCACGCCCACCCGGACGACGAAGTGATCAACAACGGCGCGTCGATGGCGCGCTACGCGGCCGAGGGTGTGCACGTCACGCTCGTCACATGCACGCTCGGTGAGGAGGGCGAGATCCTGGTGCCCGAACTGGCTCACCTGGCGGCCGACCGCGAGGATGCGCTCGGTCCGCATCGGATGACCGAGATCGCCGACTCGATGAAGGCGCTCGGCATCTCCGACCAGCGCTTTCTGGGCGGCCCGGGCCGCTACCGCGACTCCGGGATGATGGGCGTGCCGAGCAACGACCGGCCCGACTGCTTCTGGCAGGCCGACGTCGACGAGGCCGCGGCGCACCTGGTGCCGGTGATCCGCGAGGTGCGCCCGCAGGTGCTGGCCACCTACGACGAGCGCGGTGGCTACGGCCACCCGGACCACATCCAGGCCCACCGGGTGGCGCTGCGCGCCGCCGAGTTGGCCGCCGATCCGACCTTCGCCGAGGGCGAGGGCGAGTCCTGGACGATCGCGAAGATCTACTACAACGTGATGCCCCGGTCGATTCTCAAGGCCGGCATCGAGCGGATGATCGAGGCCGGCCAGGACGTGCCGTTCACCGTGGTCGAGGTGGACGAGTTGCCGTTCGCGGTGGACGACGACCAGGTCACCACCGCCGTGGACGCGGGCGACCATGTGGGTGCGAAGTTCGATGCGCTGCGGGCCTATCCCACCCAGGTCTCGGTGGAGGAGGGCTTCTTCGCGCTGTCCAACAACATCGGCCAGAGCATCATGTCGGTCGAGCACTATCGACTGGTCCGCGGCGAACTCGGGCCCACCGGCCCGGACGGCCGCGAGGACGACCTGTTCGCCGGACTGCGCCCGTAAGGTAGCCCTCGTGCCAGAGAAAGCCGGCCGCATCGCGGCATACGTCGTGCTGTTCCTGCTCGGCGTGGTGATCGCCTTCATCGGGGCGTTCACCCAGGCGGCCTACCCGCCCGCCGGGCTGATCGTCGCGCTCGCGGGCAGCGGCGGGCTGTTCGTCGCGGGCGGTTCGCTGCTCAAGACGAAGGCAGGCGCCGCGGTACCGGTCGCCGGCTGGATGCTGACCGTGCTGTGGTTGGCGAGCTGGACCAAGCCCGAGGGCGACTGGATCTTCGTCAGCGGGGTCCTGTCCTACATCTACCTGCTCGGTGGCACGATCTTCGGTGTGGCCGCAGCCACTTACCCCTGGGGCGGCATCAAACCCGTCCTTCTTTCGGGTGAATCGGTGAAGACGCATACGAGGTGAGTTCCTTGCCCCGCCATGCTTGCCGACGGCGCGTGCTTCGAGGCAGGCGACGGTGCGGGGTAACGGTGTGGCAGGAGCGCAGTATTGTGGTTGCCGAGGTGCGGTGCGCGTCATGCCCTGTCCATGGGGCCGTCGCGGCCGACTCCTCTAGCCCGTCGTACCGGGCAACCTCGGTGGCCGAGTTCGTCCACTCGCTTTCGATGGGGAGCAGCAAAACCCTCGGAGGCGGTGTCACGACCCGCACACGGCGTGTGTCAACGCACCGCCGTCGCACTTTCCTGGATACCGTCCGACCCCGGGCGGGGGCGGCCGTGCGCCGCCACGCAACCTTCAGCTGTCGGAGAGCTCGTTCTTCGTGAGTAACGACCAGCCCCCCACGCCCGACGACCCGGGCGCGCAGCCGCGCCGTGACGATCTCGGCGGTGATCCGCATCCGTTCTTCGGACGGGTCGGCCGCCCGTCGCCGGCCGCGCCCGCTGCCCGTGAGCGATCCGCCGCGCCCGCGTCGTCTCCGCATCCATCCCCCGATCCGTTCGGGGACGACGACGAGTTCGCGTCGTGGTTCGACGACGAACCGCCCCGGCCCGCGCCCGTCGCGGGGCCGCCGGGTGGCTCGTCGTGGCCCAGCGCGGACGACGATGTGCCGCCCGTCGCGGAACCACCGCGGCAGGAGGCCCCGCCGCTGGGGCCCAACGGACTGCCGCAGCGCGTTCCCGGCGCCTCGGGAGCCAGGAGTCTGACGGCCGACGGTACGGGCGCGCCCGGTCCGGTGCCGTTCTCGGACGCGCCGCCGCCGGCGTTCGTACCGGGGCAGTCCGGGCAGCCGCCGCTCCACCGGAAACCGCCGCAGGGTCACTCCGGCGCGCCCGCCGCCCACGCGGGCGAGCGCGGCGCGGGCCTGGACGACGCCGGTTACGGCCCGCCGCCCGGGTCCGAGCCGTTCGCCCACCCGACCGGGCCGACCGACGCGGCGCCGGGCGAGGCGCCCCCGGAGAGCGGCGCGCTGCCGACCCGGGTGGGTCGGCGCCGGTTGATCGCCGGCTTCGGCACGCCCGAGGCCAACCCGGCGCCGGCTCCGCCGGCCGCGGAGTCGGACGCCGAATCGGATGCCGAGTCGGGCGACCAGACCATGACGACCCGGGTCAGCATCAAGATCCCCGGATCACGGCCGATCCCGCCGGTGGTGCTGCGCGGCCAGGCACCGCTGCCCTCGCAGGACCCACCGCGCTGGACGCGCGACGGCGAGGCGGACGGGCCGTACGAGTACCAGACGCGGCAGGAGCAGGACGCCGCCGACCACGGGTTCCCGCAGTACGGCACGACCGACGCGCACGCGGCGGACACCGGTGCGGCGCACCCCGACGACACCGGGGACCGCGCCGACGATCCGCGACCGGCGCCCGCCCGCCCGCGGCGGCGCAAGCCGAAGGCGCTGATCGCGTGTGCGGCCGGGCTCGCCGTGCTGGGCGGGGTGTACGGCGCCTCGCTGGCCTATGCCGGCGGCGGGGTGCCGCGCGGCACCTCCGTGCTCGGCGTCAACATCGGCGGCCAGTCCCGCGACGAGGCGGTTCGTACGCTCGAACAAAAGCTCGGCGACCGCACCACCAAGCCGATCCGACTGACCCTGGCGGGCAAGCAGCTCCAGCTCGACCCGGCCGTGGCCGGACTGCTGCTCGACGCGCGTGCGACGGTCAGCGAGGCCTCGAAGGGCGGGATGAACCCGCTCACCTCGGTGCCGGCGATGTTCGGCAAGACCCGGGAGACGGCGCCGCGTACGGTCGTGGACCCGGTCAAGCTGGGGGCCCAGCTGGAGGCGCTCGCCGCCGAGGCCGGTGGCGCGCAGCTGGACGGTGGCATCACGTTCGCGGGTGGTCAGGCCGCCGCGGTCGCGCCGACCAAGGGCAAGGTGCTGGACACCGCCGCCGCGGTCAAGCTGGTCCAGGCCGCCTTCCTGCGCGGCGACGCTCCGGTCGAACTACCCACCAAGACCGCCGATCCGAAGGTCACCCAGGCCGAAGTGGACCGCGCGATGCGCGAGTTCGCGGTGCCCGCGATGTCCGGACCGGTCACCCTGACGGCCGGCACCAAGAGCATCAAGCTGACTCCGGCCGTGCTCGCGAAGTACCTCACGATGGTTCCGGACGGCAACGGCAGGCTCCAGCCCAAGATCGACGCGAACGGCCTGCAGGACGAACTGGGCCAGACCTTCTCCTCGGTCGGCGACAAGCCGAAGAACGCGACGTTCAAGGTCGAGGGCAAGTTGGCGGCCGGCGCCAAGGTGTCCGTCGTACCGTCCGTGGCGGGCAAGGGCGTCTCCGGTGCGACCGCGGCCGACGCGCTGCTGACGGTGCTGGCCAAGACGGGGACGGCCCGCACCGCGAAGGTCAACCTCGGCCCGATCGAGCCGGAACTGACCACCGAGGCGGCGAACAAGCTCGGCATCACCGAGGTGATGTCGACGTACACGACGAACTACCCGTTCGCCCCGTACCGGTTGACCAACATCCACCGGGCCGCCGACCTGATCACCGGCTCGGTGATCAAGCCCGGCGACACCTGGAGTCTGAACAAGACGGTCGGCGAGCGCACCGCGGAGAACGGCTTCGCCAAGGGCACGATCATCAACAACGGGCGCTTCCAGACCGACTTCGGCGGCGGCGTGTCGCAGGTGGCCACGACGACCTTCAACGCGGTGTTCTTCGCCGGGCTCAAGGACGTCATGCACCGCCCGCACAGCTTCTGGATCGACCGCTACCCGGCCGGTCGCGAGGCCACCGTGGCCTGGCCCTCGCTGGACCTGAAGTTCCAGAACGACTCCGGGAAGAACGTCTACCTGGAGTCCACGTACACCGACTCCACGGTGACGGTGACCCTGCTCGGCACGCGCCGGTTCGACGACATCAAGGCCGAGCCGGGCAGCAAGTACGACGTGGTCAAGCCCAAGTCGGTGGTGGACAAGTCGGCCGGCTGCGTGGAGCAGGCCGCCTCCGACGGGTTCAAGATCGACGTCACGCGGGTGTTCATCCAGGGCGGCAAGGAAACCGCGCGGGAGAAGTTCCACACCAAGTACGACCCGGCGGACAAGATCACCTGTGATCGCACCGGCGGCGCGGAGGGCGAGGGCCAGGGACGCACGGCGGATTCACCACCGCCGGGCGGGATGCCGGTGCGCGCCTCGGACGACTAGTGCCGCGCCCCGCACCGCACGACGCCGGACGGGCGCCTCGCCCGTCCGGCGTCGGTGTGTTCGGGGCCGGGTCCGGTCAGTCCGCGGGACGGCCCACGTCGCGGGACAGGTCCAGGGCCAGGAAGCGGTCCAGGTGGGCCAGCGCCTCGAACCGGGCGCCGGGCGCCAGCCCCTCGTCGCGGGCCAGTTCGAGCACCAGCCGGAGCGCCGTGCGGGTGTCCAGGTCGTCGTCGAGCGCCGCGTGGATCGGCTCCACCGCCTCGGCGGGCAGGGCCCGGGACGGGGACTCGGCGCACCGGGCCGTCCGGGCACGCAGCTCGGCGAGGGTGCGCTCGGCCTCGGCGGCCCCGAGATAGCCCTTCGGGTCGGCGCGCAGCGGCTCGTCCGCGGCCAGCGAGAGCAGCAGCAGGCGCAGCGTGAGCGGGTCCTCGGGATGCGGGACCGGGCGCCGCGGCGCCGTCTCGATCAACGCCGCCGGATGCAGCACGTGCACCCGGGCCCTCGGGCCCTGATCGCCGCTCTCGCCGATGTACAGGTCGATCGCGCCGTCCGGCTGCCCGGTGGTGGGCACCGGCATGTTGTACCGCCCGTAGCCCGCCGCGTCCGCAACCTGGGCGCGATACGGCAGCTGATGGATCGTCACGGTCAGCCGGTGCCGGCCCGCGACGCGGCGGAAGGTGTCGGCGAGGATCGCCGCGCGCAACGAGCGGCTCGGATACGCGACGCGCACCCGTCTGCCGATCGAGCTGGTCACGGGCTCGGACTTGCCGGTCTGGGAGTCGGTCAGTCGCACCATGCGCCCACGGTAGGCGCCCATGACATCTGTCATGGCGCGATCAGGAGGTTTCCCACTTCGCCGGGTCGGCGCCCGCCGCCACTGTTGATCCATGACGATCACGGCTGGAAAACAGACGACCGCGCCGGCCGTCGCGCTCAGCGGTGTGCGCAAGAGCTTCGGCGACCTGCGCGCCGTGGACGGTCTCGATCTGGAACTGCACCAGGGCGAGACGGTGGCACTCCTGGGCCCCAACGGCGCCGGCAAGTCCACCACGCTGGACCTGCTGCTGGGCCTGAGCCGGCCCACCGAGGGCACCGTCGCGCTGTTCGGCGGCGACCCGCGCGACGCGATCCGCCTGGGCCGGGTCGGCGCGATGTTGCAGAGCGGTGGCCTGATGCCGGACGTGACCGTCGGCGAGATGGTCCGGCTGGCCCGGGACCTGCACCCGCGCCCGTTGCCGCAGGCGGAGGTGCTGCGTCGGGCCGGAATCGAGGAACTGGTCGGCAAGAACGTCGCCAAGCTCTCCGGCGGTCAGGCCCAGCGGGTGCGCTTCGCGGTCGCCATCGCGGGCGAGGCGGACCTGATCGTGCTGGACGAGCCCACCACCGGCATGGACGTGGACAGCCGGCAGCGGTTCTGGGGGAGCATGCGCGAGCAGGCCGAGCTGGGTCGCACCGTGCTGTTCGCGACGCACTACCTGGAAGAGGCGGACAACGTCGCCGACCGGGTGCTCGTGCTGCACCGCGGCAAACTGCTCGCCGACGCGAGCGCGGCGCAGATCAAGGCCCGCGCGGGACTGCGCCGGATCGCCTTCGACCTGGCCGAGACGGTCGAGCGGTACGAGCCCACCCTGCGCGCGCTGCCCGGCGTGGTGCAGCTCGAACTCGGCGGCAACACGGTGCGCATGCGCAGCGACGACGCCGACGAGACGGTCGCCGCGATCTACGCCGCCGGTCTTCGGCCGCGCGACCTGGAGGTGGCCGGACTCGGCCTGGAGCAGGCGTTCCTGGCGATCACCCAGCAGGCGGACGAGGCGGAAGGCATGGAGATCGCGTCATGAGGACCCTGTTGAGGCTGGAGATCCTGCGGATGCTGCGCAACCGCCGGTACCTGATCTTCACGCTCGCCTACCCGGTCGCGATGTACCTGATCTTCGGCAGCCAGTCGGGTGATGTCGACGGCACCGACGTCGCCGCCTACATCATGGTGTCGATGGCCTCGTTCGGCGCGGTCGGCGCGACGCTCAGCGCGGGTGTGCAGCGGATCGCGGCGGAGCGGCAGAGCGGCTGGACCCGCCAGCTGCGGCTGACCACGCTGACCGGGCGGCAGTACGTGATCTCCAAGCTCGCGTCGGCGGCGGTGGTCGGCCTGCCCGCGATCGTGCTGGTGCTGTTCACCGGCTTCCTGCGCGGGGTCCGACTGGACCCGTGGCAGTGGGGCGTGCTCGTGATCGCGCTGTGGTTCGGCTCGTTCGTGTTCGCGGTGCTGGGGATCGGGCTGGGCTACCTGGTCGCGCCCGACTCCGCCCAGCCGGTGTTCATGCTGGTCTACCTGGGCATGGCGGTGCTCGGCGGGATGTGGGTCCCGTTGACCGGCTTCCCGCGACTCCTCCAGGACATCGGGCACGTGATGCCCACGTACCGGCTCGGCCAACTCGGCTGGGAGGTGCTGGCCGGACGGCATCCCCGGATCTCGGACATCGCGATCCTGGCGCTGTATCTGGTCGCGTTCACCGCGTTGGCGGCGTGGCGCTACCGTCGCGACGAGCAGAAGGTCGCGGCCTGAGTCCGGATCGCTCGGCACGGGATCTCTCGCACGGAGGAGCACACGGCATGAAATGGTCGGACCCGACGCGGCAGGACAGCGCGCGAGGGCGGGCGATCCGGATGTCGTGGTCGTTGTTGTGGCTGTTCTTCCTCACCCCGATCGTGCACGACCTGGCGACCGGGGGCTACGGCCCGATCCGGCTGGCGCTGGGCTCGTTCGGGCTGCTCGTGGTGGTGGTCTGCTACGTCTCGCTGGTGTTCGGCGGGATCGGCTGGTTCGGTCTGTTCGGCCGGGCGGAGACCGCCGTGCGCCGGGTGCTGGACACCGACCGCATCCTGGAGCTGACCTGCCTGGTGTTGTGGGCGACCTCGGTCGGGCTGATCCTGGCCTTCGACGACGCGTGGCTGGGCCTGATGGTCTACGTGTCGGTGTCGCTGGGGGCCGGGCTGCGCTTCCCGCAGTCGATGTGGGCGATCCTGGGCTGCATGCTGACCGGGCTTGCCCTGGGCACGCTGCTGGACGCGGCCGGGGACGACATCCTGGTGCTCGCGTTCGTCACGGTGCTCACCGGCGGGCTGATGATCGGGATGCGCCGACTCCTGGAGACGCTGGTCGAGTTGCGCGAGGCCCGGGAGATCGTGGCCCAGCTCTCCGCGAACGAGGAGCGCCTGCGGATGGCCCGCGACCTGCACGACGTGCTCGGCCACTCGTTGTCGCTGATCACGCTCAAGAGCGAACTCGCCGGCCGGTTCCTGCCCGGGCATGTCGAGCGGGCGGCGGAACAGGTCGCGGACATCGAGCGGGTCAGCCGGCAGGCGCTCGTGGACGTGCGCGAGGCGGTCGGCGGCTATCGGCGGCCGACCTTCGCGGTCGAGTTGGCGGGCGCCCGGATCGCAACCAAGGCGGTGGGGATCGAACTGGCCGTGGTGCCCGAACAGTGGCCGGTGTGCCCGGATCCGGAGGCGGAGGCGGTGCTCGCGTGGGCGCTGCGCGAGGCGGTCACCAACACGGTGCGGCACAGCGGAGCACGGCGCTGCACGGTCACGCTGGGCACGGGAGCGGTGTGGAGCCTGGACGTCGCGGACGACGGGCGCGGTGCGACGCGATGCGAGGGGAACGGGCTGACCGGGCTGCGCGAGCGCTTCGCGTTGGCCGACGGCGACATTCGGGTGGGTGTCCCCGACGGGGGGCGCGGGTTCAGATTGACCGCTTCGGTCCCGGTGCTTCCCGGTAGGGACGACGTGGGGCGGATCGCCCACGAGGTGAACCGCTAACGTTCGGCCCGTGATCAATGTGCTGCTCGCCGAGGACCAGGCCATGGTGCGTGAGGCGCTGGCCGCGTTGCTCGGCCTGGAGGAGGACATTCGCGTCGTCGCCCAGGTCGCACGCGGGGACGAGGTGCTCGACGCGGTGCGCACCAGCGGCGCCGACGTGGCGCTGCTGGACATCGAGATGCCCGGTCAGGACGGCCTCGCCGCGGCCGCCGAGTTGCGTCGGACCGTACCCGGGTGCCGGATCGTCATGCTGACCACGTTCGGCCGGCCCGGCTATCTGCGCCGGGCGATGGAGCTGGGCGCGGACGCGTTCCTGGTCAAGGACGCGCCCGCGGCGCAGCTGGCCGACGCGGTCCGCCGGGTACTGCGCGGGGAGCGGGTGATCGACCCCACGCTCGCGGCGACCGCGCTCTCGGTGGGCGCCGATCCGCTGACCGAGCGCGAGCGCGACGTGCTGCGCGCGGCGGCCGACGGCTCGACGGTGTCCGAGATCGCCTCCCGGCTGCACCTGTCCGAGGGCACCGTGCGCAACCACCTGTCCTCGTGCATCGGCAAGACGCACGCCCGCAACCGGGCGGACGCGGTGCGCATCGCGCACGAGAACGGCTGGTTGTGAGCGGCGGAACGACCGGTTGTACGCGGCGGCTCGCACCGGGCCGCCCGGGGTGCGATCCCGGCCCGGATCCGGCGGTGCCCGGGACGGGGCGCGGTCGGGCGCGGCGCTCGTGCCGAGTCCGGGAGCGTGCCGGGCGATGCCCGGGAATGCACGGCTCGTAGCCGGAGTTCGATACCCGTATCTCCGGGTCCGAGACGAAGGATCTTTGCTTCGATCGCCCGGACCGGGTCGATGGGACCCGGGCCCGAAGGCCGGTAGAGTCCTCCTGCCCGGCGGCCCGAGTGCCGCCGGAGAGGATGTCGGAGGAAATGGGCATGGGGTCGCACCGGGCAAGCGGTCCCGAGCCGGGCGCCGGTCGTCCCCGTCGGGAGCGGATCCGCTGGGCCGCCGCCAGTGCCGCGCTCGCCGCGTTGCCCGCAGCGTTGGTCGTGGCCCTGTCCGGGGACTCGCCCGGGCACGACCACGTGCTCAGCGCCGACTACGTCCGCACCGGTTCGTGGCCCACCGGGTACAGCGGCCAGTACGTGCTGCGCAACCTCGGCTCGGACACGGTCAAGGGCTGGACGCTGCGCTTCGACCTGCCGGCGGGCACCCGGATCGCGAACGTGTGGAACGGCCGCCTGGAACCGGCCGAGGGCAAGTACACGGTGCGCAACGAGAATTGGAACAAGGCGCTGCGCCCGGGCGAGAGCATCGTGGTCGGCTTCGAGGTGCGCCGGGAGGGCGCCGGGGTGCCGACCGCGAGCGAACCGGTCCGCTCCGACGGCCCGATGGCCTGCACGATCAACGACAAGCCGTGCAACGTGCCCGCCCCGACCGCGTCCGGCGACCACTCGGCCACGGCCGGGCCGATCCCGCGGACCGGGCCGCCCGACGGCGCCGACCACCACACCGGCACGCCCGTCCCCACCGGCACCGCCCGGGCCGCCGCCCCCACTACCACGTCGCCGCCCCCGAGCCCGAACGGAGCCGGCGGCACCGCGCCGCGCTCGGGCACGATCGAACACATCGCCCCGTACCTGGACATGACGCTTGCCGGTCCGTTCGACCCCATCCGGGCGGGCGCGCCCGGCACGGTGCGCGAGCGCACGCTGGCCTACGTCGTGGACGGCGGTGGGTGTCGGCCGATGTGGGGCGGGGTGACCCGACTCGACGACCCGGTGACCACGGGTCGGATCGCCGCGCTGCGCGATGCCGGCGGGACGATCCGGGTCGCCTTCGGCGGCGCGGGCGGCACCGACCTGGCCGCGTCGTGCGGTACGCCCGAGGAACTGGCGACCGTCTACCGGCAGGTGCTGACCGCGACCGGGGCGACCGGCATGGACCTGGACATCGAGGGCCGCTCGCTGGTGCGTCCCGACGTGGTCCAGCGGCGCAACGCGGCGCTGCACCTGCTCCAGGAGGGCGCCCGGGCGGCCGGCAAGGCCGTGGACATCGGGTACTCGCTGCCGGTGGATCCGCTCCAGGGCCTGGGCGACGAGGCCAAGGCGCTGCTGCGGGACGCGGTCACGCAGCGGGTCGAGGTCTCCTACGTCAACGTCAAGGCGCTCAACTACGGTGCCGCGGTGGCCCCGCGACCGCAGGGCCGAATGGGCCAGTTCGCGAGCGACGCCGCGCACGCCGTGCAGGGACAGATCCGCGAGGTGTGGCCGCACCTGTCCGAGGAGCAGGCCTGGCGGCGGGTGTCCGTGACGGTGATGATCGGTCGCAACGACGTCGCGGGCGAGGTGTTCACCCTCGACGACGCGCGCAGGTTCGCCGAGTTCGCCCGCACGGTGCGCCTGGGCCGAGTTGCCTGGTGGTCCGCCGCGCGGGACCGGCCGTGCCCCACCGGCGGCGGCGCCGATGCGGGTGCCGAGCCGACGTGCAGCGGGATCGCCCAGGACGCCGACGCGTTCCTGCGCATCCTCGGCGGCTGAGCCCCGGCGGCCGGGAGGCGGTCGTCCACCGCGGCACGGGGCCTCGGTGGCCGCGCTCAGTTCAGCCGGGCCCGGGCCGCCTTGGCCTCGGCCAGCACGCCCTCGGCGACCTTCGGGTCGATCCGCTCGACCAGTTCGGCGTACTCCTCCAGCTGCCGGGCCCCGGCCGCGAACTGGCCGGTCTTGGCGAGCAGCGAACCGCGCTCGTGGCGCAGCGCCGCCGGATGGCGCGGCAGCAGCAGGGACAGCTCGACCGCCCACAGCCGGGTCCAGGCGCCCTCGATGCCGCGTTCGGGCTGGGCGGCCCACGCGCGGATGTTGTTGAGCACCCGGAGCAGGATCGCGGTCGGCCGGGCCGGTTGCAGGAGCGCCGGGTCGCCGGCCTGCCCGCCCGCCTCCGCGGCCAGGCGACGGGCCCGCGACACCGACAGCGGAACTCCGCCGTGGAACGGGTCGGCCAGCTCGAACGCGCCGTCCGGATCGCCGATCCCGACCACGAAATGTCCCGGCAACGCGACGCCGTACACCGGCAGCCCGGCCCGGCGGCCCACCTCGATCCACACCACCGACAGCAGGATCGGCAACCCGCGTCGGCGGCGCAGCACCTCGTGCAGCAGCGACGAGCGCAGGTCGGCGTAGTCCGACTGCTGTCCGAAGAAGCGGGCCCGGCCGCCGAGCACGAGCGCGAGCGCCGCGGCGGCCCGTGCCGGGTCGTACCCGGATCCCGCCTCGGCCCGCACGGCCGCCGCGAGCCGGTCCAGCTCGGCGATGCCCGTGGCCGGGTCGAAGGCCGGATCGACCTCGACGCCCATCAGCAAAGCGGCCTCGGCCAGATCCACCTCGTCCGCCCGGACCACCGAGGCGAACCGGTCGCGTGGATTCCCGGGAACGCTCACGGGCCCGTGACCGGTGATCGGCGGTAGTGGTAGCGGTGGTGGTCGGTGAAGCCGAGCGCGTCGTAGAGCTCGCGGGCCGGCCGGTTGTCCGCTTCCACCTGGAGCCACCCGGTGACCGCGCCGTTCGCCAGCGCCCGATCGGTCAGCGCCCGGACGATCGCCCGGGCGTGGCCCTGCCGACGATGGGCCGGGTCGACCTCCAGGGCGGCGAAGCCCGCATACCGACCGAGCACGCACACACGCCCGATCGCGATCGGTGTGCCCGAGTCCGGATCGCACACGGTCGCGAACAGGGTGCCCGGCGGGCCCTGGAGCACGTGTCGTTCGGCGCCGCCGCCCGAGCGGCCCGCGACGTGGTGGTAGAGGGACAGCCACGCGTCGGTGAGGGTGTCCTGCACCCGGACCGCACTGGCGTCCACGTCGTGCAGCACGTCCGCCGCGCGCACCAGCCGCCCGGTGCGCATCAGGGCGTCGCCCTCGGTGAGCCACCCGGCCGTGTCGAGGAAGCGGTCGAACGGGTCGTCGTGCGCGACCTGGAACAGGGTCGGCAACCGGCGCTTCTCGTACCAGCGGTTCACTCGATCGAGCGCCTCCGGGAACGGGACACCGGGCTCGCCCAGAACCAGCACCGAGTTGGCCCGCCGGGTGAAGCCCTCCGCCGCGCGCAGCAGCCACTCGCCGAACGTGGCGACCTCCGGCGCGGGCCAGGATCGGCTGGCCACGTCCTGCAGTCGGGCCGGGGTGAGCCGTTGCACGGGCGGCGGGACCACCTTGGCGGCCACGATGCTCGCTTCGGCCACCCGGGCGATACTGCCGTCCTTGCGGGTGATTGTCAGCACACCGTCGCGCCAGTCCACGAGGTCGCCCACGACGTCCGTATAGGTCGCTCCGGAGTCCTCGGGCGGCAGCTCGCGGCGCACCGACACGCGCCTGCCCACATCCCGTGGTGTGATCCTCTTCACCTGTCCGGCTTCCCCGATCCGTGCTGACCTCGTCCGCCCACGTCTGCTGACATGTTCCCGGCCCACAGGTAAGGGCCACCTGCTAGGAGTAGGCCCCGGCCCACCGCGATACTAGTTGCGGGCACCGACGTTGCCGCGCTCCCGCGCACCCTGTACCGCCCGCATGAGGAGGAACCCGACGTGACCTACGTCATCGCGCAGCCCTGCGTCGACCTGAAGGACAAGGCATGCATCGAGGAGTGCCCCGTCGACTGCATCTACGAGGGTGAACGTGCGCTGTACATCCACCCCGACGAGTGCGTCGACTGTGGAGCCTGCGAGCCCGTCTGCCCGGTCGAGGCAATCTTCTACGAGGACGACACCCCGGAGCAGTGGAAGGACTACTACAAGGCGAATGTGGAGTTCTTCGACGACCTCGGTTCCCCGGGTGGCGCCTCGAAGATGGGCCTGATCGCCAAGGACCACCCGCTCATCGCCGCGCTGCCGCCGCAGGCGACCGGCGAGTAGAGCGACGTGACCGCTTCGCACAACGGTGCGGAAACGCCTACCGACCCCGCAGCCGCGCGGGGTCGGCGGGCGCGTCGCGTCACCGATCTGCTCCCCGTGTTTCCCTGGGACCGCCTCGAACCGTTCGGCGCACGGGCGCGGGCCCACCCGGGCGGCGTGGTCGACCTGTCGGTCGGCACGCCGGTCGACCCCACCCCGGAGCTGATCCGGGACGCGCTGAGCGCTGCCGCCGACTCGCCCGGATACCCGACCGTGTACGGCAGGCCCGAACTGCGCGAGTCGATCGCCGCGTGGCTGGTCCGCCGACTGGGGATCGCCGGCGCGAACCCGGACGCGGTGCTGCCGGTGATCGGCACCAAGGAACTGGTCGCGGCGCTGCCCAACCAGCTCGGGCTCGGGCCGGGCGACGTCGTCGCGCACCCGGCGCTGGCCTACCCCACCTACGACGTGGGTGCGCGGCTGGCCGGGGCCACCCCGCTCGCGGTGGTGGACGGCACGCTGCCGGATCCCGCCGGCGTGCGGATGATCTGGCTGAACTCGCCGGGCAACCCGCACGGCGCGGTGCGCTCGGTCCAGGAGTTGCGCACGGTGGTCGAGTGGGCCCGCGCGCACGACATCCTGGTGGTCTCCGACGAGTGCTACATCGAGCTGTGCTGGGACACCCAGGCGGTCTCGGTGCTGCATCCGGACGTGTGCGGCGGCTCGCACGAGGGGCTGTTGGCCCTGCATTCGTTGTCCAAGCGCAGCAACCTGGCCGGCTACCGTGCGGGGTTCGTCACCGGCGACCTCGCGGTGATCCGCGAGCTGCTCGCGGTGCGCAAGCACTCGGGGCACATCGTGCCGGGCCCGGTGCAGGCGGCGATGGCCGTGGCCTTCGCGGACGACGAGCACGTCGCGGTGCAAAAGGCCCGCTACGCGGCCCGACGCACCGCGCTGCGCGGCGCGCTGGAGTCGGCCGGCTTCCGGATCGAGCACTCCCAGGCGAGCCTGTACCTGTGGACCACGCGCGACGAGGACTGCTGGGAGACCGTGGCCTGGTTCGCCGAGCGCGGCATCCTGGTCGCGCCGGGCGACTTCTACGGCCCGCTGGGCAACCGGCACGTGCGGATCGCGTTCACCGCGACCGACGAGCGGGTGGCGGCGGGCGTGGAGCGCCTCAAGAACGGTTGAGCCGGGCAATTGTCGAGTGACGAGGCCCGATTCACCTGACGGATCGTCAGATGACGTGTCCCGGGACCGGGATAGGCTGCCGGTATGACCGTGAGGCTTGATCTGTCCCAGGACGCGGCATCGCTCACCGCGCAACTCGTCGACATTCCGTCCGTCAGCGGCGACGAGCGAGTGCTCGCCGACGCGGTGGAGGAGGCGCTGCGCGCCCACCCGCACCTGACCGTGTACCGGGACGGCGACTCGGTGGTCGCGCGCACCGACCTCGGTCGGTCCGAACGCATCCTGATCGCGGGTCACCTGGACACCGTCCCGATCGCGGACAACCTGCCGTCGCGGATCGAGGGCCCGCTGATGTACGGGTGCGGCACCTCGGACATGAAGAGCGGCGTCGCGGTCCAACTGCGGCTCGCCGCGCACCTGACCGAGCCCAATCGCGACGTCACCTACGTGTTCTACGACTGCGAGGAGATCGAGGCGTCCCGCAACGGTCTGCTGCGACTGGCGAACACCCACCCGGAGTGGCTCGTGGCCGACTTCGCGGTGCTGATGGAGCCGACCGGCGGCGCGGTCGAGGGCGGTTGCCAGGGCACGTTGCGGGTGCGGATCACCACGAAGGGCACCCGGGCGCACTCGGCCCGCTCGTGGCTGGGCGACAACGCGATCCACGCGGCGGCGCCGATCCTGACCCGGTTGCAGGGCTACGAGGCGGCCAGGGTCGTGATCGACGGGCTCGAATACCGCGAGGGGCTCAGCGCGGTCGCGATCGAGGGTGGTGTCGCGGGCAACGTCATCCCCGACGCCTGCACCGTGACGGTCAACTTCCGCTTCGCCCCCAACCGCAGCGTCGAGCAGGCGCTCGAGCACGTGCGGGAGGTGTTCGCCGGTTTCGACGTGGTGCTCACCGATGCGGCCGCCGGTGCGCTGCCCGGTCTGGACCGACCCGCGGCGGCGGCGTTCGTGGCGGCGATCGGGACCCCGCCGCGGGCCAAGTTCGGCTGGACCGACGTGGCCCGGTTCTCCGCGCTGGGCATCCCCGCGGTCAACTACGGGCCCGGCGACCCCAATCTCGCGCACAAGCGGGACGAGCACGTGGAGATCGCGCTGATCGGGGACAGCGAGAGCAGGCTGCTGCGCTGGCTTCGCTAGGCCGTGTCCGGTGGATCCTGGTGGATGAGGTCGCGTCGTCCGGTGCCGTTGCTCGGCGTGCCGGAGAAGCGGCCGCATGGTGGTTCCATTCGGCTGTTTCTCCGGTGCGGCGAGACGAGCGCAGCGAGGAGCCCGCGAAGGGCGGATGCCAGGCGGCGCGGCCCCACCAGGATCCGCCGGACACGGCCTGGTGCCGCGCCACCGGCGACCGGCGGTCCGTTCGCGGTGCTTCCCGGGTAAATGCGATCAACAGTTGCCGCGGCGTGACAGGGTGGCCGGATGGATGCGCGATTCGCTCCGGAGGAGCCACCCGAGTTTGCCTCGCCCAGTGAGGTCGAGGAACAGCATCCCGGCATGGGGCACCTCGGTACCGAGGCGTGGCGCGTGCTGCGGATCCAGACCGAGTTCGTGGACGGGTTCGGCATGCTCGCCGACCTCGGCCGGGCGGTGAGCGTGTTCGGATCCGCCCGGACCAAACCGGGGTCGGCCGAGTACCGGATCGGCGAGCGGGTCGGCCGGGCGCTGGCCGAGGCCGGCTACGCGGTGATCACCGGCGGCGGTCCCGGCGCGATGGAGGCGGCCAACAAGGGCGCCCGGGACGCGGGCGGGCAGTCCGTGGGCGTGGGCATCAAGCTCCCCTTCGAGTCCGGGCTCAACCCGTACGTGGACCGGGGCATCACCTTCCGGTACTTCTTCGCCCGCAAGACGATGTTCGTCAAGTACGCGCAGGGCTTCATCGTGCTGCCCGGCGGGATCGGCACGCTGGACGAGTTGTTCGAGGCACTGACCCTGGTCCAGACCGGCAAGGTCACCCACTTCCCGGTGGTGCTGATCGGCCACGACTACTGGACCGGCCTGATCGACTGGGTCCGCGACGTGGTGATTGCCCAGGGCAAGGCGTCACCGGCCGACCTGGACCTGATCCGGATCACCGACGACGTGGACGAGGCGGTGCGGATCATTCGCGACGCCGACCTGGAGTGCTCGAAGATCGAGGCCGAGTCCCGTGCGGACAAGGCCGCGGCGGAACGCCGCGCCGGTGGCGGAGCAATTGCCACCTGACGGGCATTCGGGCGCCCCGCCGCGTTCACTCGGTGGACACCGGCGGGCGAAAGCGTAGGGGCGTCCCGATATTTCCTGCCTGTCACTGGAGAAACCAGATGTCGCTGTCCCGCAGGGGCTTCCTCGGTCGCACCGCCACCACCGGTGCCGGTGTCGCCCTCATCGGCAGCACCGGCATGCTGCTGGCCCCGAACGCCTCGGCCTCGTCCCGGCACAACGGGCACGGCCGGCCGCCGGCCCAGCCGGGCTACGGTGCGCTGATCGACGATCCGGCCGGGCGCCTGGCGCTGCCCAAGGGTTTCTCGTACCAGATCGTCACCGAGGCCGGTGTCACCAAGCTGGAGTCCGGCGAGTTCACCCCGAGCAACCACGACGGCACCGGCGCCTTCAAGCTGCGCGGCGGCGGCACGGTGTTGGTCAACAACCACGAGCTCGGCGGTTCGCTCAAGGACACCCCGCTCCCGGTCCCGCACCTGTCCGGCCTGGTCTACGACGAGGGTCTGGCCGGCGGCTGCACCGTGGTCGAGGTGAACCGTTACGGCCGGCGCATCCGCGAGTACGTCGGCGTGGCCGGCACCGCGACCAACTGCGCGGGCGGGGTGACCCCGTGGGACACCTGGCTGACCTGTGAGGAGACCGAGCAGCTGGCCGGTCAGGGCAGCGCGACCAAGGACCACGGCTACGTGTTCGAGGTCGACCCCTACGACCGCCGCGCGAACCGCGACCCCAAGCCGATCAAGGCGCTCGGCCGGTTCGCCCACGAGGCCGTCGCGGTCGACCCGCGTCGCGGCCACATGTACCTGACCGAGGACGCGAGCAACCCGAACGGGCTGTTCTACCGCTGGGAGCCCCCGCGCCACTGGGACGGCGGCCGGGGTCGGCTGCGCAAGCTCGCCGACGACGCGGGCACCCTCGCGGCGATGCGCTGCGTGGACGCGAGCGGCAAGCACGTGGACGACCTCTCCCGGGCGACCGAGATCGGCACCACCTACGCGGTGAACTGGGTGACGGTGCAGGAGCGCGACGCGCGCACGGTGTCCATCCGCAAGCAGTTCCAGAACACCGACATCACCCGCGGTCGCAAGATCGAGGGCATCTGGTGGGGCGACGGCGGCGCGTACGTCGTCACCAGCTTCGCCCGCAAGGAGAGCCCGGGTACGCCGCACGACGGCCAGGTCTGGTTCTACGACCCGCGTCGGGGTCGGCTGACCCTGAAGCTGCGCTTCGGCGTCAACGCCACGCCGGACGTGGACGGTCCGTACGACGGCCCGGACAACATCAGCGTCTCGCCGCACGGCGGCGTGATCATCGCCGAGGACGGCGAGGGTGTGCAGCACCTGCTCGGCGCGACCGAGGACGGCAAGACCTACCCGATCGCCCGCAACGACGTGCCCGGTGGCAGCGAGATGACCGGCCCGGTCTTCTCCGAGGACGGCCGCACGCTGTTCGCGAACATGCAGACCCCGGGCACGATGTACGCGATCCAGGGCCCCTGGAAGCGCTGCTGATCCGTTGAATCGCCGGCTGCGGTCGGCGTGCACGCCCCGGCGCCCGCGTCCACCTCCCCGGTGGGCGCGGGCGCCGAAGCGCGTTCCCCGCGGGACCGCGCGGCGGCCCCGCGGGTCGGTCAGGCCAGGGCGCGCCGGGCCACCGCGGGCTGCCGGGTGCCGTGGATCGAGGACACCATGTCCAGCACCTGGCGGGTCTCCTCGACCTGGTGCGCGCGGTACACCCGGGCACCCAGCCACGCGCTGACCGCCGTGGTGGCGAGGGTGCCGAGCAGGCGCTCGTTCACCGGCTTGTCCAGCGTCTCGCCGACGAAGTCCTTGTTGGACAACGACACCAGGACCGGCCAGCCGGTGTCGACCATCTCGCCGAGTCGGCGGGTCGCCTCCAGCGAGTGCCGGGTGTTCTTGCCGAAGTCGTGCCCGGGGTCGATCAGGATCGCGTCCCGGCGCACCCCCAACCGGGCGGCCCGCTCGGCCAGGCCGACCGTGACGTCCAGGATGTCGGCCATCACGTCCACGTAGCCGACCCGGTGCGGCCGGGTGCGCGGCTGCGCGCGACCGGCGTGTGTGCACACGATGCCCACGTCGTACTTGGCGGCCACCTCGGCGAGCTTGGGGTCCACGCCGCCCCATGCGTCGTTCATCAGGTCCGCGCCCGCCTCGCAGACCGCCTCGGCCACCTCGTGCCGCCAGGTGTCGACGCTGATCACCACGTCGGGGTGGCGGCGGCGGACCTCGGCCACGAAGGACGCCGTGCGGCGGATCTCCTCCGCCACGTCCACCTCGGCCCCCGGCCCGGCCTTGACCCCCCCGATGTCCACGATCCCCGCGCCCTCGGCCACCGCGCGTTCGACCGCGTCCAGGGCCGGTCGATCGTCGAAGGTCGCGCCCTTGTCGAAAAACGAGTCCGGTGTGCGGTTGATGATCGCCATGATCACCAACTCGTCGCCATCGAACTCCCGTCGCCCCAGCCTCAGCGTCGTCACCCCGTCGACCTCCGCTAACCACACCCTGCACGTGCCACCTGACCCCCTGATCGTGGCACGATCGTCCCGTGCGACGACCCGGGGGCTTCCCGAAGCCGCCGGAGCGGACACCCGTCCCAGCACCTGCACCACCGTCGAAGGGGAGCCGTCCGTGTTCTGGATCCAGCTTGTCGTGGTGACCGGGGTGATCCTCGTGATCGCCGCGGTCGTGCTCGGGGCGGGTGGCTCCCTTCCCGACGCCCACCGCGAACAGCCCGAGCTGCGGATGCCCGGCGACCGCCCGCTCACGAGCGCGGATGTCGACGACATCCGGTTCCCGGTGGTCTTCCGCGGCTACCGGATGAGCGAGGTCGACGTGGTCCTGGACCGCCTCACCGGCGAACTCGCGGCGCGCGACGCGCGCATCCTGGAACTCGAATACAAGATCAGCGGCATCACCCCCGCCGGCATCACCGTGTCCGTCCCGGGCGCCGCCGGCGTCGGGGCGAGCGCGCTCGGCGCCGGCCGGCTCGCCCCGCCGCCGCGCGCCGCGGGCGGCACCACACTGTCCCTGGAGAAGCCGGGCCCGGCCGAGTCGACCGAGCCCGACCGGGACGGGACACTGCCCGTCAACGTGGCCGAGAGTGCGGACGAGGGTGCGGACGACACGCGTGTCCCCGAGTCGGTCGCGGGTGGGACGGATGCCCCGGCCGACGCCGAGCGGACCGGTGAGCCGGCGACGGGTGAGCCGACCGTCGAGTCGACCGCCGAGCCGGCGGATGCCGCGACCGAAGCGGGGACCTCCATCGACGAGACCGCCTCGGCCGACGTCTCGACCGCCTCCGCCGATGCCGACGCCCCGACCGCCCCGGCCGACGCCGACGCCCCCAGCGACGTCGCCACGCCGACCGCCGAGCCGAAGGGCGACCCGAAGCCGTGACCGTCGTCGGCGGCCCGGTCGCGGGACCGGACGGACTGCTGCGCTGCCCGTGGGGCGCGACCGGCCCGGAGGACTACCGGACCTACCACGACACCGAGTGGGGCCTCCCCGTGCACGGCGAGGACGCGCTGTACGAACGGCTGTGCCTGGAGGCGTTCCAGTCCGGCTTGTCCTGGCTGACCATCCTGCGCCGACGGGCCGGCTTCCGGGCCGCCTTCGCGGACTTCTCGATTGCCCGGGTGACGCGATTCGACGACGCGGACCGGGCGCGGCTGCTCGCCGACGAGGGCATCATCCGCAATCGGGCCAAGATCGACGCCGCGATAGCCAACGCACACGCGGCGCAGGCCCTCCAGGGCGGTCTGGACGCGCTCGTGTGGTCCTTCGCACCTTCCGGGCGCCGGAAGGCTCCCGCGGCCCTGTCGGACGTACCGGCGGTCACCGAGGAGTCCACCGCGCTGGCCAAGGAACTCAAGCGCAAGGGTTTCCGGTTCGTCGGCCCGACCACGGCCTATGCGCTGATGCAGGCCTGCGGGTTGGTCAACGACCATCTGAAGGGCTGCGTGTCCCGCTGAGCATCGGGCACCGCCGGCGCGTGGAACCCCGCGCGCCGGCGCCCCGGGGACCCGTCCGGAAGGTCTCGGCGAGGCCACCGAGACCCGCCGGACCGGGCCCGGGCTCAGCGGCCGACGAAGGCCGGCTTCTCCTTGGCGACGAATGCCGCGACCGCGATCTTGTGATCCTCGGAGCCGCCCGCGCGCAGTTGCAGCTCCTCCTCCTTGGCCAGGGTGTCGATCAGCGAGTGGGACGCGCCGTAGGCCACCGACTCCTTGAGCGCGGCCAGCGCCACGGTCGGCCCCTCGGCCAGCCGGCGGGCCAGTTCGCGGGCCGTGTCCAGGACCCGATCGGCCGGTACCACCTGGTTGGCCAGGCCCAGTTCGAGCGCCTCGGCCGCCTTGACCGTGCGCGGCAACATCAGCAGGTCGATCGCCCGGGCCTGGCCGACCAGGCGCGGCAGCGTCCAGGACGCGCCGGAATCGGCGGTCAGCGCGACCCCCGCGAACGCGGTGTTGAAGCCGGCCGTGTCCGCCATGATCCGGAAGTCGCAGGCCCACGCGATCGCCGCGCCGGCCCCCGCCGCGACCCCGTTGACCGCGGCGATCACCGGCTTGGCCATCGTGGCGAGCGCGGTCACCAGCGGGTTGTAGTGCTCACGCACGGTCGCGAAGGTGGCCTCGGGGCCGGTCTCCAGCTGTCGGATGTGCGCCTTGAGATCCTGGCCGACACAAAACGCCCGACCGCTGCCGGTCAGCAGGACGGCCCGCACGTCGGCGTCCTCGGCCGCGCGGAGCACCGCGTCGCGCAACGCGATCTTGGTCGGCTCGTCCAGCGAGTTCATCGCGTCGGGACGGTTCAGCGTGACGGTCGCGACTCCGTCGACGACTTCGTAGCGCACATTGTCGGTCTTGTCGGCCATGGCCTGCCTCCGCATCACGTACATCACCGCAGGTGGGATGTGCACAGCATGCCGGACCGCCATGCCGTGCCCCCGCCCGGCCCTGACGGGCCGTCAGCTCATTCCCGAGTCGGGGCCGAGCCGGGACGGACCGTCTCATTCCGTCGTCGTACGGACGAGGTTCGAGAGGCCGACGGGACCCGATGTTGCTCACCCCACCGTTCGATGCGGGATAATGGTCCCTGATCAATGCTCTCGAAGACCGGTGGCCGGTTTGAGCACCGGTGCGTCGATATGCAGGAAGGGGAACGAGCATGGCGGCCATGAAGCCGCGGACGGGCGACGGCCCGCTCGAGGTGACCAAGGAAGGGCGGGGCATCGTCATGCGCGTTCCGCTTGAGGGCGGTGGACGGCTCGTAGTCGAGCTGTCGGCCGATGAGGCCGGCGCCCTGAGCGAGGCGCTGAAGAACGCCGTGGGCTGACCCCCAGGGGCGACGCCCTCGACGAAAGTCGTGATGCGACGGCCCCGATCCGGACATGGATACTCATGTCCGGATCGGGGCCGTCGGCATGTCCGGGCGACTCCCGGCGACCGGCACGCGAACGGCGCCGATCAGCCCCGGCGGGCCGCGCACAGCAGGCCGTCGCCGACCGGGAGCAGGGCCGGCACGAGCGACTCGTGCTCGCGGATCACCCGCAGCACGTCGCGCACGGCCGCGGTCTCCGCGTCGCGGTGCGCCGGATCGGCCACCCGGTCGTGCAGGAACGCGTTGTCGAAGCACACCACGCCGCCGGGCCGCAGCAGGCGCAGCGCCTCGGCCAGGTAGTCCAGGTACTCCAGTTTGTCGCCGTCGCAGAACACCAGGTCGTAGCCACCGTCGGCGAGCCGGGGCAGCACCTCCAGGGCGCGACCCGGGATGAAGCGGGCGCGACCGCTGGGGAAGCCCGCCTCGGTGAAGGTCTCCTTCGCGAGCCGCTGGTTCTCCGGGTCGGCGTCGACCGTGGTGAGCACGCCGTCGGAGCGCATGCCGCGCAGCAGGTAGAGGCCGGAGACCCCGGTCCCGGTTCCGATCTCGGCGACCGCCTTGGCCTCCACCGCGGCCGCGAGGAAGCGCAGCGCGGCGCCGCCGCCCGGACCTATCGGGACCACGCCGACTTCCCGGGCGCGGGCGCGGGCGCCCGCGAGGACGGCGTCCTCGCCGACGTACTCTTCCGCGAACGCCCAGCTCGCCTGGCGATTGCCGGAAATGGCTTCCTCCTCTGTCCCGGCCGCCCGTACGCGTCTCGACGGGTCGGCCACCTGAGCGCAAGCGTATTACCGAGGGGTCATCCGCCCGGCCGGGGAGCGCCGCACGAGTGCGCCCGAGCGCCGTCGGCGACCGCCGTCCGGCGACCGGGCCGCAATCGGGGAACCCCGTCCGGGCGCGGTTCGTTGGCCCCCTCGGAAGACAGGTGAACACGAGGCTCGTGGTCTCGCGGCACCGCAGGTGGGTCGGATCCGGGCTCGGCGCCCTTATCCGGGCTTAACAGGCAGGGCGCTTATGGTGGTTGCGCTACTCGGAAGAGGAGGTGTGGCAGTGGTCGACCACCGCGGGGAACAATCCTGTACCCGCGACGCGTCGCCGATGCCGGATCACGTGGCCGAAGCCGCAAACGCAATCAGCAGCCCAGCCCAGGCCGAATGGGTCCCGCCGTCGTGGGAGGACATCGTCCGCACCCACTCCGCTCGGGTCTATCGGCTCGCCTACCGCCTCAGCGGCAACCCGCACGATGCGGACGACATCACCCAAGAGGTGTTCGTCCGAGTGTTCCGATCGTTGTCGAGCTACACGCCCGGCACGTTCGAGGGTTGGCTGCACCGCATCACCACGAACCTTTTCCTCGACATGGTTCGGCGCCGTCAGCGCATCCGCTTCGAGGGTCTGGGCGACGACGCGGGCGAACGCCTCGCCGGTCGTGAGCTCTCACCCGCGCAGGCATACGACGACGCCCACCTGGACGCGGACGTCCAGCAGGCGCTGGATGCCCTCGCCCCGGAGTTCCGCGCCGCGGTCGTGCTGTGTGACATCGAGGGCCTGTCGTACGAGGAGATCGCCACCACGCTCGGAGTGAAACTCGGGACCGTGCGCAGCCGCATTCACCGCGGCCGGTCCCAGCTCCGTGCGGCGCTGCGGCATCGTGCTCCCCGGAACAAGGCAGGCCAGGAGACGGCTGCGGAGGTCCGGACCACGGTGCGGAGATGAGGGACCGTGACCAGTGAGCCCGGCGACCGCTTGGGCAGGGGGGTAGTGAGTGCCACACGGGTGGGGCGCGCCGCGACCCGACGTGGGGCATGCGAGGTGGGGACATGAGCCACCTCGACGACAAACTCGCCGCCTATGTGGACGGTGAGCTGGGCCATGAGGCCCGGGAGAAGGTGCTGGCGCACCTCGCCGAATGCGCGGACTGTCGCGTGGAGGCCGAGGAGCAGCGCCAGGTGAAACAACTGCTCGGCAAGGTGCGGCAGCCCGGTCCGTCGGACGACCTGATGGCACGGCTGTTGGCTCTCGGCGAACCCGCCCAGGAGCCGCCTCCGCCGCCCGCGTCGGGGGACCGTTTCACCTTCCCGACCGCCGGGCGATCGGCGGCCTCGGCACGCGGGCGCTCGCGCTCGACCGGTCCGCGGGCCGGTCGGCCCGGCAACATGCCCGAGCGGGTGCGCCCGCCGGTGAGCCGACGTCGGCTGACGTTCGCCGCCGCGGGCGCGTTCTCGATGATGGCCGTCGCGCTGAGCAGCGCGTTCGTGCCGGGCGGGACCAGCGGCGGCACCGAGGGACGCCCCGCGGCGCCGGCCGTGGAGCGCTATCTCGTGGAGCAGGCCGCCACCACGACCGCACTGCCGGCGGGCTCGGCGCCCCGACGCCCCGCGCAGGTGCTGGCCGGGACACCGCTGACGGTGGCGGTCCAGCCGGAGGGTGTCCGGCACTAGGCCGTGTTCGGTACCGGGCGTGTTCGGTACCGGGCCGGCTCCGGCTTCGCCGGTCTGCTCGCTCCGCCCGGTGTCGGCCGTCGCGGGAATCGGCGGAAACGGTTCGTCGCGGGTCGGCCCGGGTGTGCGGGCCGACCGTGTGGGGCACTTTCGGCCGACCGCGCGTGCGGCGTGGTGGGGCGGGTATCCACTGCCGCCGGGACGGCACCGATCGGCACGCGCAAGACTGTGGCCGTGTCGGGGAAGCAGCAGGTGCTCGGCACACCGGGAGCGGTAGGAAGGCACACGATGAGCGACGCATACGGCCGCGGGGGAGCGGAGCCGCCGCGAGGCGACGACGCGCCGGCCGGGCCGGGACCCGATCACGACGCGGAGCCGGCGGCCTTCCCGCCCGGAGCACCGCCCTCGGCGGCGGGTGCCCGGCGGGAGGACGAGCCCGAGCCGGGTCGATCCGCCGAATCGGCCGAGCCGGCACCGGCTGCCGATGCCGGGCCGGAGACACCGGTCGGAGCATCGACCGAGACCCCGCCGGAACACCCGGCCGAGCCCGGACCCGACGCCGAGCCCGACGCGTTCCCGGCCCGGCCGTCGTCGGCCGAGCCCGACCGTTCGGTGCAGGACGCGACGGCCGAGGAGGCCGGCGCCCGGGACGGCGCGACCCGGTTCGGGCACGCCGCCGAGCCCGTGCCGCCCGAGCACGCCGCCGATCCGGCCACCGAGCCGGCCGCATTCGGGCCCCCGGTTCCGGATGTGCGCGAAGCGGTCACCGCCGAGGTGCCGGTGGTGCACGGGACCGCCGAGCTGCCGAGCGCGGACGATCCGGCGTACGACCCCTTCGCGCCACCTCCGCAGCCGCCCCCGCCCGCCGCGCCGACCCGGCCGCAGCCGTGGCCCGGACAGGCCGGCCCCTACGGCACCCACCCCGGCGCGGGGCAGCCCGGCTACGGGCCGTACGGGCCGTACCCCTCGTATGCCCCGCAGGCGGCCTACACGCCCTATCAGGCCGTGCCGTACGGCTATCCGGTACCGGGGGACATGACCGGCGCCGGCGGGCCGACGGAGGACCTCGGCAGGCGCTACGGGCGCCGGTTGGTGGTCTGGGCCGCGGCCATCGCGTTGGTCGCCGGACTGATCGGCGGCGGCATCGGAGCCTGGGTCGCCGATCGGCAGGACACCAAGGTCCGGCTCGGCGACCCGCCGCCCAGCGGTCCGGCTCGGGGCAAGGACACCATCGCCGGGCTCGCGGGCAGCACGCTGCCCGGCGTCGTGTACATCCACACCAAGACCGGCCGCGGCGAGGCCACCGGCACCGGCTTCGTCCTGGACACGGCCGGCGACATCCTGACCAACAACCACGTGGTCGAGGCGGCCTCCTCCGGCGGCACGATCACGGTCACCTTCAACGACGGCCAGCAGACCTCGGCGACCCTGGTCGGCCGGGACACCGGTTACGACCTCGCGGTCATCCGGGTCGCGGGCGTGCAGGGGCTGCACCCGCTGCCGCTGGGCAACTCCGACAGTGTCCAGGTCGGCGATCCGGTGATCGCCATCGGCGCGCCGTTCAACCTGGAGGGCACCGTCACCTCCGGCATCATCAGCGCCAAGGACCGCGCCGTGAGCGCGGGCAGCTCGGGCAGCGACGTGTCCTACATCAGCGCGTTGCAGACCGACGCGCCGATCAACCCGGGCAACTCCGGTGGTCCGCTGATCGATGCGGCGGGCTCGGTGATCGGGATCAACTCGGCGATCCGCTCGGCCGGCGGCGGGCAGGGCAATCCGTTCGGAGCGCAGCAGGAGGCGGGCAGTATCGGTCTCGGCTTCGCCATCCCGATCAACCAGGCGCGCCGCGTCGCGCAGCAGTTGATCGACACCGGCAAGGCGTCGCACCCGGTGATCGGCGTTTCGTTGGACGTGGCCTACCAGGGCGACGGCGCGCGGATCTCGCCGACCGACGTCAAGGGGACGCCGCCGGTCCGGGCCGGGGGGCCGGCCGATCGGGCCGGCCTCAAGCCGGGCGATGTGATCAAGGCGATCGACGGCCGCAAGGTGCACGACGCCAACGAGTTGATCGTGGCGATCCGGGCCAAGGCCCCCGGCGCGGTGGTCAAGCTGACCATCGAACGGGACGGGACCGAGCGCACGGTCGACATGACCCTCGAAGCCGGATGACCCGGACATGACGTACACATGTCCGGACGGTCACATCTTCCGACGATAGGCACCAAACGGAACGTTCGATGCCGGCCGCGGCCTTCCGCTCCGGGTGTCGACGACTACTCTGAGGGGGTTCGGTCGCCCGATCGAACCCCTTCGGCGCAATCTCGTGGAGTCCAGGTGTTCGACGTCGGTGCACCCGAGATGGTCGCGCTCGTCATCCTCGCGATCGTGATCTTCGGCCCGGAGAAGCTGCCGAAGATGATCGGCGACGTGGCCCGCACCATTCGCAAGTTTCGCGAGTTCTCCTCCGGGGCCCGTGCGGATCTGAAGAAGGAACTGGGCCCGGAGTTCCAGGACATGCACCTGGAGGACCTCAACCCCAAGACGTTCGTGCGCAAGAACCTGATGGGTGACGGCGACGACGACCTGGGCATCCGGGAACTGCGCGACTCGCTCGGCAAGGACTTCGAGGAGATCAAGGGGCTGGCCAGTGGCAGCCCCTACGACCCGGACGTGCCGGACACTTCGTACAGCCCGCCGTCCTTGCAGAAGAAGACCACCGCTCCCCGGGTCGAGCCCGGCGAACGCCCGCCGTACGACGCCGACGCGACCTGACGTCGGCGCTTCCCGCGTCCGGGGTCCTTTCCGACGCGGGTTCGAGGACCGCTCCGGGCCGCCGCCGATTCCCACCCGCCGCCCGCCGCGCACGGTGCGGGGCCGCGTGCGCATTCGGGCACTATGGAGCCGGAGTACACGGGCGGTGTGTGTTCGGTGACTCGGCGGATACATGTATCGGACGGTCGGTCCACCGGGAGTCGCCGGGGGAGGTGGGCTCCGGACATGGCGTGACCGAGGCAGCCGGCGGCGCCGCCGCGCCGCGCGAGAGGACCTGAGGCGGAGTATGGACACAATCAGCCACGCGGGCGAGGCGTTGCCCGCCGACGAGGCGGGCAAGCCCGACCTGTTGGCGGAATACCTGGGCGCGGACTTCCCCTGGTACGGCCTGGACGAGGGCTGGAACGGGCGGCGTTGGTTGGCGTCGGTGTGCAGGGGCCGGCGCACGATCGAGTACGGCACCCTCGGCCACGGCGACCTGCCCAGCCGGCGCCCCGGTGATCCCACGCCACGCCGGTTCGTGTCCGTGGTGACCGTTCCGCGGCGGCCCAAGCGGCCGGCCGGGGACGGTACCGGACAGATGGAGGCCACCTCCCGGGCGAGCGCGGCGTCACTCGCAGGGGTGGCCTTGCTCGCGGACAGTTGGCCGTGGCAGCTGGACCGGGCGACCCGGGCGGAGTGGCTGGATCAGCAGACCAACATCGCGTGGGATCTGTCCGACAACCTGACCGGCCCCGGATGGACGGACCTGGCCATCCCGGTGGACGGGGTGCCCGCGCGGTTCCGCTATCGGGAGTCGGCCTACGGCTGGGTGCTCGCGGGCGAGAGCGCGGGCGTGTACCTGGGGGTGTACGGCCGCGGCGCGAGTGCGTACGGCCTGGGCCTGTCCCGCGCGGTGGACCTGCGCACGTACGCGACGCCGGATTCGTGACTGTGCGGCGATGACCCCGGGGGCACGGGCGCGACCGGTGGAGCGGGCGCGCGTGCCCTCGGGATCATCGCGGTGGAGCCGGCATGGCCGGGCGCGCTCCGCGCACCGGCGCGGTGCCCGTGTCCGGGCGGCCCGAACCGACCCGAACCGACCTAGAAGTTGCGCAGCGGGGTCAGGCCGAGTTGGAGGCCGGAGAGCCCGCGCTCGCGTCCGCCGAGCCTGGCGGCGATCGCGCTCAGCGCGATGGCCGCGAGCGATTCCGGGGCGTCCAGTACGACCGGCTTGCCGGTGTCGCCGCCCTCGCGCAGCCGGGTGTCGATCGGGATCGAACCGAGCAGCGGGACCTTGGTGCCGGTGGCCGCGGACAGGCCGTCGGCGACCCGCTGACCGCCACCGGAGCCGAACACGTCGACCATCTCGCCACAGTGCGGGCAGGGCAGCCCGGCCATGTTCTCGATCACGCCGGCGATGGTCTGGCGCGTTTCCACGGCGATGGTGCCCGCCCGCTCGGCGACCTCGGCGGCGGCCTGCTGCGGCGTGGTCACCACCAGGATCTCCGCGTTGGGGACCAACTGCGCGACCGAGATGGCGATGTCGCCGGTGCCCGGCGGGAGGTCGAGCAGCAGCACGTCCAGGTCGCCCCAGTAGACGTCGGCGAGGAACTGCTGGAGTGCGCGGTGCAACATGGGGCCGCGCCACACCACCGGGGCGTTGCCCGGGGTGAACATGCCGATCGAGATCACCTTCACGCCCTGTGCCGACGGCGGCATGATCATGTTCTCGACCTGGGTGGGCTTGCCCTCCACGCCGAGCATGCGCGGCACCGAGTGGCCGTAGATGTCCGCGTCCACGATGCCGACCTTGAGGCCTTGGGCGACCATCGAGGCGGCCAGGTTCACGGTCACCGACGACTTGCCGACGCCGCCCTTGCCGGATGCCACGGCGTACACGCGGGTGAGCGAGCCGGGCCGGGCGAACGGCACCTCGCGCTCGGCCTGGCCGCCGCGCAGGTTGCTCGCGAGTTCCTTGCGTTGTGCGTCGCTCATCACGTCGAGCTCGACCCGGACCGCGGTCACGCCGGGCAGGGCGCCGACCGCCGTCTCGACCCGGCTGATGATCGTCTCGCGCATCGGGCAGCCGCTGACGGTCAGGAACACCCCGACCTCGACCCGCCCGTCGGCGTGGATCTCGACGGATTTGACCATGCCCAATTCGGTGATGGGCCGGTGGATCTCGGGGTCCTGGACGGTCGCCAGCGCATCCTGGACGTCGTCCGCCGAGGGCAGGGTTGCAGAAGCCATACCGTGAGCTTACGACGCCCTCGGGAAAAGACTTCGAGAGCATCGACCTCCGAGCCGGATGGGGTGGTGGCCGCGTGACGACGGTGGCCGAGGAGACGCGAGTGGCCCGGTTCCGCCGGGAGCTGGGCCTGGCGTCGCTGATCGACGTGCACACGCACTTCATGCCCAAGCAGGTGCTGGACAAGGTGTGGGCCTACTTCGACGCGGCCGGTCCGCTGATCGGCCGCCCCTGGCCGATCACCTATCGGCTCGACGAGGACGAACGGGTCGCCAGGCTGCGCGCATTCGGCGTGTCGGCGTTCACCTCGATGCTGTATCCGCACAAACCCGGGATGGCCGCGTGGCTGAACGCGTGGGCGCGCGAGTTCGCCGCGCGCACCCCGGACTGCCTGCACACGGCGACCTTCTTCGCCGAACCGGGCGCGGGGAAGTACGTGCGCGAGGCGATCGAGTCGGGGGCGGTCGTGTTCAAGGCGCACGTCCAGGTCGGTGGGTACGACCCGACCGATCCGCTCCTGGCGGACGTGTGGGGCACGCTCGCGGACGCGGGGGTGCCGGTGGTCGCGCACTGCGGGTCGGGGCCGGTGCCGGGCGCGCACACCGGGCCCGGGCCCGTCTCGCGGGTGCTGGCCCGACACCCGCGGCTGCGCCTGATCGTCGCGCACATGGGGATGCCGGAGTACGGCGAGTTCCTGGATCTCGCGGACCGCCACGAGGGCGTGCACCTGGACACCACGATGGCCTTCACCGACTTCGTCGAGGAGTTCACCCCGTTCCCGCCCGCCGATCGGGTTCGACTGCGGGACGCGGCGGACCGGATCCTGTGGGGCAGCGACTTCCCGAACATCCCCTACGGCTACGCGCACGCGCTCGACGCGCTGACCCGGCTCGACCTGGGCGACGACTGGCTGCGGGCGGTCTGCCACGACAACGCGGCGCGCCTGTTCGACCGGCCGTGAAACCGGTGTCACGGCGTCGGTGCGGGCGGTTAGCGTGCCGCGCATGGCGACCGTCGCGTATGTCCGAGGAGATGCCACCACGCCGCTGGGCAAGGGCGTCAAGGTGATCGCGCACGTCTGCAATGACCAGGGCGGGTGGGGCAAGGGCTTCGTGCTCGCGCTGTCCGGGCGATGGCCCGAGCCGGAGCGGGACTACCGGCGATGGCATCGCGAGCGGGCGCACAACGATTTCGGTCTCGGCGCGGTGCGCCTGGTCCGGGTGGACACCTACCTGTGGGTGGCCAACATGATCGGCCAACACGGCATGCGCACCGGCAGCAAGGGGCCGCCGGTGCGCTACGACGCGATCGATCGGGCGCTGACCGAACTCGGCCGCCGGGCGCTCGAACTCGGGGCATCGGTCCACATGCCGCGAATTGGCTGTGGTCTGGCGGGGGGCAACTGGGGCAGGGTGGAGCCGCTCGTCCTCGAACGGTTGAGCGCGTGCGGTGTGCGGGTCACCGTCTACGACCACGATTGAGCACGAGGCGAGGCGCCGGGTGAGTACGGGGACCACGACGAACACCGAGCCGGCGTCGTCCGCGACCGCGCCGAACCTGTGGCGGGACGCCTCCTTCTCGGCCGTGCTCGCCGGTCTGATCGCGGTGTTGGTCTCCTACTCGGGGCCGCTGGTGATCGTGCTGACCGCGGCGTCCGCCGGCGGGCTGACCGCCGAGCAGACCGGCTCGTGGGTCTGGGCGCTGTCCATCGGCAGCGGGCTGACCTGCCTGGGTCTGAGCCTGCACACCCGGATGCCGATCGTCACCGCGTGGTCCACACCGGGCGCCGCACTGCTGGTGACCAGCCTGGGCTCGTACTCGTATCCCGAGGCGATCGGCGCGTTCGTGGTCACCGGTGTGCTGATCACGGTGATCGGGGTGACCGGCGTGTTCGGCCGGTTGATGCGGCGGGTGCCGGCCGCGGTGGTGTCCGCGATGCTGGCCGGGATCCTGTTCTCGTTCGGTACCGGGGTGTTCACGTCGGTCCGGACCGCGCCCTGGATCGGCGGCGGCGTGCTGCTCGCCTACCTGGTCGGGAAGCGGTTCCTCGCGCGCTACGCGGTACTGGTCGCGTTGGTGGTCGGGGTGGCCTGCGCGGCGGCGACCTCGCGGCTGCACGTGCACATCGACACGTTCGAGATCGCGCGTCCGGAGTGGACCACGCCGCACCTGTCGGTGCCGGCCCTGATCGGGATCGCGGTGCCGCTCCTGGTGGCCACCCTCGCGTCGCAGAACGCGCCCGGGATGGGGGTGTTGGCCGCGTCCGGCTATGCGCCGAACGACCGGGTGCTGATCGGCTCGACCGGGGCGGTGTCCACGCTGCTCGCGCCGTTCGGATCGCACGCGATCAACCTGGCCGCGATCACCGCCGCGATCTGTACCGGCCCCGAGGCGCACCACGACCCCCGCAGGCGCTATGTCGCGGGGGTCTCGTGCGGCGTCTTCTACCTGGTCGTGGGCATGTTCGGGTCGACCCTGGTGGCCCTGTTCGCGGGCCTGCCCAAGGAACTGGTCGCGGCGGTGGCGGGCGTGGCGCTGTTCGGCGCGCTGGCGAGCGGCCTCACCGGCGCGATGGCCGACGACGAGCACCGCGAGGCGGCGCTGATCACCTTCCTGGCCACCGCGTCCGGGGTCACCATCGGCGGGATCGGGTCCGCGTTCTGGGGGCTGATCGCGGGTGTCCTGGCCCACCTGGTGCTGTCCGGCGGCCGGTTCAGCCGGTCGGGTTCGCGGTCATGAGCACGCGCATGCCCTCGGCGAGATCCCGGCCGGTGGGTGCGCTCTCCGGGGCGAACATCCACTGGCTGACCACGCCCACCAGGAGCGCCTGACACAGCGCCCCGACCGTGCCGGTGAGGTGCTCGTTGCCCTCCTCGGGCACGCCCAGGAAGATCGAGGCCAGCCCGGAGCGGCCGTCGTTCTGCGCCGCGGCGAGCACCTTGTGGATCTCCGGCAGCTCGTCGAGATGGGCCAGGATCTCGAAATTGGCCGCCCACATCATCCGGTGCGCCTCCATCAGGTCGATCACGCGCGTCCAGATCGCCTCGAAGCGCTCCAGCGGCGCGGTCTGGCTGCCCACGGCGTCGGCCAGCGCGTCGGCCAGTTCCGCGCCCCACCCCTCGATCGACTCCAGCAGCGCCTGCTGCATCAGCGCGTCCTTGGACCCGTAGTGGTAGCCGATCGATCCGAGGTTGGTTCCCGACGCGGCGACGATGTCGCGCGCGGTGGTGCGCATGTAGCCCTTCTCGTACAGACAACGTTTGGCTCCGGCCAGCAGGTCTTCGCGATGTCCCATGAAGTGATCGTAACCCCGCGCTAGACAAATGTCTTATACAAATGACTCATACACTTGTATAAAAAGATGCCGAGGCCGGGACGGCACCCCGGACCCGGCGGCGCCGGCGGACCCGGCCCTCGGCTCAGGAGTGCTCGGGGTCCGGCGGGGGCTGCTGCCGGGTCAGGTGCGCGTCGGTCACGTTGCGGCCCATCAGCCACCCGTCGGTCTCCCGGCGCTCGTCCAACTCCTTGAGCATGGACTGGAGTTCCGAGCGCAGGAAGTCCCGGGTGGCGACCTCGCCGAGGGCGATCCGCAGCGCCGCGACCTCGCGGGTCAGGTATTCGGTGTCCGCGATGTTGCGCTCGTTGCGGGCCCGGTCCTGCTCCAGGTTGACCCGGTCCCGGTCGTCCTGTCGGTTCTGTGCGAGCAGAATCAGCGGCGCCGCGTAGGACGCCTGGAGGGACAGCGCCAGGGTGAGGAAGATGAACGGGTACTCGTCGAAGCGCAGCGCCGGTGGCACGAAGATGTTCCAGGCGATCCACACGATCACCGTGGCGGTCATGTAGACCAGGAATCGACCGGTGCCCAGGAACCGGGCGATCCGCTCGGAGAACCGGCCGAACGCCTCCGGGTCGTACGCGGGCAGCAGCGGACGCCGCCGCGGGTCGCGCGGTTGATCCAGGCGCGGGCGGCGGCGCTTGTCGGTGTTCGTGCTCTCACGTGCCACGGCGGACACCCCCGTCTCCGTGTATGGCACCCTCGCGCCAGTCCTCGGGCAGCAGGTGGTCGAGCACGTCGTCGACGGTGACCGCGCCGAGCAGGTGGTCGTCCTCGTCCACCACGGGCGCGGCGACCATGTTGTACGCGGCCAGGAAGCTGGTCACCTCGGCGAGCGGGGTGTCCGGCCGCAGCGGCATCAGGTCGGTGTCCAGGACCGCCCCGACCAGGGTGAACGGCGGATCGCGCAGCAGTCGCTGGAAGTGCACCGTGCCCAGATACTTGCCGGTCGGCGTCTCGGTCGGCGGCCGGCAGACGTAGACCTGGCTCGCCAGGGCCGGCGACAGGTCGGAGTTGCGCACGTGCGCGAGCGCCTCGGCGATCGTGGCGCCCGGTTCCAGGACGATCGGCTCGGTGGTCATCATGCCGCCGGCGGTGTCCTCGACGTAGGTCAGCAGGCGGCGTACGTCCTCCGCCTCCTCGGGCTCCATCAGGCCGAGCAGGCGTTCCGCGGTGTCCTCGGGCAGCTCGGAGATCAGGTCGGCCGCGTCGTCCGGGTCCATCGCCTCCAGCACGTCGGCCGCGCGTTCCTCCTGGAGCTGGCCCAGGATCTCGACCTGGTCGTCCTCGGGCAGTTCCTCCAACACGTCCGCGAGGCGGTCGTCGTCCAGCGCCGCGGCCACCTCGGCGCGGCGCTTGGCGGACAGGTTGTGCAGCACGTTCGCCAGGTCGGCGGGTCGCAGCTGCTCGAAGGTGGCGAGCAGGTTGGCCGCGCCCTGCTGATCCTCCGGACGCTCGAAGCCGACCACCGCGTTCCAGTCGACGGTGATCGTCTCGCCGCGCCGCCGGCGCAGCCCGGAGGTGCCGCCCTTTTGCACGAACAGCTTGGAGATCAACCAGTCGCGACCGCGCCCGAGCGCCATCGCGACGTCCAGGACGGTCACCGCCTCGTCGTTCTCGGCGAGGGTCACCCGGCGGTCCAGCATCTCGGCGAGCACCAGCGTCTCGCTCGGCCGCTGCTCGAAGCGGCGCATGTTGACCAGCCCGGTGGTGATCACCTCGCCGGTCTCCACACTGGTCACCCGGGTCATCGGTACGAAGATCCGCCGGCGGGTGGCCACCTCGACCACCAGCCCGAGCACGCGCGGGGGGAGCTGGGCGGTACGCAGCATCACCACCACGTCGCGCAGCCGGCCGACGTGGTCGCCGTTGGGGTCGAACACGGCCACGCCGGCCAGGTGCGAGATGAACACTCGCCCGGATGACGCACCCATGCCGTGGTCCCTCCGTCGCCGATGTGTACGTCCGCGTTGGCCGATCCGCGCGGTCACTCCGCGGGTGCCCCGGACGGCCCAGGCTACCGGTGAAGGTGGGCATGATCACGACACCCGGTGCCCGGCTCAGTACAGTGCCGCCCGTGCGCTTGCCTCAGACGAAGACCACGATCGCCCTCCTGGCCGCCTGTGTCCTCACCGGCACGGCGTGTTCGAAGGAGGAGACCGGGCTCGGTACGGAGTCCGCGGACTCCATCGCCGGCAAGTCCAAGGCGGCGGCCGCGCGGGCCGGTGCCGTCCACGTGCAGGGCGTGTGGAAGATCCAGAGCCAGGAGTTCCGGATCGACCTGCGGCTCAAGCGCGAGGGCGGGGTGGGCACCGTGGTCACCGCGGACAGCACCATCGAACTGCTGCGGATCAACGAGGACCTGTTCGTGCGCGGCGACGCCCGGCTCTATCAGGGGCGGGACGGTCGCGGCGGGGCCGATGTGGAACAGTCGGCCCAGGCGCTGCGGGACAAGTTCGTCAAGGTTCCGCCCGCCGATCCCAGTTATGCCCGACTGTCCGGATTCACCCGGATGCAGGACATGATGACCGACCTGATCCGGCTCAACGGCAAGCTCAAGAAGGACGGTCGGGAGAAGGTGCGCGGAGCCGAGTCGCTCAAGCTCGTCGCGGACCGAGGTCGCGGCGGCGAACTGCGGGTGGCTCTGCACGGAGTGCCGTTCCCGCTCAAGTACATCCCGTCGCCCGGCGGCGGAGCGCTCGAACTCTTCGAATTCGACCAGGACTTCCCGCTCGTGTTGCCCAAGACCGAGGATACGGTCGACTACGGCACGCTGACCGACGGCAAGGAGCCGTCGGACAAGTCCCCGGTCAAGCCGTCGGACAAGCCGTCCGACAAACCCTCCGGCAGGCCGTCGGACAAACCCTCGGGCAATCCCGACGGGTTGGTGCCGGGCACCGACTGAGGCGGGCGATTCCGGCTCCGGGATACCGTTTCCGGCAGGACGTCGACGCACCCGGGCGTCGACTCGGGTCAGCGAACCAACGAGACATCGAACGACGAGGGAACCCAACGGTGGATCACGTGCGGCGCGGCTTCGTGGTGGCTACGGCTGTATCGGTCACGGTGCTGGCCGCCGGGTGTAGTGCGGGACGACCCGCACACCGCTCGTGGCAGGCACCGGTGGACGAACCGACGGCGGGTGCGCCGCTCGGCAACCAGGTGGACAACCTGGATCCGGCGGCGATCCTGCAGCGCGCCCAGGCCGCGACGGCGGGGGCGAAGTCGGTGCACGTCAAGGGGGAGTTGACGGTCCCGGGCGCGGCCGGCAAGCCGGCCAAGCCGTTCAGTGTGGACATGCGCTTCACCAGCACCGGCAGCGAGGGCCAGATCGTCGAGGACACCACGACCGCCTACGTCACCCGGGTGCAGAACCAGGTCTGGTTCCGAGGCGACGCGAAGTTCTGGTCCAAGGTCGAGGGCACCGCCACCGAGGTGGCCAACCACGACAAGTACGTACAGGTCCCCACCTCCGGGGACAAGAAATACGACGGCATCGTGGAGAACACCTACGTCGAGCGGCTGACCAACAAGCTGATGGGCAAGCCGGGCAAGCTGGAGAAGGGCCCGGTCAAACAGGTCAACGGGCACAAGGCGATCGCGCTGGAGAACCGGACGCCGGGCACCGGCGGCACCATCTGGGTGGCCGTCGAGGGCGCCCCGTACCTGCTGCGGATGGAGTCGGCCCCGGACGCCAAGCAGGCCGGCGCGTTCGATTTCCTCGGCTACGGCGAGCGGGTCATCGTGCACGCGCCGGATCCCAAGGAGGTGGTGGACAAGGGCCTGACCACCCAGGGCCGCCCGACCGGCGGCACCGGCAACAACGGTTCCTCGTCCGGCACCGGCGGCACCTCGACGCGCCCTCCGAACGGCACGCCGTCCACCTCCACCACGCGCCGTCCGGACATCGGCCGGATGAGCAAGCCGCCGGTGCCCACCGGGCTCAGGAGCGACCCGCTGCTGTTCTCCTGAGGTCTCCTGCCGGGCCCCGGCCGGGCGGTCGCCGGTTCGCGGCCTCCCGGGCTCAGCCGCCGCGCCGGCGCAGCCGGCCGATCGACAGATTGAACGGCGCGGCTCCGCGGGTCACCGCGGGCGAACCGATCGGCACCGTGCGGCCCGCGTCCCGGGGTACGGAGCGCGCCGAGCCGGTCGGGGTGAGCCGGATCAGGTCGCACTCGCGCGCCCAGCGGGCCGGCTGCTCCTCGCCGTCCGGCGCGTTCAACCGGGCCGCGTGCAGGGCCAGGACGGCCGGCTCGTACGCCGGGTCGTCCGGCGTGACCACGGCGACCTCGGCGGTCCACCCGGGCAGCCGGCCGCCCTTGTCCTTGCTGCGCATGTCCACGAGCGCCCGGCCGGCCTCGGCCAGCCCGGGTACGAACTGCTCGACGGCGCCGTCCTCGCGGGCGTTCACCAGCCACGACGAACCGTCCAGCCACACGTGCCAGACCGGGCGGGGCGGGGCGGTGCCCACGGTGAGCCAGAGCAGGCCGGACTTCTTCGCTCCTTCTTCGAGCAGCGCGGCTTCTTCAAGCAGCGCGCCTTCCTCGAGCCGCGCACCCTCTTCGCGCCGGGCCGCTTCTTCGGGCGACGCGCCCTGCCCGCGCGGCGTGTTCGCTCCCGGGAGTGGGTCGGTGTCCGTCATGGGCCACAGCGTCCCACAACGTGCGGTCGCGGAACGTGCGCCACCTCATAGCCCGGGTGGGGTGACCCGTCGGTAACCTGACCGCACGATCCGCAGCACTGGGAGGACCAGACACATGGCCGCCACATCGCGTAGCTTGCGTTCCCGCCGTTCCTGTATGGCTGTGCCCGGCAGCAACCCGCGCTTCATCGAGAAGGCGCAGGGGCTCCCGGTCGACCAGGTGTTCCTCGACCTCGAGGACGCCTGCGCCCCACTCGCGAAGGAGGGCGCGCGACACACCATCGTCGACGCGCTGAACAACGGCGACTGGGGCAATCGCATCCGCGTCGTGCGGGTCAACGACTGGACCACGCACTGGACCTACCGCGACGTGGTCACCGTCGTGGAGGGCGCGGGGGCCAACCTCGACGCCATCATGTTGCCGAAGGTCCAGGACGCGGGCCAGGTCAAGGCGTTGGACCTGCTGCTCACCCAGATCGAGAAGACGGTCGGCCTGGAGGTCGGCCGGATCGGCATCGAGGCGCAGATCGAGAACGCCCGCGGCCTGGTGAACGTGGACGAGATCGCCGCCGCGTCCCCGCGCGTGGAGACGATCATCTTCGGCCCGGCCGACTTCATGGCGTCGATCAACATGAAGTCCCTCGTGGTCGGCGAGCAGCCGCCCGGCTACGACACCGGCGACGCGTACCACTACATCCTGATGCGCATCCTGATGGCCGCGCGGGCCAACGACCTCCAGGCGATCGACGGCCCGTACCTCCAGATCAAGGAGGTGGACGGGTTCCGTCGGGTGGCCGGCCGCTCGGCCGCGCTGGGCTTCGACGGCAAGTGGGTGCTGCACCCCGGCCAGATCGACGCCGCGAACGAGCTGTACTCGCCGACCCAGGCCGACTACGACCACGCCGAGATGATCCTCGACGCGTACGACTGGTGCACCTCGGCCGAGGGTGGGATGAAGGGCGCCGCGATGCTCGGTGACGAGATGATCGACGAGGCGTCGCGCAAGATGGCCCTGGTGATCTCGGCCAAGGGCCGTGCCGCGGGCATGCAGCGCACGCAGAAGTTCGAGGCCCCCAAGGGCTGAGGCCGCATCGGCGGACCGGTCCGGAGCCGGCCCGGTCCGCCGGGTCCGGCCGAGGCCGAGGACGCGGAGAAGGGGCGGGAGGCGATCGCCTCCCGCCCCTTCTCCACGGGCCTGTGTTCCTGCGGACGGATGTTGGCCCGACTCAGCTCTCCGTGAGCAGCCCTGCGCGCAGGGTGCCGAGCGTGCGGGAGAGCAGCCGGGAGACGTGCATCTGGGAGATGCCCAGTTGCTCGCCGATCTCGGCCTGCGTCTTGCCGCCGAAGAAGCGCAGCAGCAGGATGTGCTTCTCGCGCGGCGGCAGCGCGGCGATCAGTGGCCTGAGCGACTCGCGATTGTCAACCAGTTCGATCGCGTCGTCGTCCGCGCCGAGCCGATCCATCGGGACCGCCGCGTCGTCACCGCCGGCACCGCCGCCGGGTGCGTCGAGCGAGGACGCGCTGTAGCCGTTCGAGGCGATCATGCCCTCGACGATCTCCTCGCGCGAGACGTCCAGGAAGGCCGCGAGTTCGGCGACGGTGGGCGCCCGATCCAGCTGTCCGCCCAGCTCCTCGCTCGCCTTGGCCAACCGCAGTCGCAACTCCTGGAGCCTGCGCGGCACTCGGACCGACCAGGTGGTGTCCCGGAAGAAGCGCTTGATCTCGCCGAGGATGGTCGGCATCGCAAAGGTCGGGAACTCGACTTCGCGATCGGTGTCGAAACGATCGATCGCCTTGATCAGCCCGATCGTGCCGACCTGGACGATGTCCTCCAGCGGTTCGCTGCGGGTGCGAAACCGACCCGCGGCGAAGCGCACCAGGGGCAGGTTGAGTTCGATGAGGGTGTTGCGCACGTATTGGTACTCGTGCGTGCCCTCTTCGAGCCGGTTCAGCCGTTGGAACAGCGTCCGGGACAGAGAGCGCGCGTCCGCGGCGCCCATCGACCCGATCTCGCCCTCGTCGAACTCGTGGTGAAGCCCGCACAGATCCAGCTCTTCTGCCCCGGTGTCCATTGCCGGTGGCCGCTGCGACCCCCGGACCTGCATCTCGGCTTCGAGCTGTACTGCCATGCCTCCCCCTCGTGACGCGTTTTGAGGTGTCCCCCCTGCGCCTAACCCGGATGGGGAAGGGCAAACACGATCCACCCGAAAAAGTTTGTGTGCGCCGGCCGACCCCCACCATCGAGGGGCGGTCGTCTATCGTGTGCCCGGGCCGGATTACTCGGTGGGCAAAGGGCAGCAGGAGGCTGGCATGCAGGGCGGCTTGACGGTGTCGGTCAGCACCAATGGCACCTCTGCGATCGTTACGGTCGCCGGTGAGATCGACGTGGACAGTGCCGACGCGGTGCGGGACCGCCTGTTCGAGTGTGTCGAGCAGGGCAGTACGCGCTTGGTGATCGACTGTTCGGAACTCGATTTCTGCGATTCGACCGGACTGAACGCGTTCCTCGGTGCCCGCTTGCGCGCGCAGGCCGCAGGAGGAGAGGTCCACCTCGTGGGCGTTCAACCTGCCGTTGCGCGGGTATTCGAGATCACCGGTGCGGTACAGGGGTTCACTTTCCACGAGACCCTGGCAGAGGCGGTCGGAGAGTAGCCCGTGACTTCTGGTGTCCTCCAGCGGGATGCGGGCAACTATCACCGCGTAGCAGCGTGAGCGAGGTGAGCCAGTAGATGTGCGCCATGCGATCGCAGGCGCCCGGCGACGGGGGTGCCTGTTTCTCCACCCCACCGCTTCGTCAGGTGCGGAGATTGCCGTTCGAGGGCGCGACGGGGGCGGTGGCGCGGTCCAGGACGTTCATCCGCAACACGCTCCACGCGTACGGATGGTCGGGTTCCGACGACGAACAGGTGATGCTGACGGCCGATGACGTCCTGCTCGTCGCGGTCGAACTGGTCACCAACGCGTGCCTGCACGCGGGCGGTCCCGTCGAGCTGCGTGTCGTGCGGACGAGCGATCTGCTCCGGATCGAGGTGGACGACCGCAGCGAGGAGCCGCCACAAGCGCGTGCGCCGCACTCGGGAACGCGACCGGGCGGTCACGGACTGCACATCATCCGGCGGTTGACGCTGGACTGGGGTGTGGTCGTGCACCAGGGCGACGGCAAGACGGTGTGGGTGGACATGCCCGTTCCGGAGGCCATGCGCTGAGCGGGGTGCCTCGGGCCGTGCGCGGAGCCGGGTGTCGCGGGGGTGTGCGGGGTGTCGTGGGTGGCGTGCGGTGAGCCGGGCCACCCTGCGGTCGTGCGCCGAGCCGAGAGTTCGGTCGGTCCTGCGCGGAGCCGGATGCCGGCCCGAACCCGGCCCGCTCGGCGGATACCCTGGAGCACATGTCTGCCTCTTCGGTTCGTGTTCGCTTCGCTCCCTCTCCCACCGGCATGTTCCACGTCGGTGGCGCTCGTTCCGCGCTGTACAACTGGGCCGTGGCGCACAAGGCCGGCGGCACGTTCGTGCTGCGGGTCGAGGACACCGACGAGGCGCGCAACCGGCCGGAGTGGACCGAGGGCATCCTCAGCGCGCTCGCGGCGATCGGGATCAACGCGTCCGACCCGGCCTTCGAGGGCCCGTACTTCCAGTCGGAGAACACGACGCTGCACCGCGAGTCGGCGGTCAGGCTGTTCGACGCCGGCCGGGCCTACTACTGCGACTGCACCCGTGAGGACCTGGAGGCCCGCACCGGCTCCAAGCACCTGGGCTACGACGGCTTCTGCCGGGATCGCGGCCTGGCCGCGGGCGAGGGTCGCGCACTGCGCTTCCGCACACCGGACGAGGGTGTCACCGTCGTGGCCGACCTGGTCCGCGGCGACACCGAGTTCCCGAACTCCTCGCTGGAGGACTTCGTGGTGGCCCGGGGCAACGGCTCGGCGGTGTTCCTGCTGGCGAACGTGGTCGACGACGTCGACCAGAAGATCACCATCGTGATCCGCGGCGAGGAGCACCTGTCGAACGCGGCCAAGCAGCAGCTGTTGTGGGAGGCGCTCGGCGCGACCCCGCCGCAGTGGGCGCACCTGCCGGTGATCGTGAACGAGAAGCGGCAGAAGTTGTCCAAGCGCCGGGACAAGGTGGCCCTGGAGTCCTACCTGGACGAGGGCTATCTGCCCGAGGCGCTGGTGAACTACCTGTTCCTGCTCGGCTGGGGCCCCAAGGACGACATCGAGATCCGGCCCTACGCGGAGCTGGAGCAGCTCTTCGACCTGCGGGACGTGAACAAGTCGTCGGCGTTCTTCGACGTGAAGAAGCTGTCCTCGTTCAACGCCGACTACATCCGCGCGCTCGACGCGGACGCGTTCGTGCGGGCCTGCGAGCCGTGGGTGCTCGGGGCGAAGGCGCCGTGGGCGAAGGAGGCGTACGACCCGGCCGTGTTCGCCGAGGTCGCGCCGCTCGTGCAGACCCGGATCACGGTGCTCGACGAGGTCCCGATGTACGTGGACTTCCTGTTCCTGGACGCACCCGCCGAGGACGAGGCGGCCTGGGCCAAGGCGATGAAGCCGGGCGCCGCGGACGTGCTGGCCAGTGCGCGCACGGAACTCGCGGCCGCCGAGTGGAACGTGGACGCGCTCAAGGCCGCGGTCGAGGCCGCGGGCGCCGCGCACGGCCTCAAGCTCTCCAAGTCGCAGGCCCCGGTGCGGGTCGCGGTGACCGGCCGGACGATCGGCCTGCCGCTCTTCGAGTCGCTCCAGGTACTCGGCCGCGACCGGGTGCTGGCCCGCATCGACGCGGCGCTGAAGCGGCTGACGGCGGCGGAGTAGTCGGCGCGGCAGTCGACCGGGAGCCGACCGGCACGAACGAGGCGGGCCCGCACACCGATTGCCGGTGCGCGGGCCCGCCGTGTCGCCGGGTACGGCTGCGTCAGCTGATCGAGAGGGTCAGCGTGGCGCTGTAGGTGCCGGGCTTTTGATAGGCGGGCACCGCCACCGTGATTGCGGCACCGGCGGTGAAGGTGCCGCCCGTGTGTGGTGCGGGCGGGGCGGAGGCGAGCGTCGAGCCGCCGGCGATTCGGCCGGGAGCGCCCGGGACTGCGGTGCTCGGGGAGGCGGGGTCGGCCTGCACCGAGGGCTTCCAGGTGAATCGGTCGGCCGGAATCCGGCCGCCCTCGGGCGAGGTGAAGTCGGAGACGTCCGCGGTCAGTGCCCAGCCGAGCGAGCCGCCGCGCACGTCGGTGACCGTGACCGGATTGAGGGCGCCGGTCATCGCCTGTGGGGTGCCGTCGAGGGTGATGTCGGAAAGCCTTATCGCGCTTGCCTGTTGCCGGAGGGTCAGGCCGCCGGGCAGGACCGCGCCGGTGATGTGCGTGCTGCCCGTCTGCGGCGACTCCGGTCCGCCCAGCGTGAATTCCCGACTCGCGCCGGACCTGCCCACGGAGACGAGCAGGAACAGGGGACGGCCCGGCGGCGGCAGCGGGAGGCCCCTTTCGAAGAGCGTCACAGAGCCCGTCAGATGCCCGGATCGGGCAGCGCCGGTGGGGGAACTCACCCACTCCGGGAAGCAGTCGTCGGTCGGTGTTCCGCACACCTGGACCCTTGCGTCGCCATCCGGCCAGCCCTCGCCGGTGAACTCGATGCGTTCGCCCGGGCGGACCCGGGTCGGGGCGATGTCCAAGGTCGGTCCGGGCCCGATTTCCAGGGTGCGCGAGACCGCGGGCGGTGTGGTGGGGGCACACATGACGACAGGCACCGGCGACAAGGCGTCGGTCAGCGAATAGGCGCCGGGCGTCAGGGTGATCGGCCCACCGGCGGGGAGTCGGAGTACGCCCTGGAGATCCCGGAGATCGACCGTCGATTCCGGCCGTTCGGGCTGGTCACGGGGTTGGCCGGATACGGTGAACGTGGTCGGCCGGGAGCCGCCGACCCGTACTTCGGCGACGGCGCGCAGCCGGGTGGTGCCGGGCGGGACGGGAATCGCCGGCTGGGTCCGCCAGTGCCACGTGACGGTGACCGTTTCGCCCGCACTGTAGACGGGTTTCTCCGGAAAGACGGTCAGGTCGACCTTGAATTCGTCGGTTGCCCACACCGGGGCGGGATGACCGACGAGGTGACAACGCTCCGGGTACGCCACCTCCGCCGCCGTGGCCGGGGCGGACGCGGCCACGAGGCCGATGGTCGCGACAATGGTCGCCGTCGCGCAACCCGCCGTGGCGCGACGAGTGATGTGCCTGATTCGGCGCACGAATCTCCTTGCCGGGGTTCGTAGTCGGTAGCCACAAACAGCTCGCGGCGGGAGTCGGGCGAGCGACCCGACGGGTGAGCACCGACGCGATGTTTGGCAGGATCAATGATCTCGGATCGCCGTCTTGGACGCACGCGGATTCGAACACCGATGTGCGGGCGGGGCCGGGTTGTCGGCGGTGCATCGACGGAGTTTGCGGATATGGGCGTGCAAAGAGGGCGGCCCCCGCGACTGTCGTCGCGAGGGCCGCCCGGAGTGCGTGTGAACTGCGTCAGCTGATCGAGAGGGTCAGCGTGGCGCTGTAGGTGCCGGCCGCCTGGTACGCCGGAACGGCGAGGGAGATGTCGGCGTCGGCGGCGAAGGTGCCGCCCGTGGTGGCGGCGGCCGGAGCGGACGCCAGCGTGGCGCCGGTGCCGATCGGGCCCGCGCTGCCGGGCACCGCGACGCCGGGCGAACCCGGGCCGGCGGCGACCTTGGGCGTCCAGGTGAACGTGTCGGCGCCGATCCTGCCGCCGGTGCCGTTGGTGAAGTCGGTCACCGCGCCGGTGAGGGTCCACCCGGTGGTGCCGTTGCGGAAGTCCTTGACGGTGACGGTGTTCAGCGCGCCGGTCATGTTCTGCGCCCGGCCGTTGATCGTGATGTCCGACAGCCTGATCGCGCGGGCTTCCTGGGAGATGGTCAGGCCGCCGGCCACGACGTCGCCGCTCACCGTCTGGTCCGGGCCGCTGCCGGGGGTGGTGACGCGGAACGCCTTGTTCACGGCGGTGTCGTCCGTGCCCTCGTTCACCTTGATCGAGGTGATGGTGTCCTTGCTCACCACGAAGTCGGTGATGCTGAAGGAACCGTCCGGTCCGGCCTGGGTGTAGGCGGTGACGTCGTCGTCCTGGTAATCGCCGGCCATGCCGTACGCCAGGACGTAGTTGCCCGGAGTCCAGCCCGTGCCGGTGATCACGACGGGAGTGCCGACCGGCCCGTGGTCCACGCTCAGCGCGATTCGGCGCCGGGTCGCGGCGACCCGGACCACGCCACTGAGCGCCTCGACGCCGCCGCCCCTGACCTTCACCTTGTAGTCGCCACCGGGGATGGTGACCCCGAGGGTGACGGTGCCGGTGAGCTTCTTGTCGGCGCCGACGGAGAGGGAGTTCGCCGAGATCTTGGCGGGATCGCACGCCGAGCCGTCGGCGGCGCACAACTCCGGGACCACGCCGCCGGCGGGCCAGTTGTCACCCGCCAGGGTGAGCGAGCCGCCGGCGGCGACCTCGGCCGGTGTGGCGGTCAGCGTGGCCGGCTCCTGCGAGGTGCCCTCGACCTTGATCGTGCGCGAGACCGGGACCGGGGCCACGGGCGTGCACTTGGTCTCGACGTCCAGGCCCAGCGCGTGGGTCCACGTCGAGTAGTCGCCCGGCGTCAGCGCGACGTCGCCGGCGGTGCTCAGGGTGAATCTGCCCTCGCCGTTGCCGAGAATCAGCGGTTGGCCCGGCAGGGTCTCCGGGTTGTCGGCGGGGCCCTGGACCGGGACGGTGCCGGTCTGGGCGCCGCTCAGGTTGATCGCGCCCTTGAGATGGGTCGAATCCTTGGGCACCTTCCCGATGACCGGAATCTCGGCCGGAGCCAGCGGGTGGACGACCCACTTCCAGGTGACCGAGACCTCTTCGCCGACGGCATACGTGGCCTTCTCGGGGGTGACCACCGTGTCCACTCGGATGTGGCCGTCGGGCGGATTCGAGAACGGGTTGGTGCAGTGGGTCGAGTAATCCACCGGTGCCGCGTGCGCGGACGGGGTGACGATGACGAGACCGCCGGTCGCCGCGACGGCGGCCACGGCTGTGGAGGCGATCAGCCTGCGTCGCGCGATTCTTCGCATTCGGGACACGATTCTCCTCGCCGGAAGGGCGTTGCCAATGGTCGGTTCGGCGCCGTATTCATCCGGTAATTGCCGATACCGTCGATGCCCGCATCGGGAAAAGAAAGGCGGGGCCGCATATCCGAGGGATATGCGGCCCCGCCCTGTCGATTCGTCGGCGGTGGTTCGGATCGCTCCGGATCAGGTCAGGGGGTGACGGTCCACGCGGTCGACGCCTTGCGGTCGGGGTGGAAGGTCTCCGCCGCGACGATGCCGGTGTTGTCGCCGCGCGTCATCCAGATCCAGATGCAGAATTCGCCGTTCGGCAGCGCCCACGCGCCGGCCCAGTCGCTCGTCTTGCCGCCCGAGGCGTTGAGGCCGTTCACGTTGATCCAGGCCGAGGCGCCGAAGCCGTGGCCGGAGACCTTGACCCACGAGCCCGCCGGGCCCGAGGTCTTGTCCAGCTCGATCCAGCGGCGCTGGACCGAGAGCGGGGTGGACGCGGTGCCCGTGCCGTCGGTCAGCTTGAGGGTGTACTGGCCGTCCGCGATGCCCGAGGAGGCCAGCTTGACGGTGCCGTTCAGGTTGCCGTTCGCGTCGGCCGCTCCCGGGCCCTGGGCGATCTGCGCCGAGGAGCAGGTGGCGCCGTTCGGGGTGCACAGCTGGGCGGTGACGGTCGCGTTCGGCGTCCAGTTCGCGCCGGTCACCGTCACGCTGCCACCGGGGTGGCTGGTGGTCGGCGAGGCGGACACGGTCGGCGGGTCGGTGGCGACGGTGAACGGTGCCGAGGCGAAGGGGGTGCTGCCGGACCAGGAGCCGGTCCAGGCGAGCACCGCGGAGGCCGTGTCGAAGTAGATCGGGATGGTGCCGGTGAAGGTGCCGTCCGGGGTGCTGGTGGCGTAGAACGACTCGTCCGGGACACCGCCGGAGTCGGTGAGCGCGTAGGAAACGGTCTCGTTGGCGGGGAAGTTCTTGCCGGACACCGTGACCTCGGTGCCGACCGGGCCGCGGTTCGGGGTGATCGAGATCTGCAGCGGGCCGCTGGGCACGTACTTCTTGACGGTGATCGGGGCGCTTGCCTCCTTCGTACCGTCCAAGACCTTGACCCGGTAGCTGCCGTCGGCGGTGGTGCCCGCGAGGGTCGCGGTGCCGCTCAGGTTGCCGGCCGCGTCGATGACCAGGGTCTTGGCCGTGAAGGCGCCGGGGTTGCAACCGCCACCGGAGGCGTCGCAGAGCTGCACGTTGGCGGTCGCGTTGGGCGTCCACACGGCGCCCGACAGCGGTACGGCGGTGCCCGGCCGCACGTCGGTGGTCGGCGCGTCCAGCGTGGCCGGCGTGCCGGGGCCGCCGGTCACGGTGATGCTGCCGACGGCACCGCCGCCGGAGGTGATGACACAGGGCGTCTCGTAGTTGGAGCCGAGCACCTTGGTGTACGTCAGCGTGCGGATCGGACTGAACGTGACCGGGCCGGCCGCGTTCGTCGGCACCACGAACGTGCCCGAGTACGGCGGAGTCTGGATCGGCGTGTTCGCCTGCACGGGGATCTGCAGCAGCGGTCCGACGACCGTCACCGTGCCGGTGGCGCCACCGGACATCGCCAGGTCGATGGTCGGCGTGGTCGGCACCGTCATCGCGAGCGGGCTGGTGGCCGGGCTCGGTCCCAGGGTCACCTTCGCGGTCACGGTCGCGCCGGGAGCGGCGACGGCCGGGGTGAAGGTGACGTCCATCGCCTGCACGCCGGTGGCGGTGCCCTGACCGGCGGGCAGACTGCACTTCACCGTGGGGTTGATCTGGGTGGCCGAGGCGGTCGGAGCGAGTGCCGCCAGGCCGGTGATCGCCAATGCCGTCCCGGCGAACGCGGCGGTCAGCCGGCGTCCGGTCCTCGTCGCGGTGGTGGATCTGCGCGCTACGCGCATGTGGTTCCTCCATGGTCGGGGGTGCGATCGCCCCCGGAAGGTCGATCGCGGCGCGGAAGAAAACCGCCATAAAGGACCGTGGCGGCATGGGTCAAGCAAGTCGAGAGTTCAGAAGAGAATTCATCTCCTAATGGATGAGAAGTCAAGAGTGAACAATGGGTTTCTTGTTCGACACGTGTCACCAAGATCATTTCTTTAGGCCGCCGGAATGCGTGATTTGAATATGCCCCCATAAAGCGGTCCGGCCCCGGAACGAATTTCTTCGTTCCGGGGCCGGACCGGGTGAGCGGTGATACGGCGTCAGCTGATGGAGAGCGTCAGCGTGGCGCTGTAGGTGCCGACCTTCTGGTACGCCGGAACGGCGAGCGAGAGGTCGGCGTCGGCGGTGAAGGTTCCGCCGGTGACCGCCGCGTTGGGTGCGGAGGCCAGGGTGGCGCCGGAGCCGATCGGCCCAGCGGCGCCGGCCACGGCGACGCTCGGTGAGCCCGGCCCGGCCGCGACCTTCGGGGTCCAGGAGAACTTGTCGGCGGCGATGGTGCCACCGTCACCGTTGGTGAACGGGGTGACCGCACCGGTGAGTGTCCAGCCGGTCGCACCGCCGCGGAAGTCCTTGACGGTGACCGTGTTCAGCGCGCCGGTCATGTTCTGCGCCTGACCGTTGAGCGTGATGTCGGACAGCTTGATGGCCGAGGCCTGCTGCGTGATGGTCAGCGCGCCGGGGGTCACGGCGCCGGTGATCGTCTGCTCGAGACCGCCGGTGGGCGGCTCGGTGACCCGGAACGGGAGGTGCTTGATGGGGTTGGAGCCCCATGCGCCCGTCTCGGTCACCATGAGCTGGGTGAAGCCCTCGAAGTACATCTCCGTGGTGGCGGTGAACGCACCCGAGGCGTCCGTGGTGACGTACGTGGTCTCGTCCGGCACGTCGGAGGTGTCGGACCAGGCGAACTGCACGCCGCTGTTGGGCGCGAAGCCCGAACCGGTGACCGTGACCGCGGTGCCGACCGGACCGTGGTCCGGGCTGATCGTGACCGTGCGCACGGCGGCGGGGGTGACCTTGATCGGCGTGCTCGCCGAAGCGCCGCCGTTGTCGACCTTGATCACGTAGTCGCCGGGGGCGACCGCGTCCGCGATGCTCACGTTGCCGCTGAGCGCGGCGTGCGAGACGACGAGCGAGTTGGCCTTGATCCCGGCCGGGTCGCACGCGGTGCCGTCGGCCTTGCACAGCGACGGCGTCACCTGGCCGGAGGACCAGTTGGTGCCGGTGAGCGCGGTGGCGCCGCCGGCGGCGACGGTGGTGGGGTTGGCCGCCAGGGTCGGGGTCTGGGTGGCCCCTTCCACGGTGAGCGTCTGCGAGACGGCCACCGTGTTGAGCGGGGTGCAGTCGGTGAACGACTCCACCGTGCCGAACGCGATGGTGCTGGTGTTGTACGCGGCCGGGGTGAGCGTGACCTGGCCGGCCGTGGTCAGGGTGAACTGGCCCACGGGGTTGGTCAGGATCAGGTCCTCGCCGGCGAGCGCGGGGGGATTGATCCGCTGCCCCTTGAGCTCGACCTTGTTGGTCATCGCCCCGCCGAGCTGGACGTTGGTGGTCGGCAGGGTGGAGTCCTTGTCGACGCCCGGGGTGTACGGGTTCTTCGGAACCTTGGCGTGGTTCTTCCACTGCCACTCGACGTTGACGACGTCGCCCACCTGATAGGTCGCCTTGGCGGGCGTGACGACCAGGTCCAGCTTCAGGTTCGTGTCCGGAATCTCCAGCGAGGGGAGCGTCCGGTTCACGCATCGTGCGGTGTAGTCGACCTCGGCGGCCAGCGCCGACGGCGCGAGTACCACCAGGCCTGTGGTGCCGAGGACGATCGCGGCGCCGAGAGCGACGGTGATCTTTCCTGGAGCGAATCTGGAGGGCACCGGACTCCTTTCGAAGTTGCGTGGGTCGCGTTCCCGTTCGAGAGGGCGCGCTCCGGGGTTCGACGAGGCTCTTGGCGGCTCCCGCGCGGCCGAAGCCGCGGGCCGGGCATCCGGGTCGGATCCTCTTATGTCTTCGCGCGTTATTTAGCTATGGCTATTCAGAGAAGTCAATGGAAATCGGGGCCCTGGAAAGGTCGACACGTGTCACCAAGATCATGTCCTGAACAGGGATCTTTCACAGGTTTGGATTTCATGATCAACTGCGCTTCCGATGCGTCACGTGTCAGTGTGTCGACAAGAAGAAAAGTCCCTAGATGGGCATTGACTGTTACCGGAAGGCTTGATTCACTCTGGCTGCGGCGAGGGCGTTACGCCCCGACTGCTTCTTTATCGGCGACTTGTCGCCTGTTCGGTTCGAACACCCCTTATGGGCTTGCCTATGGGGTGCAGCGAGAGACGTGTCAGTCCCCAACCGATCGAAGGAGCACAACCGAAATGTCGAAGTCCAAGATCCTCACCCTCGGTTCGGTCTGCGTTGCCGGCGCTGTCGCCGCCACCCTGGGCCTCGGTGGCACAGCGTTCGCCGGTGGCCCTGTCTCGACGACCTACAACTGCCAGGACCTGACGCTCGGGACGACCTACACGGGCGTGACCGGCACCCTGTCCACGACCGCGACGCACAAGCTGCGCTTCGTCACGTCGCTCAACATGCCCACCGCGGTTTCCGCGAACCAGCTGATCACCACCGCCAAGCTCGACTCGACCAGCGGTGCCACCCAGTTCGCCGGCCAGTTCAACGACCCGATCGCCGCCGGCAGCCCCTCGACCGTCGGCCTGGGCGCGCTGCCCAAGACCAGCGGCACGATCACCTCCGGCACGCTCACCACCCCGGTCGGCACCGGTGCCACGCCGACCGTCCCGAGCGCGACCAACTGGAGCGTGCAGATCAACGTCACCGCCGTGTCCGGCATCCCGAACCACAACATCGCGTGTGTTCTCGCCGGTTCGCAGGTGTCGCTCGCCTACTGACCCGCCGGGCAGTAGCGATCTCGGTTCGACAAGCCCGCCCCACCGTGCCGGTGGGGCGGGCTTTGCCGTGCCCGGGATCGGCTGCGAGGGGTTCGGTCGGGCCGGCCCGGGTCGTGTGTCGTGTGGTCGAGCCGGCCGTGCGGCGACCACGAGTTTCCGCGCGGTCGCTCGCGGTGATCGACGGAAACGGCCGAAGAATGGTGAGTGTGTGCAGCCGGCGCCGCCCCCGGGATTACCTTCCGTCGCGCACGGGAATCCGACCGCATCAATTCGTGAGGCGGATATCGATACCCCGGTCCGATTGTCACGAGTCACCAAGATCGCGACGCGTGTCGAGTTGTCCCGAAGGTTTTCGAACTCTCGACTCTATTTCCCCGCTTCGGTCGCCGTCGCGCCCTCGGCCGGCAGGCGCGGAAGTCCGATCGACGAAAGGTCGAAATCCGGGAGGAGCGAGGAACATCGGATTCCCCGGCCCGCGCATGCGAAGGGGCGGGAACCACCGACCGGTGGTTCCCGCCCCTTCCGATGTCCTCGGAGCCCCTGCGGGCGCCGTTTACTTCACCGTGATGCCGGCCATGCCGAGCTTGTCGAACTTGAAGCTCGTGTCGATCTCGACCGCCGTGATGCCGGTGGTCTTCTTGCTGGTCACCAGGATCCACGAGCTGAACTTGCCGTTGCGGTCGGTCCAGGCGAGGCCGAAGTTGAAGGTCGGGTTGGCACCCTCGACGCCCGCGAGGGCGATCAGCGTGTTCGGGGTGAAGTTCTCGCCCGACACCTTCACGAACGTCCACGGGCGGACCGTGCTCTTGCTCAGCGTCACCTTGCGCTGCACGACCGGGACGTCGGCCTTCTTGACCGTCAGCGGCGTGGAGGCGGTGCGGCTGCCGTCGGTGACCTGGACGCTGTACGCGCCGTCCGCGGTGCCGGGGGCCACCGTCACGCCGCCGGAGAGCACGCCGTCGGCGCCGATCCGCAGGCTGTTGGCGGAGATGCCCGCCGGGTTGCACGCGGTGCCGTCCGCGGCGCACAGGGAGGGCGTGGCGGTGCCGCCCTTGGTCCAGTTGGTACCGGCGAGCACGGTCTCCTTGCCGGCCTCCACGGTGCCCGGGGACGCGCTCAGGGTGGCCGTCTCCGGCGTGCTCTGTACGGCGATGCTCTGCGCGACGCCGGAGCCGCCGGTGACCGCGCACGGCGTGGTGAAGTTGCCGTACGGCGTCACCGTGGCGGTGGTGGTCTTGGTCGGGGTCAGGTCGACCGTGCCGGTCGCGGTCGCCGGGATCTGCAGCTTGACCGTGAACGGCGGGCTCTGGATCGGCGTGTTCGCCGGGATGTCGATCGTGGTCTCGGCCCCGCTGAGGGTGACCGAGCCGGTGGCTCCGCCGGACAGCGCGAAGTCGATCGACGGCGTCATCTTGATGCCGTTGAGCGCGGCCGGGCTGGTGGCCGGGCTCGGGCCGAGGGTGATCTTGAGGTCGATCGTCTCGCCGGGCTTGGCGGTGGTGGGGCCGTCCACGGTCACCGACATCGGACCGGTCTTCTCGCCCTGGCCCAGCGGCAGTGAACACGTGACGGTCGGCGTCGCGGTGCCGGCGAGGGCGGCGGGGGCGCCGGCGAGGAATCCGGTGATCGCCAGCGTGCCGACGCCGAGTCCGGCGGCCAGGCGCATGGTGCGTTGCTTCATGGGGTGCTGCTCCCTGTCCTGCGTTCCTTGCCGGCGGCGGGCGTTGGCGTCGCGTCGGCGGCATGGGGGCGGATACGCGCGTGGTAAGTGGAACGTGTTACAGAAGTGGGGCGGGTCACATTGATGCGCTTTCATCCGGCGAAGTCAAGAGGCGCGAACGACCCATGTGACCGGCGGGTAGGTCTTCGCCGGGGCGTTGACCTGCGGTGACACGTGTCGTCCCGTTGTGGTGGAACAAGTTCCACTTCGCTGGGGGTGGGAGCCGGGGGAATGCGAACGGGGCGCCCCCCGGCACCTCGGAAGGTGTCGGGGGGCGCCCCGGGCAGGGCTGATGCGCCGTCAGGAGACGGTGAGCGTCAGGGTTCCCGTGTAGGTGCCGGCCGCCTGGTACGCCGGGATCGCGAGCGACAGGCCCGCGTTCGCGGTGAATACGCCACCGGTCTTGTGTGCCGGGTCCGTGGACGCCGCCGAGCTGCACAGCAGCCCGCCGTTGACCGTGCCCGCCGAGCCGGTCACGACCTGGCTCGCCGAGTTCGGCTCGGCCACGCACCGGGGTGTCCAGGACAGCGCGGACGCGGGCAGCGAGTTGCCGCCCTCGGCCTTGAAGTCCGAGACGGAGCCGGTGAGTTGCCAGCCCAGCGTGCCCTTGCGGGCATCGGTGACGGTGACCGCGTTCAGCGAGCCCGTCATCGACTGGTCGTGGTTCGCGAACGGGACGTCCGCGAGCACGACGCCGTTGCCGGCCTGGACGATCGACAGCGTCCCCGGCTCCTCACCGGGACCGCCGCCACCCTCGAAGGTGAACGCGGCGAGTGCCATCTTGTTGCGGTCGCTCTTCTCGGACGCCCGGATCTGGGTGGTACCGGGCTTGCTCACGGTCAGATCGACGGCGAACGTGCCGTCCGCGGCCGCGGTGGCCTCCACCGTGTCACCGGTCGCGCCGAGGCCGGCGTCCAGGGTCTCCAGCACGACGGTCGCGCCGGGGGTGAAGTTCTTCCCCGTCACATGCGCCTTCGTACCCGAGGGCCCCCGGTCCGGGGAGGCGGTGATCTCGCGCGGCAGCACGACCGCCGAGGTGACCGTGATCGGTGCGGTCAACGAGGTGACACCGACGCTGACCTTGACCAGGTAATTGCCCGGCTTCACCTGCGCGCCGAGCGTGGCCTGTGCGGTGAGCGCGCCGCCCTGGGCCACCGACCCGGACCCGGCGACGAACGCCGAGCCGGTGCAGCCCGAACCGTCCTCCGCGCACAGCTGGACCTGCGGGTTGCCCTGGCCGGTCGGCCAGTTCGCCCCGGACAGCTTCATGACGTCACCCGGCTTCAGCAGATTCTGATCCACGATCAGATTTGCCTGGGCGGGTTGGCCGACCGAGATCGAGTGGGAGACCACCGGAGTTGCGACGGGTACGCCGCTCGACGAGATGGTGATGACCTTCAAGCCGTATCCGGCGGGTGCCAGATCGATGCGCCCCGCCTTGGCGATCTTGAAGGTGCCCTTCATGTCGCCGACCTTGAGCACCTCGCCGCCCGGAGTGGCCGGGTTGCCCTTGGGCCCACTGACCGACACGTCGCCGGTCTGCGCGCCGGAGAGCTTCACGGTACCGCTGGGCTTCACCGTGTCCTTGAGCGCGACCACCCAGCTGGAGGGGTTGCGCGGGTAGCCGATCCACTTCCAGCCGACGGTGACCTCGTCGCCGATCTCGTACCACGGCTTGACCGGGCTCACCGACAGGGCGACCTCGGGCTGCCAGTCGAAGTCCGGGCCGTTGCCCCAGGCCGGGGTGTAGCGCACGCCGTACTTGACCGGCTCGGAGTGCCGCAGCGCGTCCTTGACGACCGAGACCGGCACCAGGACCGAAGCGGAACCCGAGGTGATCCGGACCTGGCGTACGCCGTCCGACAGACCGGCGGCGACCTTGACTTGGCCGAGCAGCTTTCCGGAGGCGTCGACGGTGAGGGTGGAGCCCGACGCCCCTTCCGCCGCACAGGCGTTGCCGTTCAGGTCGCACAGTTCGACGTTGACGCCGCCCGGGCCGACCGGCCAGTTCTCCCCGGTCACGTCGATGGTCGCGCCCGGCCGGACCACGTTCCAGCTCAATGCCACGGTGGCCGGCTTGACCGCGCCGTCCACCGCGAGCGTCGCGCCCACGCCCGGCGTGCCGTTCGGCGTGCACGGCGTGTCCCAGCTGCCGAACATGTTCGCGGTGCTCGTGTAGCCGCCGGGAGAGAGTTTGAGCTCGCCCGGCTTGGCGATCTTCAACGTGCCCGTCATGGTCGACAGCCACAACTTCTCGCCGCCGGGGGTCTGCGCGTTCTTCTGCGGACCCTCCATGGCGATCTCGCCGCCCTGCGCGCCGGAGACCAGGACCTTGCCCCGAGGCTTGACCGCGTCGGCGTTGACGGTCACGGAGGAAGGGTTCTTCGCCGCGTCCTTCCAGGTCCAGGTGACCGTGACCTCGTCGCCCACGTTGTACTTCGGCTTGACCGGATCCACGGTCAGGTCGACCTGGGCGTCGAAGTCGAACGGACCGCCACCGATGCTCGGCGGTACACAGTGCACGTTGTACGTCACAGGAGCCGCGCTCGCGGACTGTGCCCCCGCGCCCACGCCCAGGGCACCGGCCACGAGGGCGGTACCGAGCACGCCGGCCACGCGCTTGTTGCGGAATCTGGACCCAGTGCTTTCCCTGGTTCTTGGTCTGAGCATGTGGTGCTGTCCCTCCTCGGGATGCCTGCCTGGCCCGCCGGGGGAGCGGGCAGTCGAACACCACACCGGGACCGGTCCGCCGCCGTCGGTGACCCGCACGGCGCGGGACGGTCGATTCGGTGCCGTGCGCCGATTCGACGTCGGCGGGGTGACACCCGACCCCGCCGGTGTCACCCGGTCGTTCCTGCTGATGCCACTCCTGAAACCTGTTCCAGAAAACAGCGCCTCCCATTGAGCCCGGGGGCGTTTGCGAAGTCAACAGCGGAACGCGATCCGGCGGCAACGATTTGTATGCGGAGCGGCCGGGCGTTCGACGGGTGGGAATGAGCGACGGGACGCCCACCGCGCAGTGAGGGAATGCGGCGGACGCCCCGTGCCGATGAACCGCTGCCTATTGTCAGGAAATCGACAGGGTCAGCGTCGCGCTGTAGTCGCCGGCGCCCTGGTAGGCCGGAACCTTCAGGTCGATGTCGGCGTCGGCGGAGAAGGTGCCGCCCGTGCCGGTCGTGCCCTGCGGCACCGAGGCCAGGGTCGCACCCGAGCCGATGGTGCCCGCGCTGCCCGCGACCGGGGTGCCCTTGGACTTCTCGTCGGCCTTGGCGGCCTTCGGCTTCCAGGAGAAGTTGTCGGCGGGGATCGTCTCGCCGGCCTGCGTGGCGAAGTCGGTGATCGAACCCGTCAGCGTCCACCCGGCGTTGCCGCCGCGCAGGTCGGTCACGGTGACCGTGTTGAGCTTGCCGGTCATGGTCTGGTCCTGCGCGCTCACGCCGACCTCGGACAGCCGGATGCCGCCGGTCTGCTGGGTGATCGCCAGCGAGCCGGCGGTGATCGTGCCGTCCAGCTTCTGGGCCAGGTCGCCGGGCTCGGTCGGGTCGACCTTCTTGCGGACGAGCAACTGCGCCTGGCCGCTGTTGCCCTCGGCGTCGGCCACCGCGAGGGTGTGGGTGCCGTTGGCGACGTTGTCGGCCAGCTTGACCTTGCCGGTCAGGTTGCCGGACGCGTCCACCGCGAGCGTGGAGGAGGCGATTCCGGCGGGCCCGCCGTCCAGCGTCGCGGTCACCGCGCCCGGCGCGAACTTGCTTCCGGTCAGGGCGACTTCGCTGCCGGGCTCGACCGCACCGGCGGGCGCGTTGAGCACCGGCTTGTCGGCCGCGCCGACCTTGAGCGTGGCCGAGGGGGCGACCGCGGAGACCGGGTTGCACTTGGTCTCGGCGTCGAGGCCGAACGCCTTGGTGAAGGTCGAGTACAGACCCGGGGTCAGCGTCACGTCGCCGGCCTGGGTCAGCTTGACCTTGCCGGTCATGTTGGTGAGCACGAGCTCTTGGCCCGGACCGGTCTCCGGGTTGATCCGCTGACCCTCGACCGCGACCTCGCCGGTGGCCGCGCCACCGAGGGTGACGCTGCCCTTGGGCAGGGTGGAGTCCTTGTCCACCTTGCCGACGACGGGGATCTCCGGCGGCGCCTTCGGGTACGACTTCCAGGTCCAGGTCACGGTGACCTCTTCGCCGACGTCGTAGCGCGCCTTGGCGGGCGCCACCGACAGGTCGATCTTGAGATTGCCGTCCGGGATCACCAAGTCCTTGACGATCTGGTTCACACAGTGCGAGGTGTAGTCCACGTCGGCCGCGTTCGCGGTGGGCGCGAGGGCCACCATGCCGACGGTGCCGGCGATCGTCACGACGCCGAGCGACGCGGCGAGTTGCCTGTTTGCCTTGAACATATGGTGCGTTCCTTTTCTCGGTTACCGCTCTGCCGGCGCCGGGGAAGGCGGGGCAGCCGAAACACCGCATCGAGAGGCCGGGCGCGCTGCCGTCGCGAGCGGACGCGACGCGCGGGCCTCGATGCCTCGTGCACGACCGGGCCGGTGCCGCCATCGGGTGCGGCCCTGCCTGCCAGGTGGAACGTGTTACAGAAATCGTGCGTGATCATTCCGCTTCACGACGATCACAAAGTCAAGGGATTCGGGTGTGGAAACGAAAGGACGCCCTCCTCGCGCGATGCGAGGAGGGCGTCCCGGTCTCCGACGGTGACTCAGCTCAGACTGAGCGTCAGATTCCCGGTGTAGGTGTCGGAGCGCGAGCCGCCGGGGAGCGACAGGTTCAACAGGGCGTTCGCCTCGAACGCCCCGCCGGTGACCGCGCCGGTGCTCGGGTTCTGCCGACACAGCACCTCGGCGCTGCCGCCGACCGTGCCGGGCACGCCGGTGCCGACGGTGGCGGGCGGGCCCTCCACGGTCGTGCAGGCGGGGATCCAGGTGAGCCGCTGGGCCGGGACGATCTCGCCGCCCTGGCCGACGAAGTCACTGGCCTGTGCGGTCAGCGTCCAGCCGAGTGTGCTGCCGCGCCGATCCAGGATGGAGACCGGGTTCAGCCGGCCCTCCAACTGCTGGGTGCCGTCGCTGGGTTGGAACTGCGGCATGGTCACGCCGGCCGAGTCCTGGCGCATGAACAACGGTCCGGCCACGGTGTCCGCGGGAGTCTGCGGCACCTGGCCGGCGGGCGGCGGCGGAAGGGGCGGGGCGCTCGGCGGGGGCGAGCCGGCCCCGGTGGACGGCCCCGGGGTGGCGCCGACACCGCCGAGTGTGGGGTCGCCGACGGCGCCCACCGAGCCCGCGCTCGGATCGGTCGTGGCGCCGCCGGGAGGTGGGGTGGTGGACGTGCCGGGAGTACTGCCGGTGCCCGCCGAGCCACCGCCCACCGGGCCGGCGCCCGCCGAACCGCCGCCCGTGCTCGGGCCCGGGGTCTGGGTGGTGCCGACCTGGAGGCTCGCCGACACCGGCAGCCGGTCCGGGTGGACCGGGGTGCAGGGCGAGTCCCGGATGAAGGTCTGCTTGAGCACGTACGCGCCCGGCGCGAGGTCGATCCGGCCCTCGGCGGCGATGGTGAACCGGCCGGTCATGTCCGCGACCGGGAGCGGTTGGGAGCCGCCGGCCTTCGGGTGCTTCGCGGGACCGGTGAGCTGAATGTCGCCGACCTGCGCGTTGGAGAGCTTGACCGTGGCGTTCGGCGTCTCGGTATCGGCGAATGCGTCGGTCCAGGTCCACGGGTTGCGTGGCGGAGTGGCCCAGTGCCAGGTGACGGTCACCTCCTCGCCGACCTTGTACGTGCCCTGCTTCGGGGCCGACACGGTCAGCTCGATCCGGGGCTTCCAGGTGAAGTCGGGCCCGCCTGCGAGCGGCGGTCGGCAACTCACCTCGTGCTCCACGGGCGCCGCCTGGGCCCCGGGGGCGACCGCCGTGAGACCTGCCGCGCCGGCGGCGAGCACGCCTGCCCCCAGCATCGCGAACAGCCTCCTGCGGGGTGGAACCATGCGCGGGACGCTCCCTTCCCTGTTCTTCGTTTCTCGGCTTCGGCCGCCCCCGGCTCGTTCGACTGCGGGGTGGCCTGAAACGTGTTCCATAAATGGGCCAAATGCCCATTGATTCCGCTTGCCTGACGTGGTGTCAAGGGGTCCGAGCCGGCTGTGACGGGTTCGAGAAGCGCCGGCACAGAGCGTCGTCGTCGACGCGGCCGAGCGTCACGGGCATGGTGGTCGGGTGCGCCCGGGCCGGCATCCCGGGCCGGCATCCCCGGCCGTTCCCACGGACCCGTTGTGCGTCGCCGCCAGGACGGGCCCGGGTTTCGTTCACCCGTGACAGGCGGCGGTGCGTCGGCGGCGGGACGGGGGCCGCGGCGGTGCTTCCGGGCTCGTCGGCCACGGTGTGCCGTCCCCGGGGCGCGCCGCGCGGTGTACGCGCCGGGGCTCCTGGGGTTCTCGCCCGGAGTTTCACTGTTTGCAGGCTTTTCGTGCGGCAGTTGTACGCGACACGTGTCGAGTTTGTGGGGACCTGGCAACCGCCTTGTCGACAGAGTGATTTCGCTGGTCCGCGCGATATGGAACCGTGTCCGACGGATGCAGATTTTCTGCTTTTCGCTGTTGTCCGCTCATGCCACTTGTCGTACCGTCACCCGAAGATCTGACGTGACATCAAGTACTGGAACAGTCTCGATGTCTCCCGGACGCGCCAAGGGAAGCCCCCTCCAGGGAACGCGAGGCGTGTCCCACCGGTGCTTGCGTGGTCCGGTTTCCCGCCCGGTCCGCGCCTCGAAAGGGGGAAGTCGGGTGTGGCGACCGCGTGTACCCGATGCGTCGGGGCGCGTGCCGGGTCGGTGCAGGCCGACACGCCGGAACGGCCCTGCTGAGCGCGCGCCGCTCCGGCCGTTTCGATCAGGACTTCTCGACGAGCAAGAGATCCCCCCGAAGGGAGAACCACCGTATGGTCAGGCCCTATAAGCGAACCGCGGGCGGCTTGGCGGCGTTCGCCGTCATGGCCGGCGGCATGCTGGCGTTCGCGCCGCAGGCCGGCGCCGCGCCGGTCACCACGCAGGTGAAGTGCGAGTTCACCGACGCCCTGGTCATCCAGGCGATGGACAACAAGACGTCGGTTTCCGGCGCGCAGCCCTTCACGATCACCGGCCCGGCCGACTCGACGCCCGGCAAGTCGATCCAACTCGCCATCGACCCGGGCCCCAGCCCCGCGTCGTCCCCGCTCAAGGCCCCCATCAAGATCACTCCCACGGTCGTCTTCGACGCGAAGTCCGACGGTGGGACCGCGACGCTGACGGCGGTGGGCGCGACCACCACCATGACGGTGGAGGCGAAGGCCGGGATCGACGTCCCGAAGTTCAACGCCAACGTGCAGTTGCCGAGCAATGCCAAGGGCAAGGTCGAGCTGAGCCCCAAGAAGTTCCAGCTGAAGATCGAGGTCATCGAACCGCCGCTGGAGTTCACGGTGCCCTGCAACATGACCTCGACGGCGGTGGCCTACTCGGTCACCACCCCGGCTGCCGCGACGAGCGGCGGCTCGACCTCCGGCTCGACCTCCGGCTCCACGTCGGGCTCGACCTCGGGTTCGACCTCGGGTTCCACGTCCGGCTCCACCTCGGGCTCCACGAGTGGTACCACCTCGGACACGACGGCCGGCTCGACCACCGGCTCGGGCACGCTGCCCAAGACCGGTCCGCTGGACGACGCGCTCTCGATGGGTCTGCTCGGTGGGACCGTCGGGCTGCTCGGCGTCGGCGGGGTGTTGCTCGCGACCCGTCGGGTGCGGTCCTCGCGCAACGCCTGACCCGGGTCTGCTGACGGTCGGCCTTCCGGCTCGGGAGGCCGACCGCGGCGCTTGCCGACGGCTATTGACTATGCGGCGCGATCGCGCGTGAATGGCACGCCAGAATCTGTAACACGTTTCAGTTCGTGGCTCAGGGTCCGTGTCCCGCAAAGGGATCGACGGACAGCGGGACGGCCGCCTCGGCCGTGTGCACTGGATCTCGAGCGAGGCGACCGCCCAGGTACGGCACCGGAGCGCCGGGCTCACGGTAGTGCGACGCTCCTCGGCACCCGCTCCGGTGTGGTGTTCGACCACTCCGCCCCCGGCGGCCGGTGGCAACCCCTGAAGGGAGCAGCACCACATGTTCAAACCCAGCAAGAAGGTCGTCGCGACGTTCGGCGTCGCGGTGATCGCGGGTAGCGCGGGACTGGTGGCGGGTGCGCCGATGGCCTCCGCGGCGTCGGTCAACCCGGATCTGACCTGCACCGAGCCGATCCTGAACTGGAACAAGTCCGGCAAGCAGACGTTCGACGTCTCGCTCACGCCGGACACCGGCTCGGCACCGGGAACGGTGCAGGCCAAGGTCGACGCGGGCGAGAACCCACTGCGGCCGGACACCCCGTTCCCGAATATCGGCTTCGTCGGCCAATACACCTTCGCCTTGAGCACCGGTGGCGAAGTCACGCTGACCGCACCGAAGTTCACCTCGGACATCGGACCCACCCAGGGCATCAACCCGCCGGAGTTCACCGCCGACCTGGCCATTCCGCAGGCCGCGCCGGGAACGACGATCGAGTTGACGCTCAAGACGTTCGCCCTGGACGTCTATCTGGCCGGCCAAACGAGCAAAATCACCACGGCCACCTGTCAGGTGACCGGCAACAACGGCGTGGTCGCGTCCTACAAGGTCGCCGACAGCACGCCGCAGGAACCGACCCTGACCACCACGCCCGGACAGGTCAAGCCCGGCGGTGCCCTCACCGTCGCCGGGACGAACTGGCCGGCCGGAACGCCCACGGTCGAACTGTGCGACGCGAGCGGCAACGCCTGCGACGCGACCAAGGTCACCGGGGCGCTCACGGTCACCGATGGTGCGCTCGCCGGCACCGCGACGATCGGCGCGACCGTCGCGGACGGCTCGTACCAGCTCAAGGTCACCGTCGGCGACAAGTCCAAGACGTCGAACGTGGCGGTCAAGGCCGATGTGCCGAGCAACCCGCGCAAGCTCACCCTGAACCCGACCCACGGGCCGGTCGGCACCGAGGTCACGGTGAACGGCGAGGGCTACACGCCGGACGCCTCCGTGTACGTGATCCCGACCAACGCCGCCCAGCAGCCGGACGTTCCCGGCCTGGTGATGGCGAAGGCCGGTGCCGACGGCAAGTTCACCGCCAAGGTCAAGGTCAACAAGGCGGACACCACGCTGATCGCGGCATCCGAGGACACCACCGGCACGCTGTCCGCCGGTGCGCCGTTCACGGTCGACGGGGGCAACCCCCCGACCGGCGCGCTCAAGCAGGACGTCACCGGCACGATCGCCGGCGGCGCCCTGACGATCACTCAGGAGAACGCCGGGATCAAGCTTTCCGACGTGACCCTGAACGGCACCGAGCAGAACATGACCGGCGCGCTGAACACGGTGACGGTCAAGGACTACCGCGGTGGCTCCACCGGTTGGACGCTGACCGGCGCGGTGACCGACTTCACCAACGGCGCGGGCGGCACCATCCCGGCGGAGAAGTTCTCCTGGACTCCGAAGCTCACGCCCGGCGAGGGCTCGCCGAGCCAGGCGGTGGCCGGTAGCGCGGGCCCGATCGGCAAGACCGGCGCCACGCTGGCGTCCGCGCCCAACGCGGATGTCACCGGTGGCACGTTCAAGGCCGACGCGGGTCTGTCCCTGGCGGTCCCGGCCTACCAGGCACCCGGCAACTACAGCGCGACGCTCACGCTCTCCATCTCCTGACCGAATTCCCCGCGCCGGATCCCTTCGGCGCGGGGACCTCGAACGGCCTCGACACCGGGGGCCCGGGCGCCACGGAAAACCATCCGTGGCGCACGGTCCGCCGGAGCGGGCCGCTGCGGATCGACGCAGAGCGGAGGGTGGGGCGGGCAGCCGGCCCGTCCCGCCCACACCGCACACGTGCGATCCGCGCAGCCACCATCCAGGCACACAGCGCGGGCCCTTCGGATCCGCTCCCGAAGCCGGCCCTTTCGATCCGCAGCACACAGACCAGCTGGAGACACCGATGACGGGCACCCCGGCCCCCCCGAGCCGCCGGCAAGGCGGACGCAACCGATCCCTGGCCACCCTGTTCGCAGTGCTGGCCACGCTGTTCGCCTCCCTGACGCTGGTCGCGCCGACCCCCGCGTCGGCCGCGGGCAACGGCGAATGGTCGGTCGACCCGTACGTGCCGGACGGCACGAGCCAGAACGCCCGTCGCTACTTCTTCCTCGAAGGCGCCGCCGGCACCACCGTTCCCGACGTGGTGACCCTGCACAACACGAGCCCGGCGCCGCTCACCATGAAGCTGTTCGGCGCGGACGCGTACAACACGCCGCGCGACGGCGGCTTCGCGCTGCGCACGGTCACCGACAAACAGAAGGACGTCGGGACCTGGATCCAGGTGGCGCCGGAGAACCAGACGCTGACCCTGCAGCCGGGGGAGAAGCGTCAGGTCCCGTTCAACATCGTCATCCCGCCGAACGCGACGCCCGGTGACCACCCCGGCGCCATCGTCGCGCTCAACACCGCGATCGAGGGCACCCAGCAGCAGGGCCAGATCAAGGTCAACATCCAGCGGCAGATCGGCGCCCGGGTGTACCTGCGGGTGCAGGGCGACGCGCTGCCGGCGATGGACATCCAAAAGGTCGAGGTCGAGCGGGACGCGGGCTTCGGCGAATTCTTCGGGTCGAGCAAGGCGACGATCACCTACCGGATCATCAACCGGGGCAATGTGATCCTGCGCCCCAAGTTCCGGCTCCGGGCCGAGGGTCTGTTCGGGCGCGAGCTGATGAGCAAGGCCGACGAGGGCGCCGAGATCCTGCCGGGTTCGACCGTCGACAAGGTCGTCGAGTGGAAGGACGCGCCGCGACTGGACCACGTCACCGTCAAGGTCGACGGCGTCGTCGCGGAGCAGAACCTCAAGGACGACGCGAGCGCTTCGTACACGGCCGTGCCATGGCCCAGTCTGCTCACCCTGGCCGCCATCCTGCTGCTCGCCGGCATCGGTTGGGGCGTGTGGCGCAACGGACGCAAGGGCAAGGGCGGGGACCCGGCCGAGCCCGGCAACCCGGTGGGCCCGACCGACGACACGACCGTGCTGCCGCCGATCCCGGCCGCGCCGGAGCCCGCGCCTGCCGGCGAGAGCGTCGCCGAGCACGCCCAGGCCGCGCCCGGGGCGACCGGTGAGACCGTTGCCGAGCACGCAACCGCCGCCGGTGACGCGCCGGTTGCGGAGCCCGCGGTAGTCGAACTCGCGAAGGAGGCCGCCCCGGCGGAGACTTCCGGCGAGGGCGAGAACACGGACGCGACGGACGGGAAGGCCGAGGCGGAGGTCGGGATGCCGGCCGATGCTGCGACGGAGAACGCCGAGCCGGTCGCGGCGGAGCAGGTGGAGCAGGCCGAGCAAGGCGCGAAGTCCGAGACCCCCGAGAAGCCTGAGACCCCCGAGAAGCCTGAGAACACCGAGAAGCCCGAGAACACCGAGGGGTCCGAGGAGAAGCCGGCCGCAGTCCCGGCGAGCGTGGACGAGCCGGCCGTGGCCGGTGAGGCCGACGACAAGCGGATCGACGCCGAGGCGACTCCCGTGGCGGACAAGCCCGTTGCGGACACATCCGCCGTCGAGGACACCACGCCGGCGGTTGTCGAGGCCGAACCGGCCGAGCACGCCGCCCACTCCGCCGCACCGACTGCCGAGCAGTCGACCGTCGCCGAAGGCGATTCCGCCGCGCCGGCCGCCGGCGAGGCCGAGCCCGCCGTGTCGGCCGCCGCTGCCGAGCCCGCCGCTGCCGACGCCGCCCCCGCCGCCGCTCCCGCGAAGAAGGCCGCCAAGCGCCCGAAGGGCAAGCAGCCCCCGGCCCGCCCGCGGGCCGATGCGCCGGCCGCCGAGGACTCCGCCGATTCCGCGGGGGTCGGCCGTTGATCGTGGTCAACCGGGTTCGTCACGCAGTTCGGGTCGGCCGCGTCCGCGGTGCCGCCCTCGCGCTGATCGCCGTGCTGTTGCTGGGGCTGGTCGCCCTCGGCGGCACGGCGCCCGCGCGTGCGGCGGACCCGGCGCCGGCCGCGGGACCGAGCGCGTCGATCGACCCGGGCAAGGTCGCGGCCGGGGACAAGGTCTCGGTCGTCGGTGGTGACTGGACTCCCGGATCCCTCGTCCAGGCCAGCATCTGCGGGGAGAACGGCCTGCGCGGCACGGTCAACTGCGCCGCGGCCAGTGCCGCGAGCGGAACCGTGGACGCCGGCGGCAATGTCTCGATCACCCTGACCGCAGCCATCCCGCCGTCTCCGTGTCCGTGTGTGGTCCGGATCGCGGTGATCATGAACGGCCCGCCGAAGGACGCGAGCGTGCCGCTCGAGATCGACGGCGCGCCCTATGCCCCGCTGCCGGTGACGGTGAAGACCCCCGGTCGGCTGGTGTTCATCGACAGCGCCATGGTCGGCAAGGACTCGATCTTCACCTGGTTCGGCTCGCCCGTGCAGCGCCGGTTCCGGATCGAGGTGGGCAACATGGGCCAGTCGCCCATCGTCAACCCGACCTTCCGGATCGGATTCTACGAAGGCGTCTACGCCCCGACCTGGGAGAACTACGAGTCGCACGTCACCATCCCGCCGGGCAAGCGCACCACCATCTCGCTCCCGGTGGAGCTGAACCCCCGTCAGCACGGCACCTTCAGCTGGCGGGTGACCTACGACAACCAGGTCGTGGACGAACAGGCCCTGGAGGTCGGCCGCCCGTGGGGCGTCTACATCTTCGGCGCGCTCCTGGTGATCGTGGTCCCGGTGGCGGCCTGGCGGCTGTTCCTGCGGGTCGTCGAACTGATCGGCGAGCAGCGGGCCCGCCGTACGAGCGAGCGCGAGCGCGAAGTCGGACTGGCGGCGGCGCCGTCCCGGCTGACCAGGGACGACAAGAACCGAAGGTCCGCCGAGGACAAGGCGGATGACGACGGGTCGGAACCCAGGACCGCGAACCGACGGCCGACCGAGCCCTCGGCCGCACCGGTGGACCTGAGCAAGCGCCCGGTCCGCTCGATGGTCGAGACGATGGTGATCGGCGGCCCGCTGTACGCGGGTTCCGAGCCGGGCGAGGACGACCATCCGCGGGCCGGCGAGTCCGGGGGGTCGGAGCGATGAGCGCGCGACCCGGCAGGGGGCTCGGCGCCCTGATCGCCACGACGGCCGTCGTCGGCACCGTGCTCGTGTTCTATTACGGGCCCGGCGGCGGCGAGTTCGGGCCGTCGCACACCAACGTCACCGATCAGGCGGGCCCGAGCGGCGGGGGCACCTTCCGGCCCGCTCCGACCGCCGCCGGCGGTGGCGACACGAACTCCGCTCCGCCGAGCGACACTTCGGCCGGCCCGGATGCGTCCGGGTCCGGCGGGAGCGACGGCGGCGGATCGGCGCCCGGCGCGGGAGACCTCGACTGGGACACGAAGATCGAGCAACCCAGCTCCCCGGCCCGGGTGGACGGCAACATCAACCCGGGAGTTCTGGCGGTCAGTACACCCAACGCCGGACACAACCGGCTCACGGTGGACCGGGCCGGCGGCATCGCCAAGGGTGCGCTGAATCCGATGCTGGTCCAAGACTTTCGCGGGTCGCGCAACGGGTGGACCCTCACCGGCGCGATGTCCGATTTTCGGGCGGAGGACGGAACGCGGATCGAGGCCCACAACCTCGTCTGGGATCCGTACTGCACGCCGCATCCGGGACGCGGCCCCTATCCCAGTTCGGCGAAGCCCGGAAACCGGGCGCAGTCGAGCCGTACGGCAACCCTGTGCTCGACATCGTCGTCACCGAGCATCACAGGGGGTGAATTCGACGTCGGCGCGGAGCTGACCCTGCGGCTGCCCGACCGGAACACATCCGCCGAGAGCTACTCGGCGACCCTGACGCTCACGCTCAGCTGACCAAAACGACGGGGTGAGTCCCGCCCCGACGAAGGGAGCACAACCTGATGAGCAAGGCCAAGACAAGACTCGCCATGACGGCGATCGGCGGCATGCTGATCGCCGGTGGTGGCGGCATGATCGTGTTCGCCCCGAGCGCGCAGGCCGCCGGGACGCCCTCGACGGCCACGGTCAACATGACCTGCACGTTCCCGTCGGACCTGGGAATGGATCCCGCCACCCTGGACCTGACGTTCAAGCTGGAAGCGCCCGCCAAGGTCGCTCCGGGCCAGGACGCGGTGGTCAAGGTGGACATGGGTAAGACGGTCAACGCGCCGGTCGGGCCGATCAACGCCGGCCTCCCGTTCTCCGTGGCCATCGACACCACGGCCACGGGTGCGTCGACGGCGCCGGTGAAGATCGCCGGCGAGGGCAAACTGCCGGCCCTCGTGAAGGGTGAGCCCATCGTCCTGCCGGCTTTCGACGCCAAGGTGCCGATCGCCGCGGGAGCCACGGACGGCAACCTCGACCTCACGCTCAAGCACATGACGCTGGTCGCCGCCGGCGCCAAGGTCGAGTGCGAGCCGAAGACGACGCCGAAGTTCCTCACGCTCAACGTGGACAAGACCGCCCCGTCCACCTCGGCTTCGCCGAGCACTTCCGCGTCGCCTTCGGACGAGCCGCCGGGTCCGCCCAACGGCAAGGAGGTCATGGCGGAGTACGCGTGTGTGACCACGGGTTCGCCGATCACGATTCCGAACACCACGCCGACCTACGGCATCACGGTGACCATCCCGAGCACCGCCAAGAAGGGCGACAAGCTCGACATCTCGGCCAAGTTCAAGGACAACCTGGTCGGCACCACCCCCGACATCGTGGGTCTGCCGGCCACGACGATCAAGTACACCCCGAAGCTCGCGATCACCGTGAAGCAGGGGGAGACCGAGAGGTCCGTCGACGTCGTCGGGAAGCAGATGGAGGCCAAGCCGGCTCCGGGCTCCAAGCTGTACGCGGATGGCCCGCTCACCGGCAAGTTCGATGTCTGGGGCGGCGGCGACTTCAGCTTCTCCCCGGGTGTGATGACGATGGAGAGCTTCGCGCCGGCGTTCAACACCACGACCATCACCACCTGCTCGGTCACCAAGACCGCCGTCTCGGCGACCCTCGTGGCAAAGGGTGACGCGGGCACCCCGCCGCCCAGTCTGACCCAGTCCCCCTCGGGCAGCGCCAACAGCAACGGCGGCAGCAGCACCACCACCGGCGGAACCACCGGCGACCTCGCGCACACCGGGGCCTCCGGCGGCGGCATGACCGCGTTCGCGATGGCGGCCGGAACCGCCGTGCTCGGTGCGATCGCGCTGATGTTGTTCGTGCCGTACCGGCGGCGGATGCGCAACCAGGTCTGACATCCGGTCCGTGCGCGCCGGAACTCGGCGTCGTAGCGGCCTCGATGGCTGAACCCAGTCGATCCGAATGCGAAGGGTCCCCTTGCCGGTCCTCACCCGGCCGGGGGACCCTTCGGCTGTATACCGGTGCCGCGAACACGCCCGCGCGCGGCACCGCACCCCATCCCACTCCCCTCACCTCGTCTCTCCCACAGGAATTCCGCCCCCACGAGAAGGAACACGACTCCCGATGGCTCTCTGGGCTCCACGCATGGCGAGCGCCGTCCTCGCCCTGGGCTGCACGGTCGGTGCGGCGCTCGCCCTCGCTCCGCCCGCCGGCGCGGCGGAACCGCTGATCGTGCAGGTGCACTGCGTCATCCCGCTGGACCAGCCCGCCGTGGACGGTCCACAGCAGATCTCGCTGGACGCGCCGACCGATCCGGTCCGCCCCGGCGACAAGGTGAAGATCAAGGTCACCCTCGGCGGCAGCCCCGCGACCAGTCCGCTGCCGTTCCCGGGCACTCCGTTGACCCCGTCGATCCAGCTCGTCCTGTCCGGCGGCGCGAGCGGCGAACTCACGCTCCAGGGACCCAGGATGCGGGTCGACATCCCGGGTACGCCGGCGCAGATCGTGGTGCCGCCCTACGAGGGTGAGATCACCGTGCCGCTCGATGCCAAGGGCGACATCCGGCTTGCCCCGGGCAAGATGGTCACGAGTACCGCGATCTTCGGCGACCAGATCACCACGTGCTTCCCGACCACTCCGGCGCCGCCCGCGGCGACCCTCAAGGTCGACGTGGCGGGGACGGCCCCGGATGGTGCGCAGGGCAGTGCGGCGGGCCCCGGCGCCGGGCAACCTCCGGCACCGGGCGAGACGTCCGGACGGACCGCGTCACAGCCTGCGGAGAGCCCGGCCGCGAGCCCGGGCGGTGTCGCCGGGGAAGGGGCAAAGGCGAGCGGGGTCGACGTCGGGACGGTGAGCCGCGGCGAGGACGACGGAGACGTCTCCGGCGGGACGATCGTGCTGATCGTGGTCGGCGCACTGATCCTGGTGATGGCCGCGGCCACGATGTTGTACTCGTGGCGTCGACACGAGGACGACGAATGGTGACCGCGCGTGGACACCTCGACCGCAGGCCACCACCGCTCGCAGAGTCCCGATCGCTGCGAATGTCCCGGTCGCTTCCGGCCCTTCGATCAGGGAAAAATCCCCGTCGATTCCCGGCCCTCGCAGGTCTGTCGGGCGGAGCTCGTCAACCTCGCGTCCACGGCTCAGTAACATCAAGGTCATGACCCGCGTACTGCTCGCCGAGGACGACGCATCCATCTCCGAACCGCTCGCGCGTGCGTTGCGCCGAGAGGGCTACGAGGTCGAGGTGCGCGAGGACGGCCCAAGCGCTCTCGAATGCGCCGCGCAGAGCGGGGTGGACCTGCTCGTGCTCGACCTCGGCCTGCCCGGGATGGACGGCCTGGAGGTGTGCCGTCGGCTGCGTGCCGAAGGGCACGGCTTCCCGGTGCTGGTCCTGACCGCGCGTGCCGACGAAGTGGACACGGTGGTCGGCCTCGACGCCGGTGCCGACGACTACGTCACCAAGCCCTTCCGGCTCGCCGAGTTGCTCGCCCGCGTGCGGGCGCTGCTCCGGCGCGGCGCGGCCGACGTCGGTCAGGGGGTGCACGGCGTGCGGATCGACGTCGACTCGCACCGCGCCTGGATCGGCGAGGAGGAGCTCCAGCTCACCGCCAAGGAGTTCGACCTGCTTCGGGTGCTGGTGCGCGACGCAGGCCGGGTGGTCACCCGCGACCAGCTGATGCGCGAGGTGTGGGACACCACGTGGTGGAGTTCCACCAAGACGCTGGACATGCACATCTCGTGGCTGCGCAAGAAGCTCGGTGACGATGCGGGCAACCCCCGTTACATCACCACCGTGCGCGGCGTCGGCTTCCGCTTCGAGAAGAGCTGACCTCGGGCCGGGCCGACTTCGCCGGAGTCGATCTCGGAGCCGACCTCGGAAAGCTGACGGGACCAACCTTGCGTCGCAGGCTCATCAACACCACGCTCGGCGTGGTCCTGGTCGTCGTGGCCGTACTCGGCGTGCCCCTGGCATTCGTGGAGACCCACGCGATCGAGAACAGCGCGGGCGACAGCCTCAAGGCCGAGGCCGCGCGCATCCTGGAGGTCGTCGAGCTGCGCCTGGCCTCCGGCGAACGCTCGGACGCCGAACTGCTGCACAGACAGATCGAGCCGCATCGCTACGCGATCGTGCGGCTGCCCGGGGAGCCCCCGCTGGTGATCGGCGACAAGCCGAGCGGCCGGGTCTTCGAGAAGGACATGCACGGCGAGATGGGCGACTCGGTCACCGTCGGCGAACCGCGCGAGCGGGTCACCGGCAAGATCCGCGAATCCCTCCTGCTGATCCTGTGCGTGGCGCTGCTCGCCGTCGCCGCGGCCGCCGCCCTCGCGGTGTGGCAGGCCCGCCGACTCGCCCGCCCGCTGACCGACCTGGCCGAGACCGCCGAACGGCTCGGCTCCGGTGATCCCCGGCCCCGACACCGCCGGTACGGCGTGCCCGAGCTGGACCGCGTCGCCGAGGTGCTGGACCGCAGCGCCGAGCGGATCGCGCGGATGCTCACCGCCGAGCGCAGGCTCGCCGCGGACGCCTCGCACCAGCTGCGCACGCCGCTCACCGCGCTGTCCATGCGGCTCGAGGAGATCATCGCGACCGAGGACCCGGAGATCGTCAAGGAGGAGGCTGCGATCGCGTTGTCCCAGGTCGAGCGGCTCACCGACGTGGTGCAGCGGCTGCTGACCAGCAGTCGGCGCGGCAGCGGCGGGCGCGACCCGCGCAACATGTCGGCGGTCACCGTCCGGGTGGACGACGTCATCCAGCAGCAGATCGACGAGTGGCGACCCAACTTCCGCGAGGCCGGACGCAGCATCCGGGTCGAGGGGGAGCGCGGGCTGACCGCGGTGGCCACCCCCGGGGCGCTGTCCCAGGTGCTGGCGACGCTGGTGGAGAACACGCTCATGCACGGTGCCGGCGGGGTGAACATCCGTACCCGTACGACCGGCACGTCGGTGGTGGTCGAGGTCGAGGACGAGGGCACCGGAGTGCCGGACGAGCTGGGTGCGCGAGTGTTCGAGCGGGCGGTCAGCGGCCACAACTCGACCGGCCTGGGGCTCGCGGTCGCCCGCGACCTGGCCGAGGCGGACGGCGGCCGACTGGAACTGCTCCAGCAGCGCCCGCCGGTGTTCGCGGTGTTCCTGGCGGCGCATCCGGAGGATCCGCCCGGGTGAGGGGCGGTGGGAGCGGGGCCGGGGCTCGCAGGACGGCCCCGGGGCCGGCTCAGGCCCGGGACGTTTCGCTTTCGTCCTCGACCAGGCGGGCTGCCTCGGTGTCCAGGTGGGCCCTGCCGGAGCCGGCCGGCCGCCCGTCGGCCTTCGTGGCCTCGGCGTTCCTGCCGGCTTCGACGGTCTCGGCGGCCGGCGGCGCCACGACCTGCACCGGCTTGCGGTCGACGTGGTGGGTTCCGGTGAAGACCCACGTGCGGTAGGACCAGAAGCGGAACAGCGTGCCCAGCGGCAGGCCGACGGCGTACTTCGCGACGTTGTCCGCGAGCAGTGACGGGTAGCCGAGCCAGTAGTGCGAGATGGCCACGGTGCCCGCCTCGATCGCCATGCCGACCCCGCTGAACGCCATGAACAGCACGAACTCGCGCCGACTGTCCTCGGACGAGCGGTGCCGGAAGGCCCAGTAGCGGTTGCCGAGGTAGTTCACCATGATCGCGAGCGCGGTCGAGATCACCGACGAGCGCACCGAGGCCAGGCCCAGGTGGTTACGGCAGATGTTGAACACGATCACGTTGACGACCACGCCGAACCCGCCGACGGCGCCGAACTTCAGCGTCTCGCGCAGCAGGTGCCCGACTCGGTCGTACCAATTCCGCAGCGCCTTCACGACATGCCACCTTCGACGACCGGCGCGACACCGGGTCGTTTGTGCTTGAACACCCACGTGCGGAATGCCCAGAAGCGGAACAGCGTGCCGAGAGCCATACCGACGATGTTCGCCGAGATGTTGTCGGCGAGCTTGCTCTCATAACCCATCAGGGTGTGTGAGACGAACACGCTCGACGCCTGGATGCCCGCGGCGATCGCGCTGAACACGAAGAAGAGCGTGTACTCGCGACCGACGCCGGTGCGATCCCGATGCCGATAGGTCCAGTATCGGTTACCGACATAGGCCACGATGGTCGCCGGGATCGAGGAGACGATCTTCGCCGCGACCCCGCCCATGCCGAGCGAGAGGCCGAGGTTGAAGACGAGGACGTCCACCGCGTAGGCGAGTCCGCCCGCGACCAGGAACTGGGTGACCTCGGAACGGATGCGCGCCGCCCGGCCGGGCGGCGCTTCGACGGTCGGCTCGGCGGGGGTGCCGACAGGCGAGGGCACGGACGCTCCTTCGGCACCAACGGGGCTACGGGCATGACGACTCACCTGACGAGGGTAGCCGCCGCGGTCGCTCGGCATCGGCGCACGGTCTCCCTCCTGTTGCAGACTCTTTACCGGAACATCTCCCGGCACGTGTGGCACATGTCGTTCCGGTGACCTGGGTCCGCCGCGAGCACGCCCGCAATGCCCACTGACGCGGCCGCGCGTGTCGGGTCGGTACCCTTCCCCCGTGACGTTCCCAGTCGTCGGCATGGTCGGCGGCGGCCAGCTCGCCCGCATGACGCACCAGGCCGCAATCCCGCTCGGCGCCCGCTTTCGCGTACTCGCCGCATCCCCGTCCGAATCCGCGGCCCAGGTCGTGGGCGACGTCGTGCTCGGCAGTGAGGACGATCTCGCCGACCTGCGCCGCTTCGCCCAGGGCTGCGACGTGGTCACGTTCGACCACGAACAGGTCCCCACCGCGCTCCTGGAGGCCCTCGAAGCCGACGGTGTCGCCGTCCGGCCCGGCCCGCAGGCCCTCGTGCACGCCCAGGACAAGGGCGTGATGCGGGCCAGACTGGCCGAGATCGGCGTCCCGTGCCCGCGCAACCGGATCGTGGCCGATCCGGCGGACGTGGCGGCGTTCGCGGCCGAGGTGGGCGGCTGGCCGGTCGTGCTCAAGACCACGCGCGGCGGCTACGACGGCAAGGGCGTGTGGATCGTGCGCGGCGAGCAGGAGGCCGCGGTGCCGTTCGCCGCCGGCGTGCCGGTGCTCGCCGAGGAGAAGGTCGACTTCACCCGCGAGCTGGCCGCATGCGTGGTGCGCTCGCCGCACGGGCAGGCGGTGGCCTACCCGGTGGTCGAGTCGATCCAGGTGGACGGCGTGTGCCGCGAGGTGATCGCGCCCGCGCCGAACCTGGCCGAGGAGCTCGCGGTCCGGGCCCAGCGGATCGCGCTGTCGATCGCGGGCGAGCTGGGGGTCACCGGACACCTCGCGGTCGAACTGTTCGAGACCGCCGACGGCCGGATCCTGGTCAACGAGCTGGCCATGCGCCCGCACAACAGCGGGCACTGGAGCATCGACGGCGCGGTCACCTCGCAGTTCGAGAACCACCTGCGCGCGGTGCTCGACCTTCCGCTGGGCGACCCGCGCGCCCGGGCGCCGTGGACCGTGATGGTCAACGTGCTCGGCGGCGACTATCCGGACATGTACCGTCCCTACCTGCACGTGATGGCCCGCGATCCCGGGGTCAAGGTGCACATGTACGGCAAGGACGTGAAGGTCGGTCGCAAGGTCGGCCACGTCACCGTGTGCGGCGACGACCTGGACGACGTGCGCGAGCGCGCCCGGCACGCCGCCGACTACCTCCGAGGGGACATCACCGAATGAGCACGCAGCCCGTCGTCGGCATCGTCATGGGGTCCGACTCGGACTGGCCGGTGATGGAACTCGCCGCGCAGGTCATGGACGAATTCGGGATCCGGTACGAGGCCGACGTGGTCTCCGCGCACCGGATGCCGCAGGAGATGATCGAGTACGGCACGACCGCGGCCGCACGCGGTCTCAAGGCGATCATCGCGGGCGCGGGCGGCGCCGCGCACCTGCCCGGGATGCTCGCGTCGGTCACCCCGCTGCCGGTGATCGGCGTACCGGTGCCGCTGAAGTACCTGGACGGCATGGACTCGCTGTTGTCGATCGTGCAGATGCCCGCCGGGGTGCCGGTGGCCACCGTCTCGATCGGCGGAGCGCGCAACGCCGGGCTGCTCGCGGTGCGGATGCTGGCGGCGCACGATCCGGCGCTGCTGGAGCGGATGACCGGCTTCCAGGCCGAGCTGAAGGCGCAGGCGACCGAGAAGGGGCGCAAGCTGCGCGAGCGGATCGGGTCCTAGGTACTTCCTCCGGAGGTGTGGGCGGGGCCCGGCGGTGTGCTCGGGCCCCGGTTCCCGGGTTCAGGCCCGGCCCGCGCCCGTCATGGTGATGCGCTGGAGCTCCACCGCGGAGCAGCGGTCCATCACCATGTCCAGGCCCGCATCACGGACTCGCTGGTAGGCCTTCTCGTCGATCACGTCCAACTGGAACCAGACCGCCTTCGCGCCGATCTTCACGGCCTGGTCGGCGATGTCGCCGGCCTGGTCCGAGTTGACGAACACGTCGACCACGTCCACCGGGAACGGGATCTCGGCGAGCGTGGCGTACCCCTGCTCGCCGTGCACGGTCTCGGCCTTCGGGTGCACCGGCACGATGCGCTTTCCCCACTGACGGAGGAACGCGGCTACTCCATATGCGGCACGGTGGGAGTTGGTGCTGAGTCCCACCACCGCCCACGTGTGCGTGTCGAGGATCCGTCGGATCGTGGCCTCGTCGCCGTACGGCATGCTGATGACCTCGCAGTCCTTGTCTCGCTGCTCGCGGTGCCCCCCGACAGACGGACGGCGCGGCGCCGTCAGCCGGGTGAGTGTGCCCCCGGGGCGGGCCGGCTACTCAGGGGCGACCGAGTGCCCGGTACGTCCATCCTGCGCCGCGCCAGCGCACCGGGTCGAGGGCGTTGCGCCCGTCGAGTACGCGTCGCTCCGCGACGATCTCGCCCAGTACGGCCGGATCCATCTCGCGGAACTCGGACCACTCGGTCAGGTGCAGCACCACGTGCGCGCCGCGGGCGGCGTCGAAGGCGGTGTCCGCGTAGGTCAGGCCCGGGTACATCTTCCGGGCGTTGTCCATCGCCTTGGGGTCGTACACGGTCACCTCGCCGCCCTGGAGCTGCACCTGCGCGGCGACGTTGAGTGCGGGCGAGTCGCGGATGTCGTCCGAGTTGGGCTTGAAGGCGGCGCCGAAGACGGCGACCCGGCGGCCCAGGAAGCTGCCGTCGCACTGTTCGCGGGCGAGGTCGACCATCCGGAACCGGCGGCGCATGTTGATCGCGTCCACCTCGCGCAGGAAGGTGAGCGCCTGGTCGGCGCCCAGTTCACCCGCTCGGGCCATGAATGCCCGGATGTCCTTGGGCAGGCAACCGCCGCCGAAGCCGAGCCCGGCCTTGAGGAAGCGGCCGTTGATCCGCGGGTCGAAGGCGAGCGCCTGGGAGAGCTGCTCGACGTCGGCGCCGGCCGCCTCGCAGACCTCGGCCATCGCGTTGATGAAGGAGATCTTGGTGGCCAGGAACGAGTTGGCGGCGGTCTTGACCAGCTCGGAGGTGGCGAAGTCGGTCACCACGAGCGGGACGCCCTCGGCGAGCAGGCTCGCGTACACCTCGCGCAGCGTGTCCTCGGCCCGCTGCGAGCGCACGCCGATCACCAGCCGGTCCGGGTGCAGGGTGTCCTGGACGGCGTAGCCCTCGCGCAGGAACTCGGGGTTCCAGGCCAGCTCGGCCTCGGTGCCCACCGGCGCGAGCTCGGCGATCCGGGTGGTCAGCCGTTCGGCGGTGCCGACCGGGACGGTGGACTTGCCGACGACCAGGCACGGGCGGCGCAGCAGCGGGGCCAGCGCGTCCACGGCGGCGTCGACGTAGGACACGTCGGCGGCGAACTCGCCCTTGCGCTGCGGCGTGTTCACGCACACGAAGTGCACGTCGCCGAACTCGGCGATCTCGGCGATGTCGGTGGTGAAGCGCAGCCGTCCCGATGCCACGTGCGGGGCCATCAGCTCTTCGAGCTCGGGCTCCCAGAACGGCGTGCGACCACCTGCGAGGGTGGCCACCTTGTCGGGATCCACGTCCATCCCGAGGACCTCGAAGCCCAGCTCGGCCATGCACGCCGCGTGCGTGGCGCCCAGGTAGCCGGTACCGATGACCGTGATGCGGGGTGCCACGTACGTCACCTGACTTCTTCGTCGTGGGGATGGGACGGGACCTGGATCGTATCCGGCGTCGTCACGGCGCCGTCGCCGAACCGTGGCCGTGCCGATGCGAGCCCGAACCGGGTGCGGCTGAATAATTGTGGACGCCAGTGTTGTTTACTGAGCGGTAATAAAACGCTGCACACTCTTCTGTTGAGAGGTAGGCACCCGTGGCCGGACGAAAAGACTTCGACTTCTTCCGCGTCTCCGAGGAGCACGACATGCTCCGCGAGTCGGTCCGCGCCCTCGCGGAGGCGAAGATCGCCCCGTTCGCCGCCGAGGTCGACGAGCAGTCCCGATTCCCGCAGGAGGCGCTGGACGCGCTCAGCGCGAACGATCTCCATGCGGTGCACATCCCGGAGGAGTACGGCGGCGGCGGCGCCGACGCGCTGGCCACCGTGATCGTGATCGAGGAGATCGCGCGTGTGTGTGCGTCCTCGTCGCTGATCCCGGCGGTCAACAAGCTCGGCACGATGCCGCTGATCCTGTCCGGCTCGGAGGACCTCAAGCGGCGCTACCTGGGCGCGGTCGCACGCGGTGACGGGATGTTCTCGTACTGCCTGTCCGAGCCCGAGGCGGGTTCGGACGCCGCCGCGATGAAGACCCGCGCGGTGCGCGACGGCGACTCGTGGGTGCTCGACGGGGTCAAGCGCTGGATCACCAACGCGGGCGTGTCCGAGTTCTACACGGTGATGGCCGTGACCGACCCGGACAAGCGCAGCAAGGGCATCTCCGCGTTCGTGGTGGAGAAGTCGGACGAGGGCGTCTCGTTCGGCGCGCCGGAGAAGAAGCTCGGCATCAAGGGCTCGCCGACGCGCGAGGTCTACCTCGACAACGTACGGATCCCGGCCGACCGGATCATCGGCGAGGAGGGTACGGGCTTCGCCACCGCGATGAGGACGCTCGACCACACGCGCGTGACGATCGCGGCGCAGGCGCTGGGCATCGCGCAGGGTGCGCTCGACTACGCGAAGGGCTATGTGCAGGAGCGCAGGCAGTTCGGCAAGCCGATCGGTGACTTCCAGGGCATCCAGTTCATGCTCGCGGACATGGCGATGAAGCTGGAGGCGGCCCGACAGCTGACCTACGCGGCGGCGGCCAGGTCCGAGCGCGGCGACGCGGATCTGACCTTCCACGGCGCGGCGGCCAAGTGCTTCGCGTCGGATGCGGCGATGGAGATCACGGTCGACGCGGTGCAACTCCTGGGCGGATACGGCTACACGCGCGACTACCCGCTGGAGCGGATGATGCGCGATGCCAAGATCACCCAGATTTATGAGGGCACGAACCAGGTTCAGCGGATCGTGATGGCGCGGAACCTGCCGAAGTAGGGGCGCGCCCACGCTCGCGCTCGCGGGGGTGGCGGTCGCGGTGGCGGGTCGATGGTGCCGGCGGTCCCCCTGGCCGGATATTCGGCCGGGGGACCGCGTGGTTTGCGGCTGCGGTGTTGCCGTGCGGTGGTTGCGGCCCATGGGGCGTACGGCGGTCAGTCGTGGGCGAGGCCGGATTCCACTCGGTCGGCCGGATTCGGCAGGCGGGATCGCCAGTCGAGCGGGAGGTCCTCCGGAGCGAATGGGCCGGTGGACGGGGTGCCGTGCCGGAACTCGGCCCATGGCGCGGCTGTGGCCGGCCGCGGGATGGCTGCGGCCAACTGCCTTGCTGCTGCGGCGAGTTTGTGCAGCGCGTTGGACGCACCGCGACGTCCGGCACCGCGCCTCGCCGCCCTCGCGGCCCGGGCATGATCCGCCGGATCGGCGGGCTCAGCGGCGCAGTGCCTCCGCGCCTGCGTATCGGGCGCCGGCGCCCAAGTGCTGCTCGATGCGAATGAGTTGGTTGTACTTGGCGGTGCGGTCGGAGCGGGACAGGGAACCGGTCTTGATCTGGCCGCAACCCGTGGCCACCGCCAGGTCCGCGATCGTCGTGTCCTCCGTCTCTCCCGAGCGGTGCGACATGACGACGGTGTAGCCCGCGCGGTGGGCGGCGTCGACGGTGGCCAGGGACTCGGTCAGGGTGCCGATCTGATTGACCTTCACCAGGACCGAGTTGGCGACGCCGGAGTCGATGCCCTCGCGCAGGAGGGTCTCGTTCGTGCAGAACACGTCGTCGCCGGTGAGTTGGCAGCGCGCACCGACCCGGGCGGTCAGGTCCCGCCATCCCGTCAGGTCGTCCTCGGCCATCGGGTCCTCGATCGACACGATGGGGTAGGCGTCGATCAACTTGACCAGGTAGTCGGCCTGTTCGACGGGTGAGCGCCGAACTCCTCCCCCGGTGTAGTCGTACACGCCGTCGCGGAAGAACTCGGACGACGCCGGGTCCATGACCAGGCCGATGTCCGTGCCCGGTCGGTACCCCGTGCGCTCGACGGCGGCCAGTACGAAGTCGAGGGCCTCCTCGGCGGTGCGCAGCGCGGGTGCGAAGCCGCCCTCGTTGCCCACGCCCGTGTCGTGCCCGGCGGCGAGGAGGTCCCGGCGCAGGGGTTGGAAGATCTCGGACCCCATCCGCACGGCCTCGGCAAAGGTCTCCGCGCCGATCGGGGCGATCATGAACTCCTGGAAGTCCAGCGGATTGTCGGCGTGCGCACCCCCGTTGACGATGTTCATCATCGGTACGGGCAGCACTCGGGCGTCGGACCCGCCGAAATAGCGGTAGAGCGGCAGCCGGTGGGCGGCGGCTGCGGCCTTGGCGGTGGCCAGGGAGACCCCGAGGATCGCGTTGGCGCCGAGCCTGGACTTGTTGGGGGTGCCGTCCGTGGCGACGCGGACGGCGTCGAGGCCGGCCTGGTCCTCGGCCTCGCGACCGGTGACGGCGGCGGCGAGTTCCGTGTTGACATGGCGTACCGCGTCGTCGACGCCCTTGCCGTGCCGGCGGGCGGGTTCGCCGTCGCGGAGTTCGACGGCCTCGCGAGCGCCGGTCGAAGCGCCGCTGCGGATCCTGCGGGTCTCCGCCGCCGCCCTGTCGAAGGAGACCGCCGGGGACCGCCGAAGCCGTGGGACAGCGGACCGGCTTCGACGACCGAGAAGGCGAGGCCCGGGATTGCCATGGTGGGTCACGCGGGCGAGCGGACCGCAGGTGTCGGCCGGTCGGCCGGGATCACAGCTTGTAGGTGAACTCGTCCGCCGGGCTCGCGGGGGACGAGTAGCCGTTCGACAGCACGGTGACGTTCACGGTCAGGGGATCGGTGATGCCGGTGTCGGGCGGAGGTGCGATCGCGACGATTCGATCGGACTGTGGGGGTTGGGCCAACGCGGCGGCGTTGTTGCCGAAGTAGACCTTGGCGTCGGAGGCGAAGTTCTCGCCGGAGATGGTGACCTGGGTGGTTTTGGGTCCGGTGAGCGGGTTGATGCCGGTGACCACCACGGGCGCGGTGCCGTCGTAGGCGAACCGGCCGGAGGGGACGACGGGAGAAGTGCCCAGGTTGGTGGTGACGCGGACGTCGACGACGCCGGTACCGATTCCCGTGGGCAGGTAGGCGGTGATCACGGTGCCGTTGTCGGAGACGCCGAACCGGGGGCACGGCAGCGTGCCGAAGTCGACCCCGGTGTTGTTGCTGCCGATGCCCAGCCCGGTGCCGTTGATGGTGACCGTGGCGCCGGTCGGTCCGGTGTTCGGGCTGATGGAGGTCACCACCGGACCCGGCAGGACATTCGGTGCGCCGAGCAGGCGCAGGTAGGTGGAATTGGCGTGCTGGTACGCGACCTGGCCCATGAAGTCCTGGAGCGACTTCCTGGTCAGGTTCGGGTCGTAGGAGCCGGGTGCGCTCTTTCCGTAGACGGGGTTGAGCGCGCAGGCGTCACCGGGCTGCGCGTAGACGTTGGGGCCGGGAAGGCCGGCGAGCGTCCCGATGACCGCCTTGACGTCGAAGGTCGCCTCCGGGCCGGGGTCGGGATACCAGTTCTTGGCGGCGGCGAGACCCGTCCAGGCCTGCGGCACCAAGTCCCAGGTGTTGTAGTAGCGCTCGTTGGCGACCCAGGGCAGGGAATCGACGTAGGACGCGAAGTCCGAGCCGCCGGCGCTGGGCGCGGCGAAGGTGTGCAGCGCGAACCGCGGGGTCGCGTTCGACCAGGACTGCGCCAGCAGGTAGGGCGCGACCATGGTCGCGATGCAGCCGCCGAGGCTGTGCCCGATCACCCGGACCGTCGGGTTCGGCGGCGCCTTGACGAGCGCGTTGGCGAGCGCCTTCACCAGGGTGACGCCCACCGAGTTCATGGTGACGACCTGGGTGAACGCCTCCATCGCGCCCTTGGAGACCCAGACCGGGCGTGGCGGCGAGCCGACGGCGGTGAATGGGACCACCGTGCCGACGTCGAGGTCTTCGAGCATGTCGGTCTCACTGGCGACCGTGCCACGGATGACCACGGCGAACTGGTTGGAGCCGTCGATGCTCTTCGCGAGGTAGGCCATGTTCGCGTTGTCCGCGCTCAGCGCGAGCCACTGTTGGCTCCAGTTGTTCCCGGTCGCGAGAGAGGAGTCGGTCAGTTGTTGTTGGATGCCCAGGAAGACCCGGTTGCCGTGCTCCGACAGGGTTTCCCCCGACGGGCGCGAGGGAGCCGCGGACGCGGCGATGGCGGCCAGCGTCATGGCCACCGGGGCCACCGCCGATGGGAGCTGTTCGTTCGACATGCGCACTCTCCTGGCCCCCGACCGCGCCGAATGGGTCGCATCCAACCTACTTTTTGCCGACCGGACATGGCGAAACGCGGGGCAACTCGACTGCGGGTTCATACCTTTGGGCTAGGTCGGGTGGCGCATCGGGCTACTCGGTGGGCCGGCGGCGGCGGATTCGGATGCCCCGGGCCGTCGGCAGTTCGTCCCTCCGTGACCGCGAACGCCGGGGGCCGGCAGCCGCGTTCGGTCCGGCAGCGGACATCGGGCCTTGCGGCAGGTCGGGCGGCTTCGGCGGAGGGGGCGTCGCGCTCGCCGTCCCGTCCGTACGTGTGGGCGAAACCTTTCGGGCTCGCAATCGTTGGCGACGGCATGATGATCACCGCCGGCCGTACGGCCGTGGCCCTGTCCGCCGGATGTGCCGGTCTCCTGCTCGCGCTTGCGCCCGTTGCGGCAGCGCAGGCGCATACGCTCCCGCACGGGGGCGTTCGTGCCGGCGATGACCGGGTCGCGATGGATTCGACCGTGTGGGTGGCGGAGGACGGGACGCTCACCCTCTCGGGGACCTACCGGTGCTCCGCCGACCACGTCGGGACCGTGCTGGTCGGCGGCAACGTCGCCCAGGCCGGCCGGCACTCCTCCATCGGCGGCACCGTGGCCACGTGCGACGGCCGCACGCACACCTGGCGGAACACCGAGCAGCCGTACATCACCTTCGTCCCCGGCCCGGCGAGCGGCGATGCCACGCTGCTCGAACTCCGGCACGACGACGACCTGATCCCCGTACTCCCGAACATCCTCGCCCACGACGCGCGCGACGTGGTGATCCAGCGGGCCTGACACCGCTCTCGGCGCCTCCGCCGCCCGGGCCGCGTCGCGGGGCTCCGGGCGGCGGCGGGAGCGATTGCCGACGTCCGTCGGTCAGTTCTTCGCCAGCTCGTTCCGCAGTTCCCTGAGATCGTCGACGGCGTCGAACCCGGCCGTCCGGCACACCGTCAGCGCCGCGCTCAACCGGTTCACCGCCGTCTGCCGCTGCTCCAGACCGAACGCCTCTATTCGGGCGGCCAGTTGCACCGCATCCAGGTACCCGTGACCCTCCTCCGGCAACAGCGGCACGTACGCCGCCGCCGCCCGGTCGGCCGCGGTCAGCGCCGGATGCAGCCGGTCGGCGCGCGCCAGCAGGTGGGCGAGTTGGTGATGCGTACCGGCCGTCTCGATCGCGATCATCGCCCCCACATCGTCGCCGTCGGCACCCGAACCCGGGCCCGAGGCCGCGCCATCACCGGAGCCGGAACCGGAACCCGACGCCGAGCCGGCCCCCGAGTCGTCACCCACGTCGGCCGAGCCCGACCGGGCCTCCGCCCCCGCGCCCGGCTCCGCGTCCGGACCAGCCCCGGCCACCGAACCCGGATCAGCCCCCGCCAACTCCCGCAGCGCCTCCCCGAACAGCGCCACCGCCCGGTCCACCCCCGACGGGTCCTCCCGGTCCGTGCTGCCGGCGATGTTCCACGCCTTCGCCCGCAGTGCGCGGACGGTCTCGCGTACGTCGCCCTCCGCGCGCAGCAGTTCGATCGCCCGGCCGAACGCGGCCTGCGCCTGCGCGGCCATCCCGGCGTCGTCCAGCGCGTGTGCCGCCGCCACCGCGATCTCCGCCTGGGTGGCCCGATCGGCGACCTTCGTCGCGGCCTCGGCCGCCATCGACAGGTGCTTGGCCGCGTCCCGCGCATCGCCCAGTCGACGCAGGCACATGCCCAGCGCCCACCGTTCGTGCATCGCGTGCTCGGGGCCGTGGTGCGCCTCGATCTCGGGCAGCAGCTCCTCCAGGATCGCCGCGGCCTCCGCGTCCCGGCCCAGGCCGAACAACATGCCCACGGCGCCCCTGCGGCAGGCCGCCGCCATCTCCGCGTCGCCCTCGTCGTCGAAGACGTGCGCGGCCTCCAGCGCGAACGGCAGTGCGTCCTCGGGCCGGTCCTGCGCGCCGACGGCGTTGGCCAGCATGGTCAGCGCGTGGCCGACCGGGAACTGCGGCTCGGCGTAGAAGGCCGCCGTCTCCAGCGCGCCGCGCATGTCCGCCTCCGCCGCCGCCGGGTCGCCCGCCTGCATCCGGACCTGACTGCGCAGGAACAGCGGTCGGCAGGCCAGCCAGGGCCGTTCCGCCTCCCGGCAGAGCGTGATGGCGGTGCTCAGATCCGCCTCGGCGTCGGCCGTACGGTCCTCCTGGAGCGCCTGCTCCGCGCGCAGGTGCAGCGCCGCCGCCTGCCGGTGCCCCAGCCCGTGGTCCCGGCCCAGATCGTGCAGCTCGGTCAGGATCTCGTCCACGTCGTCGGCCCCGGTCGTCAGGGCCACGATCGCGCGGTGGTGCAACACCAGAGCCAGCGGTGCGGCGTCGTCCGGCAGGAATCCCTCGGCCCTGGCCCGGGCCGCGTCGAAAAGCCCGATCGCGTCGGCCTCCTCGGCCCGGAACCGGGCCATCGCGGTGCGCACCTCGGCGCCCACCGCCCGCCCCGGCGCGCCGGCCGCCTCGTAGCCGGCCGCGGCTCGGGTCAGCGCCGCGATGCCCGCCGCGAACTCGCCCTCCTCGGCCAGGTCGATGCCCTCCGCCTCGGTGATCGCGGCGAGCGCGAAAGCGTCCACGTCCTGTCCATGCTCGCGTGCCGCCGCCGCGTAGTCGCGCCACGCCGCATCCGAACGGGGATGCCCCTGCGCGTCCAACTCGCGCGCACGGGAAAGCAGTTCCGAAGCGTCCCGGGCAGCCGACGCGGCCGCAGGCCGGACCGGCGCGGCCGACGACGGCGCGGCCACCCGGGCCGAACGCAGGCCCAACGGCAGCGATTTCGCCACGGGCGCCGCCGCCAACCGGCGGCGCACCCGCGAACTCACCGCGTCGTTGCCGTTGCGCGCGTCGAAGCGGGCGGTGATCTCGAACAGTTCGCGTTCGACCGTGTCGCGCAGCGCACCGGCCGTGTTGTCCTCGAAGACCACCAACCCGGGGCCGCCGACCGCGACCAGCCGGCGCAGCAGCACCGCGACGCCGGCGAGGAAGTCGGAGTGGTCGGACGGGTCGCTCTGCGGACGCTCCAGCCAGGCGCGGTGCTCGGCCAGGATCTCGATCCCGCGGCCCTCGTTGCCGGTCAGGGCACAGAACTCGATGTGCTCGGCGACCGCCGCGTAGGTGCTCACCTTGCCCCGCACGGAACGGTAGCCGCGCAGGTGGTGTGCCCGGGCCCGATCCGGATCGCCCTCGCGCACGAGCGGCAACATCGACGCGGCCAGCGAGACCTGCGGCTCCTCGGCGCAGGTCAACGCGCCGTCCAGGGTGGGCGCGAGCAGTTCCAGCGCGTCCGCGTCCCGGCTCTGCGCGATCAACCAGCGGGCCTGCTCGCGCCGTTCGCACGCGTCGCAGTCGGCGAGCCGGTCGCGATCGGCCGCCAGCCACGCGTCGAACGCCTCCGCGCTCTCCGCGTCGGCGCCGATGTGTCGGGCCAGGTAGAACCGGCTCTGGTGGACCGGCCGCAGGCTGTGTCCGGCGGTGCGATAGCGGCGCTCCATGTCGGCGAGGTAGCCGCGGATCGCCGGCAGCGGCACGTCGGGCACCGCGAGCAGCGAGCTGGTGATCCACTTGAGATCCCAGAACAGGTGGTGGGTCAACTGCTCGTCGAAGCCCTCGGGATGCTCGTCCCACAGCCTGAGCAGGCGGGAGAGCGGGACCGGCGTACGCGGCGACTCGCCACCGTAGTTGTACGCGGTGATCAACCGCAGCAGCGCCCACGCGAGGTTCTCGTCGTTGCCCATCCGCTCGGCGACCACGACCAGTTCCTCGGCGCGGGCGGTACGTGCCTTTCCGTACGGCAGTTCCTCGTTCGCGTCCAGGGCAGCGAAGAACCCGGCGTCGTCACGGATGTCCATCAAGGGTTCCTATTCGGCGGGGTTCGGCTGGTGGACCGCCCGCTCCAGCAGGCCGAGGAAGGATCGGCCGAGCAGGCCGGTCTCGGCCGAGGTGAGCGGTCGGTGGCTGAGCAACAGGGCCTGGCCGTACAGTCCTTCGACCGCGGCCCGGGCCAGTTCGGGATCGTCGAGCCCGGCGATCCGGCGGACCAGCGGGTTGAGGTGGTTGAGCACGAGCCGGGCACGCGGGCCCTGGCCGCGCAGCGAGCCCAGGATTCCCGACCACAGATCGTCGCCGCGGCCGGCCGCGTCCTGCTCGGCCTCGGCCCGACCGCGCTCGCCGCGCGCGTCCCGCCCGTCGAGCAGCAGCGCGGGCACGGTGACCGGCTGGAACGTGCGCAGCGACACGTCGCACGAGAGCGGATCCAGCGCGGCCCGCGCATGCGCGAGGAAGTTCGCCGCCGCCAGTTCGGCGCTCGGGTCGACCGAGTCCAGGTGCGCGGTGACGGTGTCCGGGTCGAGTTCGGTGACGGTGGTGCCCGGGCGGATCTCGGCCAGCCGGTGGACCAGGTCCAAGTCGTAGGTGTAGCCGCCGTTGACCACGCCCAGCCCGGCCGCCGCCGCGATCGGCGCGACCTGGCGGTACTCCTCCACGGTCGGCGTCACGTGCACGACCGGGTGCCGGCGGGCGAACTCGTCGAGCGCGATCCGCCCGTCGGTGGTCTCGAACGGCAACCACGGCAGGACCAGCCGCAACAACTCGTCGTCGTGCCTGGCGAGCGCCTTCACGCCCAGGTGATGCACGCTCAGGAACCGGGCCAGCCGCGGCTGGTCGTGCGCGGCCAGCTCGGCCAGCCAGTCCCGGATGTGCCCGCCGAGCGCGTCCCGCACCCCGGCGAGCGACTCGTCGTCGTACAGGCTCTCCCGCGAAGCGGTGGGCCGCAGCGTGTCGGTGTCCACGACGCAGCGCACGAAGAACGCCCAGTCGGGCAGCAGCCCGTCGGCATTCTCGGTGAGCAACATGCCCTTGAGATGCACCCGGTGCTTGCCGCGCATCGCCGGACTGACCGCCTCCGGCAGCACGAACGCCGCGCCCCGCACGCCCGCGAGCGGCACGTCCAGGTCGATCACGTCCAGCGGGGTGAAGCCGAGTCGGCTCTCGCAGTACGCGGCGAGCGCGGCCCGGCGACGCTCCGGCGTGGGGTACGGGCGATCCCAGACCGCGGGGGTGTCGGTGATCGGCGTGTGCTCGCCGTCGGCCACGACGGTGACCGGGTACGGCAGGAGCGCGCCGAAGTCGCGGGCGAGTTCGATCACCCGGTCCGCGGCGAACCACGACTCGCTGCCCCGACGCGGCGTCAGGAACACCGTGGTGCCCGGCTCTTCGCGCTCCTCGGGGGCCAGGGTGCGCACCGTGTAGCGGCCGTCGGCGCCGGCCTTCCATTCCACCGGCGGCGCGTCCGCCGCCTGGGCCGAGCGGGTGACCACGGTGATCTCGTCGGCGACCACGAAGCACGCGAGCAGGCCGATGCCGAACTGGCCGATGTAGTCGCGCCGGGCGCTCTCCAGCGCATCCCGCTTGGAACTGCGCCCGATGGTGGCCAGGAAGCGGTGCACGTCGGCCTCGGTCAGCCCGACGCCGGTGTCGGTGACCCGAAGGCCGCCGTCCTCCACGGTGATCGTGATCGCCGCAGGGGCCTGTGAGTCCGCGGCCCGCCGCGCGGTGACCGCGTCGACGCCGTTCTGCAGCAGCTCACGCAGGTATACCCGGGGGCTGGAGTAGAGGTGGTGCGACAACAGGTCGACCAGACCGCGCAGATCGACCTGGAAGGTGTGGTCTGCGGCGGTTATCGCGGCATCGTTCATGCGGACTTCGTCACCTCGGGGCAGGGTCGCCGGCCGACATCCCGGCCGAGTGCTGATGGTACGAAACGGCGGGGACAGGCGGCGAATCACTTGTCCGGCCGCCGGTCCCCACCGATCCGGGGTCAGCGCTTGGGCGCGTCCACCGTCCGCCCGTCGCGCAGCGCCTGGAACAGCGCCTTCGCGCCCTTGTCGTCCCACAGCACGGTGGAGCCGACGTTCTTGACCTCGTATCCGGGGTTCGAGATCGGCACCGTGGTGGTGACCCCGTCGCCGCCGGACAGGCTGCCCATGTCCTTGAACAGGTCGTACAGGTCGAACAGGCCGGTGTCGTCGTCCACGGTCACCGCGCCGAGCGAGGCGTCGGCCACCGGGAACGCGCTGAACGGGTTGAGCAGGATTCCGGCCGACTTGGCCTTCTTCGCCAGCGCGCTGAGGAACAGCTGCTGATTCTCCATCCGGGCCAGGTCGGAGCGCGCCGGGTCGTAGTAGCGGGACCGCACGAAGGCGAGCGCCTGCGCGCCGTCCAGCGTCTGGCAACCGGCCTCCAGGTCCGCGCCGGACTTCTTGTCCTTGATCGGACCCTTGAGGCAGATGTCCACGCCGTCCATCGCGTTGACGATGTTGTTGAACCCGCCGAATCCGATCTCCGCGTAGTGGTCGAGCCGCATGCCGGTGGCCATCTCCACGGTGCGGGCGAGCAGCGGCGCGCCGCCCTTCTCGAAGGCGGCGTTCAGCTTGTTCTTCTGTGCGTTGACCGTCTTGCCGTTCTTGCTGAACGCCGGGATGTCCACGTAGGAGTCGCGCGGCAGGCTGATCAGCGCGGTGCCGCCCTTGCCCTTGTGCAGCAGCATCATCGAGTCGGTGCGCTTGCCCGGGGCCTTGCCGGTGTGCAGCTTTTTGCGATCGGTGGCGTCCAGGCCCTCGCGGCTGTCCGAGCCGACGATCAGCCACGTGGTGCCTTCGGACGCGGCCGGTCGGCCCTTGTAGTCGTCCAGGACGTCCTCGTGTTGGATCTTCGAGTCGGCCCAGAAGTAGGTCACCGTGCCGAAGACCACCACGAGCGCGACGAAGACGCCGAGGCCGATGAGGATGCGCTTCTTCCAGTTGACCGGGCCGCGCGGACGCCGCGGCGGGCCGCCGGGACGACCCGGGCCGTCGGGCCCGTCGGGCCGACCGGGGCCGCCGGGGCCCTCGGGGCCGGAGGGCCCGCGCTGCGGCGGCGGGCCCACCGGGGCGGGCGGTGCGCCGTGCGCGTCGGCGATCGGCGGCTGCGGCGGGTAGCCGTCCGCGCCGGGCGGGCGCTGTACGGGCGGCACGCCGGCCTGCGGCGAGTGCGCCGCGGGTGCGGGCGGGTACCCGCCCGGCTGCGGTGGATACGCGTTCGGCTGCGGCGGATGCCCGCCGGGTGCCTGCTGCGGGTGGCCGCCGGGGCGGCTCGGAATCGTTCCCGGAGGGGGCTGCTGTGGCTGTTGGTCGCCATCCGCCCACCCCGGCGGCCAATTGTTCATGACACCGAAGCTTGCACCCGATCAGCCGCGAGGCAACCGAATGTCGATTTCATCGACCATCTGTTCCACAGTTGATGCTCACTTCTTACACGAGACCTCGTCACCGGATTTGGCGGAGAATGCCGGATTCGGCGTGGCACCGACCAACGGCTGCTCGGTGGGCGCGCCGCCGACCCGCACCGGGGTCACCCCGGCGTACGACGAGCCCGCGATCACCTCGATCGTCCGCCCCAGGCCGGTGACCGGCTCCGGGGTCGCGCCCGGCAGCGCGGCCTGCACCGTCTTGACCGAGCGGTTCCACCTGGGGTCGTACCGGATGATCGTGCGCACGCCGTCGGTCGAGGTCGAGGTCCGCGGCGGCCCGGCCATCGCGAAGCCCAGGCCCTTGAGGTCCTCGTGCGCGCGGGTGCCCAGGCCCGTGGCCTGCCCGCCGTTGTACACCTGGACCGAGATCTCGTTCGGCGCCACCTCCACCGACACCGGGGTGGGCGCGGGGGCGTCGGTCGAGCCCGGGGTGTCGGGCTTCTTCTCCGGCGTCGGCGTGATCAGGTCCTTGTCCTCGCGGATCGCCCGGAACAGGCCCGCGGCCTTGGCGTCGTCCCACAACACCGTCGAGCCCCAGTCCGGGACCTGGTGGTCGATGCTCTTGAGCGGCACCTGTGCGTAGGTGACGCCGGAGTTGGACAGGTTCCGGAGCTTGCCGCCCAACTCCAGGAAGGACTGCGGGCTCATGCCCTCGTCCACCTTGATCGAGCCGAGCACCGCGTCCAGCACGTTCTTGAGCTTGAGCGGGTCGGTCAGCGTGCCGGACGACGTCGCCTTCGCGAGCACCTGGGTCATGAACTTCTGCTGGCGCTGGGTACGGCCGATGTCGCCGGTCGGGTCGCTGGCGATGTACCGGGCCCGGACGAACTGCAGCGCCTTGACCCCGTCGAGCCTGCTGGTGCCCGCGGGCAGGTCGAGGCCGGACTTGGGGTCGCGCAGCGGCTTGGGCGTACACATCTCGATGCCGCCGAGGGTGTCCACGACGCTGACGAACGAGACGAAGTTGACCTCGATGTAGTGGTCGATTCGGATCCCGGTGGCCTTCTCCACGGTGGCCACCGTGAGCGGCGGGCCGCCGAGCGTGTACGCGGCGTTGATCTTGCCCTTGGACGGGCCGCGCTGCTCGCCGGTGGCCTTGTCCTTGTGCGCCGGGAACTCCACGTAGCTGTCCCGCGGCAGGCTGGTGATGGTCGCGCGGTCCCGCTTGGCGTTGAGGTGCACGATCATCACCGTGTCGGTGCAGTCGCAGGACTCGCCGCCGGCGTGCAGCTTCTCCAGCGTGTCCTTGGAGATGCCGGCACGGTTGTCCGACCCGACGATCAGGAAGTTGAGGTCCTTGCCGGATCCGGTGTCCGGGCGGTTGTCCAGGCCCTTGAACGGATCTATCCGCTGGATCTTCCCGTCGAAGTGCTTGACCCAGGCCCAGCCGATGCCGCTGGTCGCCAGGATCGCCGCCGCGAGCACACCGGTGATCAACACGAGCCAATTGCGGCCGACGTTGCGCTCGTTCCGGTCGCCGTTCGCGGTTCTCGCCGAGGGTCGTCCGCCAGTCGTCGCCATGGGGTGCGGTGTCCCTCCTCGCGGACCGATCTCGTCCCGCCGTTCGCTGCGCACACCCTCCCGGCGCGCGTCGTGCGGATGTCCATCCGTACCCGCGTACACCCGAAGGACGCCTGGGCGGCCGACCACGGTTGCGGTGCTGCGCGTCGAACCACCGTAAAGCGGGATCGAGCGGGAACGGCCGCGGCACGCCGACGACCGCGCGGGCAGGCCCGCCCGGTCGCCTGCTCGGTCGATGTCGGCCGGGCGGCCCGTTCGCAGTACGCTCCGAGGCGATGAATCCCACTGCCGACGAGCCCGCCACCCACGAACCTCCGGTTCGCCGAGCGGAGCCGCTTCCCGAAAAACCGCCCGTCTCCGTGATCATGCCGGTGCTCAACGAGTCCCGACACCTCGAAGAGGCCGTCGGTCGTGTGCTCGCGCAGGACTATCCCGGCGAGATCGAAGTGGTGATCGCGCTCGGACCGTCCACGGACGACACCGACGAGATCGCCGCCCGGCTGGTCGCGAACGATTCCCGTGTGCGCACCGTCCCCAATCCCACCGGCCGCACCCCCAGCGCACTCAACGCGGCGATCCGCGCCTCGCGGCACCCCGTGATCGTGCGGGTGGACGGCCACGGCATCCTGCCCGCCCGATACATCTCCACCGCGGTCCGGCTGCTCGCGGAGACCGGTGCGGCCAACGTCGGCGGGCTGATGCACGCCGAGGGCACCACCCCCTACGAGGAGGCCGTCGCGCGCGCGATGACCTCCAAGCTCGGCGTCGGCAACGCGCGCTTCCACACCGGCGGCGGCGCGGGGCCCTCCGACACCGTCTACCTCGGCGTGTTCCGGCGCGAGGTGTTGGAGGAGCTGGGCGGCTACAACGAGGAGTTCGAGCGGGCCCAGGACTGGGAGCTGAACTACCGGATCCGCGAGGCCGGTTACCTGATCTGGTTCTCGCCCGAGTTGGAGGTCTCCTACCGCCCGCGGCCGACCACCAAGGCGCTGGCCAAGCAGTACTTCAACTACGGCCGGTGGCGTCGGGTCGTCTCCCGGCACCACCAGGGCTCGGTGAACCTGCGCTACCTGGCCCCGCCGGCCGCGCTCGCGGCGGTGGCCGCCGGCACGGTGGTGGGCCTGTCCGGGCGCAAGGTCGGCTGGCTGGTGCCCGGCGGGTACGCGGCGGGCATCCTGGCCGGCGCCGCGTGGGAGGGCCGCGACCTGAGCCCGGGCGCGCTGGTGCGGCTGCCGGGTGTGCTCGCGACGATGCACGGATCCTGGGGCGCGGGCTTCCTGACCAGCCCGAAGAGCCTGGCCGATCGGGTCGAGGCGGGGACCGCGCAGCTCGAGGAGGAGTCCGGGTAGTCCACTCCGTGCAGTGCCTCGTCGGCCCGGGTCGCCAGTGTGTGCGACTCGGGCCGACGTGCGTGTACGGGGCGGTGCGCGCCGCCCGATCGGCCCGACGCGCCGTCTTCCCGGCCGGAAACCGGGTCCTCTCGGTAAAGCCAAGTAACGTGGCCGCCCTGGTCACCGCTCGTCCCCGGTGACAGTCTGTGAACAGTCGGCACGGCCTTGGGAGACGACGGCGATGAGCGACAGGGACTCGGCTGTGGCCGCGGGAGTGGCGATTCCGGACGCCCGGCAGGCCGCGGAGGATCGTGGCTTCACCCCGCCCGCGCGGCTGCGGCGGCTGGTCGTCACCCACACGGAGGTGGGCGAGGAGCATCCGACCGAACCGGTCGAGGGTGCCTACGTGCTGCGGGTCGTGCCCGCCGAGACGGTCGCGGTGACCACGTCGGTCGAGGTGACCGAGACCGGGGTGGTGCGCTCCCTGCGCGTGCCGGTCGACCCGGTACGCACCGCCCGACTGGCCGCCGCCCGGGCCGCGGTCGAGGCGCTCGACGGTGGTGGCGTGCTCAGGGGGCTGCGGCGGATCATGGCCCAGCGCGACCTGGAGGCGGTCCGGCGCACCCATCGTGCGGAGGCCGAACGGGACGCCGAGGCGTGGGCGCGGCGCTGCGAGCAGGCGTACGAGCCGTATCTGCGCGCGTTCGCCGCCGATGCGGAGCCGGTGCCCGCGTCCGCTCCGGTGCTGGGGATCGGGCCGACCAATACCGGCGGGCAGGGGCACGCGTGGGCCCGCGCGGTCGAGCGACACCTGCCGGGGGTGCGGGCCGAGGCGTCCGCGCTCAGTTCGGCGAACACCCCGGGCCATCCCAGCGACCAGGCGATCGCCACCGACGACTGGCTGTCCACCCGATGGCAGTTGGGTCGACTGGCCCGGGTGCTGGACCGCTACACACACGTGTTGGCGGAGGGCGGGATGCCCGCGTTCGGCCGCCTCGGCGGCTCCTGGGTGGACACCGACCTGGCCGAGCTGCGGGCGGCCGGGATCTCGCTCGGACTGGTGCTGTACGGCTCGGAGGCACGCGATCCGGCGGCGCACCGGGCCCGGGTGGAGTTCTCGCCGTTCGACCCGCGCTACGAGCTGACCCACGCGCTGCAGGCCAAGGTGGACCGGCTGTTGCCGATCCTGCGCGGCCTGGATGTGCCGACCTTCGTGGCCACGCCCGACCTGATCGCCGACGTGCCGGACGCGGTGTGGCTGCCGGCCGCGATCGACCCTTCGGCATGGCGGACCGGCAAGCCGGTGCTGGCCCGCGAACGCCCGGTCGTGGTGCACGTGATGACCAGTCCGTTCCTGCGCGGCACCGCGCGGATCGAACCGACCCTGCACCGGCTGCACGAGATCGGTCTGATCGAGTACCGCCGCATCCTGAACCGACCGGCCGCCGAACTCCCGGCGCTGTTCGCGGATGCCGACATCGTGCTCGACCAGTTCGGGTGCGGTTCCTACGGCATGACGTCGTGTCAGGCGCTCGCGGCGGGTCGGCTGACGATCTGTTACCTGCACGAGTCGGCGACCGAGCACCTGCCGGCCGACCTGCCGATCCGCGGGGCCGATCCGAACTCGCTGGCCGAGGTGCTGGAAGAGGTTGTCGCCGAACCGGAGGCGGCCCGCGAACTGGCCGCGCGGGGGCCGGCGTACGTCGCCGAGCACCACGACGGTCGGCGCTCGGCCCGCGTCCTCGCCGATTTCCTGGGCGTGGCGGCCGAGTGAGCACTAGCGTTCGGGGGTGGCTATCGACCCGAGCGCGGATGTGGACGAGTCGGCGACCCTCGGCGAGGGTACCCGGGTGTGGCACCTCGCCCAGATTCGAGAGGATGCGGTCCTCGGCGCGAACTGCGTGATCGGCCGGGGCGCCTACATCGGGCCCGCGGTCCGGATCGGCGCCAACGTCAAGGTGCAAAACCATGCGCTGGTCTACGAACCCGCGGTCCTGGAGGACGGTGTCTTCATCGGCCCGGCGGTCGTGCTGACCAACGACATGTATCCCCGCGCGGTCACTCCGAACGGCCTGCTCAAGGGCGAACAGGACTGGCACGCCCAGGGCGTGACGGTCCGTCAGGGAGCCGCGGTGGGCGCCCGCAGCGTGGTCGTCGCGGGCGTCACGATCGGCCGCTGGGCCCTGATCGCAGCCGGAGCGGTGGTCCACCGCGACGTCCCCGACCACGCCCTGATGGCCGGCGTCCCGGCCCGCCGCATCAAATGGGTCGGCCGCGCAGGCACCCCCCTGACCCCGACCGACGACGGCCACTGGCACTGCCCGCAAACCGGCGAACACTACACGGAACGCGACGGCGAACTGACTCTGAACCCACCACCGGAGGGGTAGCCACGCCTCGCTGAGCGGCGGGCGCCTCCACGGCGTGCCAAAGCACCGAACGCCGCCTGCCGAACGGACTCGGCTGCCCGCCCGGGCCCGTTCCGGAGTGCGTCGAAGCGGGCGAGTGCCGATCCGAGGGGGTCGGCGGAGCGGGTCCCGTGCCGTCACGACGCGCGAGCAGCGGTTGGCACCTCCGTAGATCTGCATGATCTCGGCCGCGCGTGCGTACGGCTGTCCGGGCCCGGATCGGGTGCGTTCGTCGGCACTGCCGGATCAGTCGACGTCGAGGGTGGCCTTGATGGTGTCGCCGTTGGGGTCGGGGGTGGGGCGGTGGTGGAGGTCGGCGCCGGCGGTGGTGAGGAGGCGTTGGGCGGCGGTGTTGGTTTCGGTCGTGCTTGCCACGATGCGGGTCGCGCCCTGGGACTTGGCCTCGGCGCGCAGGAGAGCGACGACGGCGTGGCCGATGCCTTGGCCGCGATGGGAGCGGCCGATCCACAGGCCGGCCTCCAAGGCGTCGTCCGGGGCTTCCGGGGCGGGCTGGAGGCGGGCCGCGCCCACCACGCGGTCGGCGACCAGGATCGCGTAGGTGGTGGGGGTGGCCGCCCATTCGTGATGGAAGGCCAGGAAGGCGGCTCGGCGGTCGGCGGTCCAGCCGGGCGGGCCGGGTACGGCCGGCATCACCTCCGCCGGATCGGCGTCCGCCACCGCGGCGTCCAGGAGGGCGGCCGTCAAGTCTTCGTCCAGTCGGCGCAGTTGCACCCGTGCGTTGTCCACCCCCGGAGCGTGTCCGCCTCCGGCGACCCACGTCAAACGCGTTGGCCCGCCTGCGGTGCCGACGGTCGTGCATCGGGTGCCCGACCGCACCCATCGGACGGCCACGTCGCCGGTCGCGCCCCGTTGCGCCGGTGCCCCTGCCACCGACCACCACGGCACCCTCGACCTCGACCGGACACCACCCACCCCCCACACCGACGCCCCCGCGCCCACGCACGTGCACCCGCACCCGCGACAGCACCCGCGCCGCCTTTCCGTAGCGCCCGCTCGCGCCGAGCCGGCCGGTTCACGCACCCGCACCCGCGACAGCACCGCGCTGCCCTTCCGCAACGCCCGCTCGCGCCGAGCCGGCCGGTTCACGCACCCGCACCCGCCCACGCACCCGAGCTGCCTTTCTGCAACGCCCGCTCGGGCCAGTCCGCTTGATGCACGCACGTGCACCCGCACCCGCGCTGCCCCTTCGCAACGCCCGCGCGCGCCGAGCCGCGCGGCCCGACCTGTCCACCCGGCTCGAATCGCCGACGGCCGCCCGCTTCCTCCCCGTTCGGGAGGTGGCGGGCGGCCGTGGGGGTGTGGGGTGGGGCTATTTGTTCTTCTTCGGCGCGCAGACGTTCTTGTCCGCCGTCTCCAGGTCGATGTTCTTCGGGGGATCGCTCGGCGGAGCACCCGCGACCGGGGGTGGTGTGGCGGGGAAGTCCTTGCCGATCAGGACCTCGAAGCGGGTCAGCGTCGTGGATGTGGTCTCGACCAGTGCGCCGTCGCCGAGGCCGGTCGCGGCGGCCAGTGCCTTCGCGGCGTCCAGGCGGCCCTTGGGATAGGTGATCGTGCTCGTCGGGTGGATCTTGCCGTCCCTGGCGTTGCCCGATGCGACCGCGACGAACTTGCGCCCGACCAGGTCCGCCGCAACCTCGTTGGCGCGCTTGTTGACGCCGCTGCCATTGCGTACGTCGACCTTGACCGTGGCCGGATCCACCTTCGGCGCCTCGGGCGTCGGCGGGGCCGGTTGCTGCTCACCCGCGGGCTTGTCGTCCTTGGTGACGGGCGTGTCGTTGCGCAGCATCGCCATCAGGTTGTTCGCCTCGGGCTGCTTGGGCTGCACCTTGGCCTTGGGCTGCGGCGGGTATTCCTCGATCGGCAGCGTGGTGAACGCCATCCGCTTCTCCGGGACCTTCTTCAACTGGTTGCCCAGCGAGATCAGCTTGTCCACGGCGCCGAGGCCCTTGTCCACCGTCAGCGACTCCACCGCGATGTTGGCGATCTTGAACATGCCCTCGACGTTGGTCAGCGACGCGCTGCTCTTCAGCTTGCGGGTGAGCGCCATCAGGAACGCCTTCTGCGCCTTGATCCGGGCCAGGTCGCTGCCGTCGCCGAAGGCGTGCCGCGCGCGCAGGAACTTCAGCGCGGTCTCGCCGCTGAGGTTCTGATCGCCGGCGCCGAGCTTGAGGTCGGTGCCGCCCTGTCCGTTGGGCAGTACCGGGTCGTTGATCGGCTCCGAGATGCACATGTCCACGCCGTCGACGGCGTCGGTCATCTTCTTCACGCCGGTGAAGTCGATCATGATGTAGTGGTCCACCTGGACCCCGAGCATCTTGTCGACGGTGGAGACCGTGCACGGCGGACCGCCGTTGGCCAGGCTCTCGTTGAAGGACTGGGGCCCGTTGGACGCCGGGTAGGTCTTGCCGTCCACGACGCACTTGGGGATCTGCACCATGGTGTCGCGGGGGATGCTGACCAGCGTCGCGTTGCTGCGGTCGGCCGAGACGTGCATCAGGATCGTGACGTCGGCGAGACCCTCGGTGTGCTCGGCCGCGCCGTACTTCTTGCCGAGACCCTTACGGCTGTCGTTGCCGATCAGCACGATGTTCAGCGGCTTGCGCCCGAACGCGTCCTCCTCGGCCTTGGGGACGCCCTCACTGCCCGCGTTCTTCGCGGTGGTGGATATTTTGCTGTCGAGGTACTTCTTGTACCCGTACGCGGTACCGGCCAGCACCACGAGCAGGCCGACCACCGAGATGGCGATCCACTTGAGCCGCTTCTTGACCTTGCTCTTGGGTGGCCCCTCGCTCCGCGCACCGCTGCGGGCTCCCGCGCGTCCGGCGGGAGCGCTGCCCGCGCGCTCCCGGCGTCGAGGCGGGCCGTCGTCGGCTTCCCGACCGGACGCCGCGTCCACCGCGGACGGGCGTCGGCCCTCGGGATTCGCGGCCCGCGAACGCGGCCGGGCGGCGCCGGAGCCGTCCGAGCCGGAACCGGCGGCGGGAGCACCGGCGGAACCGCTGCCCGAACCACCGGCGGGTCCGGCGCCGGGGCCGCCCGGCGCCCGCAACTCGAAGCTGCCGGTGTCCGGGTTCATCACCCACATGTCCGCGACGTCCGCGTCGTCCATGCCGCCCAGGGGATCGTTGTCCCCGGGCGTGCCACGGTGCGGCCCGTTCCCTCTGTTCACGCCGAGATTCCCTCCGGCTGTATCCGCCGCACGGTCCCCCCGGGCTGTGCTCGGTCCTGATGGGCGACACCGGGGTTCCGGAGGCATCCGCACGGAACCCGACGGTGATACGTGATGGTCGGTTTGGAAGCAGCCACCATAACCGGCGAGATCTCGCCATGGTCACCGAGACTGCGAAGTCCTGACACTCGGATCATCGGAAAAGGTACGAAATCCTTCACCGATGGTTCCGGATCCGCTGTCGGTCGATCGTTGTTCGATCGATGGGGGTCGCGGACGGGCGCTTTCCTGCGCATCCCATCACGACCCCCTTCGAACGTGCCTGCGTGTGTTACTGCTTCTTGCGCGGAGACGCGCACTTGGTGTTGTCGGCCGTCTCCAGGTTCAGGTCGGCGGCCTTGGGCGGTTCGGGCGTCCCACTCGGGCCGGCGCCGGCCGAACTCGTCGGAGTGCCGCCGCCCCCGGGGCCCGCGTCCGGAAGATCCGCCCCGATCAGCAGCTTGATCGTGGTGTCGCCGGGACGGGCCACCTCCAGGGCGGTCTCCGGCAGGCCCAGCGCGGTCGCGATCGCCTTCGCCTGATCCCGACTGCCGTCGGGGTAGGTGATCCGGCTGTTGGCGTGTTCCCGGCCGTCCGGCATGGTCGTACCCGAAGTGGCCTTGAAACCCTGGCGCTTGAGGGCTTCCACCACCGGGGTGATGCGCTTCTTCTCGGTCCCGGTGTCCACCGTCACCCGGATGTGGGCCGCGTCGCTCGGCGCGATCGTCGGAGGGGGCGGAGGCGGCGTCGTGGCCACCGGCGCGGGCGGCGGATCGGTCGCCCCGTCGCCCGTGGTCAACGGCCGGTCGGCCCGGATCGCGGCCCACAGGTTGTCCGCCGCCGGCCGCAGGGGCTGGACCTGGTCCGGTGCCGGCCGGTAGGTCTCGGTCGGCAGCGTGGTGAACGCCATCCGCTTCTCCGGCACCTTCTTGATCTCGTCGGCCAGGTCGATCAGCTTGTCCACGCCCGCCAGGTCGTTGTCCACCGTGAGCGCGCTCACCGCACTGTTCGCGATCTTGAACATGCCGTCCACGTTGCTCAGTTTCGCGTTGCTCTTGAGTTCGCGTGCCAGCGACATCAGGAAGACCTTCTGCGCCTCGATCCGGGCCAGGTCGCTCCCGTCCCCGAACGCGTGCCGGGCGCGCAGGAATTGCAGCGCGTCGTTGCCGCTCAGGTTGTTCGGGCCGGCCGGGAGGTCCAGGCCGGTGCCGCCACGCTCATTGGACAGGACCGGGTCGTGGATCGGCGCGTCGAGGCAGATCGGCACCCCGCCGACCGCGTCCGTCAGATCCCGGACGCCCTTGAAGTCGACCTCGATGTAGTGGTCGATCCGGACCTGGAGCATGCGGTCCACGGTGGCGACCGTGCACGACGCGCCGATGCTGCGGAAGCTGTCGTTGAACTGGCCGAACCGGGCCTCGGTGACCTTCTTGTCCTTGCCCTTGCCGATCTCGCAGCGCGGGATGTCCACCATCGTGTCGCGCGGGATGTTCACGAGCGTGGCGTTGGAGCGGTCGGCGGACAGGTGCATCAGGATCGCCACGTCGGCGAGCCCCTCGTGCCCCTCCGCGCCGTAGCGCCGCCCCTCGCCGATCCGGCTGTCGTTGCCGATCAGCAGGATGTTCATCGGACTTCGGCCCTGTTCGTCCTTCGCCGCGGCCGGTGGTCGATTGCTCTTGTCGGCGGTGATCTGGGTGTGATGCAGCTTCCCGTTCAGGTACCGGATGTACCCGTACGCGCTGCCGGCCAGGATCACCAGGATGCCGACCACGGAGATCGCGATCCATTTGAGGCGCTTCTTCACGGTGCTCTTTCTGCGTATGCCCCGCCGGTCGGGTGCCCCGTGCTCCCCGGCCTCCGTATCCGCGTCCGTGCCCATGTGACGAGCCCCCTCCGGCAACGTGCCGGGTCACCGCCGATCCGCGGCGACCCGGCCCTCCCTGTGCGGTTTCGATGCAATCAGCCCGCGCACACGTCCTGTTCCGCCGTTCGTCCCGAAACGGTGACGATCGGGCCCGTGTTCGCGGCCGAGGTCGGTTCGGCCGACGGGGTGCCGCCGCTGGTGGATGTGGGGTCGGTCGTGGAAGTCGACGAGCCCGGTGTCCCGGTGTTCGCGGGCGACCGGGTGCCGGTCCCCTTGTCGGTGCCGCTCGAACCCGGTGCGGTGGGCGTGACCGTCACCCGGTCGCCGTTCTCGTCGATCCTGGTGCGGGTGGACGCCGTCGGCGTCGCCGCCTGCTCGATCCGCACCTCGCCGTTGTTCTCGAAGCCGTTCTCGTCCTTGCCGCTCACCGCCGCGCCGACCGCGACCCGGTCGAGGCGGATCGCCTCGAACAGGCGGTCGGCCTGGGGCTGGACCAGTTCGTCCCGGTTGATGTCGAACCGGTACGGCTGCCGCGGCACGGTCAGGAACGCGACCCTGTCGTTGGGGATCCCCTTGATGCTGTCGGACAGGTCCATCAGATCCCTAAGCGAACTCAGTCCCGGGTCGGCGGTGATCGACCGGGTGCCGGCGTCGAGGAGGTTGTACAACTTCCACGGCTGGGTCAGCATGTCGCCGACCTTGACCTTCTTAACGAGCGCGGCCAGAAAACGCTGCTGGCGAGTCATCCGCTGGGTGTCGCTGCCGTCGTCGACGTTCTTGCGGGCGCGGACGTACCCGAGTGCCTGCTCGCCGTTGAGCCGTTGCCGGCCGGCGGGCAGGTCGAGCTTGGCGGCGGTGTCCCGCATCGGCTGACTCAGGCACACGTCGACGCCGCCCACCGCGTTGACCATCTCCTTGAAGCCGGAGAAGTCGATCACGATGTGGTGATCGACGCGGACCTTGGTCATCTGTTCGATGGTCTTGATCGTGCAGGCCGCGCCGCCGATCTCGAACGCGTGGTTGAACTGGTCGCGGTAGGCCCGCGACTTGCTGCCGTCCTGACGCACGCACGAGGGGATGTCGACCATCAGGTCGCGCGGAATGCTGACCGCCACCGAACTCTTCCGGTCGGCGGCCAGGTGCAACAGGATCGTGGTGTCCGAGCGCTTGGTGCCCTCGCCGATGTCGCCGTACTGCTTGTTGTCGCCGCTGCGGTCGTCCGAGCCCAGCAGCAGGATGTTCGTCGCGTCGTGCGCGACGACCTGCGGACGTTCCTGCTCGGGGCCCAGCTTCGCGGTCAGGTCCTCGGAGGTGATGTTGCCGTCCAGCTTGCGGTAGATCGCGTACACCGCGATGCTGCCGGCCACCAGGCACAGCGCCACGGTGACCGTGACGCCGATCAGGACCCGCTTGTACACCCGCCGGCGTCGATTCCGCCGGGAGAGCCGATCCGGCGCCGCGGCCTCGCCGGCGGCGGCCATCGCGGCCACGGCGGCGGCGAGCGGCTCCTCGGAGCCGGCTGCGGCGGGCGTGGGCGGGGACGGTACGGCGGGCGCCGCGTCGGCAGGTGCGCTCTGCTGCCCGGCGGGGGGCGGTGGGCCTGCCTCGGTCTGTGTACCTGCTTCGGTCTGCGGATCCCCCTCGGTCTGCGGACCCGCTTCGGCCTGCGGATCCCCCTCGGCCTGTGCGCCCGCCTCGGGTATCTCCGCCGCCGGTATCTCGGCCGCGGGTATCTCGGCCTTCGGCCCACCCGGCTCGGCCGGTTCCGCCTCGGACGCGCCCGCCTTCGCCTCGGCGTCGGCCCCGACCCCGGCAGCCGGCCCGTCCGCGGCCGGTGCCGGATCAGCCGGGTCAGCCGGGACCGCCGGGCCCGCGGCGGGAGGCGCGTCGGCGGCCGGAGCCGGGTCGGCCGCGTCCGCGCCGGGAGCCGGGTCGGCGTTCGCCGCGTTCGGCCCATCCGTCTCGGCCGCCGCGGGTCCCGGAGCCGATGTCTCGGATTCGGTCGGAGCCGCGGGTGCCGTCTCCGGGCTCGCGTCCCGACCGGATTCGGCCTGCTTGCCGGCCCGTTCGCTGTCACTCACGTCGTGTCTGCTTCTTTCCCCAGGGCGCCCAACGCCGATCAAGAGCGACGAACCGCGCGTAGAGCGGCCGTTATCTGTGATAGACGTGCTGCCACTGCCCCGAGTTGCGTGTGCCCATCCGCCTGTGACGCAGGTCACCGAATGAAGGCGCAACACGTCACGGCGGAGCGGCCCGCGTATCGGCGAGCACGCTACCGTGCGCCACCACATTCGTCGCCGCCGAGGCGGGACGCCTGTGGACGAATGGGGTGATGGGGCGTCAGTTCGCCTTGCAGATGTCCTGATCCGCGTTCCGGGTGTCGGCCCTGACCGAGGTCTTCGCCGATTCGGCCGGCGCGGCGGTGCCGCCGGCGACACCGGCTGCCGGGGCGGCCCCGTCCGGTCGGCGGGTGGGCCCGTCGGACGCGACGTCGATCGAGGGTGCCGCCCCCGGTGCTGCCGCCGGATCCGGTTTGCGCCGACCGTCCAGAGGCTCGTCGTGGTTGATCGCGTCGAACAGGCGTCGGGCGTCCGGCTGGACCAGGGCGACCCGGTTGTTGTCCTCCGGCGGGTTGTACACCGGCACGTGCGCGAAGGTGATGTCCCTGGTCTCCAGGTCCTGCATCCCGCGCGCGAGGTCGACCAGGGCCGCCACCGAGTCCAGGCCCTCGTCGGCCCGGATCGACTTGGTCAACGCGTCGGCCAGGGCGAAGAGCCGGGACGGGCTGGAGAGCGTGTCGCCGCTGCGGATCTGCTTCGCGAGCGAGGCCACGAACGCCTGTTGGCGCTTGATTCGTCCCAGATCGCTGCCGTCCCCGCCGAGCCCGATGTCGTGGCGCAGCCGGACGTAGTCCAAGGCCTCCCGGCCGTGCACCTTGCGGCGGCCGGCGGACAACGTGATGTTGCCCTCGCGGTCCTGCACGGTCCGGGGCAGGCAGATCTCCACGCCGCCCACCGCGTCGACCATGCCCTTGAAGCCGGAGAAGTCCACGATGATGTGGTGGTCCACGCGCATGTCGGTGATCTTCTCGACGGTGTTGCGCGTGCACGCGGCGCCGCCGAGTTCGAACGCCGAATTGAACATCACCCCGCGCTGCTCGGCGGAGCGCGCGCCGTCCCTGGTCACGCACGAGGGCACGGTGACCAGCAGGTCGCGCGGGATGCTCATGACCACCGCGTGCTCGCGGTCCGAGGACAGGTGTACGAACAGCGTGGTGTCCGAGCGTTCGCCGTTGTCCCCGCCGCCGCCCAGCGCGCGGTTCTCGCCGGCCCGCGAGTCCGAGCCGATGATCAGCAGATTCATCGGCTCGCCCTTGCCGTTGCCGTTGCCGCCGACCGCCGGGCGATCGGCGTTGAGCTTGCCGTCCACCGCGTCGGTCTCGAGGTTGCCGTTGAGCCGTTGGTACGCGACGTAGGCGGCCGAGACGCCGGTGAGCAGGATCAGCGAGATGCCGACTCCGATCGGCAGGAACACCTTGCGCCGCCGGTTGCGCTTCTTGCGCGCGCGGCGCGCGGCGGCCCGACCGGAGCCGGATTCGACCGGCGCGGCAGGCGCGGACTCGTGGGTCGCGGACGGCTCCTCGGGCGCGGCGGGCTCGGCCGCGCCCTCGGGCCGGTACAGGTGATCCCACGTATCCATGAACCCACGCCTCCCCGCCTGCTGAGGGACCGCCGGGCACGGCACTACGGGCGGTCGTGGCCACGAAAGCGCAGCACGACCCGTCTTGTCATGGCCTAGTCGGCGGAACGGGTGACGGCACGGGTGACCCGCTCGACCTCGATTCGCCGCTCCAGCAGGGATTCATCCAGGTGACGGCACACGACGACGGGGACCGACGCGGCAAGCGGCGCGAGCACGCCCGCTCGCAGTCCACCCGTTCGGGCGAAGCTCAAAGAGGTGAGCAGGCGATCGCCGGGGACCAGCTTCCACTCCCGCGCGGCGGCCTCGCCCGCCTCGGCCAACTCGCCGGCCGTCCACTCGCGTCCGGCCTCCGAAAGCGCCGGGGCATCAGCGCGTACCGGGCCTTCGGGCACGAACCGGTCGCCGTGCCCGGCCACTTCGGCCGCGTAGTCCAGGAAGCCGGTCGGCGGCGTGGGAAACCGCCCGCCCATCGGCCGCAGCGCCAGGGCGACCCGCTCGCCCGGGCAGGTCGCCGCACGATCGAGGGTGTCCGGGCCGGACACCACCACATCGGCGTCGGCGGGATCGCCGTCGAAGCTCACCACCAGGCCCAGCGACCAGGCCGCGAGCAGCCACACCTGGGTCTGCCAGTGCGCGGGCAGCAGCAGTGAAACGCGTGCGCCCGGCTCGACCGCGAGGTCGTCGCGCAGCAGGTTCGCGGTCTTGGCGACCCAGTTGTCGAACGTCGCGACGGAGAGCTCGACCCGCTCGCCGGTGGCGTCGTCGTAGAAGGTGGTGAAGGGCCGCGCGGAGTCGGCGGCGAGCGCGATGCGCAACTGATCGACCGGGGTGCTGAGCATGCTCCCAGCCTATCGAGCCGATGAATCGATGGCGCAAATGGGTGTAATTGCCGCATTTGGTACGGGATTCAGTGCCGTGCGGGAACCGGTAGAGCTCGACCGCCCACGATGGAGGGGCCCGCCCGTGTACACCAGAATCGCGTTGTCGATCGCCGCCCTCGCCGTACCCGCCGTGCTCGTCGGACCACCCGCGCACGCCGAGGACCGGCCGAGCACCCCCGGTTCGACGGTGACCCTCCCGTTGACCGGCATCGAACAGGAGCCGGACGCCGGCGCGCCGCGCGTGGGCCGGACCGAGGTGCTCACCACCGAACGCGGCACCCCCGCCTACTCGTTGCTCGGCGTCACCTGGGCCGATCCGGGCGCCGGGGCACGAATGGCGGTGCACGTGCGCACCCGCACCGGCGGAGTGTGGAGCCCGTGGCACGAGCTGCACACCGGCGTCGACGGCACCGACGAGGTCGAAGGTGGTGTCCGCGGCGGCACCGAGCCGTTCTGGGCGGGCCGGTCCGACGGCATCCAGGTCCGCGTGGGCGTGCTGGACGGCGTGCTGCCCAAGGACCTGCGTGCCGAACTGGTCGACCCCGGCGAGTCGATTCTGGACCGGATGCCGCCTCGCCCGACCCTGCCCAACCGCACCGACGGTCGGGCGGTCAAGGGCCACGCCGACAAGCCGGCGATCGTGGCCCGCGCGGACTGGGGCGCCGACGAGTCGCTGCGGGACGCGAAGTTCAAGTACACGAACACCGTGCGAGCCGCGTTCGTGCACCACACCGCCGACGGCAACGACTTCCCCTGCAGCGACTCGGCCAAGGTGCTCCGGTCCATCTACCGCTACCACGTCAAGACCAACGGCTGGGCCGACGTGGGCTACAACTTCCTGGTGGACAAGTGCGGCACGATCTTCGAGGGTCGCGCCGGCGGCACCGAGAAACCGGTCCTGGGCGCACACACCCTCGGCTTCAACACCGACAGCATGGGCGTCGCCGCGATGGGCACCTACACCACCGCCGCGCCGCCCGGCCGGATGCTGATCGCCCTCTCCCGGGTGATCGCGTGGAAGCTCGGCCTCGACGACCGCAACCCCAAGGGCAAGGTCACGCTTACCTCGTCGGACAGCGGCAGCCGCTACCCCAAGGGCACGACCCACGCGTTCGACGTGATCTCCGGCCACCGGGACGCGTTCAACACCGAGTGCCCCGGCCAGAAGCTCTACGACCAACTACCCGCGATCCGCACCGACGTGGCGCTGCGGGTGGGGTGAGCAGCGCGGCTCCGCCGAGTGCCCGCGGTTTTCGCGCCGACGAAGACCGCGGGCGCCTGCCGACGCGCCGCCCGCGATCCGTACCGACACGGCCCGCGCGTGGGCCGAGCTCCCGTTCGCGCTCGGCGGTCAGGCGCGCTTGTCGACGATCTCCCGGAGCCGTTCCACCAGCGTCTCCACCACCGCCTCGGGGACGAAGCGCTCGCGGGCGAGCGCGACCGCCGCTGCGCGCAGCCGGGCCACCTCGGCCGGGTGCTGGGCCAACCGGCGCAGTGCGTCGGCCAGGGCGTCCGAATCGCCTGCCGGCACGAACAACCCCGCCGGCCCGAACAGTCGGCGCTGCGGCGCGGTGTCCGAGGTGAGCACCGCGCACCCCGCCGCCGCACCCTGGAAGACCTTGTTCGGCACCAGTCGCAGCGCCTTGGCGCCGGTGCCGAACACGCCCAGGCACACGTCGTGCGCCGCGACCAGGCGCGGCAACTCGGCCTCCGGAACCCAGGTCCGCCAGGTCACCCGCGGTGCGTCCGGGCCGACCAGGTCCCGGGTCCGCTGCGCCTGCAACCCTCGACCGATCATCGTCACCACGATCGGATAGCCCTCCAACCGACTCAGCGCGGCACCGATCACCGGCGCGCCCTGCACCGGCGAATACAGACCGAACGAGATCACCCGCAGGTCCTCACCGGGCCGGAAGTCCGGCGCGAAGTCCACCGGCAGGTCCGCCGCGACAGCGCCGGGTCGGGCATCGGACGCCGGGTCCGTGCCGGAGCCCGGCCCGCCCGCCGCCATCGGGGTCGGATCGGTGCTCGCCCGGCCCGCGTCGAACCACACCGGCGCCGCCCCGATCGGCACCACGACCGCCCGGTCGCGATGCCCGGGCAGGAGCACCCGGCGGTGCTCCTCGGTGTCCACCAGCACCAGCCGGGCCGCGGCGATCGCGGCCTGCTCGATCCGGTCGACCTTGCGCAGTTCGGCCTGCGCCGACTGGCCGAGCCGATCGGCCACGTCGTCCACGCTCTCCAGGTGGTCGAGCACGAGCGGTACGCCCGGGAACAGCCGACGGGCGATCTGGATGTCGAGCCGACCCTGATAGCCGACGATCACCACGTCCGGACGCGGCGCGCGGCGGGCCTTGGCGACCAGTTCCGCGATGCACCGGGCGTGCCGTATGCGCTGGCGGGGGATCCCCGGATGGGCCGCGGGGGGCGGGACCATCGGCCCGGCGTCCATGTGTCCGAGGGGAACGTTGCAGGTCACCACCTCGATACCGTGGCGCCGCAAGCCCTCGATGAGGATTCCCACCCGGGGGTGGACGGTCGTGTCATAGGTGCCGAACGCCATCACCCGCATAGGTGAAGTCTGCTCTGCGCACATCGGGGCAAAACCGGGAAGGTACCGTGGCGGTCCCGACCCGGACCGCGAGGAGAGCCAGTTGCACCCGAGTGCCCGCCACCGCGTGTGGCGTCCGGGCTTCCCGCTCGACCTGCGGCTGACCCTGGGCCAACTGCGCCGCGGCCACAGCGACCCCACGTACCACGCGGGCACCGACGGCTCGGTGTGGCGGACCTCGCGCACGCCGGACGGGCCGTGCACGCTGCGGCTGCTCGACCGTCCCGGGACCGGCGAGGTCGAGGCGAGCGCGTGGGGGCCCGGCGCCGGATGGCAACTCGACGCACTGCCGGCCCTGCTCGGCGCCGAGGACGAACCGGATGCCTTCGTCGCCCGGCACCCGATCGTCCGGGACGCCGAACGCCGTTTCGCGGGCCTGCGGATGCCGCGCACGACGCTGGTGCTGGCCGCGCTGGTGCCCTCGATCCTGGAGCAGAAGGTCACCACGATCGAGGCGCGCCGGGCGTTTCGGCTGCTGCTGGGCAAGTACGGCGAGGCGCCGCCGGGGCCGGCGCCGACCGGCCTGCGGGTGGTGCCCGACGTTCGTACCTGGGCGCTGATCCCGTCCTGGGACTGGGTCCGGGCCGGCGTGGACGGGCGCCGCTCGCGCACCGTGATGGCGGCGGTCCGGGTGGCCGGCCGGCTGGAGGCGACCACGGGCGTGGCCCACCCCGAGGCGGCCCGACTGCTGCAACTGGTGCCCGGGATCGGCATATGGACCGCGGCCGAGACCATGCAGCGCTCGCACGGCGACGCGGACGCGTTGTCGGTGGGCGACCTGCACCTGCCCAAGACGATCGGCTTCGCGCTGGCCGGACACGCGGTCGACGACGCGGGGATGCTCGAACTGCTCGCCGGCTACCCCGGACACCGGCACCGGGCCGCGCTGTTGATCCGCATGTCGGGCGTGAAGGTCCCGCGCCGCGCACCGCGGTACGGACCGCGTCGGCACTTCGTCGGCAAGGCGTTGTAACCAGGCCTTGTGAACCAGGCGTTGTGAACCAGGTCTCGTGAACCAGGCGTTGCGAACAAGGCTTTGTGAACAAGGTGTTGTGAGCGGGCGTCGTGAACCCGACCCCGACCCCGACCGGGGACGCCACGTTTGTCGGCGGAGGGCTCGGGCAGCCGTTCGGGTGAAGGACCCGGCTGTGCAATCTCGCAGCAGGAACCGACACCGAGAACGAGGAGGAAGTGCTCGTGACGACCGTCCAGCACTCGATCGACGTGGACGTGCCGGTCCGCACCGCGTACAACCAGTGGACCCAGTTCCGGGAGTTCCCGCAGTTCATGAGCGGGGTCGAGCGGATCGAGCAACTCGATGCGACGCATACCCACTGGGTCACCCGAATCGCCGGAGTGACCCGGGAGTTCGACGCCGAGATCACCGAACAGCGACCCGACGAGCGGGTCGCGTGGAAGACCGTGGACGGCCCGCATCAGGCGGGCGTGGTCACCTTCCACCGGCTCGACGACGTACACACCAGGGTGATGCTCCAGATGGAGTTCGACCCCGAGGGTCTGGTCGAGACGGTGGGCGACAAGCTCGGCTTCGTGCGTGGCCGCACCAAGGGCGACCTCGAACACTTCAAGGTGTTCGTGGAGAAGCGGGGCCACGAGACCGGTGCCTGGCGCGGCGAGGTCGAGCCGCCCGGCAGCCAGGGCTCCGCCGATCTGCCGCAGACACCGCCCCCGCCCTATGACGGCCCCGAAATGTCGCCGAACCCCGGACGCACCGGAGCCCCCGGCGGCGGACACATCCCGCCGCCGCGTCCGCAGGCCCCGCCGACCGTCGGCGGATCCTCGGTCGGAGGCTACTGACGTGGCGTGACGCCCCCGGACATCGGCCGGACATCGCTTTCGACCCGTCGTCGGCAGTGATGTGGGCCCGCCGAATCCGGGCCGGCAGCGCCACGCGGCAGAGGCCGTGCACAAAGGGGTGGGCGCGCCATCGGAAATCCGATGGCGCGCCCACCCCTTCGTCCTGTTCGGGCGCCGCTCAGCGCACCACGATCACATCGTCCGCCGCGCGGACCGGACGCTCCCGAGGCGGCTCGGCCGGCCGGCCCACCGCGACGGCACCCATCGGATCCCAGTCGGCGGGCAGCGCGAGCGTGGCGCGTACCACGTCGGGACAGAACATCGTCGACGACACCCACGCGGACCCCAGGCCCTCCGCGGTCAGCGCGATCAGCAGGTTCTGCACGGCGGCGCCCGCCGCGACGGTGAACATCTCCCGCTCGGCCCGCATCCGCACCGGATCGGGGTAGGTGTGCGCGCCGTCGGTGACCAGGCACGGCACCACCAGATACGGCGCGCCGCGCAACACGTCGCCACGCTTGACCCGCTGCGCGATGCGCTCCTCACCCAGGCCGTCCGCCCGCAGATCCGCCACCCACGCGTCGCGCATCGCGTCCAGCAGCGCGGTCCGGGCCGACGCGCTCTCCAGGAGCACGAACCGCCACGGCACGGTGTGGTGCGGGGCCGGTGCGGTGATCGCGGCGGCCACCGCGCGACGCACCGCGTCCGGATCCACCGGCTCGTCGGTGAACGCGCGCACCGTGCGCCGCGCGGTGATCGCGTTCCGGGCGCCCTCGCCGACCGCCTCCTGGGTGCCGAGCCGGAACATGTCGTCCTCGGCGCCGCGCACCAGCGGACGTACCCCGGCGCCGTCCGCGTCGGTGACCAGATGCCCCAAGCCGCGCACGATCGCCACCGGGACCGCGCCCGCCTTGCCCTTGACCAGCTCGGCCGCGCTTGCGAGTTCGTCCACCACCGCGGTGACGGTGACCGCGAGTTCGTTGCCGTGCGTGTCGATCCGGCCCCGGTGGTCGTCCATCGCGTCCAGCCCCGCCACGCCGATCGCCACATCGGTGACCCCGGTACGCCAGGGCCGGCCGAAGGTGTCCGACACGACGACGCCCACCCGGACGCCGGTCGACTCGGCCAGTGCCGCGCGCAACCGGCGGGCCGAGGCGTCCGAGTCCTCCGGAAGCAGCAGCAGGGTGCCGGGTTGCGTGTTGGACGCGTCCACGCCCGCCGCCGCCATCACGAATCCGTGCCGGGTCTCCACGATCCGGGTGCGGCCCTTGCGCGCGACCAGGCGGACCGTCTCGGTGTCGATCACCTTCTCCCGATCGACCCCGCGCAACAACCGACCCTCGGCCTTGCTGAGGATCTTCGAGGTCACCACGAGCACGTCCCCGTCGAGCAGGCCGGGCCCGTCCGGCCCCGCCGCCGCGTCCGCGATCAGCCGGCCCAGGTCGGCGCCCTCGCCGATCTCGGGCAGCCCGGGCACCCCGAACACCGAGTAGCCGCGCGGCGGAGCCCCCATCAGCGCACCTCGTCCGCGAGTGCGAGCGCGGCGCGGGCCATCTCGGCGGTGGCCTCGACGTCGGTCATCAGCAACGGGATCGCCCGGCACGGGATGCCGGCCGCCTCGACGGTGAGCACCGTGTCCGCGTCCGCGGTGTCCACGAGCCAGCCGTCCAGCAGCCCCGGTCCGTAGTGCTGGGCGACGGCCGCGGCGCTCGTCTCGACGCCGACCGCCTCCAGGACCCGGTCGGCCATCCCGCGTACGGGTGCGCCGCCGATGATCGGCGACAACCCGATCACCGGCGCCTCCGCGGCCACCAGCGCCTCGCGGATCCCGGGCACGCCCAGGATGGTACCGATGCTGACCACGGGATTGGACGGCGGGAACAGGATCAGGTCGGCCTCGGCGATCGACTCCAGGACGCCGGGCGCGGGCTTGGCCGTCTCGATGCCCACCGGCACGATCGCGTGCGCGGTCGGCGCGGCGCGAAGCCGCACCCAGTACTCCTGGAAGTGGATCGCCTTGCGGGTGCCGGGCTTGTCGGGATCGTCGATCACCACGTGCGTCTCGACCCGGTCGTCGCTCATCGGGACGAGTCGTACACCGGGCTGCCACCGCGCGCACAGCGCCTCGGTGACGGCCGACAACGGGTAGCCGGCACCGAGCATCTGGGTCCGCACGATGTGCGTCGCGTAGTCCCGGTCGCCCAGCCCGAACCAGGTCGGTTCGACGCCGTACGCGGCCATCTCCTCGCGAATGCTCCAGGACTCTTCGCGGCGCCCCCAGCCCTGCTCCTCGTTGATGCCGTCGCCGAGCGTGTACATGACGGTGTCGAGGTCCGGGCACACCTTGAGCCCGAACAGGTGGATGTCGTCCCCGGTGTTGCCGACGACGGTGATCTCCGCTTCCGGAACGGCCGCCTTGAGACCCCGCAAGAACCGGGCCCCACCGATGCCGCCGGCAAGTACAACGATGCGCATGGGATCAGTCTCGCAGGCTGCTTGTCGGGCGCCTTCGGCGCCGGCTCGCGAGGGGCCACTTTTTTTGCGGCTCCGCCGCTCTCCGCGCTGTGCGCGTCGACCACCGGCGGCAGGGTGGCCGGGGCGCCGACGCGCCCGGGGGAGGTGGTGGGCCGGAGTCGTGGGGGTGGGGCGAGCCGTGTCGAGGTGGGCGAAGGGTGGCGCCCGGGGGAGAAGGTCTTACGAAGGGGTGACGTCGGCGTGGGCCGGGGGGTCGGAGGGTCGGCGTCGGCCTAGCGTCGGGGTATGAGAATCCTGGTTACCGGCGGCGCCGGGTTCATCGGAACGCACGTCGTCGAATGCCTGACCGAAGCCGGGCACGAGGTGCGGGTGCTCGACCTGGTGCCGGTCGAGGGTGTGGACGCGGTACAGGGCGATGTGCGTGATCCGGCGGTCGTGGACCGGGCGTTGGTCGGGGTCGACGCGGTCTGCCATCAGGCCGCCAAGGTCGGCTTGGGCCTGGACCTGAACGATGCGCCGGACTATGTCGGCTGCAACGACCTGGGCACCGCGGTGCTGCTCGCCGCGATGGCACGGGCGGGTATCGGCCGCCTGGTGCTGGCGAGTTCGATGGTCGTCTACGGCGAGGGGCTGGGCCACTGCGCCGAGCACGGCGAGGTGGTGCCGGGTCCGCGGCCGGTCGAGGCGCTGATGGCCGGCCGCTTCGAGCCGCCCTGCCCGCTGTGCGGGCGGGCGGTGACGCCCGGCCGGATCTGCGAGGAGGCGGCGCCCGACCCACGCAACGTGTACGCTGCGACCAAGCTCGCCCAGGAGCACCTGGCGAGCGCCTGGGCCCGGGCCACCGGCGGCGTGGCCACGGCGCTGCGCTACCACAACGTCTACGGCCCGAGGATGCCGCTGGACACCCCGTACGCCGGCGTCGCCGCGATCTTCCGCTCGATGCTGCGTGCCGGTCTGCCCCCGAGGGTGTACGAAGACGGCGGCCAACGCCGCGACTTCGTCCACGTCCGCGACGTGGCCACCGCCAATCTGGCCGCCCTGGACCGTTCCGGCCACGGCCTTCGCGCCTACAACGTCGCCACCGGCGTCCCGCACACCGTGGGCGAAATGGCCAGGGCCCTGTCCGAGGCGCACGCCGGCCCGGCCCCGATCACGACGGCCGAATACCGCCTGGGCGACGTCCGGCACATCACCGCCTCGGCCGGCCGCCTGGAGAGCGAACTCGGCTGGCAGGCCACGATCGAATTCACGCACGGCATGGCGGAGTTCGCCCAGGCATGACCCCCGACGGCGGTCGCGAACCACCGGTGCCCCCCGACGCACCGACACCCTCACCCCGCCGGCAGCCTCACCTCGAAGCGGCAGCCCATTCCCGTGTTCGCCACGCCGACTCGGCCCGCGTGGGCCTCGACGATGCCGCGGACGATGGCCAGGCCCAGCCCCGCGCCGCCGCCGGGGGCCGGGGTGCGGGCGTGGGTGCCGCGCCAGCCGGTGTCGAAGACTCGGGGGAGGTCCTCCTCCGGGATGCCGCCGCATGCGTCGGTGACCGAGACCACGACCTCGCCCTCGGCGGTGCTCACCCCGACCGCGACCGTGCCGTCCGAGGGGGTGTGCCGGATCGCGTTGACCAGGAGGTTCGTGATCGCCCGGGACATCTCGCGGCCGTCCACCCGGACCGGCACCGCGACGATGTCCTCGCCCGCCACCCGGACCGAGCAGGATCGGGCCAACTCCTCGGTACCGGCCATCGCGTCCGCCACCAGGTCGTAGAGCGAGACCCGGGCCAGGGTCAGCTTCAGGGCGCCCGCCTGGATCCGGGACAACTCGAACAGGTCGTCCACCATCCCGCTGAGCCGATCCACCTCGGTCCTGATCCGCCGGTGATAGCGCGCCGGATCCTCCGGCAGCCCGTCCTCCAGCGCTTCGGCCATCGCGCGCAGACCCGCGAGCGGCGTGCGCAGGTCGTGCGAGATCCACGCGATCAGCTCGCGTCGGGCGTGCTCGACCGCCCGCTCGCGCTCCCGGGATTCGCTCAGTTGTACGCCGGCCCGCTCCAACTCGCGTCCCAACTCCGCAAGTTCCACCACGGCGGAGACTCGGCGCGGCGGTCCGGGCGGGCCGCCGCCGAGTGCTCGCGCGGTGCCGCGCAGGGCTCGGACGTCGGCCACCACCGGGCGGCCGAGCAGCATCGCCACGCCGATCGCGAGCACGGCCGAGACCGCGCAGACCACCATCACCACGGTCAGGTCGTGCGAGGAGAGCAGCATCGCCTGGGAGACCCCGACCGTACCCGCGGCCATGCCGGCTATGGTCACCACCGACATCGCGGCCAAGGCGACCGAGAGCGAACGATTGCGCAGCGCGCGCAGGCCGAGCAGGCCCAGCAGGGTGACCCCGAGCCCGCTGCCCGCCGCGATCAGGCAGATCAGCGCAAAATCCTTCACGGGCACTCGGGTTCGACCTCCAGCCGGTAGCCCACGCCCCATACGGTCACCAGGAGCCGGGGCGCGGCCGGGTCGTCCTCGATCTTCTCCCGCAGCCGCCGTACATGCACGGTGACCGTGGACTGGTCGCCGAACTCCCAGCCCCAGACTCGGCGCATCAGCTCGTCTCGGGAAAAGGCCCGGCCCGGATTGCCGAGGAAGAAGCCCAGCAGGTCGAACTCGCGTGCGGTGAGCGAGAGTTCGCGGCCGGCGCGAAGCACCCGGTGGGCGGCGACATTCATCTCCAGGTCCGCGTGCCGCAGCACCGAGGGCACCGGCGACGGTGGAGCCGGCACCGCGACCCGGCGCAGCACGGACCGCACCCGCAGGACGAGTTCCCGGGGGCTGAACGGCTTGGTGACGTAGTCGTCCGCGCCGACCTCGAGGCCGAGCACCCGGTCGCCCTCGTCGCCCAGCGCGGTCAGCATCACCACCGGCACCGGGCCGCGCTCGCGCAGCCGTCGGCAGACGTCCAGCCCGTCCATGCCCGGCAGCATCAGGTCGAGCACCACCAGATCGGGCATCTCGGCGAACGCCAGATCGAGCGCGGTGGGCCCGTCGGCGGCGTGTGCCGTACTGAACCCCGCGCGTTCGAGATAACCGACGACGACCTCGGCCACGGTCGGGTCGTCGTCGACGACGAGCACCTTCATGCCGGCGAGTGTAGGTGCGCGAAGAGGGACGATTCCGGCGGGAGGTCGATCCGTAAGGGGCCCGTAACCCACACGGGCGTATCGCCGCGACGTCAGCACTCCGTAAGCACGTCAAGCCTGGGTATGCGGCCTGCGCGTACCTAGCGTGAGCCGCATGGACGCCTCTTCAGCGCATCCCGCCGAGCATCTTGTGGACGTCGTGCTGCCGTGCCTCGACGAGGCCGACGCGCTCCCGTGGGTGCTCGCCCGGATGCCGGCCGGATATCGCCCCATCGTCGTGGACAACGGCTCGCGCGACGGCTCGGCCGAACTGGCCCGGTCGCTCGGCGCCCGCGTGGTGGCCGAGGAGCGCCGCGGCTTCGGCGCGGCCTGTCACGCCGGGCTGCTCGCGGCGACCGCGCCGATCGTGTGCTTCTGCGACTGCGACGCGTCGCTGGACCCCGGGCAGCTGCCCGAGGTGGCCGGCCCCGTGCTCGCCGGCGGCGCGGACCTGGTGCTCGGTCGCCGCCGCCCGCAGACCCTCGGTGCGTGGCCGCCGCACGCACGCCTGGCCAACCTGGTGCTGGCCCGCCGGCTGCGCCGGCGCACCGGTGCACGGCTGCACGACCTGGGGCCGATGCGGGCCGCCCGGCGCGCCGAACTGCTCGCGCTGGCGGTCGCGGACCGCCGCTCCGGCTACCCGCTGGAGACCGTGGTGCGCGCCGCCGACGCCGGTTGGCGGATCGCCGAGGTGGACGTGCGCTACCTGCCCCGCTCCGGTCGCTCCAAGGTCACCGGCACGGTCCGGGGCACGGTCACCGCGGTCCGGGACATGAGCGCCGTGCTCGCCCGTGCGGGGCGGCCCGCATGAGCACCCTCGTGGTGATCGCCAAGGCGCCGCTGCCCGGTCGGGTCAAGACCCGGCTGAGCCCGCCGCTGACCGCGGACCAGGCCGCGGCGGTGGCCGAGGCCGCGCTCACCGACACACTCGCGGCCGTACTCGCCACACCCGCGCACCGCCGCATCCTGGTGCTCGCCGGCGAACCCGGGCCGTGGTTGCCGGCCGGCTTCGACGTGGTGCCGCAGGGGGCCGGCGGCCTCGACCTGCGCCTGGCCGCCGCTTTCGCCGGCTGTACCGGGCCGACCCTGCTGGTCGGCATGGACACCCCACAGATCACGCCCCAATTGCTGACCGTGGACTGGTCGGCCGCCGACGCGTGGTTCGGTCCGGCGACCGACGGCGGATTCTGGGCGATCGGACTGCGCGAGCCCGACCCGTCGGTGTTTCCCGGGGTGCCGATGTCGATGCCGCGGACCGGCGCGATCCAACGGGCCCGACTGCTCGCCGCCGGGCTGACCGTACGCGACCTGCCCACGCTCACCGACATCGACACGGTCGCCGACCTGGCCGCCGTCACCCGTGACATCCCGGGCACCCACTGCGCCGGCGTGGCCCGTGCGCTGCTCGGCGGCGAGGTGTACGCATGACCCTGGTCCGCGACCCCGACCACCCGACCGACCTTGCCCCGGGCGCTGCGGCGGACCTTGCGCCGGGCGCTCGGGCCGATCTCGCCGCGGACCTCGCGCCGGGTGTTCGTGCCGATCTCGCCGCGGACGTTCCGGCCGACCCGTACACGATCGCGCTGCGCGACGGGGGAGCGCTGTACCTGCGCCGACACGGCCGCCGTCGGCAACGCCTGGAACTCTCCCGCTGGTGCGCCGAACCGGACGCCGCCGACGACACCATGCTCGCCCGCTGTACCGGCCCCACCCTGGACATCGGCTGCGGCCCGGGTCGGCTGGCCGCGGCACTCGGTCGCCGAGGGGTGGCCGCCCTCGGTGTCGACCCGGTACCGGCCGCCGTCGCCCGGGCCCTGGCCGCCGGGGCCACCGCGCTGTGCCGCTCGGTATTCGAGCCGCTGCCCGGCGAGGGCCGCTGGGCCGCCGCCCTCCTCGCCGACGGCAACATCGGCATCGGCGGCGACCCGGGCCGGCTGCTCGACCGCGTCCACGGCCTGCTGGCCCCCGGCGGCCTGCTCGTGGTGGAGACCGACCCGCAGGACGTACACGAACGCTTCGCCGCCCGCGTCGAAAACGACCGCGGCGGCCGGAGCAGCGCCTTCCGCTGGGCCCGCGTCGGCACTCCCGCGCTACGCACCCTCGCCCGCGCCCACCGCTTCACCATGACCGACGCCTGGGCCGGCCCGAACCGCACCTTCGCCGCGTTGTCCCGGGCCTGACCGGGGTTGATTCGGGGTTTGACGCACATCGGGCCGGGCGGACCGGGCGCGTGTCGAGGTCACCGGGGCGCGGAGCGGACGGGTCGGTCGGGTCGGGTCGGGTCGGGTCGGTCGCTGCGTGTTGGCTGCCCGCTCGATGCCGGGCTGCACATCCGCTACGCGGCCAGGATCGGGCCGCGCGTCGAGGTCACCCGTGCGCTCGGGGCCTGGGTGGGTCGGGTCGGTCGTTGCGGGGCGGCTGCCCGAACCCGACCGGTTGCCTGTCCGCTGCGCGGCCACGGTCGGGTCGGTCGCCCCGCGCCGGGCTGCACAGCCGCTACGCGGCCGACACCGGGGCCGCGCCCGTGTCGGCGTGCTCGCGCGCCCGCCCCTTTACTTGCTCCGCCGCCCCCGCACCACCAATACGACCCCCACTCCCACCCACACCGCCGCCCACACGATGGCCAGCCCCCGTCCGTAGTCCAGCGGCAACACCGACGGGTTCTGCGTAGGCAGCGGGCGCAGCAGGGCCGGGAGGGCGATCAGCGTGCCCGCCACGCCCACCGCCAGGCCGCCCAAAACGGTTCGCCGCACCCATGGGGCCGGGCCGCGCCGCAGCCGCATCGCCGTCGCACCGACCGCGAACACCACGACAGCGAACACCGCGTCGTGCAGCAGCAGTCCGCCGATCAGCCACTCGGCCAGACCCACCCGCTCGGTCAGGAACGGGTCGTCCCAGGCGCCGGCCACGCCCCACCCGATGCCGGCCGACCCGGCGGCGCCCAGCACGAGCCGAACGGCACGCACCACCGGCCCGGTTCGTGGCGCGACCGGCTCGGGCTCGATCGCCGTGCTCATCCCAGCACCTCCATCCGGGTGACCCACTTCGTCTGGAGTACGCCCGGCCGGTTCGGCGCGATGATCCGGGCCGGGTACCCGTGGTCCTCGGCCAGCGGCGCGCCGTCCAACATCAGCGCCAGCAGGGTCAGCGAGTCGCGGGCCCACTCGTCCGGCATGTCCATCACCGAGTACGGACTGAACCGCTCGTGCGAGAACACCCGCAGCCGGGCGCCCGGCGGCGCGCCCGCCCGCGCCATCAGGTCCCGGATCCGCACCCCCGACCAGTGCGCCGACGCACTCCACCCCTCGACGCACGTGATCGGCAGCGTGGCCTCGTGCTGCGGCATCGCCGACAGCTCGGCCCGGGTCAGCGCGAACGGGCGCGGCCCGAGCACCTCCAGCCGCCACGCCGGATCGCGGACCGCCGTCAACACGCCCGCCGCGGCCGCCGTTCGGTTCACCGGCAGGCCCTGTGGGCCGATGTCCGCCCGTCGCGGCGCCAGCACCGAGACCCGCCCCAGCGGAGTCACCGTCTGCCCCACCGTGGCCAGCGTGACCACGCCCACTCCGGCGCCGAGCACGGTGAACAGCCCGCGCCGGGTCGGCCCTTCGACCGCGGCCGGCGTACCGCGGGGACGCCGCCAGTGCGCCACGATCAACGGCAGCTTCACCGCGACGTGCAGCGTGACCGCCCCGCCCGCCACCCACCCGATCCAGTAGTGCGCCGGCACGAAGGGGAACGGCCACGGGTACCACTGCACGACGTTCAGCAGCCCGGTGACCAGTTCGAAGATCGCCGCCATCATCAGCACCGCGATGGACAACCGCTCCAGCGCGTGCCCGACGGACCTCGCCGGCGGCCAGGCGAACAGCCGCGGATAGACCACCCACAGCTTCACCAGGAGCAGCGGCACCGCCGCGATCCCGACCGCCACGTGCAGCCCCTGGGTGACCCGATACCCCCACACCGGCCGGGACGGCAGCGCGAGCCAGTGCGGCTGATGTTGCAGCAGGTGGCTGAACAGACCGGTCAGGAAACAGATCAGGAAGGCGAGGCCGAGCAACCGGCCGACCGCCACGACCGTACGCGGATCGTGCAGTGCGCCGCGGAACGCGCCGGCTCGGAGGGGACCGCGCCGCAGCCCGGCGGGTGGATCCGGCAAGCGGATGTCGAGCTTCATGCGTCCAGCCAACGCCGAAAACCCGCCGCCGGCCCGCATTGACCGCCTTACGGAGTGCTGACGGTCGGCCCGGGATGCCCCGAAAACGACACCACCGCGGCCAGACTCACGCCATGTCACCCAGCACGGAGCCCCCAGGAACGGAGCCCCCGGGCACGGAGCCCTCCGGCACCGCAACGCCACCCGCCCGCACCGCACTCACCATCGCGGCCACCATCGCGGCCACCACCACCGGACTCGCCCTCGCCGGCGCCGTCGGCTACGCGGTGCACGGCCCGTGGACGCACCCCGGCAGCGCCGGCGTGTACGTCGTGTACGGCGCCGCCTGGGCGCTGTTCGTGCTGGGCGCCTTCCTCGTGCGGCGGCTGCCGGTGCGTCGTGCGGTGGTGCTGATCCTGGTCGGGGCGGTCGCGCTGCCCGTACTGGCCGCCGGCGTGCCGCCGCGGACCAGCGACGACGCCTACCGCTACGCGTTCGACGGGCGGGTCCAGGCGGCGGGCCGCTCGCCCTACGCGCACGCGCCGGCCGATCCGGAGGTGGCCGGCTTCCGCGACGACTGGCTGTTCCCGAAGGGCGAGTGCACCGGATGGTTCAGGCACCCGCTGCCCGACGGCTCGTGCACCCGGATCAACCGGCCCGAGGTGCACACCATCTACCCGCCGGTGGCCGAGGGCTACTACTGGCTCGTGCACGCCGTGACCCCGTCCGGCCGGCGCGAACCGGTCCAGGCCGCCGCCGCGTTGCTGGCGATCCTGGTGACCGTCGCGCTGCTCGTGGTGCTGCGCCGGTTCGGCCGCGACCCCAGGCACGCGGTGTGGTGGGCCTGGTGTCCGATGGTCGCGCTGGAGGCGGGCAACAACGCGCACGTGGACGTGCTGGGCGTGCTGCTCATGGTGCTCGGCCTGGCCGCGATCGCCGGCCGCCGGCCGATCCTGGGCGGCGTGCTGCTCGGCGGCGCCGTCGCGACCAAGATGTTCCCCGCCGCGGCCCTGGTCGGCGGCCTGCGTCGGGCGCCGGTGCGGCTGCTCGGCTCGGCCGGGCTCACCGTGCTGCTGGTCTACCTGCCGCACGTGCTCGCGGTCGGGCCCGCCGTGCTCGGCTATCTGCCCGGCTACCTGGAGGAGGAACGCTACGACGACGGCGCGCGCTTCGGCCTGCTCGGCCTGGTGCTGCCGACCGGCCTCACGCCGTACGCGGCCGTGCTCGTGCTGATCGTGCTCGCCGTCGTGGTGGCGGCCCGCGCCGACCCGGATCGCCCGTGGCGGGCCGCACTCACGCTGACCGGCGGCATGCTGTTCGTGCTGACCCCGGCCTACCCCTGGTACACGCTGCTCGTGGTCGCGCTCGTGGCGCTGGACGGGCGACGCCCGGAATGGCTCGCGCTCGGCCCGGCGGGATACGCCCTGTACCTCACCTGGGGGCTGGAGTTGAGCGCCGGGCAGGTCCGGGCCACCCACCAACTCGGCTACGGCGCGGCGCTGCTGCTCGTGCTCGGCGCGGCGCTCTACCGACGGTTGCGGCCTGCGGACGGCACCACCGGCAGGCCCGCCGCCTTCCAGGCCTGGAAGCCGCCGATCAGGTCCGTCGCCTCGGACAGCCCCAGGTCCACCAGCGACGCCGCGGCGAGACTGGACGCGTAGCCCTCGTCGCACAACACGACCACGCGCAGGTCGTAGCCGGTGGCCTCGGGCACCCGCGCCTCGCCCTCGGGATCGAAGCGCCATTCCAGGTGATTGCGTTCGATCACCAACGCGCCCGGGATCGCGCCGTCGGCGTCGCGCTGGAAGTCGGGGCGGGTGTCCACCAGCACCGCGCCGTCGTGGAACGCGGCGTGCGCCTGCTCGGGGGTCACCCGCTCGAGCCTGGCCCGGGCCTGGTGCAGAAGTCGGTCGACGGCGCTCACCACTGGTCTCCCGAACGCTCGACGCCGACCCGGCGCAGCGGCTCGAAGCTCGGCCGCGCGATGTTCTCGCCGGCGTCGTAGAGGTTCATCGAGTCCAGCCGAGGGGTGTACACGTGCACGCTGATCGCCGGCTCGGTGCCCATGTTCGTCACCTCGTGCACGTACGTCGGCCCGAACACGCGGGTCGCGCCGGCGGTGAGCACCCGCTCGCGGGCACCGGCCCGACGCAGCGGGGTGACCACCAGGGAGCGCTCGTGCAGTTCGCCCGAGACCACGGTGAACACGCCGGACGAGCCGCCGTGATCGTGCAGCCCGGTGCCCTGGCCGGGCAGCCAGCTCAGCAGCCAGACCTCCATGTCCTCGGTCGCGGCGAGCCGCTTGTACCAGCGGGAGATCGGGTCGTAGCGGACCTGGTCGAGTTCGGTCGCCACCCGGCCGGCATGCTGCCGGGCGAGCGCGGCGAGCCGGGCGACGGCCGGACGCACGGGGGGAGCGGCGGGAAGGGCGAGCACGGCGGGGGCGGCGAGCGGGTCGCCGGCGACGGTGATGTCGCTGGACATAGGGAAAGTCCTTCGGGATGTCTGCGCGATATGGCTGGCGCGGCGGATCAGGCGAACGCGGCGGATCGAAAGCGAACACGCGAGCGGCCGACAGCAACCCGAACGGACATTCGGCCGAATGAGACGGCCGTGCCGATAAAAGGGGGAAAAGAGTGCCGCCGCTTGCGCGGAGGACTGCCGAAAGGCGTCCTCAGGCGATACAGCCCGGACAACAGCTGTACACGTGGTCGCACGGCGGACACAGCGCGCTGAACACCCGACGGACGTCGACAGGACGACTCCGGTACCGGCTGCAGCGTGCGGACATGGGAAAAGAAGACCGTCTACGGGGTGGCCGTGTCAACTCGCCACGGTCCGCCGGGCGCCGGTCGTCACCGAATCGGATGCCCGCTGCCCGATTCGGGTGAGGAATCCGGGGAAGGGATTGAAGCCCGCGGGGCACGGGGAGGCCCATTTTCGGGCGACCTCGACGAGCGACCCCGACATGTGACCTCGGTCATCATCGCGGTTTTCGGGCCCGTCCCGGGAACTGCGCGGACGGTGTGAGGCGTAGTCCATTGCAGAGGTCATCACGGGTTGGCATCGAATGTCGTCGCGCCTCCCGCCGGTACGCTCCCCGCCCGGAACGTCGAGGCGATCGCGCAACGCAGTCCTTGTCCGGATCTGTCCATTTATGTGGTCAATCCGGATTGCTGTGGTCCCGGGGAGTGAATCCCCGCCCTAATAGCAGAGCCCGGCTTGACGTCGCAGCAACGACGCGCTTGTAATTTCACACACGTCGTGAACCGTTACCGGTAACGGCTTAATCACGGGGACGCAAAAACGGGTCGAGGAGGCACGCGATGGGCGAGCTGTTCCAGCTACTGGTCGCCGACGGCGAGAGCGAGGAGGAGGAGCTCGGTTGGCAGGAGCGCGCACTGTGCGCGCAGACCGACCCCGAGTCCTTCTTTCCGGAGAAGGGCGGCTCGACGCGGGAGGCCAAGAAGGTCTGCCTGGCGTGCGAGGTGCGCGACGAGTGCCTGGAATACGCGCTGGCCAACGACGAGCGCTTCGGGATCTGGGGCGGACTGTCCGAGCGCGAACGGCGCCGGCTCAAGAAGGCGGCCGTCTGACCGTCGCCCGCTGACGGTCGCCGGCCGAGGCCCCGACCCGAGCAGAGCGGGCGCGGGGTGCCCGTCGCGTAGTGTGTTGGCCGTTCGGCCGGATGCCGGACCGCTGGTACCACGCCGCTTCGAGCCCCCCGGGGTCCCCGCACTCGATGTCACTTTTCAGCCATCAGTCGGCATACGCGCAAGCTCCGGCTTTTCCACGGCACATCGTCACCGCGATCCTCGTCGCCCACGACGGGGCACGCTGGTTGCCCGGCACTCTGACCGGCCTGCTCGGTCAGGAGCGCCCGGTCCAGCGCGTCGTCGCGGTCGACACCGGCAGTACCGACGCCTCGGCCGGTCTGCTGGAGGACGCGCTCGGTCAGGGCTCGGTGCTGCATGCCGAGCGACGGACCGCGTTCGGTGCCGCCGTGAGTGAAGCCCTGCGTGCCGCGCCGCACCTCGACCCCGCGTCCCTGCCCTACCGGATCGACGCGTACGACGCGTCGGACCCGTACGGCGACACCGATCAGGACCGCCCGCCGCGGTCGACCGAACCGGTCGAGTGGCTGTGGCTCCTGCACGACGACAGCGAGCCCGCACCCGACGCGCTGCACCTGCTGCTGCGTGCCGCCGACGAACTGCCCTCCGCGGCCGTGCTCGGTCCCAAGGTGCGCAGTTGGTACGACCGCAGGCAACTCCTCGAAGTCGGCACCACGCTCACCGGCAGCGGCCGGCGCTGGACCGGCCTGGAGCGCCGCGAACAGGACCAGGGCCAGCACGACGCGGTCCGCGGCGTGCTCTCGGTCTCCAGCGCGGGCATGCTGGTGCGCCGCGACGTGTGGGAGGGCCTGGGCGGCTTCGACCCGCGCCTGCCGCTCTCGCGCGACGACACCGACTTCGGCTGGCGGGTCAACGCCGCCGGCCACCGCGTGGTGATCGTGCCGGACGCGGTGGTGCAGCACGCAGAGGCGGCCACGCGCGAGCGCCGGCCGATCGACGTCGCGGCGAACCGCCCACACCGGGTGGACCGCGCGGGGGCCGCCTTCACCCTGCTGGCCAACACCACCGGCGCCGGCTGGCCGCTGCTGTGGTTCCGGCTGTTGTTCGGCGGCCTGTTCCGCAGCCTGGGCTACCTGCTCGGCAAGTTGCCCGGCATGGCCCTGGACGAACTGCTCGGCACCATGTCGGTGTTGCTGCGTCCCGGTGCGTTCCTGTCCGCACGCCGCGCCCGGGCCCGCACCCGCACCACGTCCGACAAGGACCTGGGCGACCTGTTCCCCAGCCGCGCCGCCACCGTGCGGCACGCCGCCGAGGGTCTGCTGGGCAACCTGCGGCGAAGCGAGGAGCCGGAGACCCGGTCCGGTCGACACAGCAGCGCGGAATCGGGCCCGGTCGACGAGGACGCCGAGTCGCTCGACACGGAGAGCTTCGTCAAGCTGCGCATGCTGATGCGTCGCCCCGGGCTCTCGCTGGCCGTCGCACTCACCCTGATCACCCTGTTCGCCGCCCGCTCGTTGCTCGGCGGCGGCAGCCTGTTCGGCGGCGCCCTGCTGCCCCCGCCCGAGGGCGCGGCGGACCTGTGGCACCGCTACCGCGACACGTGGCACGGCGTCGGCTTCGGCGAGGCGGCGAGCGCACCGCCCTACGTCGGGGCGCTGGCCGCGTTCGCGACCCTGCTGCTGGGCAAGGCCGGCACCGCGGTCGCGGTACTGCTGATCGGCAGCGTCCCGTTCGCCGGGATCAGCGCCTACCTGTGCGCGCGCCGCCTGGTGTCCGCGCCCGGCGTACGGGTGTGGGGCGCGGCCGTGTACGCGCTGACCCCCGTGGCCACCGGCGCGATCGCCTCCGGCCGGATCGGCACCGCGGTCGCGCTCGTGCTGGCTCCCGTGGTCGCGCGCGGCGCTGCCCAGGTGCTCGGTGCCGGTGACCTGAAGCCGTCCATGCGCGCGGCCTGGGCCACCGGTCTGGCCCTGGCCGTCGCGGCGGCGTTCACCCCGCTGTTGTGGCTCGCGGTGCTGCTGCTCGCGCTGATCGCCGTCGGGGCGTCCTTCGCCGGACTGCTCGGCCCGCGTCCGGGGATGGGCCTGCTGGTGCGGATCGGTGTCGTGCTCGGCACCCCGCTCGTACTGCTCGGCCCGTGGACCCTGGCCCTGGCGGGCAAGCCCACGCTGTTTTTGACCGAACCCGGGTTGGCCGGCGACGCGCTGGCCGAGAAGGGCACCAGCCCGGTCGGTCTGCTGCTCCTGGACCCGGGCGGTCCCGGGACGCTGCCGATGTGGCTCACCGGTGCACTGCTCCTGGCGGCGCTGGCCGCGCTGTTGCGCGATTCGCGTCGCGCGGCGGTGCTGGGCGCGTGGGCGGTGGCCGTGGTCGGCCTGGTCCTCGCGGTCGTGGTCAGCCACGTCGAACTCACCGTCGAGGCCACCGGCGACAAGGCGCCCGCCTGGCCCGGCGCGGCCGTGGTGCTGATCGCGCTCGGCTACGTCGCCGCCGCGATGGTCGGCGCCGAGGACGCCCGCACCCGGGTCGCGGCCGGCAGCTTCGGCTGGCGGCAGCCCACCGCGGTGGTGCTGGCCGTGGTGGCCGGGGTCACCCCGCTCGCGGCGGCCGGGGTCTGGCTGTGGCAGGGCGCGAACGGGCCGCTGGAGCGGCGCGACCCGGTCGTGGTGCCCGCGTTCGTGGCCGAGGAGGCCACCGGGTCGAGGCACCCGCGCACCCTGGTGCTGACGTCGCCCGAATCGGGCAACGTCACCTACACGGTCGTGCGCGGTGCGGGCCCGGTGCTCGGCGACGCCGAGTTGGCGCCCAAGGCGTCCACCTACCGACAGTTCGACGCCTTCCTGGGCAAACTGCTCTCCGGTGGCGGCGGCGCGACCGCGAGCATGCTCGTCCCGTACGGCATCGAGTTCGTCCAGCTCAAGCCCCCGGTGGGCAGCGAGTTGACCGCCCGTCTCGACGGCACGCCGGGCCTGGCCCGGGTCGGCGCCACCCAGGGCGCGACCCTGTGGCGCCTGCAATACCCGGTCGGCCGCGCGCTGATCGTCGACCCCGACGGTCGCAGCGTGGCGATCCCCTCCACCCGTGCGGGCGTGTCCACCCGGATCGAGGCCGGCCCGCAGGGTCGGATCCTGCGGCTCGCGGAACGCGCCGACTCGGGATGGCAGGCCACCCAGGGCGGGAAGAAGCTGACCGCCCGCACGCTGGACGGCTGGGCGCAGGGCTTCGAACTGCGCCCCGAGGCGGGCCGGCTCGAACTCACCCACACATCCGGCGGACACGGCATCTGGCTGCTCGTCCAGGGCGTCCTGGTGTTCGTCGTGTTCGTCATGGCGCTGCCCGCCCGCAGGCGCGGCACCGACGACGACCTGCCGGACAGCGCCGGTCCGGCCCCCGCCGTCGGCGAGGGCACCGGGCGACGCGCCCGCCGGGCCAAGGCCGAGGAGTCGGCGCCGGCCCCGGAGGCGGTACCGGTCGCGTCGGCCGCCGGCGCCCCGGACGCGTTCGGCTTCCCCGAACAGCGCACCGACCCGGCCGAGCCGCCGGTGCCGGTGGAGGCCTGGAACGGGGCGTCCTACGACGGCGCCGCGACGCCGGCCTACGAGCAGTACCCGCAGCAGGGCTACGGGCAGGAGTACCAGGGCTACCCCGACTACCAGGGCTACCAGTACGACCAGGGCGCCCCGGTCCCGTCGGGCGCGCCGGAGGGATCGGACGCGGCCGGCTCCTACGGCTGGGTCCCGCCCCAGCCGCAGCACCCCGTCTACGACGAGTACGGCAACGTGGTGCCCGCGCCGCAGTACGACCCGAACGCCTACCCGGACGGCGGCGAATGGCCGCCCGAGCCGAGCCCGGGTGACCAACCGTGGCCGCCGCCCTCGCAGGGAGATCGCCCGTGAAGCGCACCACCCTCTCCCTGGCCGTCGTCGTCGCGCTGCTGGCCGCGGTCGTCGGCCTGGCGATCGTGACCCGCCCGACCGAGAGCAAGGCCGCGCCGCCGCCGGCGGCGAGTCGGGTGCCGATGCAACAGGCCGAGCTGAGCTGCCCGAACATCCGGGAGCTGCCCGGCAGTTCGACGGCGATCAGCGCGCTGACCCCGCCCGCGGCGAACGCGGCGGGCGGCGGGGAGGCGAGCATCGTCGACCTCGGCGACCGGACCAAGGTGCGCACCAAGGTCGAGGCCCCGGGCAAGCTCGCGAGCTTCGGCGTGGACAACGTCGACGTCCCGCCGCTCGTGGGCAACGCCGCCGGGGCGTTCGCGCCGGGCTTCTCGGCCGGCGCGGTCACCCGCGTGCCCAGCGGCGCCGGCCGCGGCCTGGCCGGTGTGGCCTGCGAGGCGCCGACCACCGACCGCTGGTTCGTGGGCACCTCCACCGCGGAGAACCGCGACGCCTACCTGTACCTGTCCAACAGCAAGGACACGCCGGCCGTCGTCGACGTGGAACTGTTCGGGCCGAACGGCCCGATCGACGCCGAGGCGGGCCGCGGGCTGACCCTGGCGCCGGGCGCGACGCTGCCGCTGATGCTGCGCACGCTCAACCCGAGCGCGGTCTTCCCGGGCGTGGCGGTGCACGTGATCGCCCGCACCGGCCGGGTCGGCGCGGCGATCCGGGACCAGGAGGGCGCGGTGGGCACCGACTGGCTGCCCTCGGCCGGGGCCCCGGGCCGCAACCTGGTGATCGCCGGCCTGCCCGCGATCGCCGGCGAGGCGGGCAACGTGCAGCTGATGTTGCTCTCGCCGAGCGGCGAGAGCACCGACGTCCAGGTGTCCGTGGCCGGCAAGGTGAACACCTTCAGGCCGGTCGAGCACGAGAGCACCGAGGTCAAGGGCAACAAACTGACGGTGGTCGACCTCGGTCCGGTCACCCGGGGCGACGCGGGCGCGCTGCGGCTGACCGCCGGGCGCGCGGACATCATCGCCGGCGTCCGGGTGGTGCAGGGCAGCGGAGCGGACGCCGAGGTGGCCTTCCTGGCCGCCGGCCCCGAACTCACCGGGCGCGCGGTGGTCGCCGAGAACCGCTCCGGCGGCGCGGTCGCGAGCACGATCTCGCTCACCGCGCCCAAGGGCCCGGCCAAGGTCAAGCTCACCTCGATCGGTGACAAGGGCGAGCCGGTGTCCGCGGACGTGGAGGTGCCCGCCGGCACCACGATCCAGGTGCCCGCTCCGGTGCCCGCCGGCGCCGCCCGGTTCGCGGTGATCGCCGAGGCACAGCCGGGCTCGCAGCCGGTGCACGCGGCACGCACGATCACCGAGACGATGGGCAGGACCGCGGCGTTCACGGTGCAGCCGTTCGTGCCGACCGTGGAGACCGTCGTGGTGCCCGACGCACACGAGGACCTGTCCCTGCTGGTCCCGCAGAAGTAGCGCCGCGGCGCGACGGAAACGACACGGCCCGGGCCCCGCGAAGGGGACCCGGGCCGCTGCGTCGCGGGCCGCTCAGTCGTCGGGGTCGATGGTGTCCGGATCCATCCCCAGCAGATCGGCGACCTGCTCCACGAGCACGTCGTTGACCAGCATCTCCAGCTCGGTCCGGCCCTCCGCGCGCAGCTCCAGCGGGCGGCGGTACAGGATGATCGTCGCCGGGACGCCCTTGGTCGCCGGCACCAGCCGGCCCAGCGCCACCGCCTCGTCGCCGTTCACCGCCGTCTCGGCCTCGGGCACGTCCAGGACCGCGAAGCGGACCTCCTCCAATTGCGGCCAGCGCTTGGCGAGCCGTTCGACGACATCGGCGGCGAGGTCGTCGAACCGCTGCGCGCGGGTGAGCGCGATCGGCACGGGGGGCGGGGCGAGCGGGCCGCGCATGCCGCGGCCGTGCCGGTCGCGCCGACTACGGCGCCGCCGGTCACGCTCACGAGGAGAAGAGGGGACCGAGTGCTCGTTGTGCACGGGACGAGCTTAGGGCCTGGCGGCCGGATCCGGATCGGTCCACGCGGGCCCGGTTCGGGTGTGCGCCGGGGGCCGAACGGCGGTGCGAGACGTCGCCCGCACCCTGTGAGGAGCGACACGTGAGTCACACCGCACCCGGATACGACGCGGGTTCGGTCCGCTTGCGGTACCGTCCATCGTCGTGAGCCCTGTACGTCGCTGTTCGCGGACCGCCTGCGGCCGAACCGCAGTCGCCACGTTGACGTACGTCTACGCCGACTCCACGGCCGTCCTGGGCCCTCTCGCGACCTATGCCGAGCCCCATTGCTACGACCTGTGCGCCGAGCACTCGGAGCGGCTGACCGCGCCGCGTGGCTGGGATGTCGTGCGCCTCGCGCCGGATCCGAGCGCGGGCAAGCCCAGCAGTGACGACCTGGAGGCGCTGGCCAACGCCGTGCGCGAGGCCGCCCGCCCGCCGCAGCCCCCGCAGCCGGCGCCCGAGCCGCCGGACCGGGACGGCCGACCCGAGGCCGGTCGACGCGGCCACCTGCGCGTTCTGCGCTCACCCGAGAGCTGACCGCCGGCCGATAGGGTCTGATGCGTCGTCCGCGGGGCAGGGGTCGACGGTCAGGGCCATTGCCGCGGCGATTCGGGACCGCGGCCGAGCGAGTGGAGTCTTCGGGTGCGTGACCTCTCCCAGATCGTGAAGGCGTACGACGTGCGGGGCGTGGTCCCCGACCAATTGGACGCCGACACCGCGCGGGCACTGGGCGCGGCGTTCGTACGGGTCACCGAGGCCGATGCGATCGTGATCGGCTGGGACATGCGCCCGTCCTCGCCGGAGTTGTCCGGCGCGTTCGCCGCCGGCGCCGCAAGCCAGGGCGCGGACGTCACGCTGATCGGTCTGGCCTCCACCGACGAGCTCTACTTCGCCAGTGGCAGCCTGAACCTTCCCGGCGCGATGTTCACCGCCAGCCACAATCCCGCGCAGTACAACGGGATCAAGATGTGCCGCGCGGGCGCCGCCCCGATCGGCCAGGACAGCGGTCTGGCGGACATCCGCGCACTCGCCGAGGCGGGCGTGCCCGAATACGCCGGCGAACCGGGCACGATCACCGAGCACGACGTGCTCGCCGACTACGCCGCGCACCTGCTGGGCCTGGTCGACCTGACCGGCATCCGCCCGCTCAAGGTGGTCGTGGACGCGGGCAACGGCATGGGCGGGCACACCGTGCCCAGCGTGCTGGGCGCCGCGAGCGGGCTGCCGCTGGAGATCGTCCCGCTGTACTTCGAGCTGGACGGCTCGTTCCCCAACCACGAGGCCAACCCGCTGGACCCGAAGAACCTGGTCGACCTCCAGGCCGAGGTCCGCAAGAGCGGCGCCGACCTGGGCCTGGCCTTCGACGGCGACGCCGACCGCTGCTTCGTGGTCGACGAGCACGGGGACCCGGTCTCGCCGTCCGCGGTCACCGCGCTGGTCGCGGTCCGCGAGATCGCCCGGGCCAGGGCGAACGGCGAGGACGCGCCGGTGGTCATCCACAACCTGATCACCTCGCGCGCCGTTCCGGAGATCGTCGCCGAGCACGGCGGCCGGGCGGTGCGCACCCGGGTGGGCCACTCGTTCATCAAGGGCGAGATGGCGAAGACCGACGCGATCTTCGGCGGCGAGCACTCGGCGCACTACTACTTCCGCGACTTCTGGCGTGCCGACACCGGCATGCTGGCCGCCATCCACGTGCTCGCGGCGCTCGGCGGGCAGGGGTTGCCGCTGTCCGAGTTCGCGAGCGAGTACGACCGCTACCCGGCATCCGGCGAGATCAACAGCGAGGTCACCGACCAGGCGGCGGCCACCGCGAAGGTGCGGGCCGCCTTCGAGGGCCGGCCCACCGTCACCGTGGACGACCTGGACGGGATGACCGTGGTGGCCGACCGGTGGTGGTTCAACCTGCGCGCCTCCAACACCGAGCCGCTGTTGCGCCTGAATGTCGAGGCCGACGACGAGCCGACCATGATCGCCATCCGGGACGAGGTGCTGGGACTCGTCCGGGGCTGACCGGTCGGCTCGGTAATGTGATGGGTTCAATCGGACGGCTGCCGCGCCGAATCGGGACTGATATGTACGAATCGGCGCGCGCGGTCGGAAAAGTGGGAGATGTCGTGAATCTGGAACCGTCGCAGTTGGCGATCCTGACCTGCCCGGTCTGCCACGCCTCGCTGCACCGGGACGGGGACGCCGCACTGGCCTGCGACAACTCCGCGTGCGGGCTGGTGTACCCGGTCGTCGACGACATTCCGGTGCTGCTCGCGGACGAGGCCCGCCGGCCCGGTACCGCGCGGGCATGAACATCCTCGACGAGGGCCTGCTGGACGACCAGGACGGCATCGCCCGGGCCGACGCGGCGGACACGCTGCGCGCCCTGGCCGGTGCCGGGGCACAGGTGCGCCGGGCCGTGCAGGCCGCGCGCGAGGCCGTGCCCGCCGCGATCGCGGCCCGGGACCGACCGCGCACGGTGATCCTGGCCGCGCCCGCGTACGGGCCGCTGGGCCATGCGCTGCGCGCGGTCACCGGCGGGGACGCGGCCCTGCCTCTGGTGCTCGCGGCGGGCGGCGTGCTGCCCGGCTGGGCCGGTCCGATGGACCTCGTGCTGTTGGCCGGCCGAGGGGACGAGCCCGGCTTGATCGAGCTGGCCGGCCAGGCCTACCGCCGCGGTTGCCAGGTGGCCGCGGCCACCCCCGCCGGATCGCCGCTCGAAGCCGCCGCGCAGCAGTCCCGGGGCGTGGTGGTCCGGGTTCCCGTCGACGCCGTCCCGGTCGGCGCGGTCGGCTACGCCGACGACACCGCGTTCGCCGCGCAGACCGCGTTCTGGCCGCTGTTCACCGCGCTCCTGGCGCTCACCGGCGCGGCCGGTGCGAGTGCGTTCACCCCCGGCGAGGCACTGGCGGGCGTGGACGCGATGGCCGACCGCCTCGACGAGGCGAGCACCCGCTGCCGGCCCGCCGCCGACGCCTACCTCAACCCCGCCAAGGGGCTGGCCGTCGCGATGGCCGGCACCATCCCGGTGATCTGGGGCGCGGGCACCGTCGCGGGCGTGGCCGCCGAGCGGTTCGCCACGATGTGCGTCGGCGTCGCCGCCACCCCCGCGCTGTCCGGCGCGCTGCCCACCGCGGGCCGCTACCAGGACCGGGTCTTCACCGCGGGCGAGGCAGGCGACGCCGAGGACCCCGACGACTTCTTCCGCGACCGGGTGGACGAGAGCGAGCCGGTGCGGATGTACCCGGTGCTGCTCGTCGACCACGACGACCCGGACACCGCGGCACAGCTGGACCGGGCCCGCCGCACGCTGAGCGCGCTCGGCCAGTCCGCTGTCGGCGAGGTCGGCGCCCGCGGCGGCAGCCCGCTGGAGCGGCTCGCCGAGCTGATCGCGGTGACCGACTTCGCCGCCGTCTACCTGGCCCTGGGCACCGGCGTCGGCCCCGCCGTGCCGGGGCTGTTCTCCTGGACCGAAGGTGGTCCCCGCTAGCCATGGACCGCCTCGTCAACCGGATCCGCGCCAACGCGTGGGGTTCGCTCACGGCCATCCCCGAACTGCTCGGCGTCGCCCCCACCGGCGAACCCCAGGCCGAGCTGTGGATGGGCGCCCACCCCGGCGCGCCCTCCCAGATCGACCGGGGCCACGGACCGTACTCGCTGGTCGAGCTGATCGCCGCCGACCCCGAGGGCGAACTCGGCGCGGACACCGCGGCCCGGTTCGGCCCGCGCCTGCCGTTCCTGCTCAAGGTGCTGGCCGCGGAGGAACCGCTGTCGCTCCAGGTGCACCCGGACGCGGTCCAGGCCCGGCACGGCTACGCGGAGGAGGAGGCCCGCGGCGTGCCGATCGACGCGCCGCACCGCAACTACCGCGACTCCAGCCACAAGCCGGAGATGATCTGCGCGCTCGGCGACTTCGAGGGCCTGGTCGGCTATCGCGAGATCGCCCAGACGCTCAAGCTGCTCGACGCCCTCGACGTCCCGGAACTGGCCCCGTTCGCACGGGCGTTGCGCAACCCGGATCAGGAGGCGGCGCTGCGCGCGGCGACCACGCACGTGCTCATGCTGCCCGCCCGCCTGCGCACCGGCGTGGTCGACGCGGTCGCCGCGGCCTGCCGCCGGCTGGCCGCGAACGGATCGCCGTACGCGGAGGCCTGCGCCGCGGTCGCGGGCCTGGCCGAGCGCCACCCGGGCGACCCGGGCGTCGCGGTGGCCCTGCTGCTCAACCACATCCGGCTGCGCGAGGGCGAGGCGGTCTTCCTCGCGGCCGGCATGCCGCACTCCTACCTGCACGGCGTCGTGGTCGAGATCCTGGCCAACTCCGACAACGTGCTGCGCTGCGGCCTGACCGACAAGCACATCGACGTCGGCGAACTGCTGCGGATCATGGCCTTCCGGGCCGGCCCGGTGGAGATCCTGGGCCCCGAGCCGACCGAGGTCGACCCGGGCGAGGAGGTCTACGCGACCCCGGTCGCCGACTTCCGACTCTCCCGGCTGCGGGCGACCTCGGGCCGCGAGCCCTACCTCCTGGACACCGCCGGCCCCCAGATCCTGCTGTGCGTACGCGGCCGGGCGACGGCCACCGGCGCGGACGGCGCCGTGCTCGACCTGGCCCGCGGCCAATCCGTGTACGTGCGCGCGGGTGAACCGCGGGTCGCGGTCACCGTCGAGGGGGACGACGGCCTGGTCTTCCGGGCGAACGTCCCGTGCTCCTGAGCGGCGCGGGGCAATCGACGCGCGGACGCGGTAGCGCGGGCCTCCCGGGGTACACGGATGCCCGATGGCACACTGATCGCCGACGTACGGCAGTCGGCGGCCGGTGACGACGATGGTCAACCAACGGGTGGGAGTCGACCTATGAGCGCGGGTGGCGGAACCAAGGCGGTCGTCGCGGCACTGGCGGCGAACCTGGGCATCGCGGTGGGCAAGTTCGTCGCCTTCGCGTTCACCCGGTCGTCGTCGATGCTGGCCGAGGGCGTGCACTCGTTGGCCGACTCGGGCAATCAGGTGCTGCTCCTGGTCGGCGGCAAGCGTGCGCAGCGCGACGCCACACCCGAGCATCCCTTCGGCTACGGCCGCGAGCGCTACATCTACGGCTTCCTGGTCTCGATCGTGCTGTTCTCCGTCGGCGGCATGTTCGCGATCTACGAGGGCTACGAGAAGATCGCCCATCCGCACGAGCTGAAGAGCTGGTACTGGGCTGTCGGCGTGCTGGTCTTCTCGATCGTCCTGGAGGGGTTCTCCTTCCGGACCGCGATCCGCGAGTCCAACCTGCACCGGGGCGAGCTGAGTTGGCCGCAGTTCATCCGCCGGGCCAAGTCGCCCGAGCTGCCGATCGTGCTCCTGGAGGACTTCGGCGCGCTGATCGGCCTGATCCTGGCGCTGGCCGGGGTCAGTATCGCGGTGGCCACCGGCGACGGCGTCTGGGACGGCATCGGCACGCTGTGCATCGGCGTGCTGCTGGTGCTGATCGCGATCGTGCTCGCGCTGGAGACCCGCAGCCTGCTGCTCGGCGAGGCGGCCGGGGTGGAGACGGTCCGGGCGATCGAGGCGGCCATCGTGGCCGGCCCCGACGTCGAGCGGCTGATCCACATGCGCACGCTGCACCTGGGCCCGGACGAACTGCTGGTCGCCGCGAAGATCGCGGTCAACCACGACGACACCGCGGCCGAGGTGGCCCGGGCGATCGACGCCGCCGAGGCGCGCGTGCGCGCGGCCGTGCCGATCGCCCGGGTGATCTACCTGGAGCCGGACATATACCGCACCGAAGAGGCCGTGCGCGGCGCCGACCCCGAGGCCACGCCGGGGGGCAAGGACCCTCACGCCGCCGACCACTGAGGTGTTAACGTCGGTGACGCACAACGACAGTCGCTGCAGAGGGCGGTCGGGTCCGGGACCCGTAGGCACAGAAGTGTCCGACTGGATGGCACGGCATCGGCGCCCGCGGCACCGGTGTGTCTCCGGTTCCATCCACCCCTCTTCGCAGAAGGATTCACTGCCATGGCTTCGCAGCTCGACGGCGACTTCAAGGTCGCCGACCTCTCCCTCGCCGCGTACGGCCGCAAGGAGATCACCCTCGCCGAGCACGAGATGCCCGGTTTGATGTCGATCCGTCGCGAGTTCGCCGCAGCGCAGCCGCTGGCCGGCGCCCGGATCATGGGCTCGCTGCACATGACCGTGCAGACCGCCGTGCTGATCGAGACGCTCGTCGCGCTCGGCGCCGAGGTGCGCTGGGTCTCCTGCAACATCTACTCCACCCAGGACCACGCCGCCGCGGCCATCGCGGTGGGCCCCGAGGGCACCCCCGAGGACCCGCGCGGCGTGCCGGTCTACGCCTGGAAGGGCGAGACGCTGGAGGAGTACTGGTGGTGCACCGAGCAGGCGCTGAACTGGCCCGGGCATGACGGCCCGAACATGATCCTCGACGACGGCGGCGACGCCACGATGCTCGTGCACAAGGGCGTCGAGTTCGAGAAGGCCGGCGGCGTCCCGGACGCGACCGACGCCGACTCCGAGGAGTACACGGTCTTCCTGGCGCTGCTGCGCGCGACCTTCGCGGAGAACCCGGGCAAGTGGTCCGCGATGGCCCCGGGCATCAAGGGCGTCACCGAGGAGACCACCACCGGCGTGCACCGCCTGTACGAGATGTTCCGGGCCGGTTCGCTGCTCTTCCCGGCGATCAACGTCAACGACTCGGTCACCAAGAGCAAGTTCGACAACAAGTACGGCGTGCGCCACTCGCTCATCGACGGCATCAACCGGGCCACCGACGTGCTCATCGGCGGCAAGGTCGCGGTCGTCTGCGGCTACGGCGACGTCGGCAAGGGTTCGGCCGAGTCGCTGCGCGGCCAGGGCGCCCGGGTGATCGTCACCGAGGTCGACCCGATCTGCGCGCTCCAGGCGGCGATGGACGGCTACCAGGTCACCACGCTGGACGAGGTCGTCGAGATCGGTGACATCTTCATCACCACGACCGGCAACTTCAACATCATCATGGCGTCCGACATGCAGCGGATGAAGCACCAGGCGATCGTCGGCAACATCGGCCACTTCGACAACGAGATCGACATGGCCGGCCTGGCCAAGATCCCGGGCATCGTCAAGGACGAGGTCAAGCCGCAGGTGCACACCTGGACGTTCCCCGACGGCAAGAAGCTGATCGTGCTGTCCGAGGGCCGGCTGCTCAACCTGGGCAACGCGACCGGGCACCCGAGCTTCGTGATGTCCAACAGCTTCGCGAACCAGACCATCGCGCAGATCGAGCTGTTCACCAAGCCCGAGGAGTACCCGATCGGCGTCTACGTGCTGCCCAAGCACCTGGACGAGAAGGTCGCGCGCCTGCACCTGGACGCGCTGGGCGTCAAGCTCACCACGCTGACCGAGGAGCAGGCCGCCTACATCGGCGTCAAGGTCGAGGGCCCGTACAAGACGGACGCCTACCGCTACTGACATCGACGTCGGTGCCGGGCAACCGATACCGATCACCGATACCGATCATCCCGACAGGCCGGGCGGCGCACGGATCGTGCGCCGCCCGGCCTGTTGCCGGGGTAGCCATCGAACGACGACACACGACATCCCTCGGGGGGCGGTCGCATGCAACGGCGCACGTACATATCCATCCTGCTGGCCGGGGCCGCGCTGACGGCCTGTCAGGGCGACGGTTCCGAGGCCGAACCCGCGGCCGGGGCCGATTCGTCCGAGGCCGCCTCGGCGCAGGGCCAGGCGCCGACCGGTGGCGAGGCGGTCAGCCCGCTGGAGAACGAGGAAGGTGTCAAGGCGGGCCTGGCGCCGCTGACTTCGGCCGCCGACCTGACCCGGGCCCGGGCGCTGATCGGACGGGTGGACACCAAGGGCCGCGGTCCGAAGACCGGCTACGACCGGGAGAAGTACGGCCCGGCCTGGACCGACAGCGTCACCGACGTCCCGTTCGGCCGGAACAGCTGCGACACCCGCGACGACATCCTCAAGCGGGACGGCCGGGTGACGCAGTGGAAGGACCGGAAGGGCTGCGTCGTGACCGCCATGACGCTGCCCGATCCGTACTCCGGCAAGGACATAGTGTTCACCAAGGCCAAGGCGTCCGCGGTACAGATAGACCACGTGGTGCCGCTGAGCGCGTCCTGGCAGATGGGCGCCGCGCAGTGGGACGCGGACAAGCGCCGCCGGCTGGCCAACGACCCGCTCAACCTGCTCGCCGTGGACGGCCCGATCAACGGTGGCAAGGGCGATGCGAGCCCGGCCGGCTGGCTGCCGCCGAACAAGGCGATCCGCTGCTCGTACGTGGTCCGCTACGCCCAGGTCTCGATCAAGTACGCCCTGCCGGTCACCGACGCGGACAAGCAGGCGATGCTCGCGCAGTGTGCGGGCTGACCGGGGAAACAAAGACCGGCCCTACGGTCGCAACACGACCTTGCCGAGGTTGGCGCGCGCCTCGATCACCGCGTGCGCCTTCGCCGCGTCCGCGAGCGCGAACGTCTCGTGCACCGCGACCCGCAGCCGGCCCGACAGCGCCAGGTCCCACAACTCCTGCCGGTGCCGCTCGTACAACTCCGGGAACGCGGTGGAGAACCGGGCCATCGACATCCCGGTGACGGTCCGCGCCCCCGCGAGCAGTTCCCACGCGGGCACCGTCCCGCCACCGGAGCCGAAGAAGACCAGCCGGCCGAACGGCGCGAGCGCGGCGAGCGCGCGCGGCAGCACGTCACCACCGACGCCGTCGAGCACGACATCGACCGGCTCGCCCCACGACTCGGCGTCGTAGCACACCACCTCGTCGACCCCCAGCCCGCGCAGGAAGTCGGCCTTGGTCGGCGAGCCGACGGCCGCCACCACGCGCCGCGCGCCGCGCGTGCGAGCCAGTTGCACGGCCAGGTGACCGGCTCCGCTCGCGGCGCCGGTGACCAGCACGGACTTGCCCTCGACCGAACCGGCCGAGGCCAGCGCGCCGAGCGCGACCTGACCACCGCGGACCAGCGCGACCGCGTCCACGGCACTCGCGGCGGCCGGGATGTGCGACGCGGTGAAGATCGGCGCGAGCGCCAGGTCCGCGTACGCGTTCGTGAACGAGATCGCGACCACCCGGTCCCCGGCCGCATACCCGGAGACGTCCGGACCGGCCGCGACCACCTCGCCGGCCACCTCTCCGCCGAACACCCCGGGCAACGGCAGCCCGCCTTCGCGCACCTTCCGCACGCTCGGCAGGCTCACCCCGATCGCCTCGGTGCGGATCAGCAGCTCGCCCGGCCCCGGCTCGGGCGCCTCGGCCTCCTCCACGCGCAACACTTCCGGACCGCCGTACTCGTCATAGCGAACGCGACGCACACACACCTCCAGGAATCATGGGGACTCCCAACGGTATTCGCTTGATCATGGGAAAGTCCAACGATTCTCCGGATAGGCTGCGCCCATGGTCGACAAGCTGCCCGCCCCCGCCCGGATCCGCGCCCTGCCCAGCTGGCTGCTCGGCCGCGCCGCCGCGCACGGCCGAGGACTGGTCCGCGGCGCGCTGGCCGCCGACGGCATGCCGATGCTCCACCACCTGGTGCTGATCGCCGTCCGCGAGTACGGCCCGGTCGCCCAGGCCGAACTCGCCCGCGCGGTGGCCATCGACCCCAAGGACATGGTCGCGATCCTGAACAGCCTCCAGGCCGACGGCCTGATCACCCGCACCCCCGACCCCCGCGACCGGCGCAAGAACGCGATCACCACCACCCCCGCCGGCGCACAGCGCCTGGCCCGGCAGGAACCACTCGTGGACGCCGCGATGGACGAGCTGCTCGCCCCGCTGGACCCCGCCGAGCGAGCCACTTTCACCGCCCTGCTCACCCGCGTCGTGGCCGCCGGCGAACCCACGGTGTCGTAGGGTCCGCGCATGCCCTCAGGCACCTACTCCTTCCACGACCCGCACGACGGCACCCCCCTCGGCGAGGAACGCTTCTCCTGTGCCCCCGGCCCGATCGGCTGGCGCTACACAGGCAGCGGTATCGACCTCACCCTCGACGCCCGAGGACGACCGCTGCGCCTGGAGGCGCTCGCCGGCGGCTGGCGGGTCCGCGGCGGCGCGACGGTCGTGGACGGCGCGGCCGGCGTGGTGTGGCTGCGCGCGGCGGCGGACCCGAACCTCGACGTGCCGGCGACCGAGGCCGAGGCGAAGGCCGCCGGCTTCACCGGCCGCTCGCCCGCCTTTCTGATCGCCACCGCGACCATGCTGAACCTGACCCCCGGCGGCTCCGCCCGGCTACGCCTGATCGCGCTGACCGAACCGGTACTGGCGGCACACACCGTGGACCAGTCCTGGACCCTGGCCGCGGTCGAAAACCACGACGGTCTGCTCGTCGAACGCTACGAGGTGGACGACCTCGCCACCGGCGACCGCGCCACCGTGCACCTGAGCGGCGACGTGGTCCTCGCCGCCCCCGGTATCGAACTCGAAGCCCTCGACACACCGCCGAACCCGCGGATCACGACGGCGGGGTGAACCCGGGACGCCCACGCCGGTCGGGATCGGCGGGCGGTGCGGCGGGGGCGGGCCGGGGGGCGGGTGCGGGTGTGGGGGCGGGAGCCGGAGCGATTGTCGGTGCGCCTGTCGGTGCGGGCGGGGGCGGTGGGACCTGTTCATGGAGCGGCGGCCGGGCCGGGGCGTGCTCCGATGGCTGTGGCGCGGTGGGGGACGGCGTCGGTGGCGTCGTCGATGTCGTCGTCGATGTCGGGATTGGCGGCGGCATCCGGATCGGTGGCGGCGTCGGGATGGGTGCCGGTGCCGGTGTCCGCATGGGGGCCGGTGCGGGTGCTGCGGGGGCGAGACCGTGTGAGCCGCCGGCATACCGCTCCCAGTCCCGCCGCTGCCGCTCGGCCAGCACCGCGGCCAGGTAGACCACCGGGTGCATTCCGGGCGGCGGACCGATTCCGATCCGGTTCGCGGTATCCACGGTCAACCGCTCGCCCAGCGAAGCCTCTATCGCCGGATCCAGCTCGCCACGCCGCGACAGGAATTGCCGAATGGCCAGAGCCAGATCATCGGTCAGTCCGGACAACTCGATCCCGGTCGCCCACGCGGAGGCGGCCGGATGCAGCGGAACCGGCAGGTGCCGCGCAGCGGGAGTGCGCTCCCGCACGACGAACGTGCCCGCCGCCATGTCACCGAGCCGTTTGCCGTCCTTCGAGGCAAGCGAAGAGAAGACCGCGCCGCACCCGAACGTGGTCCAGAAGTCCACGAAGAACCCGAGCAGCGCGCGAACCAACGCGTGCCGGAACCGAATCGGCCCGCCGTCGTCGCGGACCACCCGAAGCCCGAGCGCCATCTTTCCCGGCGACCGCCCGTGACTGGCGGTCTCCCAGGCGACCGGCCACCCGACCACGACCAACACGACGATCGACAACAACAACGCCGACGCGAGCGCGTCGTCCTCGACCGGAACCGCCAGTGACACCAGCCAGACCGCGAGCAGCAGCAGCGCCACCTGCGCGGACAGGTCGATCACCATCGCGATCGCCCGACTGGGCAATCGCGCCGGTCGCAGGTCGAGCGCGACCGCTTCGCCCGTGACGAGCTCGGACACGTCCACCTCCCGTGTGTGCATCGATGCCACTCCCAGAGAGGATGCACCGTATGGATGTCGACGTGTTCGTCGCGGTGCACCGCCACGAGTGGCAACGCCTGGAACAACTGACTCGCCGGCGGCGGCGATTGTCGGGCCCCGAGGTGGACGAGCTGGTGACGCTCTACCGCCGCACGGCCACCCACCTGTCGACGATCCGCTCGGCCGCGCCCGACCCGGTGCTGGTCGGCCGGCTCTCCACCCTGACCGCGCGGGCCCGCTCGGCGGTCACCGCACCCCGTACGCCGGCCTGGCGCGAGGCGGTGCTGTTCCTGACCGTTCGATTCCCTGTGGCGGTCTACCGCAGTCGCCGCTGGTGGGGTGTCACGGCACTGGTCTTCGTCGCACTCGCCTCGATCATCGCGGCCTGGGTGGCACACGACCCGGCCGTCCGCGACGCGGTGGCCGCACCGGACGACATCCGACAGATGACCCGCCCCGGCGGCGACTTCGAGACCTACTACTCCAGCGCCCCGGCGAGTTCCTTCGCCGCCCAGGTGGCCACGAACAACGCGTGGGTCACGGCCGGCTGCCTGGCCCTGGGCATCCTGCTCGGCCTGCCGGTGCTGTTCATCGTCTTCAGCAACGCGATGAACATCGGCATCTCGGCGGGCCTGATGGCCGACGCGGGCCGCCTGGACGTGTTCTTCGGCCTCATCACGCCACACGGCCTGCTCGAACTCACCGCGGTGTTCATCGCGGCGGGGGTGGGTCTACGCCTGGGCTGGACCGTGATCGACCCGGGTCCCCGCACCCGGGCCGGGGCGATCGCCGAGGAGGGCCGAATCGCCCTGGGCATGGCCGTCGGCCTGGCCCTGGTCCTGGTCGTATCCGGCGTCATCGAGGCCTTCGTGACTCCGTCCGGCCTGCCGACCTGGGGCCGCATCGCGATCGGCGTGGCGGCCGAGGCCCTGTTCCTCGGCTACGTGGTGGTCCTGGGCCGCCGGGGCGAATTCGCCGGAGAGCAGGGGGATGTGGCATCCTCGGACGTCGCGGACGAGCTGCCGATGGTCGCCTGAAGAGGTGATCTTGACAGTCCACCGGACGCACACGTAGATTCGAAGGGTTGTCGCGAAGTTGTTCAACGGCGCGACAGTCTGGTAGTCTCTGCCAGGGTCGAGCGGGGCGTCCGTCAAGGATCGCATTCCTGCCGCAGCATCACCATCGAATTTCTCGATCATCGGTCGCGTTCATTCGCGACGGGTTGGGCTATTTGCTGTTCTTGTGCGCGTGGTTTTGGAATTCCCAATCGGCCGGAGCGTGGCGGAAACGGGTTACCGAATCTGCTAAGCTCGAAGAGCCGGAAGCCAAGGAAACGAAAGTTTCGAAGGCGGAAAGCAGCGGACGAAAAGCGGGTCGCAAGATCTGCTAGAGTCCGGGAGGCGGAAAACGCGGAAACGCGGTGGACGCCGAAAGCGAGGAAAGCGAAGCCGCCG